>CAZECF010000030.1:0-51013 GCA_964510335.1 uncultured Bryobacter sp. | reverse complement strand
AGGGTGCAAGGCCGGCGGCGGTGAGCTTGGCGCGGACGAGGGAATCGATGGTGGCGCCGGGAGTACGGCGAGGGGGCAGGAAGGCCCAATGGGACTCGTATTTGGCGCCCTGGTCGATCCAGGACTTGAGTTTTTCGATGTCGGCGGCAGGGAGCGCGTCTTTGCCCGAGTAGACGGGTGGCATGCGGAGGGCCTTGCTGGTGTGGTTGACGCGGGCGAGGAGTTTGCCGTTGTGGAGGGCGGGGTTGTCGACGTCGAGGCGGAGGTTGGCCTTGCGGTTATTGGGGTCCGGACCGTGGCAGTGGAAGCACTGCTCAGAGAGGATGGGACGAATATCGCGGTTGAAGGACAAGTCCGCTGCCCCCAGGGACAAAGGCAGAAGGAACCACAAGAGTTTCATGGGATGCTGCCATGATTCTATCGTCACCGCTATCCTATGGGGATGGCGTTCACCGAAATCATTGAGGCCGAGGGACACCTGATCGATTCGCACATCATGGAGCGGATCTTCGACACGGTCGTCGAGTATCAGGGGAAATTTGAGGTGGAGCGCTTCCACATTGGACGGACGAATAGCGATCCGTCGCAATTGCGGATGCGCGTGGAGACGCCGACGCGGGAGCAGATGGACCAGTTGTTGAGCCAGTTGCTAGGGCTGGGCTGTGTGCCGGCGGATGCGGGGGATGCGCTGATTGAGACGATCCAGCGGGATAAGTGCGCTCCGGAGGATTTTTATTCGACGACGAATCACCGGACGCTGGTGCGGATTGACGGCGAATGGGTGGAAGTGGGCAAGCAGCGGATGGACGCGACGGTGGTGGTGACGGGCAAGACGGCGGAGTGCCGGAAGCTGCGGGACTTGCGTGCCGGGGATCGCGTGGTGGTGGGGATGCGGGGAATCCGGGTGGTGCCGGATACGAAGGATCGCGACCGGCTGAGCTTCAGCTTCATGTCGAATGAAGTATCAAGCGAACGGCAGGTTGAGACGGCGGTATCGCAGACGGTGGCGATCATGAAGGCCGTGCGGGAACAGGGCAAGAAAATTGTGGTGGTGTCGGGCCCGGTGGTGGTGCATACGGGTGGTGGAGGACCGCTGTCGGAATTGATTCGCCTGGGATGGGTGGATGCGCTGCTGGCGGGAAATGCCCTGGCGGTGCATGATATTGAGGCAGCTTTGCTGGGTACGAGTCTGGGAATCCGGCAAGCGGATGGGCGGCAGGCCGAGCACGGGCACCGGAACCACATGCGGGCGATCAATGCGGTCTACAATTGCGGCAACATTGCCGGGGCGGTGGAGATGGGGCGCTTGCAGTCTGGGGTGATGTATGAGGCCGTGAAGGCGGGCGTGCCTTTTGTACTGGCGGGCAGTTTGCGCGATGACGGGCCGTTGCCGGATACGGTGACGGACATGGATGAGGCGCAGAACCTGTATACGAAGCATCTGGAGAATGCGGGGCTGGTGCTGTGTCTGTCGAGCATGTTGCATTCGATTGCGACGGGAAATATGTTGCCGAGCTGGGTGAAGATGGTTTGCGTGGATATCAACCCGGCGGTGGCGACAAAGGTAAGTGACCGGGGGAGTTCCCAGACGGTGGGAATTGTGACCGATGTTGGACTATTTTTGGACCTGCTGGTCCGCAAGATCAAAGAACAATGAAGCAATACACTGATGACCACGCTGCCAGTGGCGTAGCGGCTGAACTGCCGGAGATTGAGACCTGGCCGAACCAGTTTCCGGGGCGGGATTACGAGATTGAGATTTCGAGCCCCGAGTTTACGAGCGTGTGCCCGAAGACGGGCTTGCCGGACCATGGGACGCTGACGGTGCGCTATGTGCCGGACGAGGATTGTCTGGAGTTGAAGAGCTACAAGCTGTATCTGTTGGCGTATCGCAACCTGGGGATTTTTCAGGAGAACATCGTGAACCGGGTGCTGGACGATATTGTGCGGGCGACGAAGCCGCGCAAGGCGACGGTGCTGGGGGATTTTACGCCGCGGGGCGGGATTTATTCGAAGATCACGGCAAGCTATGAGCGAAAAGACTAGTCCGCCACAACTGACGCACGAAGAAGAATTGGAGCGGGCGATCCGCGAGATCCGTGAGCGAGTGCTGGCGCGGTATCCAAGCGGGATGTGGCATGGGTTGGAGTTGCCGGACTTTACGCCGGTGCTGGAGGCGCGGGACCAGGCGGGAGCCAAGGTGGCGGCGATTGGACGCGTGAACCCGCGGGCTGGCGGGCCGGTGAACGCGGTGATTCAGGGCGTGAAGAATCTGATTGCGCGCGGGCTGGGGTGGTTTGTGCGGGATCAGGTGGACTTTAACCATGCGATGGTGCGGTCGATCGATGCGGTGCTGGAAGGTTTGAACGGGGTGAACCGGACGCTGAAGACGATTCCGGCGCGTTATGATCCGGCGCTGGATGAGATGCGGCAGGAGACGCGGGAGTTGAAGGATATCCGGTCCCATTGGGTGAATTGGCGACGGGAGTGGGAAGACAAGTTGGGGCGGAACGAGATCCAGTTTTTGCGGGCGGTGGCGGATCTGCAGGCGGCGTATGCGCAGCGGACGGCGGTGATGGAGCAGCGGTTTGAGGAGCGAGTGGGGGCGCAGCACAAGGATTATGAGGGGGCGCTGGAGCGGTCGAATTTTGCGATGCAGCAGCGGTTCTGGTCCGAGCTGGAGAAGGTGCGCGTCGAGTATGAGCGGATCATCTATGCCGAGATCCGGAGCGTGCGGCAGCAGCCGGTGATGGTGTCGGGCGGGGGCGGTGCGGCAGAGGTGCCGGTGGATATCGACTGGGTGCATTTTGCGAACAAGTTCCGCGGGGATGCGGCCAAGATCAAGGCGCATTTTGGTGGGTATGTCGAGCGGTTTGCGGGCTGTGAGCGGGTGCTGGATATTGGTTGCGGGCGGGGCGAGTTTTTGGAGTTGATGCAAGAGCGCGGGATTGCGGCGGTAGGGGTGGACCTGCATGATGAGAACATCGCGATGCTGGCGGGCAAGGGGCTGGATGCGCGGAAGGTGGATGTGTTTGAGCACTTGGGGAGCGAGGGGCCGGCCGCGTATGACGGTATTTTTTGTGCGCAGGTGATTGAGCATTTGCCGCCGGGGCTGGTGTGGAAGCTGGTGCAGGCGTGTGCGATTGCGCTGCGTCCGGGCGGAGTGGTGGTGTTTGAGACGCCGAATCCGGAGTGTCTGGCGATCTTTGCGACGCACTTTTATATGGACCCGTCACATACGCGGCCGGTGCCGCCGGCGTTGATGTGTTTTTATCTGGAGGAGGCGGGTTTTGGGCGGCTGGAGGTGAAGCGCTTTGCGCCGGCGTTTGAGGAGCGGCCGGAGTTGGAGGAGTTGCCCACGAGCGTGAAGGAAGGGTTTTTTGGGGGGTTGGATTACGTGGTGACGGGGCGGAAGCTGTAGGGGGCAAGGGCGGAATTGACGCCCCGGCGCTAAGCTGAGTATTGGTAGAAACGAGGCACAAGTTGAACCTGAAGGAACAAGGCGTGATTCTTGCCAGGCAGTGGGCGAAGGCCGGGCCGGAGATGGAGCAAGTGCGGATCGATGAACTGCGCGGGCAAAACACTCAGTTGGCACTGGAGTGCCTGGCGGATGCATTTGCGCATGCACTGAAGGTGATGCCGGCCCGGGAAGAGAGCGGGCTCGTCGAGATGCAAAGGATTTTTGCCCGGCTGCGCAATGATTCGAATATTTGAGCTGGCGGCTGAGGTTCAAGCGTTTTGCGACTCAAAGGGCTGGAAAAGTTGCTTGATTGGGGGAATTGCGACTCAGTATTGGGGCGAGAGCCGAGTCACACGCGATGTTGATGTGCAGTTATTGACAGGGTTCGGCAATGAGACGATATACCTTGACATTCTGCTAGAAAAATTTGAAGGCAGGATTCCTGATGCCAGAGAGTTTGCGCTTCGGAACCGGGTTGCGCTTGTTAAATCAAGCGACGGGGTAGGGATCGACATCTCGCTTGCTGGACTTCCTTACGAAGAGCAGGCGGTGGATCGTGCAGTTACGGTTGATTTTCTGAATGGGAGTCCACTTCGCATCTGTTCTGCAGAAGATCTAATGGTGATGAAGTTATTCGCCGGACGGGCAATTGATCTCAGGGATGTTGAAAGTGTTGCGATCCGATTCGGGCGGAAGGTGGATTGGGAATATGTTGAAACGAATTTGTTGCCCCTGCTAGAGGCGAAAGAAGATTACAGCGCGTTGAGCCTATTCAAGAGATTGAAAGAGCAGTTTGCTTGCTAGTTCAGATCTAAACGAGCGCCCGCGAAGAGATAGGTAATCGATAAAGCGTTGGCAGCGAAGGAGCGGTTTGTTCGTGGATGCCAGCGGAAGACATTGAGCCTGGATATCTCAACTGATCTTACGCGAGAGAGCATGGCTCAATTCAGTTTAGGCAAATGTAGCGTACAGGGCTTTTTGCTGGAGGCCGATGGAGGTCCAGCTGAAGCGGGTGGTGGCGGTGAGGCGGGCTTGTTGTTCGAGGCTTTGGCGGAGGCTCGGGTTGGTCTGGAGTTGCTCAAGAGCCGCGAGGAACTCAGCGGGGGTGGCGGCGAGGAGGAAGTCGTGGCCGGGGGTGAGTTCGAGACCATTGACGCCGCCGGGGGTGGCGACGATGGCTTTGCCGCAGGCCATGGCTTCCATGATCTTGATGTTGGTTCCGGCGCTGGCGAGCAAGGGGGCGATGACGACTTCTGCTGCTGCGTAAGCTGGTCGCACGTCGGAGACGAAGGCTTCGAGTTCGATACCGGGTTGGTCCAGATGGACTGCGACGCGGTCTTTGTAGAAGTCCAGATAGTATTGCGGATTGCGTCCGGCGATGATGTGGAGCGTGGTGTCCTCCAGATGCGGCCAGACCTTGCTCAGGAACCACGCTAAGGCCATCAGGTTGGGCAGGTGGGCGAAGCTGCCGATGAAGAGGAGGCGGCGGGGCGTGGGGGGATCTGGCGAGGGTTGGAAGCGGTCGATATCGACGCCGTTCTCAATGACAGCGACCTGGCCCGCGCCTTCGATCAGGGTGGCGTCTTTGTTGGACATGACGACCACGGAATCGACTTCACGCCAGGCGGCGCGTTCAAAGGATTGCCAGCGGTCGAGCTCGATGCGGAGGTCAAAATCGTCACGATCGGCCAAGAGCTGGGCGTAGAGATCGAGGGTGATGTCGTGCTCGACGAGGATGGTTTTGGCCGGGCGGCAGGCGGCGGCGTATTGGGCCATCTGGGTGAATTCGAGTTGGGCGATTGCCGGCTGCCAGCGGCGCTGGACCCAAGCAATGGCAGCAGTGAAGACGGGGCTCGCGAAATCTTCGACAACTTTGGGGAGAGGCGTAGTGCGGCGGTAGTGGGAGCCGGTGCGGCGGACGGTGAGGATCTCGGTGCAGAGTGCGAGAAGTTCCGGGGCGGGGGGTTGCGGGTCATCAACAAAGCTGAGCAGGATGAGCGAGTAATCCTTTGCTGCTTCTCGCATGAGGTTGAACATGCGGACCGCGCCGCCGTGGGAGAGCGGATAGGGGAGGTAAGAAGAAAGGATCAGGATGCGGGGCTTTGTTGGGCTTGCCTGGCCGGGGAAGGCAGAGAGTTGGCCGGAGCCGAGGGCAAGGATTGCTGCTTCGTCGAAGACAGGTTGGGCAGGGCGGTCCCAAGGTTCGTAGGGTTTGTCGAAGGCCGCGAAGCGGAGGGCGAAGGTGGCGATGGGGGCGGGTTCGGGAACGGCGGCGAGGAGATTGATGCGGGTGACGGCGGCCGACCAGAGTTGGTGGAAAACGGCTGGCGTTGAGACGCTTGAAAGAATCCAGCGGAAGTAGTTTTGCTCGATGGCGAGTTCGATGGTGGAGGCGGCGAGGAAGCGGGCCGTGGTGGAGCGGTGGTAGTGGATGAGGCGTGCGCCGGAGACGAAGACGGTGGGCCAGCCTTGTTGCCAGCCGCGCCAGCCGGTGTCGAGGTCTTCGACGTAAGCAGGGCGGAAGCTTTCCTTGAAGCCACCGATGGTGAGGAGTTTGGAGGTGTCGTAGAGAGAACATCCACCAGAGCCATAAAGGACGGGGCTTAAGTCTTCGCCGGGAAGGGGAAGGTCGCAGCGGAGGGGGAAGTCACGGAGGCCTTGGGGGGCATAGACGGCCTTGCCGGTTTCTTCGCGGCGTTTGCCGGGGGGCATGAAGATTTGGGCCGTAGCGCAGAAGAGATCGGGGATTTGCGTGAAGGCTTGTTGGAGGGATTCGAAGAAGTTGTCTTCGAGGATCATGTCGTTGTTGAGGAGGCAGGTGTGGGTGGTGCGGGAAGCCTGGATGCCCAGGTTGACGGCGGCGGCGAAGGACAAGGGGTGGCTGACGGAGAGGACGTGGATGAAGTTGGTGGCGAGTTCGGCGGTGTTGTCGGAGGAGCCGTTGTCGACGATGATGACTTTTTTGACGAGGCCGGGCTGGATCAGGGGGAGCAGGGATTCGAGCAAGGGGCGGCCGTCGCGGGAGGGGATGACGACGGTGATGCCGGGTTCGAGCGCAGGGATGGGAAGGGAGTGGAGTGGAGCGGTGGGCAGCGGTTGGCGGCGGCGGGCGGCGCGGTAAAGAAAGGGGCGCTCCCAAGCCAGCGGATGAGCGAAGCGCCAGAGGAAGGTGTAGAGGCGGCCACCGGGGCGGGTCTGGTGGCGGACGATGTTTTTGAGCCGCCAGGCGAGGTGGCGGAAGATGGCGGGGAGGCCGCGCGGGTGAAGCGGGAAGTGGCCGTAATTCTCGTTGAAGAAGAAAACTTTGGCCGGGAAGAGTTGGAGGGCGAGGCGGCGCATGCGCCAGTAAGGTTGTTTGGGTTGGAGGAGGATGCAATTGAAACGAACGCGCTGGCCGCGAAGGTGCCAGAGGATGCGGCGGCGGTTGGTGTCGAGATCCTCAAAGGGATGCCAGGGAATCCAGTGGCAGGGAATGGAGGGCTGGAATTCCGCGACGCAATAGACAGGAAGCGCAGGGTTGCCGATGCGTGCGACCTCTTCGACGAATTGATCGATGAGGTCTGAGGAGCAGGAAGCGAAGGCGAGTTTGATCTCAGATGAGGTTTCGCCAGAGGGCATGGCTGAGTCCGGGTTTGGCTGCGTAGGCGAGGGCTTGCAGGCAGAAGATGGTGGAGACGGGGTTGACGTGGGGCGTCATTTGTCCGTCGCGGCGTCCGAAGCCGAAGCCACCGTTGAGGGTGGGGTCGGCGGACTGGTATTGGAAGGATTCGATGCGGACGAGTTCGCCTGCATCGGGCTGGCCGCCGCCGAGGAGCTTGACGCGGAGGAGTTGGGCGCAGACGTCGCTGCGCAGGAAGGTGGGGGCGAGTTGTTCGCGGAGCTTTTCGCCGTGGGCGATGGCGCTGCGAAGAAGGTATTGAATGGGTTCGCGATCGGCGACGGGTTGAAGACCCTCGAGGAAGTAGGACCAGGCGTGGAGGCGGTCCATCTTTTTGGGTTCGTCGGTCTCATTGTCGAGCGTTTCGGCGTAGTGTTCGAGTGAGAAGTGGAGGACCTGGTCGTAGAGGGCGAGGAAATTGGGTTCGTTCAGGGTTTCGCCGAGGTCCTGCCAGGCAAGAGCTGCTTTGAGTTGGAAGGCGCCAGGCATGCGGCTCCACCAGATAGCGTGTTCAGCGGGGCTTTTGCAGGGGAGGAGGATGATGGGATGGAAGGCGCTGAGTGAGGCAAAGTCGCGTTCCATGGAGATGCCGATGTCGCGAGCCCGGGTGAGGTAAATTTCTTCGCTGGTGAGGCGGTAGAACCAAAGCAGGGAGCGGGCGATGATGCCGCAATCGAAGAAGTAGCTATAACCGCCGGTGGCGGAGACCTCAAAGGGCATGGATTGGAGCCTGGTGTCCCAAGCCTGATGGACGAGGAAGTCTGCGGCCAGGCGGGCGGCGGCGAGGTAACGTTCGTCGCCGGTTTCTTCAAAGAGGAAGCAGAGAGAGGAAACGGTGTAGCCGGTGATTTCGGTGGAGACTGGGAGGTTCTGACGGGAATCAGTCAGGTGGTAACGGGCAACGCCACCGGAAGGGGTCTGGATGCCCGAGTGGAGCAGCCATTCGCCGGCTTGTTGAACGGGGAGGGTTAGGATCGGACGCAACACAAGATTATACTTTGAGACATAGATGTGGCGGCAAAGAAAAGTCGCGCTGGTGTGGCTGATGCTCACAGGTGGGCTGGCGGGGCAACCACGATCGGGTGCGCCACTGGGAATTGTCGAGGCGAGGTTGGTAGGGATTGAGGCCCTGAAACTGGTGCTGGCGCTCGAAGGCGACAAAATGCTGGACTGCAATGTGGATGGCCGCACCTATGTCGACCGGGACCGGAAGCGGATGGCGCTTAAGGATTTGAAGCTAGGGGACTTGTTGGAGTTGGTGACGGAGCGGCAGGGTTTAGGGGCAGGGTGTTTTGCGCGGATGATTCACGTGGTGGGAGATAGCCGAAGGTTTCCGGGACGGGGGGTTGTGGGATCGGTGAAGCGGTCGACGGAGAGCTTTGCGCCGCGGGGGAATCTGCAACTGACAGGAATGGTACGGGACATGCAAGGTGGAGTGTTGGAGTTGCGTACGAAGCAGGATGGAACGATGAAATTCCGGCTACGGCCGGATACGAGCTTTGTGCGTGACGGCGTGGAAGTAAAATTGGAGGAGATTGAGCGCAGCTCGCCGGTTTCTGTGCGGGCGGGCTACGACCACAATGGAGAATTGGAAGTTTACCAAGTGGCGTGGGGAGCGATCGTGCAACCTTTGGGCCGGCTACCACGTCCGTAGAGCAAATCGCTATACTTAAGGTTTAGTCTCTTCGCGTCCATACAACTCATTTAGGAACAATGTTGATTTACCAGCTTCTCGCAAGCCTGTGTCTGATTGCGTGCCTTGCCAACGCTCAGGATTTTCACACAGGACAGGCCGCCCGCCTGATCATAGGGCAGAAATCTTTTACGGCTCAGTTTCCTGGCAACGGGAATGAAATTCTGGGCGCCGTCGGTGGCATAGCTGTCGCGGGTAATCGGCTCTTTGTAGCAGATTCCAGCCGCATTGGCGCGACTCCAGCGAACCACCGAATCGTCATGTTCGACAATTTGGACACGACGGTAGGACGTCCGGATGTGACGCCTCCGCAGGGAGAGCGGTGCCCTGCGTGCGTTGGAAGAGCCAGCCTCGTGCTGGGGCAGCCGAACTTCGAAGTAGATGCTCAGAGCATGTTCCCGACGCGCATTTCGTCTTCAACCATGCGGTTGGCGACGGCGGTGGCAAGCGACGGACAGGTGCTGGTGGTAGCCGATACCGACTTTAACCGCGTTTTGATATGGCGAAGTATGCCGACACGGAATGGGCAGCCGGCAGATGTGGTGTTAGGTCAGGACAATTTTGACCGGTTGCGTCCGATTGCGACGAATAATCGCTCGCTCCGGGGGCCGCAGGGAGTATGGGTGCAGAATGGAAAGTTGTTTGTTGCGGATACGCAGAATCACCGCGTGCTGATCTGGAATACGATTCCGACGTCGAACGATGCAGCGGCGGACGTGGTGATTGGCCAGTCTGATTTCAACGTAGTGCCGCAGATCGATATTTCGCGAGTGACGGTGGATCCTCAGGCCAACAACTTGTTGAATCCGGTTTCCGTAACGAGTGACGGGCAGCGTTTGATCGTTTCCGATTTGGGGCACAACCGGGTGTTGATCTGGAATTCGATTCCGACATCAAATGGAGTGGCGGCCAATGTTGTAATCGGGCAGCCGAACATGACGAGCGCGGTGGCGAACAATACTCCCGCACTTTGCGACGCAATTGGTGAAGATTCGTCAGGCAATCCGCGGTATCCGGGCCGTTGCGGGGCAACCATCAATTTCCCCCGGTACGCGCTGAGTGATGGACGACGCTTATTTGTTGCTGACGGCGGCAATGACCGCGTGCTTGTGTTTAACGCGATCCCAACGACGAATGGGGCAAAGGCGGAGGTGGTGCTGGGGCAGCGGTCGGATTCGCTGAACCTGACCAGCGACGGGGCCTTTCCGGATTTTGTGTCAGCAGCGGACGTAGTTCGTACGCCGACTTCGCTGGCGACGGATGGCCTGAATTTGTATGTTGCTGACCCCTACAACCGCAGGGTGCTGGTGTTTACTCCGGGGCCGAAGTTGATTGTAGATACAGGCGTGCGAAATGCAGCGAGCCGGGAAATTTTCTCGGTGGGTTCAGTGGTGTTAAGCGGTACGCCCACGGAGAACGAGACGGTCACGATCAAGGTCAACTTTAACGCTGACGATGCTGAGAATACGAGTTATGAGTATAAGTTCCCGGCGGAAGGGAATTTCGTCGCCGCCGTGAATGCGCTGGTGGCAAGCATTAATACGCGCAACGGCGGGAATAAGGATGTATTCGCAACACCGCTGATTCGCCAGAACTTTTTTGTGATTTTGTTGACGGCGCGAATCGCGGGTGAAGCCGGAAACCGGATCAATTTGCTGGCGGAAGTAACGCCAGCGGCGGTGGGACAAGAGCCAAAAATCCTGGCCAATACTTCCGGCGCAAATCTGAGCGGCGGTGGTGATGCGGCGAAGATATCGGCAGGGTCCATTGTTACGATTCTGGGAGACAGATTTACAGACCGGACAGAGTCCGTGCCTCTTCAGTCAAGCGTCTGGCCGCGGGGGCTGGCAGGAGTGGAAGTATTTTTTGACGGAATCTCAGCCCCGGTGCAGTCGGTTTCTCCGACAGAAATCGTGGCCCAGATGCCGATTGAACTGCGTGATACGACGGGTAGCAGTGTCTGGATCCGGTCGACATTTAGCGACGGAAGGGTAACGTATAGTGTTCCTGTCGGCGTGCCGGTGATCACTGAGAATCCCGGTATTTTTGCCGAGGACGGCGTCGACCCGCGTCAGGGCATCGTCACCCACTACGCCAGCTCCGCGACGGCAACGATTTCGATTGATGGTGTCGCCAAGGCGGGTGATGAATCTTTTGTGACCATCAATGGCCGTGAGTATAAGTATGTGACTCGGGCTGAGGAGGTAGATGCAGAAGATTTCCAGCGAGCGAATTACATACTTCGGGACAAGCTGGTGGAATTGATCAATGCGAGCGACCCGGAAGTGGAGGCATTTCCCAGTGGATTCTTTACACGATTGCGCTTGCGATCCAAGAAGATAGGCCCTGACGGAAACGGTACGCCGCTACAGGTGCGAACGAGCGAAGATTCGGGCGTGATTCTGACAGCGTTCAACAACGAGTTGTGTTGCGCGAATGTAGCCGGGTCGCGAGTGACGGACGAAAATCCGGCAGTGCCTGGTGAAACGATCGTAGTGCTGGCGACAGGCTTGGGTGATATCTTCCCGGAAGAGGCCAACATCCAGTACTTTACCGGCGTTGGTTACCGCGGGCCTGAATTCAATGAGCCCAAGGAGTTTGTGAGTTCACTGGCAGGGGGTAGAACGGCGAATGTGCTTTTCGCGGGACTGCGCGTCGGTTTGATCGGGATCTATGAACTTCACCTTGAACTGAACACAGATCTGGATACGAACCCGGCAACGCAGTTGACGATTGCGCAGAGCTTCCAGGTGAGTAACGTGGTGACCTTCCCCTTGAAGAATTTCAAGAAGGACGCCGGAATCCAGTAATTACAAATCGTAAGGTTTGAGATTGAGGCCGCGAAGGACTTCCTTTGCGGCCTCAACTTTTTCGGGCAGGACATAGAAGAAAACGCCGGTGCGTTCGGTACGAAAGATAAGGCCACCCGCGTAGGTGTCGAGTTCAATGGCGTAGTCGATGCCGGCTGTGGTGAGGGCTTCTTCGAGCGGAAGGGATTCACGGAGTTTCTTGGCGATGTAAACGAGGTCGAGCTCGGCTTCGCCGAAGAATTCGGGTTCCTGACGCATAGGGCTAGGAGAGGCGGCTGACGATGGCGTCGCGGACGCCGGGGCCTTTCTGGTCGTACCAAGCAAGGAATTCCTGCCCGACAATTTCGAGATTGCGGTAGGCGTCGGGGTTATTGGTGGTTTCACGCCAGGCCTGCAGGAAGGGGTGGAGGCGGAGGTATGTCAGCAAAAGCTCGCCGCCGGACTGGAAGTAGAGTTCTTTGTTGAGGATGCCGGAAGTGATGAAGCTGGCAACCATCTCAAAGTAGCTGGAGACTTGACGGAAGTAAGCGTTTTCCCGGGTGCCGGGGGCGGCAACGTGCTGAACCTGTTCGACAGTTTTGGGGCGGAAATTGGCGGCGAACCAGGAGCGGGCGGTGCGCATGGTTTCCTCACGGCGGATCTCGTAGAGCCGGAGGATCAGGTTCGCATCGTCGTGGGTCGCATTGGTAGACATTCTTTGAATATCGCACGGAGAGAAATTCAAGTCTGGGACGACTAGAGCTTTATATGCCCGTAATGGTGGAAGAAGAAGAGCTGCTTTGGCTGGCGCTACGCCTGACGCCGCAACTGGGGGCGAGGCGAGCAGTGGAATTGGTGGAGCGCTTTGGCTCGCCGGGCAGGATTTTTCAGCAGGAGGCGCGGGAGCTGGAATCGGCAGGCCTGGGTGGGGGAGTTGCGAGGTCGATTGAAGCGGGGGCGGCGATGGAAGATGCGATCCTGCAGCAGCGTTTGCTGCGGGCGAGCGGCGTAGAGTTGGTGACCTATTGCGATGAGCGGTATCCGGCCCTGCTCAAGCAGATTTACGATCCGCCCCTGCTGCTGTTTGCGCGGGGGGAGGTGGGGCTGCTGAAGGAGGCAGGCGTGGCGGTGGTGGGGACGCGGCGGTCGAGCGCGTATGGGAGCGCGGTGGCGGAGCGTTTTGCGCGGGAGTTGAGTGAGGCGGGGCTGGTGGTGGTGAGCGGGATGGCGCGCGGCATCGATACGGCGGCGCACCGGGCGGCGCTTGCGGTGGAGGGCAAGACGATTGCCGTACTGGGCTGCGGGGTCGACGTGGTCTATCCGATGGAGAACAAGCAGTTGGCGGCGCAGATTGCGCGGGATGGGTTGCTATTGAGTGAGTTTCCGATGCGGACGCCGGGCTATCCCCAGAATTTTCCGGTGCGGAACCGGATCGTCAGCGGGCTGAGCTACGGGGTGTTGATTGTGGAGGGGGCGCAGTATTCGGGGTCGGCGATTACGGCGCGGCTGGCTTTGGATCAAGGGAGGGAGGTGTTTGCCATTCCGGGCAACATTACCTCGAAGCAGAGCTGGGGGCCGAATCTATTGATCCGGCAGGGGGCGCGGCTGGTGCAGGAAGTGAGCGATGTGTTGAGCGATTTGCCGCTGGAGGCGCGGCAGCGGCTGCGGAGCCAGAGCCGGCAGCGCTTGCTGATTGATGAAAGCGAGAGCGAGCATCCGATGAAGGAATTGCGGCAGGCCGTATTGCGGCTGGTGCCGCTGGATGCCCCGATGACGATGGATGAGATGATGCCGAAGCTGAATGAAAAGGTGATGGCGAGTGCTTCTGAGCTGATTGCGATTCTGTTTGAGCTGGAGTTGGAGGGGATCGTGCGGCAGACGCCCGGTAAGGCGTATATCCGGGTCTGGAACTAGACTGGAGAGATGATTTTGCTGCGGCCCCTGGTGACGGAAGATGCCGTGGCACTTTTCCCGCTGCTGATGGGGGTGAAGGAAAATCTCCTGATGGATGAGGTGGAGACGGAGGCGGCGCTCGAGTCGGCGGTGAATGGTCGGTTGGAGTTGGCGGAGGAGGGGAATCTGCGGGCGTTCACGATTGTGGAGGCTGAGTCGGGTGTGTCGATGGGGATGGTGCATCTGAAGTTTGACTTGTTGCGGAGTTGGGGGGAGATGGGGATTTGGCTGGGGAAGCCTTTTCAGGGGCATGGCTTTGGCACGGAGGCCATCGCACAGGTGGTCGAGATGGGGTGGCGGGAACTGGGGTTGAAGCGGATTGAGGCGCAGATTTTCGACGGGAATGAGGCCAGCCGGAAGGCTTTTGAAAACAATGACTTCCGCGTGGTGGCGTGGAGGCCGAAGAGTATTTTGCAGCGCGGGGCTTACCGCGATGTCTGGGTGCTGGCGGCAAGCCCCGGCCGGGAGATTTAGAAGAGCAAGACGGCGTCCGGGCCGAAGGTGGTGCGGTGGCCGGACTGGATTGCGGTGGTGAAGCGGGTGAGCTTGGCCTGAGCGGAAGTCCAGGCACCGAGTGTGGAGCAGGCCGTGAGGTAGTCCAGCACGGCGGTGCGGCTGCCGCTGGCCAGCAGCCTTTCGGCCAGGGCGAAGCTGGGTTGCCCGATGGAGATGGACTTGTCGAGCTTGAGTTGGGTGACGGAGTGCTGGAGGTGTTCGATGGCTTGCGGGGGCTGGCCACGGTCCCAGGCAACCAGGCCGAGAATGGTGTGGGCCTGATGGACGAAGTTGGCTGTCTCGGGCTGGCCGGGGTGTTGTTCAAGGACCAGACGGGCGAGGCGGGAAGCTTCATCGAGTTCGCCGGCTTGGTAGGCGGATTGCATGCGGCGGCAACTATTGAGGAGGCCCGTCCGGCCGGTCGCGTTGAGGGGCGTGGCGAGCTGTTCCTGACGGTTACGGGTGTCCGGGCTCAAGCCCTGATCGCGCAGAGTGAGGGAGAGGCCGAGAAAGTAGGCGGCGCGGAGGGCATCGCGCGTTTCTTTCTTCTGGAGCAGATTGCGGAGGGACGCGACCTCTTGAAGGAGGGCGGCATCGGATTTTTCAAGTTCGCCGCGCGGCGGGATCGCGGGGAGTTTTTCGCCGCGGTGCTGGCTCATGAGTTCCGATACTAGAGGCATGAGTGCCCGGCTAGCCGCACGGTAGTTCTGTTGGGCGATGGAGGTGCTGATGGCGTCGAGGGAGGCGGTGGACTGGGCGCTGGTAGGGGCCAGAGCGAATGAGAGGGCAAGGGGGAATTGGATAAGAATTCGCATCATGAATCCTTGGATTGATTTTGGCGATTGACACGCTTAGGCTAGCAACTGGATCGACATCGCGGCAAAGGATGAACATATGACGACAGTGGTTGGTTCGATAGCCGAAATCTGGAGGTTCCCCGTGAAGTCCATGGCGGGGACTCAGGTTGATGAGGTGACGCTGACGGAGCGCGGCGTGTTGGGGGACCGCGTCTACGCAGTGGTTGACTTGGAAACAGGCAAAGTGGCCAGTGCCAAGAGTGTCAAGTTGTTTCCCGATCTGCTGGCGTGTCGAGCGAGCTTCCTTGAAGAACCGCGCGTAGAGGAAGAGCTGCCGCCCGTGCGGATTGAGCTGCCGGATGGCAGTTCTGTTACCAGCGACTCCAGCGACATGGATCGAACCTTATCCGCGCACTGGCAGCGAGACGTAAGACTGGCGCATCTGGCCCCGGATGACTTTACCATCGATCAGTATCACCCGGACGTTGAAGGAGCGGACCCTGGGGGGCAGCGGGACAGTGTGGTTGCGCAGAAGCTTGGATCCGCGCTGTTCGCCGAGCTAGGCATGGCCTCGCCAGTGGCCGCCGGTGCATTTTTCGATGTCTTCCCGCTGTCGGTCATCACCACCTCCTTGCTCGGACAGCTCAGTGCACTGCGGCCGCAGAGTCGATTTGATCCACGCCGGTTCCGAATGAACCTCGTCGTCAGGACTGAGCAACCGGGATTCGTCGAGAACGGCTGGATCGGTCGCCGGTTTCGATGCGGTGCGGACGCGACCTTTGACGTAGCCATGCCCGATCCCCGGTGTGTGATGACCGCGCTGCCACAGGACGACCTGCCGTACGACCTCGAGGTGCTACGGGCACTGGTGAGCCATAACCGGCTTGAAGTGGCTGGCGCTCAAATGCCTTGTGCAGGTGTGTATGCCGTGGTTGCCAAGCGGGGCAGGGTCCGGGCCGGAGACAGCGTTGTGGCTTTGCCTTAGACTTCGACTTCTTCCTCTTCAGGGGCGGAGGGGCGTGACTTTTTGGTGCCTTTGCGGGGAGCGGCTTTTTGGGCGGCGCGGCGGCTCTTGACGGCCTTCTTGGCTGCTTCCGGACCACCGGCGTCGGCGATTTGCTGGGCGCGGGCGGCGAGGAGTTCGTAGACCTGCTCGTTGGTGAGCGTCATCGGGTCTGTGCCACGGGGGATCGTCGCGTTGATCTCGCCGTCGGTGACATAGGCACCGTAGCGGCCGCTTAACAACTTGACTGCCTTGTTGCTGGCCGGGTTGGTGCCAAAGTCCTTGAGGGTGGTTTGCTGCCGGGCAGCACCGCCACGGGTCTTGGGCTGGCGGATGAGTTCCATCGCCTTATCGAGCGTGACGTTGATGGGGGAAATGTCGGCCGGGAGGCTGCGCGTTTCCGTACCGGATTGAACGTAGGGGCCGAAGCGGCCATTGGCGGCGATCACGGGTTCCTTCGTGTCGGGGTGGACGCCGAGGGTGCGGGGAAGGGCCAGCAGGCGGCTGGCGTGGTCCAGATCGACGTCCTTGAGTTCCGTGCCCTGGACCAGCGAAGCCATCTTGGGTTTGTTGCCGTCGCGGCCGTCGCCGAGCTGCACATAGGGACCGTAGCGGCCGACCTTGAGGAATACCGGCATGCCGAATTCGGGGTGGAGGCCGAGGCTTTCCGGTTCTTTGCTCGCTTGATCGAGCAGTTCGAGGGCTCGCGTGAGGGTGAGTTCGTCAGGCGGCATTTCGTCGGCGACACTCGCCCGGCGTTCGCCGTCGCTGATGAAGGGGCCGTAGCGGCCAATGCGGACTTCAATCTTCTTGCCTTCCCACTCGCCGAGGGGCAGGCCGTTGATGATGCGGGGGTCGATGTCCTTTTCGCCCGTGGCAACCAGTTCTTTGAGGCCGGGCAGACCGTCGCCGAAATAGAAGGACTTGAGGTAATCCTTGATGCGCTTTTCGCCCCGGGAGATGGCGTCGAGCTGTTCTTCGAGCGAAGCAGTGTACTTGTAATCGAGGAAAGTCGTGAAGTGCAGTTCGAGCAGGCCGATGACGGCCATAGCCGTGAAGGTGGGCACCAGCGCCGTGCCCTTCTTGAAGGCGTAGCTGCGGTTGAGCACCAGTTCGACGATCGAGGCCCAGGTGGAGGGGCGGCCGATGCCGAGCTTTTCGAGTTCCTTGATCAGCGAGCCTTCCGTGAAGCGGTTGGGTGGCTGGGTGGAGCGCTCAAGCGGGTCGGCTTTGAGCGTGGTGAGACCGTCGCCGGAGGCGAGGGCGGGGAGAACGCGGTTCTGGTCGGTGGCGGCGTCTTCGTCTACTTCTTCGCGGTAAGCCTTGAGGAAGCCTGCGAAGGCAATGGTCTTGCCGGCAGCGCGGAAGGTGGCGTCACCCGTGTCGATGAGGACGGTGGTGTTGGTGCCGCGGGCGTCGGCCATCTGACAGGCGACGGTGCGCTTATAGATAAGGTCATAGAGACGGAAGGCCTCCTGGCCGAGAGCAGCCTGGACGACTTCGGGCGAGGTGAAGCGGTCGCCGGCGGGGCGGATGGCTTCGTGGGCTTCCTGGGCGTTTTTGACCTTGGTTTCGTACTTGCGGACGGTGGGGGAGAGATAGTCCTTGCCGTACTCGGATTCGATGAGGTGGCGGGCGGCGCTAACGGCTTCTGCAGAAAGCGAAGTCGAATCGGTACGCATGTAGGTGATGTAGCCGTTTTCGTAAAGCTGCTGGGCGACCTGCATGGTGCGCTTGGCCGAGAAACGGAGCTTGGAGTTGGACTCCATCTGGAGCGAAGACGTGACAAAGGGGGCCGCCGGGCGTTGGACGAAGGGCTTTTCTTCGACGCTGCGGACGGTGACCGGACTCTTCTGGAGGAGGCCGACAACGCGTTCGGCACCGGCTTTGTCGAGCAGGACGAGGTTGCCGGGTTCATCCAGAGCGCCGGTATCGGGGTTGAAATCCTTGCTGGTGGCGACACGCTTGCCGCCCAACTGGAAGAGCTCGGCTTCAAAGCTGGGATCGACGTTGGGCTTCTGGAGTTTGGCGCGGACGCTCCAGTAATCGGCGGAATGGAAGCGGATGCGGGCGCGTTCGCGCTCGACGAGCAGGCGGACGGCCACGCTCTGAACGCGGCCGGCGCTGAGGCCGGGGGCCATTTTCTTCCAGAGCAGCGGGCTGACTTCGTAGCCGAAGAGCCGGTCGATGATGCGGCGGGTCTCCTGGGCGCGGACAAGGTCCTGGTCAATCTCGCGGGCGTTTTCGAGGGAATGCAGGATGGCGTCTTTGGTGATTTCGTGGAAGACGAGGCGCTTGGTGGGGATCTTGGGCTTGAGGACTTCGTGGAGATGCCAACTGATGGATTCGCCCTCGCGATCTTCGTCAGTTGCGAGGTAGAGATTGTCGGAAGTCTTGAGCAATTCCTTCAATTCTTTGACGTGGTCCTTTTTGTTTTTGGGGACGACGTAGATGGGCTCGAAATCGTCAAGGATGTTGACGCCGAGACGGGCCCAAGGCTCCTTTTTCAGGTTGGCTGGAACCTCGGATGCGTTTTCGGGGAGGTCACGAACGTGCCCCATCGACGCGCGAACGACGAAATCCTTACCGAGGAATTTCGTGATTGTTTTCGCTTTTGTCGGTGACTCGACAATGACCAGTGACTTCGATGCCATTCTTGCAGTTTGAACCGTTCCTAATGATTTGCCGCCGCGCTACCCCTATGAAAGAAACCGCATGCGCTCAGCTATCGAAGAGTGTACAACGGAATTTGAGCATGTCCAGAGAAGCCGAAGAATGTCCACGTTGCAGCCAGGGGCGGATTGTGGCGCGGAAGTCGCGGGAGGGAAGAGCCTTTTTCGGGTGCTCGACCTATCCGAAGTGCACGTTTACGTCCAAGCGCCGGCCATTGGGGGAGCGGTGTCCGGAGTGCTCGAGCCCTTATCTGGAGGAGTGGGAGATCCGGGGGGTGATCTGGGCGCGGTGTCCGGAAAAAAGCTGCGGGTATGAAAAAAGATTGAGCTTATTTTGAATCTTCTTGCGCGTGCTTAGTATCTGCTAACTTAGCAAGTACTAGCTTATGGCCCTATCCCATCGATTGAGCAGCCAGGACCGCCGCGCCGCGATTCTGGAATCCGCAATACAACTTTTTAGCGAGCGGGGCTTCCGTGGAGTGACGACGCGCGAGTTGGCGGCTAGCGTTGGCGTGAGCGAACCCGTTATATATCAACACTTTCCAAGTAAGAAGGAGTTGTATCGGGCGATCATTGAGGCGTCAAAGGATGAGCATTATTCCGAGGCGCTGGACCAGTTGAGCCGGATGGCTTCAGCGGCCAGTGATGAGGAATTCTTCCGGTATCTGGCCGAGGCGATGATTCGCTGGTACGAACTTCGGCCGGCCCTTTTGCGTCTGGTTTTGTATTCCAATCTCGAGGGGCACGAATTGCGGGAGGAATTCCACGATAAGCAAAACAAGCCCTTTGTTGACATCATCGTCGGGTATATCCAGGGGCGGATGGACGATGGTGCGTTTGAGGAAGTAAATCCGATGGCAGCGGCGCTGGCGTTCTGCGGAACGATCGGGCACTACTGTCAGTCGTCGATTTTGTTTGGATCGACGATTTGTGCGTGGGTGGAGCGCAAAGAAATGGTGGATGTAGCAGTTGGACTTTTCCTGAATGGAATTCGTAAGAAGGCAGCATGAAAGCAATCCTATTTAGCATTTTGACAATGGTGGTGCTGGCTGGATGCAGCAAACCGACCGAGGCAAAGAAGACCGATGAAAAGAAGGGACCGGAAGCGATCGAAGTGCGAGTGGAAAAGGCGATGGCGCGCACGCTCGACAAGTCAATCGACGTAACGGGTGCCCTTGAAGCCGATGAGAAGGTAAATCTCAGCTTTGAGATTCCCGGAAGGGTCGCGAGCTTTCGCGTGGACTTTGGGCAGGTCGTTAAGAAGGGTGACGTGATCGCGGAGCTGGACCGGCGCGAATATGAATGGCAACTGGAGCGGGCCAAGGCGAATGCCTCGCAACTGGCGGCGCGCTTGGGGATGAAAGGCGTGAGTGATGCCTTCCCGAGCGAAACGGCAATGATGCGGCAGGCGCAAGCCAATTTTGACGATGCGAAGTCAAAGTATGACTCGGCGGTGAAGCTGCTGCAGACGGGTGACATTGCCAAGGAGCGGGCTACCGAGATCGAGAAGACCTTGCAAGGGCGGCAGGCGGTGATTGACGCCGCGCGGGATGAAATGAACGGGTTGATCGCGCAGTTGCGGGCCGCCAAGGTGGATATTGAAATCGCAGAAAAGCGGCTGGGCGACACCCTGATCCGGGCGCCATTTGATGGTGGCATCAGCGAGAAGCTGATCAGCCCTGGCCAGTACATCAAGGACAATACACCGGTGGCAACGCTGGTGAAGACATCGCCGTTACGGTTGCGGGTGGAAGTGCCCGAGAACTATTCGGCGCTGATTGGCGTGGGCAGCGTGGTGAGCTTTACAACGGACGCAGCGCCGGGCAAGCAATTCAATGCGGTGATTCAGAAACTGAATCCGAGCTTTGATGCGAAGAACCGGACGTTGATGGCCGAGGCAAAGTTTGCAACGCCTGACCCGCGCTTGCGGCCCGGGACCTTTGTACAGGTGAAGCTGGTGACGAAGAAAGCTGACCCGGTGGTGATGGTGCCACAAGTCGCGATTTATTCCGTGGCGGGTTTGAACAAGGTGTATGTGATCCGGGACGGCAAGGCCGTTGAAATCAGGATCCCGCCGGGCATGGAGATGGACGGCTGGACGGAGACGCCGGCCGGGCTGATTGAGCCTGGTGAACCGGTGGCCGTGACGAATCTGCTGAACCTGGTGAACGGTTCGGTGGTGAGGACGCTCTAGGAGTACGGTATGCAGAAACTCGCAGAAATCTGTATCAAAAGACCTGTCTTTGCGACCATGCTGATCATGGCGCTGGTGGTGCTGGGGCTGGATTCCTACCGGCGCTTGGGCGTGGATTTCTTCCCGAAGGTGGAATTCCCGTTTGTGACGATCACGACCGTGCTGCCGGGTGCGGCACCGGAAGAAGTTGAGAGCCAGGTCAGCAAGCGGATTGAAGAAGCCGTAAACACGATTTCGGGTATTGAAGAATTGCGCTCAGTGTCGAGCGAAGGCAATTCGCTGGTTTCGATTCAGTTTGATTTGTCGAAGGATGGCGATGTGGCGGCGCAGGAAGTGCGCGACAAAGTCAACCAGGTACTGAACCAGTTGCCGCGCGATGCCAAGCAGCCGGTGATCCAGAAGGTGGCGACGGATGCGTCGCCGGTAATCAGCATTGTGGTGAGCTCGCCGCGCAATATTCGCGAGACCACGAAGCTGGTGGACGACCTGATCAAGAAAAATATCGAGAGCTTGAACGGCGTTGGAGAAGTGCGCTTTGTGGGCGACCGTACCCGGCAGATTCAGGTGGTGCTCGATGGTGAGAAGCTCTATAGCTACAACCTGAATATCGACCAGATCCGGGGGGCGCTGGCGGCGCAGAATGTAGAGATTCCGGGGGGGCGGCTGGATCAGGGGTCGCGGGAAGTCAGCTTGCGGACACTGGGACGCTTGCTGCGGCCGGTGGACTTCGAAGAGATCACTATTGGCAGCCTGAATGGCGCGCCGGTGCGGATTCGCGATGTGGGCCAGGTGGTGGACGGCGTCGAAGAGCCAAGGTCCATGGCGCGCATCAACGGCGTGTCGGCAGTGGTGCTCGAAGTGCGCAAGCAGGCGGGTACAAATACGCTCGATGTGATTGCAGTGTTGAAGGAGCGGATTGGGGAGTTGCAGACGGCGGGACTGGTGCCGGCCGACTTGAAGGTCGATTATTCGCGCGATCAGAGCTTCTTTATTCAAGGCGCCTTTGAAGCCGTGCAGGCGCATTTGATCGAAGGCGGTATCTTTGCGGCGATCATTGTGCTGCTCTTTATCCGGAGCTGGCGCGCAACGTTGATTGCGGCGCTGGCGATTCCGACGTCGATCATTTCCACCTATACGCTGATGGCGATCATGGGCTTTACGCTCAACCAGATCTCGATGCTGGCGCTGGTGTTGATGGTGGGTATCGTGATCGATGACGCCATTGTGGTGCTGGAGAACATTTTCCGCTTCCAGGAAGAGAAGGGGATGGGCCCGGTGGAGGCGGCGATTGAAGGCACGCGAGAAATCGGGCTGGCAGTGCTGGCGACGACGCTGAGCCTGGCGGTGGTCTTTATGCCGGTGGCGTTGATGAGCGGCATTGTGGGCCGCTTCATGTCGAGCTTCGGGTTTACGGCAGCCTTTGCGATTATGGTGAGCCTGCTGGTGAGCTTTACGCTGACGCCCGCTTTGTCGGCGCGCTACCTGAAGGTGAAACCCAAGGCGAAGCATGAAGGCACCAAGGAAGGCTTGCTCTTCAAGGTAGTTTCACGGCCCTACATGGGTATGTTGGCCTGGAGCATGCGGCATCGCTGGGTGATTGTGGTGGTATCGCTGGTGGTGGTTTATTCGACGGGGCCTTTGTTTAACAGCATGGGCAAGGATTTTCTGCCAGTGGACGATCAGAGCTACTTCGAAGTGACGGTACGGACGCCGCCGGGGTCGTCGCTGGAAGGTACGACGAAGTCTATGGACATGGTGGAGGCGGAGCTGAAGAAGCTGCCAGGCTTGCAGTATCTGTTGACGACGGTGGGCGCCGATATTCAGAAGCGCGTAGACCGAGGCAGCATTATTGTGCAGTTGGTGCAGCCGGAAGAACGGAAATTCTCGCAGCAGCAATTGATGGAACAGTCGCGTGAGTTGTTGTCGAAGCTGCCAAAGGAGCTGGTGCTGGGCGTACAGTTGCCGGCCCTGATTAGCGGTGGTGCGAGCGACCGTGACTTCATGTACTACATTCAGGGTCCGGATCTGGACCAGTTGGAGAAGTATTCCAAGGCCATTATTGCCAAGCTGAACGAAGTGCCAGGCGTAGTGGATCTGGATTCCTCCTACGAGCCAGGGAAGCCGGAGTTGCGGGTGGATATCAACCGCGACAAGGCAGCGGATTTGAACGTAAGTGTGAACAGCATTGCTTCGGCATTGCGAACGCTGGTGGCGGGCGATGATCAGGCGACCACCTTCCGGGATGGCGATGACCGTTACGATGTGCAGTTGCGGGTGGACAAGAATTTCCGCAATTCAGAAAAGGCATTGAACCGGCTCTTTGTGCCCTCGACGAGCCTGGGGAACGTGCCGGTGTCGAATGTGGCGAGCTTGCGAAATGCGACGGGGCCAACGCAGATTGAGCGCTATAACCGGCAGCGGCAGATTCTGATTCAGGCCAATATCGCCAAGGGTGGATCGTTGTCGGAAGCGATAACGGCGGCTGAGAAGATTGTCGCGGATCTGAACATGCCGCCGCAGTATGCGACGGGAACGGTGGGAAGGTCGAAGGAATTCGGCAAGGCGGCCGTGAACTTTGTGGCGGCCTTTGTGCTCTGCTTTGCCTTCATGTACATGATTCTGGCGGCGCAGTTTGAGAGCTTTATCGATCCGGTGACGATTCTGTTGAGCTTGCCGCTGAGTGTTCCGTTCGCTTTGCTGAGCTTGAAGCTGGCGGGGGAGAACTACAACATCATCTACACGTCAGTCGGAATCCTCGTGCTCTTCGGGATTGTGAAGAAGAATTCGATTTTGCAGATTGACCATATCAAGCGTTTACGCCGGGAAGGTCTGAGCCGGATGGACGCGGTATTGAAGGGCTGCGAAGACCGGCTGCGACCGATTCTGATGACGACGGCGGCGCTGGTGGCGGGTATGATTCCGCTGGCGCTGGGTGGCGGTGCGGGATCGGGCTCGCGACGGACGGTGGCGATTGTGGTGATCGGCGGGCAGACGATGTGCTTGCTGTTGAGCCTGCTGGTGACGCCGGTAGCCTATTCGCTGTTTGACGATATGGCGAACTGGAAACTGTTTTCGCGGCTGGGCGGTATCTTCAAGCGGCGGAGCCTGAAGGAGGCCTTTGCGGGTCTGCTGGGGCTGATGCTGTTTGCGATGGTGGGTTTTGCTGCTGATGGGCCTGAGAGGGTAGGCGTGGCTGGAACGCCGAAGCGGATCATGCTCAAGGACGCCATCGAGATGGCGCTCGAGAACAATCTGGATTTGCAGATTGAGAAAACGAACACCGTGTTGTCGCAGAGCCAGTTCCGGAGTACGTTTGGTGTCTGGGACCCGGTGCTTGGCTACCGGCCGAATATGAACTATCAGGTGACGCCGACATCGAGCCCGCTGCAGGCGGCGGATGGACGGCTGGTGGACAGAATCTTCAGCAATAACGTTACGTTGTCGCAGAGGAGTCCGTGGCAGGGTACGCGGTTGGACGTGGCGTTTGACAATAGCCGCATCAGCACGACGAACCCCTTCAGCGGCTTGAACCCGTTTACGCAATCGGCGTTGCGATTGAACCTGACGCAGCCGCTACTGCGGGGACGTCGCATTGACAATGACCGGAATCAGATCCGGCTGCGGCGCAAACAGGTCGATGTAAGCGAAGCGGATTATGAACTGCGGGTGATCACGGTTGTGACGCTGGTGACGCAGGCCTATTGGGATCTGGTGGCGGCACGGCAGGATATTGATGTGAAGAAGCAGAGCGTGGATCTGGCGCGGGATCAGTATGAACGGTCCAAGCGGCAGATTGATGCCGGGACGCTGGCACCGGTGGAACTGTCGGCAGCGCTGGCCGAACTGGAAAGGCGGCAGGACACCTATTATTCCAGCGTCGGGCTGCTGACCGAGATTGAAAACAACTTGAAGAATCTGCTGGCCGGTGGCCGGGACCAGAGCATCTGGAACGATGAGCTGTTGCCGGTAGAGGCGCGCAGTGTGGCACCGCCGCCCGTGAACGATTTGCAGGCGGCAGTCCAGGGGGCAGTGGGCAAGAGGGCAGAGCTGAAGAACTTGAAGCTGCGGCTGGAAGCGAACGAGTATCAAAAAGATTTTGCGCGGCATCAGTTGCTGCCGGGTGCGAATCTGGTGGCGGGCTATACGATGGCGGGTCTGGGCGGTGCCCGGAACCTGGCGCAGAATCCGTTCTTTCCCGGGCCAGCGGGAGCCCTGGTGCCGCCGGGATTCATAGGCGGCTATGGCACAGCTTTACGGCAATTGTTCGGTCAGGACTTCACCAGTTGGCAGGTTGGCATGCAGGTCGACTGGACGGCGAGGAACCGCACGGCGAAGGAATCGCTGGCGCAAGTGAATTTGACGGAACGAGCGCTAGGCTTGCAAAGGGCACGGACGGAACAGGCAATTGAGGCGGAGGTCCGGAATGCGTTGCAGTCGCTGCGTACGGCCGAGCAAAGGATCGTTGCGGCAGAGGCGAGCGTGAAAGCCGCTCAGGAGAAGCTGGATAGCGAACAACGATTGTTTGAAACCGGCGAGAGCACGAACTTTCTGGTGCTGACGCGGCAGAACGAGTTTGCTGATTCACAGCGGCGGGCACTGGTGGCGCGGCTGGACTTCAACAAGGCAGTGGCGCGGCTGGAGCAGGCGCTGGGGCAGACGCTGGATACGAACAATATCAGTCTCCGATAGGAAGTACCCGCCAGCGGCCCTTGTGGAGGTAGTGCACTGCTGAGGCCTTTTCGAGGAAGATGTCGTTGATGCCGTCATGGTGGATTGGTGGTAGCTTCGGCGCGTAATCCCGTTTGCGGCTGAAGATAAATTTGGGGTCAGCTTTTTCGATGACGCGCGAGTAGCCGTTGAGGCCGGGACCGAGATTCTGAATGTATTGCAGGTCTCTTGAGCGGGCCAGATGGGCCGGGCGTACCGTGCCGTTGTTCCAGAAGACCAGAATGGTTGAATAGCCACCGACGGAGCATAGGACCGCCCAGTCCGTTTGATCTTTGGCAGCAAAATGGCCGGAAACGACGTTGTGCGGAGACTTGTCAAAACCGCCTTGGGGAATGCGGCAGCCGATGCGTTTGAGATCCTGACTGACGGCCGGGGGCAGATCGGGGAAATCGGCGGGGCGCAAATAGCGCACCTCGGCCATATCCTGAGCCAGGAGCAATCCCGTCGCGATGATCCACGAAAACATCACAGGAAATTCACAGCGAAATCAACAGGGCGCTAGGGTCATACTAGCTCTGTGGGGATGAATGTTCAAGATATCGCCTTTCAAAAAGGGCTGCCGGCGAATCTCGAGGCCGAAAGGCTGACGCTGGGAGCGGTGCTGGTGGACCCGGAGTGTTTCCCCATGGTGGGTGGGGAGCTGACGCCAGAAGACTTCAGTCTGGAGTCGCACCGGCGGATCTTTCAACGGATGAATGCGCTGGTGGAGCGGGGGGAACGAGTTGACCGTGTATCGCTGGCCAATGAGTTGATGCGGCATTCGGAGCTGGAAAGCGCGGGCGGTTTGAGCTATCTGATGAGCCTCGACGAGGGGATTCCGCAGGCGCTGAATGTTTTCGGCTATGTGCAGATCGTCAAGGAAAAGGCGACGCTGCGCAAGGTGATTTATACGGCGCAGAGCGTGATGGACAAGGCCTTCCTGGGGGTGGATCAGGCAGACCATATTCTGGCTGAGGCGGAAGAATCCTTTCTCAACATCGGGGCGGCGAAGGCGAAGAATACGCTATCGACACCGCTGGAGATTATCAATGAAATCGGCCTCGATCAGTTTCTGGACCCGTCAAGCCGGATCAAGGGTGTGTCGACGGGCTTTACGAAGTTTGATGAATTGACGGGGGGCTTTCGCGAAGGGGAGTTGATCATTATTGCGGCGCGTCCGGCCATGGGCAAGACGGCGTTTGCGCTAAACATCGCGCAGTATGTGGCAGGGCCCCGAGTGAAGAAGCCGGTAGCGGTGTTTTCGCTTGAAATGTCGAAGGAAAGCCTGCTGACACGTATGATTTGCGCGGCGGCGCGGGTGGACCAGCATCGCTTCCGGACCGGATTCCTGAATGATGATGAGCGGCGGCAGTTGACGCTGGTGGCCGATGAACTGATGGATGCGCCGCTTTATCTCGATGATTCGCCAGGCGTGAATCTGATGGACATTCATGCAAAGTTGCGGCGTGTGCAGGCCGAGCAAGGGCTGGGGCTGGTAGTGGTGGATTACCTGCAGTTGATGCAGGCGCGGGGTTCGCACGATAGCCGGACGCAGGAAGTGAGCTCGATCTCGCGTGGCTTGAAGTTGCTGAGCAAGGAATTGAAAGTACCGATTGTGGCGTTGAGCCAGTTGAGCCGCGGGCCGGAGACGCGGCCTGGAGATCACCGTCCGCAGTTGAGCGACTTGCGTGAATCGGGTTCGATCGAGCAGGACGCGGACATGGTTTGCTTTCTGTTTCGCGAGGAAGTTTACAAGCCGGACCGGGAGGACTTGAAGGGGCGGGCGGAATTGATCATTTCCAAGCAAAGGAATGGGCCGATCGGCAAAGTGGATCTGGCTTTCATCCACAAGTTCACGAAGTTCGGCAATCTGGCGGAGGATCTGGGCGGAGGGATGCCGCCGGACGACCTGGTTTGAGCCGAAGTGCATGGACTCTGCGCGTTGTTAAAAGAGGAAATCATGCAAATATCAGATTACCGGCGAGCCGCTCAATCGGCAGTGGCGCATGTGAAGGCGAAGGTTCGCTATCGCGGATTGAATACAGCGGGAGGGTGGATTCGCAATCCGCTGGAGGTGCCGCAGAAGTTTGCGGCGCGCATTGAGTCGCAGGTGGTGGGGTCGCGGCGCTCGGCTGCGTACAAGGGCGAGTTTGACCCGGTGCGCTACATCAATGAGCTGGAGCGGTTGGCGATTGACACGGGAACGGGGAATTGTAGCGAGTTATCGGCGGTGGCCTTTAAATATCTGGTGAAGGCGAATGTGCGACCGATTGAGTATTTTGGAGTTTTCCGGGGAAGCTGGGATCACGCGTTTGTCGTGTTGAACCGGCCGGCGGATGTGCCGGTGCGAGACTTTGTACGGTGGTCTTATTCCGCGGTGTTGTGTGACCCGCTCTATGATCGGTCAGCGGATGCAGGGTTTTTGGCAACGTGGTTTCCAAAAGCCTTTCCGCTGAGCGATGACGACCTTATGGTGCGGCTAGAGTAGGGGCTCAATCTTTTCCGAGAGTTGTTCGGCGGTGAGCTTGCCGGGGTTGTAGAGGCGGACGATGCCGGTCTTGTCGACGAGAACGAGCGTTGGGGTAGTTGAGGAGCCGTAGACGCGAAAGTTCTCGACGCTCAGTGGGGCAGCCATGCCGGGGATGATCTTGTAGTGCTGGTCATGGATGCTGGCGATATAGGGCTTTTCGGCCGCAGGAAGAGCGTCTTCGCCGCCCGCGACGTAGCCGTAGTATTGGGTGGGGCCGACGACGACAAAGCCGCGGCTGGCGTATTTTTCGGCGAGAGCGGCCAGGATGGGTGCCTGGGCTTTGCAATCGCTGCACCAGTGGGCCCAGAAGAAGAGGAGTACGGTCTTGCCTTTGAGTTTGGCAAGAGGAAGAGCTTTGTGGGGGCCGACGGAATCTTTGGTCTCGAGGGCCGGGGCGGGTTTTCCGACGAGGGAAATCAGGTTGATGTTTTTCTGGATGCGGGTGCGGATTGACGTCGAGTAGTAGGTTTTGAGTTCGCGGTTGAGGAAAGTAATCGCTTCGCTGAGCTGCCCGGAGGCAGCCAAAGCCTGGCCCTCGACTTCAATGGAAGCACCAAACCCAATGGGGAGGCGTGCTTCGTCATCCAGCTTGCGAGTCTTGAGGGCGGCGAGGGAGAGTTTGCGAGTGGTGGCTGCGTAGGCGCGGGCTTTGTCGAAGTTTTTGGCGGCGAGAGCACCACGGCCCAACCAGGAGTGGGCTTCAATCAATTCACCGGTCCAGGCACCGCCTGCCCGTTGGGTCTCAATCAGCTTTTCTGCGCCGTCAAAATCCTGCTTGTTGAGAAGGGCGCGGACATCGGGAACAATGGCGGCGCTGAGAGTGAGCGTGGCGAGAAGAAGAACCGGGAGTAGTTTCATGCGAGGAGTTTCTTTGTATATTCGATGCTCAACTCGAGGTCACGACGCTCCTTTGTGAGCGAAGCTTCCTTTTCGAGTTTGGGTGGGTCGGTTTGCGGGCTGCCTTTTTCGGCCAAAGCGAGGAAGCGGGTGAACTCCCAGGCCGGCGTGTCACGGTAAGCATCCCAGAATTTGCGATTGAAGACTTCAAATTTGCGCGTGCCGGTAACGATGATTTCCATTGAAAGCGCTTTGCCGGGGCAGAGTTCGCGGTAGCGCTGGACCCAGGCCGCGATGTCAACATTGCCTTCGCCCATGCGCGTCCACTGGACGGCAATGCCGTCGGGAGTCTTCCAAAGATAGGAGTCGCGGACGTGGCTGGTGAGGATGTAGGGAGCGAGGGTTTCGAGCGTGTGGTGAGGATCTTCCAGCGCCCAGACGGGGTTGCCGCTGTCGATGACGGCGCCAACGAAGTCCTTACCGGCGAGTTCAATGAGGCTTTTGAGTTCGCGAGCCTGCATGTCGCCCGCGTGATTTTCGACGGCGACGCGGACGTTGTGGTCCTGAGCGTAAGCGCGGCAGGCGCGCAAGGTTTTCGCTGTATTTTCGATGTGCGCGGAAAGAGGAGTCGGGGTTTGGCGGTCGGCCATGGAGCCGAGAAAGCAGCGGACCAGACGGGAGCCGGCGAGATTGGCGGCCCGGATGACGCGCTTGAGCTGGTCTTCGGCGCTGCCTTGCTGGGCGTCAAAGAGTGTGGAAGTGGGGCAGACGGAGCGCATGCCAATTTCGAGCGCGATCCCGAGGCGCCGGGCGTGTTCGGCAACCTTCTTGACGTGATCATCTTCGAGCGAGCCGAGGAAGCGGATCTCGGAAAAGTGGACCACTTTAGCGCCGTGCCGCGCGGCGAAGTCGAGGTGTTCAAAGGCAGTCCAGCCCTGGCTGCGGACGCTGAAGAGGTCAATGCCAAGCAGGACATCATTGGCGGCGGCGAGGGCGGGAGCAAGGAGTGGCATGGCGTTGAAGTGGCGGCGGGTCATTTAGAGAATCTTTCGTTTCGCAAGGAAAGTGAAGATCTGATTATAGATATCGGCGAACTCTTCCTTAGTGAAGTTACCGTGTCCTCCCTGATGAACGGGGAAGAGTTCTGCGTCAGCACCGGCGTTGCGAAGTTCCTTGGTAATGTCCACGCCATGCTGGTAGGGAACGGTGGGGTCGGCGTCACCGTGGATGGTGAGCACGGGAGGAGCATCTTTGCGGACCCAGGTGATGGGCGAGACGCGGCGGGAAAGGTCCTGGCGGTCGGGCATTTCCGGGGGCAGCCAGGTGACGGCGTACTTGCGCATATTTTCGCCTTCCAGCTGATCCTGGACGTCGGTGATGCCGTAGAAGTTGATAACGGCAGCAACTTTGCCGGTGGGGCCGAGATTGGATTTCCGGGTGGTGAGGCCAACCATCAGAGCGAGGTGACCGCCAGCGGAATCGCCTGTCACGATGATGCGGTTGCGGTCTACTCCGTACTTTGCAGCATTGGCGCGGAACCATTCGGCGGCGGCAAGGGCGTCATTGACGGCGGCCGGGGCGAGGGCGACGCTAGCGAGGCGGTATTCGATGTTGGCGACGACGAAGCCCTTTTCGAGGTAAGGGAGGCAGAGGCGTTCAAAGACGTTTTCCTTCTTGCCACCGGTCCAGCCGCCACCGTGGATGACCAGGACGCCGGGCCGGCGTGTGGTGGCCGCCTGCTTGGGCTGATAGATGTCGAGGACCGTCTGCTGGTGGGGGCCGTAGGAGATGTTTGCTTCGGCGCTGACCCAGTCTGGAAGCTGTGGTTGAGCGAACAAGAGCAGGGGGCAAAGCGGAAGAAGAAGACGGTACACCATAGCCTTCAATTATATTGAGAGAACATGCGTACTCTGCTGATTGCCCTGTTGACTGGAATTGCCGCGTTGGCGGCTGAGCCGCTGGAGGTGAAGTTTGCGGCTAAAGACGTGATGCCGACGGCTGACCCTGCGGCTGCCTTCTGGAAAGGCGTTAAGCCGGTGCTGGCGACGCACAATAACCTGGGCGTGGAGTTGCCCACCAACCGGACAGAGATCCGGCTGCGGTGGACTGATCAGAATCTTTATGTGCTGATGAGCTGTCCGTTTGAGGAACTGTATTTGCGGGAGAAGCCGAGCACGACAACAGAGACGAACAAGCTGTGGGAACACGATGTGGCCGAAGTTTTTGTGGGGGCGGATTTCGAGAACATACACCAGTACCGCGAGTATCAGGTGAGTCCGCAAGGGGAGTGGGTGGATCTGGATATTGACACGAAGAAGCCGCTGCCGGAAGGCGGATGGAAGTGGGATAGCGGCATGCAGGTGAAGGCACGGCTGGACCGGGCCAAGAAGATCTGGCACGGGGAAATGCGGATTCCCATGGCGAGCATTACCGCGAAGAAGATTGAAGCGGGGACGATGCTGCGTGGGAACTTCTATCGTTTCCAGGGTGGCCCGCCGGAGCGCAAGATGGTGGCCTGGACGCCCACCGGTCGGCTGAGTAACCATACGCCAGAGAAGTTTGGCACTTTACGACTGGTGAAGGAATGAATGGTTCCCTGCGGATTAGCACCGTAGGGGTGCGCGGGGTAGTGGGGCCGGGGCTGAAGGCACAGCATGCCTTGGAGTTTGCGGCAGCGTTCAGTGTGCTGTTGAGCCGTCCGGATGCGGTGATCATCGCACGGGATCCGCGGGCGTCAAGCGTGATGCTGCGGGAGGGAATCATCGCTTCGTTGTTGGCCAGCGGGCGGGATGTGATTGACTTGGGGCTCGCGTCAACGCCAGTCTTGCAACATGCGATTCGCAGATCGAATGCGGCTGGGGGAATTTCCGTTGGGGCCTCGCACAATAGCGCGGAGTGGAATGCGCTGAAGTTCTTTGGCCCGAATGGAACCTATCTTTCCAGTGGGGAAGCCTCGGAGCTGCTTGATATTTATCATCTGCGGAAGTTCGATTTCAAGGATTGGACGGCGGTGGGGCGGCTTCGCTTTGATGATGAAGCGATTGAGAGATACATCGAAGAGTTGGAGCAGGTATTTGATTTGCGGGATCTGGCCGGCATGCGGATTGTGGCCGACTGTTCTTCCGGTTTGTCGAGCCTGATTCTGAAGCGTCTCAAACAGCGGCACCGGCTGGACATCACGATGATCAACGCGACGCTTGAAGCAAAGAGTTTTGCGCATACGCCGAGTACGAATGCGCGGACGGTGGGCTTGCAACTGGCGCCGGTGGTGCAGGCGATCGGAGCGGACCTGGGAGTGCTGTTCGATATGGACAGCGACCGGATTGCGGTCTGTTGCGGCGACGGGGAGGTGGTGAGTGAAGAAATGATTCTGCCGCTGCTGGCGGAGTATCAGTTGCGGCGGCAGCCGGGGCGGATGATCATTACGAACCTGTCGACGACGTCCGTGGTGGAAGATATTGCCGCGCGCTACGGGGCGAGCGTGGTCCGGGTGCCGGTGGGGCGTCAGTATGCGATGGATGCGCTGGCAATGTACCCCGCAGAAAAGATTGCGGTGGCGGGAGAGGGTACGGGGGCGGTGATGTTGCCGGAATTCCGTTTTGTCTATGACGGTATTGCGAGCTTGCTGGCCATTGCGACGCATATGCACAAAGAGAAGGCGGGCTTGAAGAAGGTGCTTTCGGCGATGCCGCGCTATGACATGCAGAAGGTGGAAGTGGCCTTTGATGCAAAGCGGATTCCGGAATTGATGACCGAGCTCGAAGACGAGTATGCGGGCGCAAAGCGAAACACGCAGGATGGCTTGCGGGTGGATTTTGAGACGGGCTGGTTTCATGTGCGGGTATCGAACACGGAGCCAGTGGTGCGGGTGATTGCGGAATCAAGAGAAGGAAGTGTGGAAGGACTGATGGCGAAGTTACTCGATAAGGTGCGCAGTTATGCGTGAGCACAAGCTGAAGATTGGCGTATCGGGGATTCGCGGAGTGGTGGGCGAGTTTCTGACGCCACTGCTGGCCGCGGACTTTGCGCAGGCCTTTGGAGCATATGTAGGGCGTGGGCGTGTGGTGCTGGGGAGAGACACGCGATTTACGGGGCCGATGATCGAGCATGCGGTGGCGTGCGGGCTCTTGGCGGCGGGCTGCGAAGTGGTGAGAGTGGGAGTGCAGACGACGCCGACGATGCAAATCTACATTGCCGAGACCGGGGCAGTGGGAGGGATTGGCATTACGGCATCGCACAATCCGGCGGAATACAACGCGCTGAAGCTGTTCAACGGGGAGGGGCTGTTTTTCAATCACTACGAGCGGACGGAGTTACTGGACCTGTTTCACCAGGGCGATTTTGTCGTGGCGACGAATGAGGCGATGTTGGGCGTGGTGACCGATGAGAAGACTCCGTGGCAACGGCATATCGGGCGGGTGCTCAAGCACGTGGATGTGGAGCGAATCCGGCGGCGGCGATTCCGGGTGGCGATTGATGGAGTGAACGGGGCCGGGTCCGCGATGAGCGTATGGTTTCTGACAGAAATGTTGAATTGTGACTTGCATGCGATTCACGTGGACCCTTCCAAGACCTTTCCGCGCGAGGCAGAGCCGAAGCCGGAGACCTTGGGCGAATTGATGGAATTGGTGCGGGAGAAGGGTTGTGAAATTGGCTTTGGCCAGGACCCGGATGGGGACCGGCTGGCGGTGTGTGATGAGCGCGGGGTGATGGTGGACAACGACGATATGCTGGCGCTGGCGGTGGACGCAGTACTGGGCAAGGCCTCGGGTGACGTAGTGGTGAATCTGACGACATCAAAAGTAGTGGATGATGTGGCAGCCAGGTACGGGAGGCGAGTCTACCGGACGGCGGTGGGCGAGGCCAATGTGGTGGACCGGATGAGGGCAGTGAAGGCGTTAATTGGGGGCGAAGGATCCAGCGGGGGAGTGATCTTCTCGGGTACGCATCTGTGCCGGGATAGCTATATGGCAATGGCGCTGCTGCTGGACCGGCTGGCCGAGAGCGGAGCAACGTTGAGCGAGTGGAATGAGTCGTTGCCGAAGTACTTCCGGCGCGGAGGGAAAGTGCAGTTTGAGCACGGGAAGCTGGGGGGCTTGATGCTGGCGATGGAGCGCAAGTATCCTGAGGCAGAACTGGAGCGGACCGATGGGCTGAAGCTGCAATTGCCGGGAGCGTGGATACACTTGCGGGCTTCCAATACGGAACCGATTTTACGTGTATCGGTGGAGAGCCGTGATCAAGCCGAGGCGGATGCCTTGTTCACGGACGCGATGAAATTGTTAAGGGGCTGAAAGTATTTGGGGAACTTTCCAGGGGGCTCAAGTCCAATGGAGACAGTGGTTATTGCGGACAGCATCGCACTGCGGGCAGAGCTAAACGTCCGGGAATTGTATACCGATTACTCGGCGCGGCTCTATCGATTTGGAGTGGCGTTTTGCGGGTCTGAGGCGCGCGCGGCGGAAGCCGTCCAGGAGGTCTTTCTCGAGCTGCTGAAGCGGCCGGAGATTTTTGATCCAGGGCGGGGAAGTGCGGCAGGGCTGCTTTACGGCATGGTACGGAACCGGTTGCGTTCCGCCCGGCGGCGGGAGGAACGGGAAGAGCCGATTGGGGACGATGAGCCGGGGGAGGAAGATCTGCTGGCTAGCTTTGAGCGAGCCGAGCGAGTGGCGGCGGTACGGGAAGCCATCCTGTTGCTGCCGGAGCATTATCGCGAAGTGGTGTTGCTATGCGAGATCGAAGAGTGTGGCTATGAAGAAGCGGCCATCGCGCTCGGTGTGCCGGTGGGAACCGTGCGGTCACGGTTGAGCCGGGCAAAGCAGCAATTGAGGCGACGGCTGGAGGAGTTTGAAAGAGGTATCGGATGAAGTTAGACGAATTGATGAGCGAGTACCGGGATTGTTTGCCAGCAGGGATGCCGGGAGATTTTGAATTCATGCTGCGGCGGGAGCGAATCCAACGGCGGTGGAGGTGGTCTGCGCTGGCCGGGTTGGCGGCAGCGGCTTGTTTGGCGTTTGTGTTGTTCAAGCCTGTAAAGACGGAGCCGGCTCCGGTAGTCGTGCAAGGGTTTGTAGCGATCGAGGAGATGGCGACGTTGCCAGCCCCGGAATCGTGGCAGGTAATGCGAGTGAGCGTGAGTTCGCCGCGGCTGGTGGCATTGGGCGTGGTGGCACCGCACGAGGCGGTGACCGAGACGATGCTGGCGGATGTTTTGTTCGGTGGAGATGGAATGGCGCGGGCCATTCGAGTTGTGGATCAAGAATAGAAAAGAGGGAATATGAAAACCATTGGATGTGCATTGATGCTGGCCGGGATGGCGCTGGCGCAGCAGCAGGATGTACTGATCTTTAAAGAGCGTCTGCCCGGCCCGGGGCCGGGAGGTGAGCGGCGGGCGATGTTTTTGGGACGCTCGGGCGGGGAGGCAATCAAGAATGCTCCATATTCAGCGGAAACGACTACGGAATCGACGCAGGTATTGGGCGATGGGAACCGGATCAAGCATGAGAACAAGAGTTTTTTTGCCCGGGACTCAGAAGGCCGCACGCGCCGGGAAATGACCATTCAGGGATTGGGTCCGCTGGGCCGGGCAGAGCAGCCAATGAAGAGCATCGTGATTGACGATCCGGTGGCCAAGCTTCACTATGCGCTGGACACCAAGGCGAAGATTGCGTTCAAGCACAAAGTGGAAGGCCCGGCCAATATGCACTTTCGTTCCACCCCCGACGGAATGAACTTTCAAACGCAGACTATTGTGGTGGAAGGCATAGCGGGCGGACCCGGACCGAAAGTGAACGTAGTGCAAGTGCGAAGCGCATTGGAAGCAAAGCCGGTAAAGGGTGTGAGCCAGGAAGAGCTTGGGTTACGCACGATTGAGGGAGTGAGCGCGAAAGGCAAGCGAACCAAGCTGACGATTGCAGCGGGCGAAGTGGGCAATGACCGGCCGATTGAAGTCGTCACCGAGACCTGGTACAGCGATGAGCTTCAAGCCGTAGTGCTGATGAAGCATAGTGATCCGCGTACGGGTGAGACGGTGACACGCCTGGAAAACGTGAAGCTTGGCGAGCCGGCGCGACATTTATTTGAAGTGCCGGCGGACTACAAAGTGGAAGAACCGAAAATGGTTGAAGACCGGGGGCCGGCTCCGGTGATCCAAGTGAAGGAAGACCGCTAATCTTTCTTTTTCTTTTTGAAAATGTCCATGACGGACTGGACGGAATCCATCATTTGCTTCGGGTTCTTGGGGCTGAAAGATTGCAACTTGAGTTTGGCAATCGCCTCCGGGTCCGGAGCAAATTGTGGCTTGGCGAAGGTGCCGCGGATGGAAGCAGGGATCAAGAGGTTGCCATTGGCGTTAGCCAGTGCTGCCGTCATGAAGCCGCCGATGCGGCTGCCGCCAACCTGGTCGGAGAAGCGCTTGTCGAGGATAGAAAGCAGTTTGAGATCGAGGGTCTGGTCGGCCAGGTTCATGTTGCCCGTCAGCGAAGCCGTGAGGTTGGAGAGAGTGAGTTGGAGATTGTCCGTGCTGGCCACGCCGTTGGTGAGCGAGAGATCGCCGACCAGGCCCAGAAGTTGAGTAGTGTTGGCGGCGGAAGCTTGAAAGCCAAGAAACCTGGCGACCTGAGCCAGTTCACGAGTGAGGTCGAAGCTGGTGAGTTGGCCGGGAGAAAGATTGAGGCTGACCTTCCCGTTTAGGGAGCGAGCCAAATGGACGGGATCGGCGGGAGAGAAGCGTAAATTGAGGTCGGCTGTCAAAGGGCCGCTGACGATGCCTTTGAGAGAAGTTACAGCGGCAAGAAGCTGGCTGGACTCAATCTTTTCGAGCCGGGAATTCAGGGTGTAGACGGGTTGGGCCGGACGGAGGTCCATTTGCAGGGAGCCGGAATGACGGCCGCCATAGAGACTGGCCGTGAGGGGATTGAGAGCAAGCTGACCCTCCCGGTAAACGGCTTGGGCGTTCAGGTTGGTGAGTGTGAGGTCTGCCATTTGGAGGGAGCCAATTTTGAGGCTGCCTTCGGCGCTCAGCTCTGGAGCATCGCCGTCGCCGGATTTAAAGAGGGCGCGAAGTTCGTCGAGGTGGATGCGGGGAGAGGCGAGGTTGAAGTGAATAGCCGGGCGGGCGAAGTTGGAGATGCGGGCGTCGCCGGTAATGGTTGTGCCATCGAGTTTGACGGTGGTTTCAGAGAGGGTAGCGGAATTCGATTCGAAACGAAAGCTGGTGGCGGGCACTTCCAGGGATTTGGTGAGTTGGGGCAAGTTAAAGCTGGCTTCGCGCAGCGAGCCTGTTCCGGCAAAGGAGAGAGGCTGCCCGTTGTCGAGAAGTCCAAAGGCGCGGAGTTGCAGATCGGCCTGGCCACGGGCCTGGATGCCGTCTTTTGAGACCAGGCCGTAGGCTCGGGCAATGGACAAGAGTTCCGCGAGTTGGGCGTTGGGAGCCAGCAGTGTTGCTTCAAGGCGAGGCTTGTCCTGATAGTTGGCGATAACACCGTAGGCCTGAAGTTGAGTGGAGCCGCTGGTGACGCTGGCTGGTTCAAGCGAGATGCGATCGGGCGTTAGCACCAGAGAGAGCTTGGGCGTGCGCACGGGCTGCTGGATGTCGCCGCCGGAAACATCAAAGCCAAGCACCTCAAGGCGGCCGTTGAAGCGCGGTGCCGAAGTAGTGCCGCTTATGGCGATCTTGCCGCTGATTTCACCGGAGGCATTCATGCTGGGAGGCAGGAAGAGTGGCGCAACCTGAGCGACCGGAGACTTGGGGATGTCAAGCTGCAATTGGAGGGTCTTGTCGACGATCTCGCCGGCAAGCTTTGCCTGAAGCGAGGCCAGCGAGATTTTGAAGTCTGTGAGGGTGGTGCGGCTGGCACTTGTGTTGATCTGGCCGGCCGCCTGAATCGCTTGCCCGGAGGGCATGGTGGCAGACAGGAGCAGGGAGAAGGGCTGGCCGGGGCGGTAGTCGCGCAGTTCAACGCCGAGGCGGGTGTACTCTTCGCGCGGGGCGGGGAGGCGGTGTAGCCCGAGGTGGGCGTTGCGGATGCGGAGCAGGTCGAGGGCCAGGCCGCCCGCTTCGCCTGAGGTGCTCAGACTATCGAAGTTCCAGGAGTTATCCGCTTTCTGAATCAATTCGATGGTGGGGGATTCCAGTTCCAGGCTGATGATCCGCAGGTTGCCCGTAAAGAGGGGCAGCAGTGCGGGGCGAATGGAGAGCCGTTCCGCGGTAAGGAAGGGCTTGGTAGAGAAGGCGGGGTCATCCGAAATGGATAGCCCCTTGGCAGCGAGGCTGGGCGGGAAAAGCTGCAAATCGACCCGCTCAATTGTGGCCTCCCGGCCGAGGGATGCAGAGATCTGGCTGGTGAGCAGTGGAGACAATTTTTGCGGGTCAACGACGAGATAGAGCAGCCCAACGAGCAGTATTGGAATCAACAAAATCAGAATGAGGCCAATCCAGATATATCTGCGCATACACCCCGAGTGTAAGCGCAGTTAGCAAGTTTGTGCCATGGTGGAAGTGCTATGTCCCGACCTGACGTAATTGATCTTGATGACTTTCCGCGCCGCCCGACACCGGGTGGAGGTGGAGGAATCGGCATTGCCGGATGGCTATTACTGGCTCTGATTTTAGTGGGAAGTGCGCGAAGTATTGCGCGTTTAGTGGTGGATTTCGCCTGGTGGGGCGAGATGCAGCAAACGGAAACCTGGTGGCAGATGCTGCTTTACGCCTGGGCTCCGAGCCTGGCGGCTGGACTGATAGCTTTTCCGCTCTTTTATATGCTTTCAGCGCGTGCGGCGCGGCGAACGCCAACCCTTGTCAGAACCGTAGTGGTCTTTGCCGGCTCACTGATTCTTGGTGGCATCCTGATCGACAACTGGACGGTGGTGCGATATTACGGTTCGCTCGGTTTGCCAGCGGGCGCGTGGACGGATCCGGTATTTGGCAACAGCATCGGCTTTTACTTTTTCCAGCTTCCTTTCTACGAGATGCTCTTGCGCTATGCGCTGGGAATCTTGATCGTGGGCTTTCTGCTCTACTGGATTGCCAACCGCTTCGAGGCATTGCGGGATGGGTTTGCGCGGATGCAAACGCAGGATGGGATCGATTTGCGTGAGCTTGGGCTGGGGGATGCGCTCAATGGAATGGCGTTGCGGGTGGCTGCGGCGCTTTTCTTTCTGCTGCTGGCCGGCCGGGCTTATTTGAGCCGCTTCGATGTGCTCTTTGAAGACCATTCGTTTCTGGTGGGCGCCGACTATGTGGACGTGAATATCACGTTGCCGATGATCTGGGTTGTGGTGGCTGCGTGCGTGGCTGCAGCGGGGCTGGTGATGGCGCGCCAGGTGGCTTTCGCCCTGGGGCTGATTGTGATTTCCTATGTGGCGAGTGGACTGGTGCCCAAGGCGGTGAATGCGCTGAGTGTGCGGCCGAACGAGATTTCCTTGCAAAAGCCTTACATCACAAGGCATATTGCAGCAACTCGCGAAGCCTTTGGGTTGGCCAAGCAACTGAACGAGCGAGACTATGAGGCCCAACTGGAGGGCAAGTTTGAACCGGCCAAGTATCAGGATCTGCTGGAGGACGTGCGTCTCTGGGATTGGAAGGCCTTCCACGATACGATCACCCAGATTCAGGCTTTGCGGCCTTATTACGTGTTTGCCGATACGGACGTTGACCGCTATCGGATGCCCGATGGCCGGATGCGGCAGGTATTGATCAGCCCGCGGGAACTGGATGTGCGCCAGTTGCCGGATGCGCAGAGCCGCTGGATCAATCCTCACTTCATTTACACCCATGGGTATGGGTTGGTGATGGCCGAGGCGAACCGGATTACTTCAAACGGCATGCCGGAGTTGATGATGCGGGATGCGCCGCTAGAGCGTCGGGCCGACGCACCAGAAGTAAAGCGGCCGGAAATTTATTACGGTGAAGCGGTGCATGAACCGGTCTTTGTCCGGTCAGGGCAGCCGGAGTTCAGCTATCCATCGGGCAATGAAAATGTCCACAGCCGCTATGAAGGTAAGGGTGGAATTCTGATCGATGGTTGGGGTATGCGGTTTGCCGCGGCGGTGGCCGAGGGCGACTGGAACATTATGCTGACGTCGCTGTTGACGCCGGAATCCCGGATGATGATTCACCGCCGGGTGGCCCAGCGCGTAGACAAGTTGGCCGAGTTCATTAGCTGGGATGGCGACCCCTACCTGGTCATTTCCAAAGAAGGCCGGCTGGTCTATATGATTGACGGGTACACGACGCACTCAATGCACCCCTATTCGCGCGCGGTGAGCACCGGGTACGGCAGGCTGAATTACATCCGGAACAGCGTGAAGGCCACCGTGGACGCCTATGACGGCACGACGGTTCTGTATGCCTGGGACGATACAGACCCGGTGCTTTCCTCTTACCGCAAAATCTTCCCGAAGCTCTTTGTGCCCGCCTCCGAGATGCCGGCAGACTTGCGGGAACATACCCGCTATCCGGAAACGATCTTCCGCATTCAGGCGGAGATGTTCCGGACTTATCACATGCAGAATCCGGAAGCGTTTTATAACCGGGAGGACCCCTGGGATCTGGCTAGAACCGCTGATAGCACCGATGGCGGAATGTCGGCCGTGACGCCAACCTACCTGATGGCAACGCTGCCGGGCGAGTCCAAACCCGAGTTCCTGCTGTTGACGACATTCACTCCGCGGAACAAGCAGAATCTGATTGGCTTGATGGCGGCTCGGTGTGATGGAGACAAGCTGGGTGAGCTCAAGGTGCTGAAGCTATCGAAACAGGAATTGATTTATGGCCCGATGCAGGTGGCGGCGCGGATCAATCAGGATCAGTCGATTTCCAAAGACCTGACTTTGTGGAACCAGCAAGGAAGCCGTGTGATCAAGGGCCAGATCCTTGTATTGCCGCTGGGTTCGCAGTTCCTTTATGTGCAGCCGATTTATTTGCAGGCGAGCAATGCACCGATGCCGGAACTGAAAAAGGTAGCCGTTGCCTTTGGTACTCAGATCGGCTATGGCGATTCTTATCCTGAGGCGCTAGCGCAACTGGGCGGCGGCTATATGGAAGCCCGCGCGGCGGCGGCTGATGCAAGAGATACGGCGCAAACGGGGACGGCCCCTGCTGCTACAGAAGCCCCATCCCGTCCGTCGGATTCCCGAATTGACAAGGTGCGCTCCAGGTTGGTGCGCTACAAGCAACTGATGGGGCAGGGCAAATTCGTGGAGGCGGCGAGAGAACTGGAAGCGATCGAATCCGAAATCAAGCCGTAGCGCGGCGCTCAGTACCGGATTGGCGGTTACTTCGCGTTTCGTTCATATTGTCGTCAGCCAGCGCGAGCGCTTCTGACAAGGGCTGGTTGACGCTCGATGCCGCTCCCCAGGTAAAGACAGCATTGAAGGTACCCAGGGATTGCAGTTGGTAGTCCCAAAGCCGCTCTGAGGTTTCACTCAGGCAGCGCTGCGTGGCGGAGCCGGTCACACCCGGAAAGAGCAGCACAAACTCGTCATCGCTGCGACGGGAGCAGAAGCCATCCACGCCTACTAGTTCAGACATGAGCTGGTCTACTGTAGTCAAAAGTTTCTCGGTTGCTTCGCGACCGTGGATTTCATCCAGCTTCAGGTAATCGTTAATGGCGATCGAGACAACGAGACCGGTAAAGGACTCGCCCTCTTCGAGGATCCGGTTGAGAGTTGCCGGGGCGTGGGCACCCAAGGGGATGTTCAGGTTGGAAGGTGCGAGTTGTTGGGAGAGGGCTTCAAGATCCTGCGTTGCGGCGGGGCCGGCCTCAAATTCTGTGACCAGATGTTCAAGGAAGGTGTCGAAGTCCGGCTCTTTTGCTGGCGGCGGTTCCGGATCGGGCTCCGCAGCGGGGCCCGCAATTTCTGCGACAGGCTTCATTTCGATCGCCGGAACTCCCTCTTCCGCAACCACCGTATTGACGACGATGGAGCGCTTGGTCATATCGCGGAAGGCCTTTGACTGTTCGGCCAGGGCGCGCAAGAGCTTGGTGTTGTCTTCTTCCACCCGCTGCACCATGGTTTCGTGGCGGGCTAATAAGTCCACATGGCGTTCCCGCAGGCGCTCATTCATGCTCTTGAGATAGTCCACAATGAGCGCGACCGACGCCAGGGCGAGGAGGATCAAGACGGCAAAAATGATCTGGAATTCGTTTCCGCTCAAGTTCATACAGTGCTCCCTATCTTGCGATGGTAAGGTTTCGCGAGGACGCATACCAATAGGACCGAAGGACCATTTACCTCAGTGTTTTTACTGATCGAGATGTAGGGAGAATCACTGAGTCGGAGTGAGGAGGACCTTGAGTACGCCCCGCTGTTGAGCCTGATCGAAAGCTTCTGGCGCTTGATGGAGGGGGAAGCGGTTTTCAATGAGGGGGTCGAGGAGGAGGCGATTGGAGCGCAGCAGCTTGAGCGCGGGTTCAAAGCGCCCGCAACGGGAGCCAACCAGCGTGATTTCATTGACAATGATGCGAGCGGAGTCAACGGTTAGCGAGTCGGCAACGGTGGACTTCATGATGAGAGTGCCCCTGGGCTGGACCAGTGTGAGTGCGGAGGCAAAGCCTGGCGAGGACCCGGTGGCATCCACGACATAGGGATATTCAGCCGGAGGGAGTTTCGGATCCTTGCGGTCGATTGTGGTGGAAGGGATGCCAAGGGGAGACACAAGGTTCAGCTTGCTGGCATTGTGGCCGTAGAGATGCACTTTGAGACCGTGAAGGAAGAGGACTTGGGCAATCAGGAGCCCCAGCTTGCCGTCCCCGAGAATGGCAACCGAAGCAGCCTTGGGGAAGCGGATCTGTTCGAGGATTTCACAAGCGGCAGCCAGGGGCTCTGTGAAGACAGCATGCTCATCGGGGACGCTGTTGGGGAGGCGGCGCAGGTTTGTCATGGGCAGGGTCAGATATTCGGCGAAAGCCCCGGGGTGGCGTACGATGCCGAGAACATCGCGGTGGGGGCAATGGCGTCCAAGACCGCGCTGGCACCAGGCGCATTTTCCGCAGGCCAGATTGATTTCGCCAACCACGCGGCGGCCCATCCAGGCAGGGTCTGAGGCGGAAACCACGTCGGCAACAAACTCGTGGCCCGGAATGCCGGCGAAGCCATAATAGCCGCGCAGCAGTTCGAGGTCGGTATTGCAGATGCCGGCGAGGCGAAGCCGGAGGAGCGCGAAGCCCTTGCGGGGGCGCGGTTTGGGAGTTTCGATGACGGTGACGGCACCGGCAGCAATCTTTGTGGCAAGCATCGTTTCTATAATGGGGAATCTAACATGCGTGCCTATTTAGCCTGCTTTGAAGCGGCGTGCGGAGCCGAATATCCGGTGACCGAAGTGATCTACAACTGCCCGAAGTGCGGCGGACTGCTGGAAGTTCGCTATTCGGAGATGCCGACTGAGCCGTGGACATTGAAGCAAATCTGGCGGGAACGACGGATGAGCAACCATCCGCTGGATCAGAGCGGGGTGTGGCGGTACCGGGAAATGTTCCCCTTCCTCGAAGACGAGCGGCACGTGATGACTCTGCGGGAAGGCAATACGCCGCTGCTTGATGGGTGTCTGGCGTCCAGCTACGCGGGTGTAAACCGGATTCGTTTCAAGCACCAGGGCTTCAATCCGACAGGCAGCTTTAAGGACAACGGCATGACGGCGGGCGCTAGCCAGGCGGTGCGGCTGGGGATGAAGCGGGTGGCCTGTGTTTCCACTGGTAACACGAGTGCCTCTATGGCGGCCTATGCAGCGATGGCGGGGCTGGAGCCGATCATCCTGATTCCGAATGGCAACATTGCATTCGGCAAGCTGGGGCAGGCGCTCGATTATGGGGCGAAGACGCTCCAGGTGGAGGCAAATTTCGACCAGATCCTGGCGCTGGTGCGCGTGCTGGCGGAGAAACTTGGCATCTATCTGTTGAACAGCGTGAACCCCTTCCGGATTGAGGGCCAGAAGTCGATCGTGATCGAGATGATGGATCAACTGGATTGGGAGGTGCCGGACTGGATTGTTGTGCCGGGCGGGAATTTGGGCAACATTAGCGCGTTTGGCAAGGGCGTGCAGGAGATGTATCGCATTGGGCTGATTGACAGGCTGCCGCGTTTTGCCGTGATTCAGGCGGCGGGGTCGAGCCCTTTTTATGAGTTTATGAAGGCACCGCACCAAGGCGGCTTTGTGTCGAATCCGCATCCCGATACTCTGGCAACGGCGATCAAGATTGGTGACCCCGTAAGCTGGCCGAAGGCATGGCAAGCGGTGGGGACGGATGGAGCCGTGGAGAGCGTGACCGAGCAGGAAATTGCGGATGCCAAGGCGATGATCGGCCGCTGCGGCATTGGCTGCGAGCCGGCCAGTGCGGCGACGCTGGCGGGCGTGAAGAAGCTTGTGTCCGCAGGCAGGATTCAACCCGATGAGAAGATTGTGGCAGTGCTCACGGGGAACGTTTTGAAGGACCCGGATTACATTTACCGCTACCATACGGGGCAACTGAAGGACCCGCATGGGGAACTGATCCCGAGCGCGTTTGCCAACCCGCCGGTGGTGGTGCCGAATGATGTGGAGGCGATCCGCGAGCTGTTGGGGGATTAGCGTCCCGCTACCAGAGCACGCGGACGGCGTACTGCTCGATTTGCGGATCGGGTGTGAGAATGGTCATGCCGTGCACGATCGCCTGGGCAACGAGGATGCGGTCAAAGGGATCGGAGTGGAAGCGTGCCAGCCTGGCAGCATGGAGCGCTGATTCCTCGTCCACTTTCAGGTCTGAAATGCCAGCAGCTTCACGCAGCCGTGGAACATAGCTGTCGGGTTTCTGCGGAAGGGGCAATCGTCCTGAAGCATGCTTGATGCCAATTTCCCAAGCGGATGCGGCGCTGAGGTAGCACTCGTTATCAGCATCCGCTAGTGACTTTACAGCTGCCTTGCTCAGTCGGTTACTGTCCGCAGAAAGCCACAGAAATGTACAGGTATCGAGGAGGAGTTTCATGCAAGCAGATCAGGCTCGTCGCTTTCTCCATTAAAAGCCCGCAAGAGTTCATCCGGGAGTGGATCAAAGAAAGAATCTGGTACTACAAATTGTCCTTCGAACAAACCCATACGTACCGGTTGTTTTCCGGCCTTAGGCAAGGCCTTCAGCTCGGCTACCGGCTCGTTGCGGTTGCACAGGAGTATGGTTTCGCCCGGCGCGAGTTCAGCAATGTAGCGCGAAAGGTTCGTTTTGGCGTCGTGCATGTTTACTCGCTTCATAGCTACATTGTGAACTAGATACTTAGCTAAGTCAAAGCTACTTCTCGTCACCTTCGAGCAGCTTGAGGTCGGCGAAGGCGGAAGGCGGCAGGACGCCGGCCTTGGAATAGACGAAGAGCTTGGCGCGCGAATCGGCGATATCCAGGTTGCGCATGGTGAGCTGGCCGATGCGGTCTTGCGGCGTAAAGGAGCCTTCGACCTTTTCCATCGACAGCCGCTCGGGGGCATAGGTCAGGTTCGGGGATTCGGTATTGAGGATGGAGTAATCGTTGCCGCGGCGCAGCTCGACGGTGACTTCGCCGGTGATGGCGCGGGAGATCCAGCGCTGGAGCGTTTCGCGGAGCATCATGGACTGGGGGTCAAACCAGCGGCCTTCATAAAGGAGGCGGCCCAGCCGGCGGCCCATGTCGCGGTACTGCTCAATGGAGCCTTCATTGTGGATGCCGGTGATGAGGCGTTCGTAGGCAATGAAGAACAGTGCCATGGCGGGGGCTTCATAAATGCCGCGGCTCTTGGCTTCGATGATGCGATTTTCAATCTGGTCGCTCATGCCGAGACCATGCCGGCCGCCGATGCGATTGGCTTCGAGGACAAGTTCGACGTCATTTTCAAAAGTCTTGCCGTTGAGCGCGACAGGCTTGCCTTCTTCAAAGCGGATGGTGACTTCTTCGGCCTTGACGGCTACGTCGTCGCGCCAGAAGGCGACACCCATGATGGGTTCCACGATGCGAATGCCGGTGGAGAGCGTTTCGAGATCTTTGGCTTCGTGCGTCGCACCCCAAATGTTGGAGTCCGTGGAGTAGGCCTTTTCCTTGGACATTTTGTAGCCGAGGCCGGCCTTCTCGAGCAACTCCGACATTTCCTTGCGGCCGCCGAGCTCGTTGTTGAAAGTCTGGTCAAGCCAGGGCTTATAGACCTTCAGGCTGGGGTTCACCATCAGCCCATAGCGGTAGAAGCGCTCAATGTCATTGCCCTTGTAGGTGGAGCCATCACCCCAGATGTTGACGTCGTCTTCCTTCATGGCACCGACGAGCATGGTGCCGGTGACGGCGCGGCCGATCGGGGTGGTGTTGAAATAGGGAACGCCGGCGGTGGTGATGTGGAAGGCGCCGCACTGCAGGGCGGCGATGCCTTCGCGGACGAGTTGTTCCCGGCAATCGAGGAGGCGAGCGACTTCGGCGCCGCAATCGAGGGCCCGGCGGGGGATGGCGTCGTAATCCGGTTCATCGGGCTGGCCGAGGTTGGCCGTGTAGCAATAGGGGATGGCACCTTTTTCGCGCATCCAGTAAATCGCGGCTGAAGTGTCCAACCCTCCTGAGAACGCAATTCCGACTTTTTCGCCGATGGGTAAGGACTGAAGAATATTAGACATGAGTGCTTTCTCTCATGGTAACCAGCCGCGCGGGGAGATAAGCTGAGGGTCGAGTGAACATGGAACGTAAATCCGATATTGTGCGCATCAATGGCGTGGAGATTCATCTGGGAGCCCCGGATGAATTGAATGTGAGCTGGGTGGGGCAGGAAGAGTCGATGCGGCAACTGCTGGCCGCTTGGCTGGTACTGGACGCGACGGACCTGCCGATGAATCCGCGGCTGGTGGGCAAGCCGGGCGTAGGGAAGACCTCACTGGCCTGGGCGGCGGCGGAGCGGCTGGGGCAGCAGGTTTACATCATGCAGGCTACGGTGGATACCCGGCCAGAGGATTTGATCGTGACGCCGGTGCTCGAGGAGCAGGGCAAGTTGCGTTATGTTGCTTCACCGCTGGTGACGGCGATGATCCGGGGAGGCGTCGCGATTCTCGATGAGGGCAACCGGATGAGCGAGAAGAGCTGGGCCAGTCTCGCGCCGTTGCTCGACACGCGGCGCTATGTGGAGTCGATCATTGCGGGAATCAAGATCAAGGCTCATCCGTTGTTCCGATTTGTGGCGACGATGAACGACGATGCCAGCACCTTTGATCTGCCGGAATACATTCAGAGCCGCCTGCAGCCGCAGATCCTGCTGGACTTCCCGGAGCGGGAGGAAGAGCTGGCGATTTTGCGTGAGAATCTTCCCTTTGCCGATGAACAGATCCTTGAGTATGTGACCGACTTTTTGCAGCAGGCCCATCAGGCGGAGGAGCGGTTTTCGATCCGGGACGGGATCAACATTATTCGCTATACCTTGAAACTGCGCAGCGCCGGGGACAGCCCCTATCACGAGAAGGTAGCACTGCCGCTGGCGGTGAAGACGATTCTGGGTGCGGAAGCCATGCGCTATGTCCGGCAACGGTGAAGACTTTCTTTCCGAGTTTGCGAGCCTGAAGCGGGGCCGCTTTCGCTACTTTCCCGTGGCTCCAGGGCGCATGGAGTTTGCGATGGAAGTGCGACGGGCCTTGCTCAAGGAGCGGCCAAAGGTGGTGGCGATCGAACTTCCTGCCTTCTTTGGGGTGCGGCTCTATGAGGCGGCGCAGCGCTTTCCGGAAGTGAGCGCTCTGGTGTATCCGGACCGGCTGGGCGAAGAAGAAACAGCAATCTATTGCATTCTTGAGCCCTGCGATGCCTTTGTCGAGGCCTATCGTACGGCCCATGAGCTTGGCGCGGAAGTGATGTTGATTGATCCGGCCGTGGGGGAGCGTCCGCACTTGCCGGATGACTATCCCGATACTTTTGCGATCCAGCGGATCGGGCTCGCAAAGTACATCGAGAGCTACCGGCTTTTCCCGCAAAGCCGCAACGATGAAGTAAGTGATTTCGCCAGTGGGCTCGCCTGGAAATTGCAGGGTGCCGATCCGGTGGAAGAAGTCTTTGTGGTGGTGTCGCTCAATCTGCTGGACCCGCTGCTGGACGCCATGGAGAGTCCGCAGGAGCCGCCGCGGCGCGCCACTTCCATGGAATTTATTGAACTGGTGAATGTGCATCCGGATTCCCTGGGCGAAGTGATGTCAGAGTATCCGGCTTTGCAACAACGCTATGAGTACTGGCGCAAGCAGATGTCGGATATCCGGCTGGTGGACCGCCCGGCGGCGCAGTACGACACCCTGAGGACCGCCGAGGTGGATTACGAGAAGAACACGGGTGACAGGCTGATGCCCTATCAGCGCAAGCTGATGGCGAAGTACACGAGAAACCTCGCCCATGTTTCGGGCTATCTCGTGTCCTCGCTCTATGAACTCACCATAGCTGCGCGGTCGCTGGTCGATGACAACTATGGTTGGGAGGTTTGGCATGCCGGCAGCCGCTATGGCTTTCAAGAAGTGACGACCGCGCCGGAAACGCTGCGGTTGAGCGGGGAAGAGGTTTTCTTTCGTACCCGGAAACTGCGTTTGCGCCGGCGTCTGCCGCGGCCGAAGCAGATGGCAAAGCCTCGTGGCTTGAAGGATCGCAAGCGCGAAGAAAAGCAGGGTGAATGGGCCCGCGAGTTGAACGGGAATTCCATTTGTTCCTATCCGCCCGAGGATCTGGTGATTGAAGATTTCGGCCGCTTTCTCAAGAAGAAGGCCCGTTCGATCCTGACGGAAGAGCGCACTCGGACGGAGCCTTTTCAATCCTCACTGCTGGACGGAATTGATATGCGGGAGACGATGCGCAACTGGCATCAAAACAAAATCTATGTGAAACGTTTGGAGCGCGCGGCCGGCGATGTCTCCAGTCTGGTGGTGGTCTTTGATGAAGACCGCGATGACCGCTACCGCTATTTGACTACCTGGCTGGGCGAACACCAGAACGAATCCGATATGGCCTTCTATTCAACAGAGCCGTTTGCGCACCTGGTGGGTCCGGGTATTGGGCGCGCCGAGTACGGGGGCTACCTGATGACGCTACCGTCACGAAGGCTCTGGGATGTATGGAATGATCCGGACTATGATTTTGCCGAGACCAAGGCCGAGCGCCTGCTGATGGCGGCGCTTGACTATGCGGTGGAGCGTTACGTTGTTTACGTTGGCCCGAAGCCACCCCGGACGATATTCCGCTCGATCGCGGCACAGTTGCGACGTCAGATTCTCTACATTCCGATTGGGCAGCTTTCCCCCACAAAACTGAAGAAGTTGCGGGTTGTGCACGTTCTGGACGGCTACGACCGCCGCGAGCTGGCAAAGGACTTCATCTGGTGAGTGGATACTGAAAAGTGCACTCTCTATGAGCATTGGACTAATTGCACTACTGGATGACATCGCTGCTTTGGCCAAGATGGCAGCGGCTTCGCTTGATGACATTGGCACACAAACAATGAAAGCCGGTGGCAAAGCAGCGGGAATTGTCATCGACGATACGGCAGTGACCCCTCGTTACGTGGTGGGGCTGGCGGCGGCTCGGGAATTGCCGATCATCCGGCAGATTGCCTTGGGATCGCTTAAAAACAAGCTGTTCTTCCTGCTGCCTGGATTCATGGCGATGAGCGTGTTTGCTCCGATGCTGATTACGCCGTTACTGATGGTCGGTGGAGTCTTTCTTTGCTACGAGGGATATCACAAGGTGCATGAATTGCTGCACCGCAAAACAGTTCAGGCCGCCGCTGCTGCCGGGTTGCCGGTGCTGGATGCGGTAGCACTGGAAACGGTGCGGGTCGCCAGCGCGATTCGGACCGATTTCATTCTTTCGGCCGAAATCATGGCCATTACCCTCGGCACGGTAGCAACTTCGTCATTCCCGATGCAGGCCGTTACGTTGGCCATTGTGGGAGTTGTGATGACGGTTGGGGTTTACGGGATGGTGGCAGTAATTGTAAAAGCGGATGATGCTGGGGTTGCCATGGCACAGAACAGCAATGGCGCCATCCGCGCAATCGGGCGAGCTTTAGTCCTTGGAATGCCAGGATTTCTGAAAGCACTGACTTTCGTGGGGATGATAGCGATGTTGTGGGTGGGTGGCGGAATTTTTGTACATGGGCTGCACGAGATGGGCGTGCACCAGCCGGAGGAATGGATCCACGCCGCTTCTCAGGGCATTTGGATCGCACAAGCCGCCATTTCAGGTGTGGTGGGCCTGGCTATTGGCGCTGTTAGCGCGCAGATGATTCACTACGGGAGTAGATTGTGGTCTTCAAACATTAAGTAGTGGCTTTGTTCCATGCCGAGGCGGGCATAGACCTGCTGCGCCGTGGTGTTGGTGGATTCCACGTAGAGCCGGAAGCCACAACAATTCTCTTCACTGGCCATCCGTTTGATCTCCTGATAAAGGGCGCGATAGACGCCGCGGCCGCGGTAAGCCTCAAAGACGTAGACGCTTTGGATCCACCAGAAGACTTTGTTGCGCCAGTCACTCCATTCGTAAGTGATCATCAGCGAGCCGACGACTTCACCATCGATTTCAGCAACGGCATAGAAGCCGAAGTGGGGTTGACCGAAAAGTCCTTCCACGCCGGCGATGATCTGCTCACGATCCAGTTGAAGCGATTCTGTCTCCCACGCCATCGCCAGATTGAAGCCAACCAGATGGGGGATATCGCGGCGTTCAGCGCGCCGTATGGTGATGGCGGAGGATGGCATCAAGGATTCCTTGGGTGGTGTGCGGGCTTGCCTCGACCGTTGGCTCTACGCCGTGCATGCGCAGGGTTTCCGAGGTGATGGGGCCGATGGAGGCGATCCGATACTTTTCAATTGTGCCCGGCGGGTTGAGGGCAAGGAAGTTCTTGACCGTGGAGGAACTAGTGAAGGTGATCCAGTCCGCAGCCGGAGCTGGGCCGGTGGCGGGTACGATCGTGCGATAGGCCTCTGCGATCTCGACGGTGGCACCCAAATCCCGAAGTGCCTGGGGAACGATGTCGCGGGCGACAGCGGCCCGGGGGATGAGGATGCGCTGTCCGCGCAGGTTGAAATCCTGGAGAGCCGCCAAAAGGCTTTCCGCGACGTATTCACCGGGGACGACGTCGACCTTCAAATGGAGCTGTTCTACGGCTTTGCGGGTTGCGGGTCCGATGGTGCAGATGCGGGCGCGCAGGCCGCGCAGGTCACGCGGTGAGGCAGCGAGACGGCTGGTGAAGGCCTGGACAGCGTTGGCACTGGTGAAGATGAGCCAGTCGTAA
>CAZECF010000029.1:0-52701 GCA_964510335.1 uncultured Bryobacter sp. | reverse complement strand
AGCCGCTTGGGGCAGGCAGAAAAGGCCGCCTCTCATAAAGCGCTGCATGAGAAGTTGGAAGCAGAAGAAAAAGCAGAGGCGGACCGCCGCCAGGCTGCAACCAAGCATTTGAAATTGAAGGTGGAGCAACCATGAAGCGTCGCGAATGGATCGCCGCTGCAGCGGCAGGACTCGCGCAAGCCCAAGGGAACCGCAAGCTGCTGCTGCCGTCGGATATTCCCGATGAAGCTGGCTTCCGGCCGATGTGGTACAACCCCGTGCCGCCGATTGATCAGACGAAGTGGCGGCTGGAGATCGGGGGGCTGGTGGAGAAGCCGCAGTTCTTTACGCTGGCGCAATTGCGGGGCTTGCCGCAGGAAGAGCAAAGCGCCCGGATGAAATGCGTGCAGTGCTGGAGTGCGCGAACGACTTGGGGCGGGTTCCGGTTTGCTTCGATCCTTGATATGGTGAAGCCACGCAAGACGGCGAAGGCGATTCGGATCGACTGCGCCGACAAGTGGTACGAATACATGACGCTCACGGAGATGGCGAATCCCCGCGTAATGATGGTGCTGGACCGGGGCGGCAAGCCGCTGCCGGACGCCAATGGCGCGCCGCTGCGGCTGCTTGATCCGTCAAAGTACGGCTATAAGTCGGCGAAGCTGATCACGTCGATTCGGTTTGTGGAAGAAGGCAAGGGTTCGATGGCTTGCGATATTGGGCCCTACTACACGGCAACGGGGGAGATTCTGCCGGGCTATGATACGCCGCTTGACCTGATGCCGGGGGCGGCGAAGCCGGGCTGGAAGCTGGACCCGAAAGCGCGGCGCAAGATCAAGGGCGGGGAAATTACGGAGTATTGATGTTATCGAAGCGGCAGTTTCTGCAAGCGGCGGGCTTGAGTGTAGCGAACCGGATTGTGACGCGGGGCGCTGAGCCGGCGGAATCCGCGCGCAAGGTGATCATTGTGACCTTTGGCGGGGGAGTGCGTTACAACGAGACTTTCTCGGGCGATGGTTTGCGCAATATCCCGCGCCTGGCCGGCTTGCGGGGGGAGGGGCGATTCTTCCGGGATTGCCGGAACCTGGGCGTGTTGTCGCACTACAATTCGACAGCGTCCATTCTGACGGGGCAGTGGCAGCGGGTAGATGACTTTGGCTTTCAGCCACCGGCTTCGGCGACACTGTTTGAGGCGTACCGCCAGCAGCGCAAGGCAGGGCCGATGGATGCCTGGGCGATTTGTACGAACAAGAGTTTTTCAAGCATCGGCGCGGCAGTGGGAGCGGGCGCAAATGTGGTGCTGCCGAAGCAATTGCTGCTCGAAGCGGTGAAGGACGTGGTGAAAAAGGGTAGCGGCATGGGCGTGGCGGACCGCGAGAATGTACACCGGCGTCTTGAGACGATCTTGCAGGAAGGCTATGAAGGCGTGGGTTGGACGGTCTTCAAGGGTGGCCGTGAGTTGGATACCAAGGTGCGGGAGACGCTAACGCACGCGCTGGTGGAATATATACACGGGCCGGAATCTCCGACGTCAGGAGATGAGCTGACTTTCTTTATGGCGCGGGAAGTGATGCGGGAGTTTGCGCCGCGGGTGATGCTGGTGAACTTCTGGGACATGGACGTGGCGCATTGGGGCTCCTACTCGCTTTACCTGCAGGCGGTGACGCGAACCGACAGGCTGACGGGCATGTTGTGGGACGAGGTGCAGGAGAATAAGAATTATCGCGATAAGACGTCGTTGCTGATTTTGCCGGAACTGGGTCGTGATGGCGATGCCAATGCCTCGAACGGCTTTTTGAATCACCGCTCGGGCGATGCGTCCTGCCGGAATATGTGGATGCTGGCGCTGGGGGCGGGTGTGGGAAAGGGCGAAGTGGAGCGGCCGGTGGCGCACATTGATATTGCCGCAACGACGGCGGAGATGTTGGGCGTAAAGCTGGACTGCGCGGGGAAAGTGATCCGCGAAATCGTTTAGGGCCGATGCTGTCACCCCTCTTACAGGCGTTGATCGACAAGGGATTGTTTGACCGGATTCCGGCCAGCTTTTCTACCTTCTTCTTTGATCAGATCAAGGAGTGGGAGACGCTCTTTCCGGCAGAGCGGGCTTACTTTGAGCGACTCTTTACGCTGGTGGACCGGCTGCCGCCGGAAGACTTTGGGGAACTCTTTGATGGCTTGCGTGGGATTGAGCGCAAGATGGGGATCAACGAAAAGAACTGGCCGCGGCGGACCTTTACGCTGGAGCAGGTTGATTTTCTGAATCGCAATGCGCACTATGCAGAGTGGCGTACGGCGATTGCGACGATCTTTTTGCGGCTGGACCCGGTGCTGGATGCGGATGTGCAACGGCGGGGGCGACCCCGGCTGGCGGTGGTGATTTCCCCGGCGGAGTTGCCTGTGGGGCCTGACCGGCTCTGGACGCGGTTGAAGGGGAAGCGCTATACGCTGGGAGCTCCGCTGGACCCGGCCGAGCACATTGCGCCGTTGCTGGCCTCGGCCAACCCCGCGCCCTATGACCGCTGGCTGCTGCAGACGGGTGATGAGTTGAGTGCGCCGGAGGGGACGGTCGCGCTGAGTTATGACGGCCTTGAGGCCTACCGGCAGCGGTTGACTGAGCAAGTGCAGCAAGTGGTGGAGAAGGAGCAGATTCGGGGGCCGCGGGAGTTGGGGGCAAGGCTCAAGAAGATGCGGCTGTTGCCGGGCGAAGGTGCATTGGGTTCTGACCCGGTGCTGGCGGAGTTTACGCGGGCGGTGCTGCTGGCCGGCAACGGGACGCTGCTGATCAACAACACATTTGTGGAATGGGCCACGGTGCTGGGTATCCGGCGGGCGCGGCCATCGCTGGTTGTTTCTCACTTTGGTATCCGCAACAAGATGAAGCCATTCTCTTCCCTGTTGATCTATTCCGATCAGGAGAAGACGAATCCGATTCCGACGCAGATCGATACGCTGGGCACCTATGTCGATTTGGAATTGCTCTATCTCTACATCTGGCAGGAGTTTGAAAAGTACGCCGAATACCAGCGGAATACGGTGCATATCTTTTGCGCGGCGGGCATGGAAGAGGTGCTGGTGATTTCCCCGCCCGACTTCAGCTTGCCCGCGAACCTGCCACCCGAGCAACTTGCTGCCGCAGGCCGGGAATGGCTGCAATGGTGAGACGCCGGGACCTGCTGCTGGCAGCACTGGCACCCGGGGAGAGCGCCTGGTTCAGCGAAGTGACGCAGCATGTTTTTGGGGCGGTACCGAGCTTTCAGCAGCAATTGAGCAAAGGCATACCCTATTGGCGCTCGGCACTGGATGTGATGTGCGGAACCGATGTTTACGGCAGCCAGGGGATTGCCGCAGGAGACATCGATAACGATGGGCGGGATGAGATTTACGTTTGCCAGTCTGGCGGGTTGCCGAATCGACTGTACAAGATTGGCAGTGATGGCAAAGCGGTGGATCTGACGGAGAAGGCGGGCGTAGGGGTGCTTGATGATACGTCGTCGGCTATGTTCATCGATACACGCAACCGGGGCCTGCAGGATTTGATTTTGCTCGGGTCGTCCGGGCCGATGCTTTTTCTCAACCAGGGCAACGGGCGCTTTGAGCTGGTGGAGAAAGCCTTTCGATTCTCGCGGCCGCCGCAGGGTTCCTTTACTGGAATGGCAGCGGCGGACTTTGACGGGGATGGTCTGGTGGACCTGTATTTGTGCTCGTATATTTACTACCAGAGCGAAGACCAGTATCGCTATCCCGCGCCGTATCACGATGCGCAGAACGGGCCGCCGAATTTTCTGTTCCGCAACCGGGGCGAGTACTTTGAAGACGTCACGGTGGAGAGCGGCCTGGATGAGAACAACAACCGCTACAGCTTTGCGGCGGCGTGGTGTGACGCCGATGGGGACGGCAAGCAGGAGCTTTATGTGGCCAATGACTTTGGCCGCAATAATTACTACCGCTGGGATGGGCAGCGCTTTCGGGATGTAGCGGCAGAGGCGGGCCTGGAAGACATCGGCCCCGGGATGAGCGCGGCGTGGTTTGACTTTGATGGTGACGGGCGATTTGATCTCTATGTCGCCAACATGTACAGCGAGCCGGGGCAGCGGATTGTTGGTCAGAAGCAGATGGCGCCGACGGATGCTTACCGGCGGCACTCCAAAGGTAATTCGCTGTATCGAAATCGGGGAGAAGGCAAGTTTCAAGAGACGGGAATGGCGGAGATGGGGCGCTGGGCCTGGTCGGCCGACGGGATGGACTTTGATCACGACGGGCGGCCGGAACTGTACATTGCTTGCGGCATGATCACCGGGGACCAGCCACGGGACCGGCATGAATTCTTCTGGGACCAGGTGGTGACGAAGACGGGCCGCGAGTATGAAGAGGGTTGGAACGCGATCAATCAGGCGATCCGCGAGGGCGAGAGCTGGTGTGGCGGGGAAGTGAATGTCTTTTATGCGAACGAAGGGGGCAAGCTGGTAGACCGGTCCGCGCAGAGCGGAATGGCAGTGGCCAACGACTCGCGGGCCTTTGCCTTTACAGATGTGGATGGGGACGGGCACGTGGATGTGGTGCTGAAGAGCAGGCTGGGGCCACAGGTGCGGGTCTTCCGGAATGAGCGGGGTGTGAAGAAGCCGGTGATGGCGGTGCGGCTGCGGGGTGTCGAGTCCAACCGCGATGCTATTGGTGCGATCGTCAGGGCAGGCGAGCAGGTGCAGCAGGTGAGCGCGGGTTCTGGCTATTTGTCGCAGCATACGAAGACTTTGTACTTTGCGCCGTCGCCAGTGATTGAGATTCAATGGCCTTCGGGGCGTAAGCAGCGCGTGGCGGGGCTGGCGGCGGGAATACGGCATGAGGTGACAGAAGGCAAGGCGAGCGTCACACGGACGCCGCTGGCGGCGCGCAGGCCCTGGAAGGAAGGTGGAGTGGAGGGAATGAATCAGCCACAGGATGTGTCCTTCGGGCTGGTGGAGCCGTTGCCCTTTCCGGAGCGAATTCAGAGTGCGGGCGAGAAGGGGATTCTGGGCAAGTACTTGCGGGACTGGCGGCGGCCCTTGCCGGCAGGGGCGGTCTTTCATGTGAATGCGAAAGGTGCGTTGACGGATGTGCAGATTGGCGAAAAGCGGGCGCAAGGGGCGCTGCCCTTTGCCGGGCAATACATCGTGCCGCCGAAACGGAATCTGATCAAGTTGGGGGCAGCCTTCTTTCTGGAGAAGATGCCCGATGCGGCGCTGGTGTATTTGAACGATGCGTTGCAGTTGCAGCCGAACGCGGATGCGGCCAATGGACTGGGGTTGATGTTTGCGCGGCAGGGACGTTTGGAGGAAGCGCGTGACTGGTTTCAGAAGGCGATTACGCTTGACCGGGCGCATGCCGGCGCGATCAACAATCTGGGAGTGTTGTATGCGGAGAGACGTCAGTGGAATGATGCGATTGCGGCCTTTGAATATGGCATCTCCGTCGCGCCGGATGACGAGAGCATGTATCTGAACCTGGGGCGGGTCCTGATTCAAAACGGGCAGCGGGAGCGGGCGCGGGCGACGATGGAGCGCTTGCTCGAGCGTAAGCCGGATAGCCGTATTGCCCGCCGGGCGCTGGACGAAATAAGATGAGGGGGAAGTTTCCATGATCACGAGCCTGCTGCTTTATTACCTGTTGCGCGATGTCTCCCAGGCGGGGCACGCGCTGGCAGCGCGCCCGGCGCTGGAAGAACGGATGTGGATTGCTCCCGGCGCGCCGCCAATGCTGGCGTTTCGCTATCTGGATGGCCGCCGGCGAGGACGCTTTGGTGGGCTGGACCTGGTGCTGGATGACGCTGGTCATTAGTTTGCTGGTGGCGGCGCAAACGCTCAATGAGGGCGTGGTGCAGTTGCGTGCGGGAGATTATGAGGGGGCTCGTAAGACTCTGTTGGCGCAGCCGGCGGCACCGCTGCGTGATGTGCTGCTGGGGATTGCCGAGGTGAACGTGGGGCGGTGTGCGGACGCAGAGCCACGCTTGCAAGGGAAGTTTGAGCAAGCCGAGTTGCGGCGGTTGGCGGGTACGGCCTGGCTGCAATGTTTGCTGGCCAAGGATCGTGTCGCCGAGGCGATACCGCTGGCGAGCGGGTTGCTCAAAGAGTTTCCTGAGGATGCAGACTTGCTGTATCAGTCGGCACGTCTGCACATGCGGGCCTTCAATGACGCGGTGGCGCTGATGTTTGAACGTGTGCCGTCTTCCTATCGCGTGAACCAGCTTTCAGGGGAGATTCTGGATATTCAAAATCGTCCGGCCGATGCGGCGCAGGAGTACCGCAAGGCGATTTCGAAGAACCCGGCGGCCGTGAATCTGCATTACCGGTTGGGGCGGGCCTTGCTGATGGAAGGCAAGCAGGACGAGGCGCGGGAAGAGTTTTTGGCGGAGTTGAAGCTGAATCCCGCGGACGCCATTGCGGAGTATCAGATCGCGCAGATTGATGCCGTGCAGGGCAAGCGGGAAGCGGCGGCGGAACGATTCGCAGCGGCATTGCGGTTGAAGCCGGATTTCGTCGAGGCGATGGTGGCGCTGGCGAAGTTGCGTCCTCAGGAGGCAATTGGCTTGCTGGAAAAAGCGGTGGAGTTGGCGCAGGCAAATGAAGCGGCGCGTTATGCGTTGATGATCGCTTACCGGAATGCGGGGCGTAGTTCAGAGGCACAGCGGCAGATGGCTGAGCTGGAGAAGCTGCGGAAGCCACCCGAAGGGGAGTTCACCAATTTTCTGAAACGGCTAGGGGAGCAGCCGAAGCCGTGAGAGCGCTATGCTGCCTGCTGTTGCTGGCGGCGGCACCCGAGGACATTTGGGTTGATGCCGGGGCAGAGGTTGGGCTGAAGGCGGTGCTGCCGAATGGCGGGGAGAAGACCAAGAAGTGGATCATCGAGACCACGGGTAGCGGTGTGGTGGTTTTCGATTTTGATCAGGATGGACGGCAGGACATTTTTCTGGTGTCCGGTGAGGGTGCGCCGAGCCGGTTGTACCGGAATCTTGGTGGGTACCGTTTTGCGGACGTTACCGAAGCGGCGGGCTTCAAGCGAAGGGCCTGGGGGCAGGGAGGCTGCGCGGGGGACTTGAACGGGGATGGACTGCCGGATCTGGTGGTGACGTATTGGGGTGAGCCTTCGGTGTATTTCAACCTGGGCAGCGGGCGCTTCCGGGAAGAGCGATTGCCGCAGAAGGGCAACCGCTACAACACGGGTTGCGCGTTGATCGACTATGACCGTGATGGCGATCTGGATTTGTTTATCGCGAACTATCTGGAGTTTGACTTTGCGACGACGCCGTTGCCAGGGGCCAACCCGTATTGCTTTTACCGCAACATGCCGGTGAACTGCGGGCCGCGCGGATTACCATTTGCGCGGAATTTGCTCTATCGGAACAACGGGAAGGGGAAGTTTGAAGATGTATCGGTGGCCAGCGGCATTGCCGAACCCGACCAGAATTATGCGCTGAGTGCCGTGGTGTTGGATGCCAACGATGATGGCTGGCCAGACATTTATGTTGCCTGTGATCAGACGGCGAGCCTGCTCTATATCAATCAGAAAAATGGCAAGTTTACCGAGGAAGCCTTGCTAAGGGGTGTTGCGCTGGATGAAGACGGCAGGGCGCTTTCCGGCATGGGCGTGGCGGCTGGCGATTATGACAACGATGGGCATATTGATCTGTTCCGGACGAATTTTTCGGATGAGCGGGTGACGCTCTACCGGAATCGCGGGGATGGCAGTTTTGATGAAGCGACGATGGCGGCGGGATTGGGCGTGCATACGAGTTTTGTAGGTTGGGGCGCAGCGTTTCTGGACTTTGACAATGATGGGCGGCGCGACCTGGTGCAGGTGAACGGGCATGTCTTTCCGGAGTTGGGGCAATACCGCCAGCGGGCAGTGGCTTACCGGAATGTGGGCGGCAAATTCGTGGAAGCGCCGGCGCCGGCGGGGCTCCATTCTTCGCGCGGCCTGGCGGTGGGGGATTTCGAGAACGATGGGACGCTGGCCGTGGTGGTGAATCATCAGAATGAGGCACCTTCTTTCTGGAAGCCTGTGGGTAAGTTGAAAGGCAATTGGCTGAAGGTGGAAGCGCCAGTGGGAACGCGGGTGCGGGTGCTGGCCGGGGGCGTGTGGCAGGTGGATGAAGTGCGGGCGGGCGGCAGCTACCTGAGCCAGCACGATGCACGGCTGCACTTCGGTCTGGGTGAGGCGAAGAAGGTGGATCAATTGGAAGTCCGCTGGCCGGACGGGAAGTCTTCAAAGTTGGCGGCCCCAGCCATCAATCAGCAGTTGACGATCAAGCAGTAAGTGGATTTGCTAGCCTATCTCGCATGATGCGAGCGATTCTTCTTCTCTGTCTGGCCAGTGGCTTGAGTGCGCAGTCGATTGACTGGAAGGCGGTGGAAGCGGAAACGCTGAAGCACTTTACGGCGCTGGTGCAGATCAACAGCACAGACCCTGGTGGCAGCGAGAAGCCGGTGGTGGACTATTTGAAGAAGGTGCTTGACCAGGAGGGCATTGAATCCAAAGTCTTCACGATGGACAATCTGGCGGACCCGAGCGTCTTGCGGCCGAATATCATCGCGAGACTGAAGGGCAATGGGAAGAAGAGGCCGATTCTGATTGTTGGCCATTCCGACACGGTGAACGTTGATCCGAAGAAGTGGACGCACGGGCCGTTTTCCGCGCACCGGGAGGACGGCTACGTCTATGGCCGCGGAACAGTGGACGATAAGGACAACCTGGCTGCGGCACTGATGACGATGTTGATTTTGAAGCGGCAGAAGGTGGCGCTGGATCGGGATGTAATTTTCCTGTCCGAGGCCGGGGAAGAAGGCGCGCCGGTGATGGGGGCAATTTTTCTGGTGCGGGAGCACTGGCCGGAGATCGAAGCGGAATACTGTTTTGCGGAAGGGGGATCGGCCGTGCGAACGGATGGACGCCTGCGTTTTGTGTCGGTGCAGACGACGGAGAAGATTCCCTTTGGCATCAAGCTGGTGGCGAATGGAGTTGCCGGTCATGGGTCGGTTCCTTTACGGTCTAACCCGGTGGTGCATATTGCCCAGGCCGTGGCGAAGGTGGCAGCCTGGCAGCCTCCCATGCGGTTGAACGACACGACGCGCACTTACTTTGAAAGGCTGGCGACTGTGTCGACACCCGAGGAGCGGGAACGCTACAACGGGCTGCTTCATCCGGAGAAGACCGATGCGGTGCAGGAGTATCTGGCCGTAAATGAGCCACGGCACAATTCCATGTTGCGGACATCCATATCGCCGAACATGATCAATGCCGGCTACCGGACGAATGTGATTCCGTCGGAGGCTGAGGCCACGCTCGACATTCGTGTGCTGCCGGATGAGGACCTGCCGAAGTTTCTGGAGATGTTGAAGAGCGTGGTGGGCGATCCGGCCATCAAGCTGGTGCGGGATGGCCGATCGCTGCGGCCCGGGGCAACGCCTTCAGGCCTCAACAATGAAGCCTTCAAGACGATTGAGAAGGTCGCGGGCCGGCACTATCCGGGAGTGCCGGTGTTGCCAACGATGTCAACGGGCGCAACCGATATGGCTTTCTTCCGCGCCAAAGGGATGCAGTGCTACGGCATCGGCCCCATGATTGATTCCGAAGACGGGCCGAAAGGCTTTGGCGCGCACTCGGATCAGGAGCGGATTCTGGAATCTTCGCTCAACACCTTTGTGAAGTTCCACTATGAGTTAGTGCAGGAGATGGCGGGGGCGCAGTAGGCTAGCCAAGAACTTTCTGGTAAGCCTCCTCGCTGAAGCCCACGACAAGGGTCGTGCCCTTTCGGAAAGTGGGCGCGCGGAGGTTGCCTGTAGGCCCGAGTACCACGCTGAGAACTTCCTCTTCCGCTGTATTGTTCATGTTGAAATGAACCAGCTTCTTGCCCTTGGCAACGAAGACTTCCTTTGCGGCCCGGACCATTTGTAGTGCTTCCTCGCGGCCGAGGGGCAGCTTTTTAGCGTCTACCTGTTCGGTGACTGCAACTTTGTGTTTCGCAAGAAACTCCTGCGTTTTGCCGCAACTGGTTCAGCCGGGGCGATGGTAATTCCAATCCACTTTGCTCATGCTTCCAGAATGGCAGAAGTGATATGCTCCCCACTGATGTCAAGAAGCATTTGGATATGGTTGATGGCGGCTTGTGCCGCAGTGGCGCAGACGCCGGAAGTGCCGGCGACGCTGAGTCTGATTCAGAACGTAGAGTACTCGAATGTGGGCGCGAAGATGGAGATGGATATCATCCGGCCCAAGAGTTTGACGGGCCCAGCGCCTGCAGTGCTCTTTGTGCATGGAGGCGGCTTCCGGGCCGGGACACGGCAGAGCTACCTGCCGATGGCGATGCGGCTGGCCGAACGTGGATACGTGACAGCGACGGCGAGCTACCGGCTGGCACCACGGCATCAGTTTCCAGCGGCGGTGGAAGACGTGAAAGCAGCGGTGCGATTTCTGCGGGCGAATGCCGTGAAATACGGCATTGATCCGGACCGGATCGGCACGACGGGCGGTAGTGCGGGTGGGCACCTGGTTTTGATGCTGGGGCTGACGGCGGATGTTGCGGAGTTTGAAGGCACCGGGCCGAACCGGGAGCATTCCAGCAAGGTGCAGTGCGTCGTGAATTTCTACGGCCCAACGGACTTTACGCAGAGCTATTCCAAGAGTGTGGACGCGGCGCAAGTGCTGCCGCTCTGGCTGGGTGGACATCTGGACCAGCACCGCGGCTTTCACCAGCGCGCCAGCCCGCTCAACTGGGTGACGCCGAATGCGGCACCGATCCTTTCGATCCACGGTACGCGCGATACCTATGTTGCTTACGAGCACAGCCTGATGCTGACGGAACGATTGCTGGCCGTGGGGGCGGATGCAGAGCTGGAGACGATTCCCGGTGCGGGACATGGCTTCAAGGGTGCAGACCAGGCTCGGGCGGAAGCGGCAGCTTTTGCATACTTTGACCGGCATTTGAAGGCGAACCCGCCACAGACACGATTGCTGCTTTCAGACCATGGGCTTCGCGGCGAGATCCTGTCGATGGATTGGCCCTCGGGCAAGATCCATTGGACGCGACCCAATGGGCGCGGGCATGACGTGCAAAGTTTGCCGAACGGGCATGTGCTGTTTACGATTGCCCCCGAGAAGCGCGTGGTGGAGTTGGACGCCAAGCAGCAGGAAGTGTGGAGCTATGGCACTGGCCTGGAGCATCCGCTCAGCGTTCAGAGGCTGGCCAATGGCAATACGCTGATCGGCGATGCCCGGCTGGGCAAAGTGATCGAAGTAACACCGGATAAGAAGGAAGTGTGGAAGTATGAGGCACCGAACCTTGCGAACATGCGGATGCGCAATAGCCGGCGTACGGATCGTGGCACGACGCTGATCGCCGAGGAAGCCATTGCGCGAATTATTGAAGTGGATGCCGCAGGGAAGATCATCTGGCAATGGCAGGCGCCCAATGGCGAGCAACGACGTTCTTATCAGGCTCTACGGCTGCCCAACGGCAATACGCTAATCAGTATCAGTGATCCGGGAGAAGTGGTAGAGGTTCGCCCGGATGGCACGGTGGCGCGTTCGATTGCGGGTAAGAAGATGGACCTGCAATTCGGGTGGGCCTCCGGCATGGCCCTGATGCCGAACGGGAATCTTTTGATCGTCGACTACACCGGCCGCCGCGTGGTTGAGGTGGATGCCCAAGGCAAGATGGTGAACGAGATGCGCACGGGCGAGCGCACCTTTGCGAGCCTCGATGTCGTGAAGTAGTCTAGGCGAGCAGCTTTTCGACCACGTGTCCGTGGACATCAGTGAGGCGGAAGTTGCGGCCTTGTGAGCGGTAAGTGAGCTTGGTGTGATCAAAGCCGAGCAGGTGAAGCAGGGTGGCGTGCAGATCGTGCACGTGCACCTTGTCTTCGACGACGTTGAAGCCCAGCTCATCGGTTTGCCCCATCACCAGGCCCGGCTTGGTGCCTCCGCCCGCCATCCACATGGTGAAGGCATTCGGGTGATGGTCGCGGCCGTCCGTGCCGCCTTGCGTCATGGGAGTGCGACCAAATTCACCGCCCCAGACAACAAGCGTGTCGTCGAGCATGCCGCGCTGCTTGAGGTCGGTTACCAGAGCGGCACAAGCCTGATCGGTGTCCTTGCAGTTTTGTTTGATGTCCTTGGTGAGACTGCCGTGCTGGTCCCAGGCCTCGTGGAAGATCTGCGTGAAGCGGACGCCGCGCTCGGCCAACCGGCGCGCGAGTAGCAGGCAGTTGGCGAAAGAAGGCTTGCCGGGTTCGGCGCCATACATGTCGAGGATATGCTTGGGTTCCTTGGAGATATCCATGAGGTCAGGCGCGCTGGTTTGCATCTTGAAGGCCATCTCATAGGAACTGATGCGGGTGGCAATTTCCGGGTCGCCGACCTGGTCAAGCTTCATCTGATTGAGTCGACGGATCGAGTCGAGCGAATCCCGTTGGAGCTTGTCGTCGATGCCTTCGGGGTTGGACAGATAGAGTACGGGGTCGCCTGAGGCGCGGAACTGTACGCCTTGATGCACAGTGGGAAGGAAGCCGGAACCCCAGCAGGAGTTGCCGCCTGAAGGGCCCTTCTTGCCGGTCGAGAAAACAACGAAGGCGGGCAAGTCTTCTGCTTCACTGCCGAGGCCGTATGTGGTCCAGGCGCCGAAGCTGGGGCGTCCAAAGATCATGCTGCCGGTGTTCATGAGCAACTGGCCCGGGGCATGGTTGAAGGCGTCCGTTGTCATGGACTTGACGATGCTGATGTCGTTAACCACTTTCGACAGGTGAGGCAGCAATTCGCTTAACTCCGCGCCATTTTGGCCGTATTTGGCGAATTGGAACTTGGGGCCGAGCAGCTTGGAATTGGGATTGATGAAGGCGGCGCGGTAGCCCTTGAGCAAATCGGCGGGCGGCAGGGTGCCATCGAACTTGGCTAGCTGCGGCTTGTAGTCGAACATTTCCAGATGGCTGGGCGCGCCGGCCATGAAGAGGTAAATGACGCGCTTGGCTTTGGGTGCGAAGTGAGGGACTTTGGGTGCGAGAGGGTTTTGAGGGGTCGCAGTCGCGCCAGAGGCGAGGCCGCGCAAGGCCATGGCTCCGAGGCCGAGGCCGCAGTCTTTCATGAACCAGCGGCGAGCGATTGAGAGTTTATCTTGCATGGCTTACTCCTTGGTAAAGGTTTCGTCGAGATTGAGGATGACGCGGGCGACGGCGGTCCAGGCCTGCTCGGTGGTGAAGCGGCCGCGTTGACTGTCGAGGAAGGATTGCAATTCCGCGAGTTCAGGCGCTTGCGGGGGACGGGACAGCGTGCGCCGGAAGGCATAGCGCAATTTGTCGGCGTCCGACTTGCCGCCTTCATTGAGGGCCTTGCGCGCAAGGGCCTGGGCAGCTTCGAGGAAGAGCGGTTCGTTGAGCGCGGTCAGGGCCTGGAGCGGAGTATTGGAGCGAGTGCGGCGGACGCAGGAGACATCGCCGTTGGGGGTGTCGAAATTTGTCAGCACGGGGTAGGGAACGCTGCGATAGCGGAAAGTATAGAAGGCGCGCCGGTAGCGATCCTGGTCTTTGTTCTCGTACCAGTTCTTGGGGCCGTAGCTGGATGGCGGCAGGAAAAGGAAGTCCGGAGCGGGTGGGAATACGCTTGGCCCACCAATCTTGGGATTGAGCAGTCCGCTGGCGGCGAGCGTAATGTCACGCACGATCTCGCCTTCAACGCGGAAGCGGGGACCGCGGGCGAGCAGGCGGTTGCCCGGGTCCTTCGACAGCAACTCTTCGCTGACCTTGGAGGATTGCCGGTAGGTGCTGGAGGTGACGATGCGGCGGTGCAATTTCTTCATGCTCCAACCCTGATCCATGAATTCCACTGCGAGCCAATCCAGCAATTCGGGATGAGAGGGGGGTGTGGTCTGTTTGCCCAAATCTTCGCTGGACTCAACAATGCCTGTGGAGAAGTAGGCTTGCCAGACACGGTTCACGAAGGCGCGAGCCGTGGTGGGAGCGTTGCGGTCGGTCATCCAGCGGGCGAAGTCCAAACGGGTGGAACCAGCACCGGCGGGCAGGGGATTGAGGAAAGCCGGGACTCCGGGCTTTACGGCCTTGGCCGGCTTGAGGAAATCTCCACGCTCGAGGATGTTGGTCATGCGCGGAGCTTCGCGGTCGGTGAGAACCAGTTGCGAGGAGCCCTCGGGGAGCGACTTCATCAGGTCGGCAATCTGTGAGTTGGCTTCGCGCCACTCGGGCACGGTGGTGCGCCAGTAGGCAAAGACGGCTTGCGTTTGTTGGGGGGAGCGCTGGGCGGCGGGGATGTTCAGAATTTCACGAACCCGCATGGGCACGGGGTCGGCCTCGGCCTTAGAGTCATCCGTAACCGAGAGGCGCATGCGCCCCAAATTTTGGTTCTGGTTGTCGTCGCTATTCCAGCCGCCATGGCGCTGGCTGAGGTAGACATGAATTTTGGTCTTGCCGTCGCGGTTGTCGATTGGCGTCTCGAGGTTGAAGACAGCTTTGCGCGGGAGGTTGCGCAGGACGGGGCCAGCGTCGTGACCCCAGGCTGTTTCTTCCTTCCCGTCGATGGCAAAGTCGATCGGGCCGGTGACGCGGCGCTTGTCCGATTTGTCGTAATAGATCTTGTCGAGCTCTTTCTCGGGGAGATTGATGTCAGCGGTTGCGCGCGATACCTTCACCTTGACCGGCTTGTCGCCGCCCGGACGCTCCACTTCCACTTCAAACTCAGTCAGCGCCCCGGTGCCGTAGATCGAGCGGCCCGGCCCGCCGAGGGGCAGGTTGGGATCATTCAGCAATTCCAGCCGGAAGGCAGCGATTGAAGGTGTCTGCGGTTGAATCGTCCACTTGGCTTTGTGCTTGGTTGGGGCATAGCCGGCGCCGATCATTGAGGAATCGCCTTGCAGAAGATAGCGCTGGCCGCCTGTCGAAATGTCATCGACTTCCGCTTTGACTGCTTCCCACTGAACTCCATAACGCGCTTGCGATTCCCATTGCGTCATGCGCTCGAGCCAGTTTGGCGTGCGGTGCTGCAGGTCTGCCTCAATGCCGCGAACCTTTTCAAAGAGGTTGGAGCGTTGCATTTGTTCAGCCGGAGTGTAGACCTGGACATTGGCTTCGTGCGTGTTGTTGAGGAAGGCAAAGATCTGGTAATACTCTTCCTGCCGGAGCGGATCAAATTTATGGTTGTGGCACTGGGCGCAAGCAATCGTGAGGCCGAGCATGGATTTGCCAACTGCATCGATGCGATCAAACATGGCCTCCATGCGGAACTGCTCGGGGTCCACGCCGCCTTCTTCGTTGATCATGGAGTTGCGCAGGAAGCCGGTGGCTACGATCTGATCCTGAGTCGCGTTGGGCATCAGGTCGCCGGCGAGTTGTTCCTGAATGAAGCGATTGTAGGGCAAGTCCTGGTTATGAGCTTTGATGACGTAATCCCGGAAGAACCAGACCTGCCGCATCTTGTCTTTCTCATAGCCGTCGGAATCTGCATAGCGTGCGGCGTCGAGCCAGTGGCGGCCCCAACGCTCACCATAGTGGGGCGAGGCAAGAAGCCGGTCTACCTGCTTCTCATAAGCATTTTTCGATTTGTCGCGAACGAATGCGTCTACTTCTTCGATCGTTGGCGGCAGGCCAATCAAGTCCAGGGAGAGGCGGCGCAAGAGAGTGATGCGATCGGCTTCCGGGCTGGGCTTCAAAGCTTCTTTGTCGAGCCTGGCAAGGATAAAGGCATCGATGGGATTCCGCACCCAGGCTGGATTCGAGGTGGCAGGCGCGGCGGACTTCTGAGGCGGAATGAAGGACCAATGCTTCTTGACTTCCGTGACTTTGGCACCCACTTCATCGGGCCAGTTGGCGCCGGAATCAATCCAGCGCTTGAGGATCGCAATTTGGTCCGGAGGCAGGGGCTTGCCACCCATGGGCATGCGGGCCTGATCGCCGAGACCGGCTACGCGCTGATAGAGTGGCGAATCGAGGCTGTGCTCGGGCTTGACGCTGGGGCCGGAAACGCCGCCGGTAAAGGTGGTCGCTTTTGCGTCGAGGCGAAGGCCGCCGAGTTGTTGGGCTGCGCCGTGGCAGCCATTGCAGGAGCGTTTGAGAATCGGTTGGACATCCCGAACAAAATCCACTTCTGCGGGAGGTGGGGGCGTTGCTTCCTGGCCGGACAAGCCCAGCACCAGCAATGCAGTGATGACAACAATAGGGGTACCGATTTTCACAACGTTGTTTTAACCTGTCTCTAATCTATCCCAATGCGAACTTTATTATTGTTTCTGCTCTTTCTCCTGCCGGCGGCCGCTCAGAAGGTCTACTGGATTGTCTGGTTCGATACGGAGGACTACATGCTGCCCGAGGCGGATGACGCCGCTCTCCGGCTCGCTCAGGAACTGGAAAAGATGGGCGTGCGGGCGACCTTCAAGACGGTAGGCGAGAAGGCCCGCGTGCTGGAGAAACGTGGGCGCAGAGATGTGATTGCCGCGCTCAAGCGTCACGACATTGGCTACCACGCCGAAAACCACAGCATCCCTCCGACGCCCTCCGTCTATCTCAGCCGCATGGGCATGCTGGAAGGCGCAGCGGAATTTGAGCGTCGTGAAGGGCAGGGCTTGAAGGACCTCGAAAGGATCTTCGGCACCAAGGCGAGCACCTATGGTCAGCCGGGGAATAGCTGGGGTCCTCAATCGACAATTGCGCTGCGGCGGATGGGTATCCCCACCTATGTGGATGAAGCGGCGCATATAGCAATGAACAATCAGGCTTTCTGGTATGGCGGCGTTTTTCATGTGACGAACCTGGGGCCGAATTCCGTGCGGACCGAGTTGGACAGCCCGGCAGGACTTGCGACGGCGAAGGCAAAGTTTGATGCAGCGGTGGCGCGAGTGAAGGCGAACGGTGGCGGCGTCGTGCAGACTTACTATCACCCCACGGAGTTTGTGACCACAGAGTTTTGGGACGGTGTGAACTTCAAGTGGGGCCAGTATACGGCTCCGGAAAATTATGTGATGCCGAAGAAGCGCACACGTGAGTCGAGCGAGCAGGCCTACAAGCTCTTTTTCGATTTTGTGCGACACGTGAAATCGAATCAGGATGTTGCCATCACGAGCGTGGACCGGTTGCTGAATTTGTACGACGCCAAGTTGCCGCCGGTTCAGGGGGAAGTCTGGAAGCAGGGGATTGGCTTTGAGCAGGGCCGGTCGGCGGCGGAAATCCTCACGCACCTCCTGGGACTGCCGGACGCCTATGTTGATGGCCCGGAACGCCGGGGCGTAACCAGCTACACCGGAGCCAGTGTGGCGCGCAATCTTTGGCAACGTGCGCTGGTCGATGCACGATCCTTCATTACGAATACCAAGCGGTTGCCGGCCGAAGTCTGGCTGGGGACCGAGACTCTTTCCCTGGCGGACTTTGCCGCCACACTCGCCAAGGCGGGCCAGCAAGGGCCGGTACGGATTGAGCGCGGCACTTTGCTCTTTGAGAAGCAGATTGCCACGGACGGCAAGAGGATGTTTAATTGGGTGATCCATCCGCAAGGTTTTGATGGCTCGAACTTGCTGGAGTTGGGCCGCTTGCAGGCTTGGACTCTGAAGGCGGCGGTGCTGAAAAAGTGAGAGGCCTGCTGCTTTTGCTGCCGCTGTGTTTGCTTTCGGCCCAAGGCCCAGAGGGTCTCTACCTGGGAGAGTTGCAGGGCGTCCCTCGGCAGCTCCGGCTTGGCCTGGAGATTACCCAAGGGGTCGGCGGAAAATTCAAGGCTGAGCTCACCTCGATTGATCAGGCCTATGCGAAGTTGGCTGTCGGTGCTGTTGAATGGGACGGCAAAACGTTGAGCTTCGCGATTCCTGCCATCAATGCAAGCTTCAGCGGGACGATGAGTGACGACGGTGCGGCGATTGCGGGCAAATTTACCCAGGGTGCCGCGCTGGATCTTGTGCTGAAGAAGGTGGCCTCATTACCGCGTCCCCCGCGTCCGCAGGAGCCCAAGCCGCCTTTTCCCTATGAGAGTCAGGATTTGAACTTTCCGGGTGGGGCGGACTCGGTAAGTCTGGCTGGCAATCTGACCAAGCCCAAGGGGTCGGGGAAATTTCCGGCGGTGGTGCTGGTTTCAGGTTCCGGCCCGCAGAATCGCGATGAGGAGATCGCGTTGCATAAACCATTCCTCTTGTGGGCGGACACGCTGACGCGTGCCGGCTTTGCTGTATTGCGTTATGACGACCGGGGCACCGAAAAATCCACCGGCACTTTTTCCGGGTCAACGACAGAGGATTTTGCGAAAGATGCCGCGGCAGCGCTTAGCTACCTGCGAGGGCGACCCGACATTGATCCACGGCGGATTGTGGTGATGGGCCACAGCGAAGGCGCCCTGATTGCACCGATGGTGGCGGCTGCGGATTCCGGGATCGCCGGTATCGTTTTGCTGGCTGCGCCGGCCGTTACCGGAGAAGCCGTGTTCCGCAAGCAGCTGCCTTCGCTCAATGAGGCGGCCGGGATGAGCCAGGAGCAGGCAGCCCAGTACGCGGCTCAGCAGCTTGCGGCGATAGAGAAGCGCCGTGTCAGTGATCCTTGGCTAAACTTCTTCTGGAGCCATGATCCGGCACCCGTGCTGGCGAAAGTGAAATGCCCGGTACTGGCTCTCAATGGAGAGCTGGACCGCAACGTGGATGCTGGCCAGAATTTGACCGTAGTACAAGCGATCTTCGCGGAACACAATCCGAAATTGTTAACCGCGAAAAGCTTCCCGCAACTGAATCATCTCTTCCAGACCGCCAAAACTGGCAGCCCGCAGGAGTACGCAACGATTGAAGAGACCGTTGCGCCGGTAGTGCTGGAAACCGTCACTGCGTGGCTGAAGTCGACGCTGTCCACTCCACCAGTTCCGTAGGTTGGCCGCGCCGGAGCAGGGAGTGCAGTGCCCTGTCGCTCTTGTTGGGGAAGTCTGTCCGGTAGTGTCCACCCCGGGATTCTTCGCGCAACAAAGCTGCTTTGGCGACCAGACGAAGCACTGTCGCCAGATTGCGGCGTTCATAGTCTTTCCGGCCCGGCTCTGCAATCACTTCCCGGCCACCCTGGTCGATCGAAGTCAGGACACGATTGATGCCTGCCGCATCCCGCGCAATGCCGCAGCCATCCCAGGCCAGTTGCTGCAACGCTTCCTTGGTCATCAAGGGGAACTGTTCATCGCCGAAGGTTTTACCGCTCTTGGGCTTTAGCGCTTCGTCCACCATGGCCTCTCCCGCGCGTGCACCAAAGACCACGCCTTCCAGCAATGAGTTGCTGGCCAGCCGGTTGGCTCCGTGCACACCGGTACAGGCCGCCTCTCCGGCAGCATAGAGGCCGCGAAGGCTGGTTTGGCCATGCAGGTTAGTCCGAATCCCGCCCATGATGTAGTGGGCCGCGGGATGCACTGGCGCTCCTTGGGTGGCAAGATCGATTCCAAATTGCAGGCAGGTTTCATTGATACGGGGGAAGCGGTTGCGAATCCAGTCCGCATCCTTGTGCGAAAGATCCAGCAGCACGTGAGTCGTGCCGGTTGCCAGCATCTCGGCTACAATCGCGCGGCTGACGATGTCGCGCGGTGCCAGTTCTTCCATGGGATGGTAACGATGCATGAAGCGTTCGCCGGCCAGATTGCGCAAGACTGCGCCTTCGCCGCGCAGCGCTTCGCTCAACAAGAACCGGGGGCGTCCCGGTATGAAGAGCGCAGTCGGGTGGAATTGTATAAACTCCACATCCGAAATTTCCGCCCCGACGCGATAGGCGATTCCGATGCCATCGCCGGTCGCCACGTTGGGGTTGGTGGTGTTGATGTAAAGCTGGCCTGCGCCGCCCGTTGCCAGCAGGACGGCGCGGGTATGAATGTTGATACGTTTGCGGGTCTTGCGGTCATAGGCAACAGCACCGGTAACAACACCGTCCTCCAGCAGCAAATCGGTTACGGCCGCAAAGCTTTGGAAGGTCATGCCCGGCATGGCCCTGGCTTTTTCATAAAGAGTGCGGCCAATCTCACGACCGGTAGAATCACCGCCGGCATGCAGTACCCGGCTGCGGCTGTGGGCACCCTCGCGAGCCATCAAAAATTGGCCGTTCTCCCGGTCAAAATTTGCTCCCCAATCCAGCAGCTCTTCAATCCTGCGCGGTCCCTCTTGCACCAGCGCCTCTACGGCTGCCGGAAAACAAAGTCCGTCACCGGCCATTAACGTATCTTGCGAATGCAGCGAAAAATTATCATCATCGGAAAGAGCTACCGCAATCCCGCCTTGCGCGTATTCAGTTGAGGACTCTTCCAGCGTGTCCTTGGCCACAACCAAAACGGTGCCTCGTTCCGCAAGCTTGATGGCCGCCCGAAGTCCCGCCACACCCGCGCCCACGACCAGAAAATCGAAGGACATCTCTTCATGTTGAAACAAATTGTTTTCCTGTTCCTTTTCTCATCGAGTCCAGCAGTGGCTCAAGTTCAAGACTACTTCCCTTTAGTGTCCGGTAGCACGTGGCTTTATCGTTCCAGCTTCGAAGGGGCAACCTTGACACTTCGCATCAGTCAAATTGTTGAGCGTAATGGCCACGCTTATCACCAACTTGAGGGTTACGCTCCAACCCCGGTGCTAATCCGGCAGTATCCAGGGCACGGCCTTGTTTCATGGGATGACAGCAGCAGGAGTGAAGTTCCTTTTTTGCGTTTCGATGGCGAGGCTTTCGCCAGTGCCCTGCCCGATTGCAAGCAGACTGGCCGGGCGGAGTTGCGCGACTCGGAATACAAGGGGCCAGTGGGGGTATCGGGCACCGTGCGGGTGATCCGCTATGATCCGGGCCAGTGCGCGGATACGGGGTTGACCAGCGAGAGCTTTGTTCCCAACCTGGGGCTGGTACAGCGAAAGTCGACCACTTTTCTCGGAGAAGAGACTTTCGATCTTGTCTATGCGCAAATTGGCGGATTCACTTACATTCAGGAACCTGGCGTAAGTTTTGCTATGGCCCTGGTTCCGCTGCCGGGGCAGGTTGGTGCGCGGCTGGTGCTTCATAACCGGACTGACGAAGAAGTGCTACTGCAGTTTGCGAGCTCTCAGATCTTTGACTTCTCGGTTCGCAACAGCCAGGGGGAAGTGGTTTACCGCTGGAGCGCAGACAAAGTTTTCCTGCCGGCCAGTAAGGAACTGACCGTGAGGGGAGAAATAGCCTGGCAAGTGCTACTGCCACTGCAACACGCACGGCCCGGGACATACATCGTCGAAGGATTTCTGGTGAATCGAAATGGACGCCGCTTTGCGGCGACAGCGACGGTCACCCTGCCAGAGCTTCCCGCAGACAAGCGCTGAGGCCTTCAATTTGTTCCGCAGTTAACTTTGTTCCGCTGGAGCGCAGGTAAAAAACATCGACCGCTCGCTGGCCCTCGGTATGCAACAGCACGGTGTCGATCTCGCATCCTTGCTGTGAGATGGTACGGGCAACGTCATAGAGCAAACCGGGCCGGTCCTGCGCCTGGAGTTCCAGCAAGGTGGCATGCCGGGAGGCTTCATTGTCAAAGCGCAGTACCGATTCAATGTGCATCCGGTACCGGGTTGTCGATTTCGGACGGCGCTGCAAGAGCTTCTCGGCACTCTCCTTGCCGAGCACAACTTTGCGGACAATCTCCTTCAATTCCTCTACGATGGGCGGATTGAGTTCCAGGGTCCGCATCGGATCGGCAAAAATGAAAAGATCCAGCACGTCGCCGCGGGCATTGCCAAAGGCTTCCGCCTTGAGAATATTCATGCCATAGCTGGCCAGCGTTCCGGACAGGTCCGCGAGGAGGCGGCTGCGGTCGCGCGTCACCACGGTCAGTTGCCAGTCGTCGTGACGACGCCGCAGGTCACAACCGACGCCAGTCTGACGCGCCGCCTGGGAGAGCGACAAGTGCAGGCTCTGCTCAGACAAGGTGGTGCGGAAACGATAGCGGGTGGGGAAGCCGCGAATGAATTCCGCCATCTCGGCACCAGGCGAAGCTGTTTCTTCAATGCGTTCGTCTTCCAATTCCTTGGTGAGTTCGCGCTCAATAGCCGTGTGGGCGTACCAGAGTTGGGATCGCCGCCAGGTGGTCATCGCACCCGGGAAAACGGCGCTGGAATCCGCGATGGTCAGCAGGGTCAGCATGGCCAGATACTCGCTGGTTTCCATGCGGTGGGCCGCTTGCCGGGTCACGTCCGGGTCGTCCAGATCGCGGGTGTGAATCAAAGTACTCAGAAAGAGGTGCTCGCCAATCAATCGCTGAACAATGATAAGGTCTTCCGGGGGCATCCCGAGACGCGCCCCGATTTCGCTGGCCATTTCCACGGCGCGCTGATCGTGGTCACCGCCCATGCCCTTGCCCACGTCATGCAGCAAGAGCGCAAAGCGCAGTAACGGTTTGGCTTCACAAGTCAGCCACAAGCCACCAAACTGGTGCTGCTCAAAGGCGAGCTTTTCGAGGTTCTCGAGAGCAATCAGCGTATGCTCGTCGACCGTGTAGCGATGGTAAAAGTCACGCACGACCAGGCAGTCAACGTGCTCCCATTCCGGCAATTGCGCACTGAGATAGCCTGTTTCGGCCATGGATCGCAAGGCCATTGCGGCCTTGGGCAATTCCAGCAAAGCACGCCACTGCTCCCAGTTCCACTGCTCCCCAGGTTGTATTCTTTGCTTGGTGTCCGGCGAGAGTTTGAGCCCGTGACGAGCCTGGAAAAGAAAAAGCCGGTGGGCCGCCGCCGGGTCTTTCTGAAATGCTGCTGGCTGTCGAATAAAGATTTGCTCGCGGGAGACCGTGAACTCTTCATTGGAAAGTCTGGACCGTGACTCGAAGAAATTGCTGATCAAGCCCGGACGCCGGTCCAGTGCCTTGTCTTTTGCATCACGGCAAGCGGTGTAGATCTTTCTGGCTTGCCGGAAGTAATCCCGCATCCATTGCGCGGGTTGATCAGAGAGAGCGTCTTGTTCAGCAAAGCGAAGCACATTCTGGTCGCGCCCCGTATGTTCGTGAAGGGCCCAGCGGATGGCGAAGATCACTTCGGCTTCCGCAGCCAAATCGGGTTCATCTTCACCGGCGAGGCGAGCGAGCCAACGCACGCAGTTGAAGTCCCGCAGGCCACCACAGGTCTCCTTAACGTCCGGTTCCAGGTGTTGAATCGTATGTTGAAAGCGCTCGTGGCGGCGATCTGTCATCTTGGCCAACTCCTGAATCAGGTCGGCCGGTACTTTGCGACAGGCGTCTTCGCAAGCCTTGAACAAATCGGGGTTGCCGGTAAGCGGACGGCGGTCCAGAAGGCTGATGCTGAACTCGACATTGCCGGGGCTGATGCGCTTGCATTCTGCCGCGGTATGCACGCTGTGGCTGGCGCGATAGCCGGCGTCCCAAATCAATCGCAAGAAGTCGCTCAGCTCTCCGTCGGCGAAGGTAGAAGGTTCTTCCAGGATCAGCAAGTCTATATCCGAGTAGGGGAAAAGTTCCCGCCGGCCATAACCACCAACTGCCAGCAAGGCGCTCCGTTCGCGCTGTCCGGCCGAAATCGTTTGTTCCCAGGTTTCGATCACAAACCGGTCCACGACGCCCGTTCGGGCCTGCATCCTATCCGCTGTGGGACCCATAACCAATCTTAACGGCAGACCGTTAGAATTGGAGGCAACGCACCATGTCCAAAAATACTTTCTCGTCCATGGGAGCAATCCTGATCTTTGCTGCCGGCTTGATCGGCTGGCAAAGCCAGGTGAATTTACCTCCACCCTTCCACACTCCGTCGGCTACAAATCGCCCGCGACCGGTTGAACGTCCGGATGGCGCAACGTTGAAAGTCCCGAAAGGCTTCACGATCAGCGAATATGCTGGCGGATTTCAGCGGCCTCGCTACATGGTGTTGGGTCCGTCGAATGAAGTCTTGTTGAGTGATTCGATGAACAACGGTTCTGTCTTCGTTTTGCTCGACTCCAACAAAGATGGCAAGGTCGACGAGCGGCGCGAGATCCTCAAGGGCTTGGACCGTCCTTATGGATTGCTCTTCTGGAAAGACTACCTGTATGTTGCCGAGACTACCTCTCTCAAGCGCTACAAATACAACGCCAAGGCGTTCAGTGTTGGCCCTGGCGAAGAAGTTTTCAACATGAAGGACTTCGGCGCGGGCCACTGGACTCGCAGCCTTGCTGCCGGCCCTAAAGGCGAATTCATCTATGTCGGAATTGGCTCACGCTCCAATGTGGATGGCGGTGAGCATGAGATGAGAGCGGCCATCATAAAGATCACCCCCGATGGGAAGACGAAAGCCGTCCATGCTTCTGGCACTCGCAACCCGATCGGATTGCATTTCCTTCCCAACTCCGACCAGCTCTTTGCGGCCGTACAAGAGCGCGATGGGCTCGGCGATGACCTGGTGCCGGATTACTTCACCAGCATCAAGCCGGGAGGTTTTTACGGTTGGCCCTACGCCTACATCGGACAGAATGAGGATCCGCGCCGCAAGGGCGAGCGCCCCGATCTGGTGGCAAAGGCCATCGTCCCCGACTTGCCGTTGGGAGCCCACGTCGCGGTGCTGGATTTCCTTTTCTATACCGGCAAGCAGTTCCCTGCTGAATATCAGGGCGGCGTATTTCTCGCCCAGCATGGCTCCTGGAATCGCTCCCGCCGCGTAGGCTATAACGTTGTTCACGTCCAGATGAAAGAGGGCAAGCCGGTGGGTCAGCCGAAACCATTTCTGGAAGGGTGGATGCTCGACCCGGGAAAGCCTGATGTCTGGGGACGGCCAGTGGCAATCCTGCAGATGCCCGATGGCAGCATCCTGATCAGTGACGACGTGGGGAATAAACTTTGGCACGTCAAGTACAAGGGCTGATTCTCTTGCTGCCCCTGCTGGCCACGGCGCAGTCAGCCCGAATCTCTCACAAGGAAGCGCTGGGAAAAAATATCGAGTGCGTTACCTGTCACGCTCAGCAAAGGAATTCGCGCACGCTCAGTGAGGCGCGACGCGGCAAGATTCTCAAGGATTTTAATCATTCGCTGCATCTCAGCCTGGGCAATCTGGCCCCGGCTCTTGCCACCGCGATCGACCAGAAACAATATCTTGGCTCTCCCAACAAAATTGACCTCATCCGGTTACGCGCTGACCTGATCACGGACAATCCCTGCCAGGCTTGCCATCGCGGGTTGAAGTCAGCCGTAGCGGCACTGACCAATGAGCACTTCCCTCACATGGAAGATTGTCTGGTTTGCCACAACAAAATCGACGCACCCTTCAGTTGCGAGCAATGCCACCCGGCGGGGATGAATCTGAAACCGGCGAACCACGCGCCCGATTTCCTCGACCGGCACACCACGGGCAAACTGGATCTCGACAAGACGACTTGCGCTGCCTGCCATGGCAAGCGTTTCACCTGCCTCGGTTGTCACTAAACTTATGAAGAAAATTCTGGTGATCCTTGGCACCCGGCCTGAGGCCATCAAGCTGAGCCCGCTGGTGCTGCACTTTCGCAAGTTCCCCCGGGATTATGAGGTCCATCTCTGCCTGACCGGCCAGCACCGGGAGATCGTCCATCAGGCGCTAACTGTCTTTGGGCTTAGGCCGGATTCGAGCCTGGATCTGATGCTGCCCGGGCAAACGCTCTTTCAATCGACATCAAGAATCCTGGCGGCACTGGAGCCTGTCTTCGAGTCCTTCTCACCAGACCTCGCCATTGTGCAAGGCGACACAACCACGACTCTTTGCGGCGCTCTGGCGGCCTTCTACCGCGGCGTGCCCGTGGCCCATGTTGAAGCTGGATTGCGGACCTGGGATCTCCAGCGGCCATTTCCGGAGGAGGCGAATCGCCAACTTGTGGGAAGATTGGCAACGCTACACCTTGCCGCGACTCCCTGGGCGGCGGAGAACCTTCGCCGGGAAGGGGTTGACCAATCGCAAATCACCGTAAGCGGCAATACCGGCATTGATGCGCTGCTGCATACGGTCCAGAATCTGCCAAACTTCGATTGGCCCTTTCTGGATTCGTCTCGCAAGCTCATCCTGGTGACCGGTCATCGACGAGAGAATTTCGGAGAAGGCTTTGACCGCTTTTGCGCAGCGCTTCGGCGACTGGCTGCCCGGCCCGATGTCGAACTCGTTTATCCGGTGCATCCCAATCCTCGGGTGCGCACCCCGGTAGAGTCGGCGCTGGGAGGGCTCGACAACGTGCACCTGATTGCTCCACTGGATTACCAGCCCTTTGTCGATCTCATGCGCCGCAGCTACCTGATTCTTACTGATTCCGGCGGGGTACAGGAGGAGGGGCCTTCGTTGGGCAAGCCGATCCTGGTAAGCCGGGAGGTGACGGAACGACCAGAAGCGGTGGAAGCAGGGACTGTGCGATTGGTGGGCACGGATGAAGCGCTCATTGTGAGGGAAGCAGAAATGCTGCTCGAGGATCCGACGGAATACGCTCGCCGTTCCCGGATCCACAATCCTTACGGCGACGGTCAAGCTTGCCCGCGTATCGAAGCCGCAATACGCAATTATTTTGCTTCGTTGAAGAACTCGGCAATTGACTCCACAACATAAGTCTGATCATCCTCACTGAGTTCGGGATAGACCGGCAAGCTGAGCGCGCGCCGGGCGAGACGTTCACTCACAGGCAAGTCCCCGGCTTCATAGCCCAACTCGGAAAAGCATTCCTGCAAGTGCAGCGGCAGTGGATAGTAGACCTCCGAGCCGATGCCCCTGGCGGCCAGGTGTGTTTTCAATCCGTCGCGGAGGTCGCACTGGATCGTGTACTGATTGAAGACATGGCGGCTCTGGTGGCTGGCTACGACAGGCAATTCCAGGGGCAAATCGTGCTGTCGGAAAAGCTCGTTGTAGCGGGCTGCGTTTCGCTGGCGGGCCGCGGTCCAATTGTCGAGGTGCCTCAGCTTGATTCGCAAGACGGCAGCCTGGAGGGTATCCATGCGGGAGTTGATGCCGACCACTTCGTGAAAGTACCGATCATGGCCTCCATGCAGTCTGAGCTTCGCCAGCAGTGCGGCCAGTTCCGGATCGTTGGTCGTAACCATGCCGGCGTCCCCGTAAGCGCCCAGGTTCTTGCCGGGATAAAAGCTGAAACAGCCCATCGCCCCGATGGCTCCGCAGCGCCGGCCATTGTATTCCGCGCCAATCGCCTGAGCAGCATCTTCCACCACCACTGCGCCGTGCCGCTGTCCGATTTCAAGTAGCGGGCCCATGTCCGCGCAACCGCCAAAAAGGTGCACGGGCTGGATGGCCCAGACGTTGCGAAGTTTCCGGATAGTGTCTTCTACCTGGTTGGGGTCGAGATTGAAGGTAATGGGGTCAATGTCGACAAAGACGGGTTCAACTCCAATTCTGGCCAGAGATCCCGCTGTGGCGAAGAACGAATAGGGAGTCGTGATTACCTTGTCGCCGGGCTCCAATTGCAACGCCATCCACGCCAGCAGCAAGGCATCACTGCCGGACGCGCACCCAATGGCAAACCGGGATTGCGTGTAGCCGGCAATATCGCATTCCAGTTCCCCCACCGCCGGGCCCATGATGAAGCGTTGCGAATCAATGAGCGGAACCAGTTCCGCCAGCACTTCTTCGCGGATTGCGGCGTGCTGGGCGGCTAGATCAAGGAGCGGAACCTGCCGCTTTTCGGTCTTCATGCTGATCTTCCGATCATAGCTTCCAGTAAGATCCAAAGAGTGGAACAAATTGGTTTGGACTGGAAGCCGTGGCAGCCGGAAAAATTTACCGTCAAGCAAATTACAGCGCGCTTGCGCCGCACTTTCCGCGACAGCTTTTCCAATCTTTACGTCACGGGAGAAGTTTCAGCTTTGAAGACGGCATCCAGTGGGCATCTCTATTTCAGCCTGAAAGAAGAGGATACGATTTTGCCTTGCGCCATGTACCGGCAGCAGGCACGTCTGCTCAAGTTTCCCCTTCGCGATGGGTTGATGTTGCAGGTCCGCGGCTCGCTTGACATCTATGAACCTCGGGGCGCTTACCAGTTTCTGGTGGAGACGGCCGAGCCACTGGGCGCGGGAGCATTGCAGTTGGCCTTTGAAGAACTCAAGCGCAAGCTTGCTGCCGAAGGGCTTTTTGCGCAGGAGCGCAAGCGCGCGCTGCCTCGCTTCCCCCGTCGTATTGGCATTGTTACCTCGCCGGCTGGGGCTGTCATTCAGGACATGCTGAACATACTCGGTCGCCGCTATCCACTGGCGGAAGTCCGGATTTATCCTTCACTGGTGCAGGGCAATGGGAGCGTTGAGCAGATCTGCACCGGCCTCGAGTATTTCAGCCAGAATCCCTGGGCTGACATTGTCGTCGTAGCTCGCGGCGGTGGCTCGCTCGAAGATTTGTGGTCCTTTAATGATGAGGCGGTAGCCCGGGCGATTGCTGCTTGCGCTGTGCCCGTTGTGTCTGCCGTTGGCCATGAGACGGATTTCACGATTGCAGATTTTGTGGCGGATCTCCGGGCTCCTACGCCCTCTGCGGCCGCTGAGTTGATTGCCCCGGATCTTGCTGCGATCACTGAGCGGCTGCGTGCCCTTGAGGACGCCGGCTATCGCGCTGTCAGGCATACGCTTGGCCGGCGGCGCGAAAGCATTTTCCGCTATGGTGTGGATCGTGCACAGAGTCTGATTGAGCGGCGGCTGAACCGCTTCTCGCAGCAACTGGATGAGGCAAATGCCCGCATGGAAGGGCTGGCCAAGACGCGACTGTGGAAGCTGAAGCTGCGCTTTCAGCAGCACACGGTAGAACTCTTCGCGCTGGATCACCGGATTGTTTTTCTCTTGCGCCGGGAAAGGATTGCTGAATTGCAGAACCGGATGCGGCAGCAAATCGCGATTCAACTCAATGAAGAATCCGCGCGATTGAGATCTCTCACCGGACAGTTGCAGCAGCTCAACCCGGTGCGTATTCTGGACCGGGGTTTTGCCCTGGTTCAAAAAGAAGACGGGCGTATTGTCCGCAGCCCAAGGGAAACGAAGAAAGGTGAGGAGCTAACGATTCGTGTCGCCAGGGGAAGCTTTGGCGCGGTTCGCAAGTAGCTGCTATTCGAGACGGTAGTTTGGAGCTTCCTTGGTGATGATGACGTCATGCACGTGGCTCTCGCGCAAGCCAGCCGGGCTGACTCGCAAGAACTTGGCTTTATCCTGCAATTCCCGGATCGTACTCGCCCCGCAATAACCCATGCCCGCCCGCAGACCGCCCACGAGTTGGAAGACGAGCTCTCCCAACGGCCCCTTGCTCGCAACGCGTCCTTCGATACCCTCCGGCACAAGCTTGCCCGCGCCCTCCTGGCCGTAACGGTCGCTCGAACCCTTGGCCATGGCGCCCTGTGAACCCATGCCCCGGTAGGTTTTGAAGGTGCGGCCCTGGAAGAGAATCGTCTCGCCCGGGCTTTCGTCCGTACCGGCGAAAAGGCTGCCGATCATGACGCAATCCGCTCCCGCAGCAATCGCCTTCGTAACGTCACCCGAGAACTTGATGCCGCCATCGCTGATCAGCGGCACGCCGGCTGGCCGTGTCGCCTTGGCGCATTCTGCAATCGCCGTAATTTGTGGCACTCCGGCGCCGCTGACAACTCGCGTCGTACAAATCGAACCTGGCCCGATCCCCACCTTGATGCCGTCTGCTCCAAGATCAATCAGATCCTTAGCGCCCTCGTAGGTTGCGACATTGCCGACTATGACCGGCACTTCCGGCAATTTCTCCTTGATCGTCTTCAGCGCCTGCATGACACCTTCGGAGTGTCCGTGCGCGCTATCGATTACCAGGATGTCTACTTTGCATTCGACCAACGCCTTGGCCCGGTCAAAAAAGTCGCGGCCCGCGCCAACCGCTCCGGCTACCCGCAAGCGGCCTTGTTCGTCCTTGGCCGCACCAGGATATTTGATTTTCTTTTGAATGTCCTTTACTGTGATCAGGCCCTTCAAGTAGTAGTCGTCATCCACCACCAGAAGCTTTTCCACGCGGTGCTGATGCAGGATCAATTCGGCCTGCTCAAGCGTTGTGCCGACGGGCACCGTGATCAGGTTGTCCTTGGTCATCAGGTCGCGAATGGGCAAGTCGTAGCGCGTCTCAAAGCGTAAGTCGCGGTTGGTCAAAATACCTACCAGCTTGCCGTGCTTAGTGACCGGAACGCCGCTGATGCGGTAGCGCCGCATCAGGTCGAGTGCATCCTGGATCCGCTGGTCCGGGTCAATCGTGACCGGGTCCACAATCATGCCGCTCTCACTGCGCTTGACCTTGTCTACTTCTTCGGCCTGAGCCTCAATGGAAAGGTTCTTGTGGATAACTCCCATGCCACCTTGCTGTGCGAGGGCAATTGCCAGGTGGCTTTCCGTGACCGTATCCATGGCTGAACTGACCAGGGGAATGTTGATGCCGATGGTCCGGGTGAAGTTGGTGCGTGTTTGTACTTGAGCGGGCAGTACCGAGCTACGGGCGGGGACGAGGAGCACATCGTCGAACGTGAGCCCCTCGGCAATAAACTCAGGAATCATTTTGCTTCATGGTACGACAAAGCCGAATTGCTACCAAGCAGGGAAAATATGCCTTGAAATGCTAAAATATCCCTTCGGACCCCTATGATTTCCGCAACACAAGTTCGCCCGGGCATGGTCATCAAGTTCAACGGCGAACTCTACTCTGTTTTCACGATGACCCACCGGACGCCTGGCAACCTGCGCGGCTTCGTGCAGGTGAAGATGCGCAATTTGCGCAACGGCGCCATGAACGAGCACCGTTTTGCTTCTGAAGACAAGGTCGAAAAGGCCATGATGGACGAGCAAAAAATGGAGTACATGTACAACGACGGCGAATACTACTACTTCATGAACACGGAGAATTACGAGCAGGTGCAGCTCTCGGCGGAGTTCCTTGGCGACGCCGCGAATTACATGATCGACAACCTGCCCGTGACGGTTACTTTCTACGAGAGCCGGCCGATCAGCGTGGCACCACCTGCTACCGTGGATCTCGTCATCGTTGAGACCGAACCTGGGCTAAAGGGCGCCAGTGTATCCAACGTAGGCAAGCAAGCCAAGCTCGAAACCGGCCTGATTGTGACAGTCCCGCAGTTCATCGAACAGGGCGAAAAGATCCGCGTCAATACTGCGGAAGGCACCTACATGGAGCGCGCCTAAGCTCTCAATAATCCGGCGAGCAGTTCATCGTCGCCGGGGAAGACTGTTCGCAGGTCCAGCAGCAATTGATCCTTTTCGATTCGCGCCACAACCGCCGGGTTGCTGGCGCGAAGCTGTTTTTCGAGCCGCCGTACGGGCCCGCTGACGGCCACAAGCCAGGTAGGAATGCTCTGGTCTGGAGTGGACCCACCCCCCAGTACGCTCTCTCCCTCAATCACTACGGCACCGGGAATGTTTGCCGCCAAAGCGCGAGCCCGCCGCTCAATGTCGGCCAGCGGAAGCATGACCATCCGCAAGCCCGGTAAGGCGTCATAGTCCTGAATCGCCAGCGCCCGCAGTGAGTCTGACAAGGCCTGCACGGCCAACTTGTCCAGCCGGAGAGCCCGATACATGGGATGACGCCGGACCCGGGCGACCAGTTCGGCGTTGCCGGCAATGATGCCGGCTTGCGGGCCGCCGAGCAGCTTGTCACAGGAAAAGCTCACCAGGTCCACGCCCGCCCGCAGACTGTCGGCAACCAGCGGCTCGGTCACTCCATAGCGGCGCAAGTCTACCAGGCAGCCGCTACCGAGGTCCTCGTAGAGCGGCAGCCCACGCGTCCGTGCAAGGCCTGACAACTCCTCAAGACTTGGCTTGCCGACAAAGCCGCTCTGGTGAAAATTGCTCGGATGAACCCGCATTAGCATCCGCGTCTCAGGCCGAATTGCATTTGCATAGTCACTCAGATGAGTGCGATTCGTCGTACCCACTTCCCGCAACCTTGCCCCGCTCTGCTCCATGATGTCGGGGACTCGAAAGCCGTCTCCAATTTCAACCAACTCCCCCCGGCTGACAACCACTTCTCCCTCCGCGGCCAGCGCCCGCAGTACCAGGTAGGTGGCCGCCGCGTTGTTGTTCACTGCAATTGCGGCGACACCCAACAAGTCGTGCAAGAGCGGCACAAAATGCTCATCCCGCTTGCCCCGCCGTCCGGTTGCGAGATCGAATTCGAGATTCGAGTAGCCCGCTACAGGTTCGAAGGCCCGGAGCGGAGCCCGGCCCAGATTGGTATGCAACACAACACCGGTGGCATTGATCACGCGCCGCAAGGAAGGCGTGAGAAGCCGCTCCACGCGCCGTCCGACTTCCGGCTCGATCTCCTCGATCGGCAATTCAAGTTCTCTCACCGCGGCGAGCACGTCCCGCGCGATCGCCACCAGACGATCGTGCGGGACTTTCCCGTACCGGGGACCAAGCTTCCGCAGCAACAAATCAACGGAAGGAATGGCCGCCCGGTCCACTACTTGCCTACCATCGGAAAGAGCTTGCGCAGGGTGGCTTCATTGGGCTGCGAACCGTACTCGCTCACCTCAAATGCCTCTACATACTGGATCTTTGCCGCGCGCTCTTTGCCGTACCACTTCTCAAGCGAAGCCCGCACGGCAGGAGTAATCTGGCGAGTCCGCTGGTTCCTGAGCCAGGCCTTACGCTCGGCCTTGCCCGCAGGGACTTCCGCACTGCGGCCATCGATCCACGGCAGCCACTCATAGAACTGGCTTTCGTGAGCATCGAGCCCATCCACCTTCTTGTCGAAGACATCTCCGATGTCGATGGCAACGTCCGGGCGGAAGGGTTCCGGCCGCTGGAAGCGATCCTGGAAGTGCATAAAGACAGGGTTCTTCTTGAGCGGCGGAGTGTCTGGCGCTACGTTCGGCACCATCACCATGTAGGCCGCATCCTGTACCAGAATTCCAGTATTGCGATGGTCTGGATGGTAATCGTTGGTGCGGGGAGAAATGACTACGTCGGCTTCCCACTCGCGAATCTTGCGAATGATCTGTAGCCGAACGTCGAGAGTCGGCAGCAACTCGCCATCATGGTTGTCCAGCACGTCATATTCAATGCCCAGGCGTCGCCCGGATTCCTTGGCTTCTGCCCGTCGTCGCTTGGCCAGAGCGCCGCCGCCCATTGCCTGGTGGCCGGCGTCCCCATTGGTGACGGAGAGAAACTTCACTTTGTGGCCCATCGAGGCCAGCTTGGCGGCCAGGCCGCCTGCCCCGATATCGCAATCGTCTGGATGAGCCCCGATGGCAATCACTCTGATCTGGGCCGGCAGCATCGCTGCCGCTAGCAATAAAACCGCTAATAGTCGCATGGACTTCTATTTTATGTGGCCGTGAGTCTCAGCGGCGCTGGCCGTGTCCTGCAACTCGCGCAACTTGAAGCCCGTAACCGACAATGCGACGAGTCCGGCAACCAGCAGGGGCAGCGTCACGATGCCCCAAACGATCAAGCTGAACCTCTTCGCTACATTCTCATCAATGCCATAAAAGACCAGTGCCAGCACGATCAAACCCTGGTAGACGCCGAGATTACCCGGCGCACCTGGCACTACGGTTCCCAGCCGTACGATTACATTGATAACGGCGGCATCCCATATCGAAAATCCTGTCAGGCCATAGGCGCGGATCGAACAGTAGATGGGCACGGTCATTGCCAGCAGGTGGGGCAGGCTGGCAATCCAGGATTGGAAGAAGCTTCGCGAGGCACCCATCGCCTGCAAGTCTTCAATAAAGATTTTTGCCTTGTCGCCCCACTTCCAATGTGCGGCAAGTTCCTTGGCCCGGCGCTGAAAGGCAATGATGAAGCTCAACGCGCCAGCCAGTAAGGCTACCACCAGAATCAGAATGTATCCGCCGTCCCGCACCCGGCGCGGCAAATCCACAAATTGCACCACGACGCTGAGGTAGAGCACCAGCCAGACGCCATCAAAAATTCGCTCAATCGCAATACTCGACAGAACGACGCTGAATGGCAAATGGGCCCAGCGCGATTGCAGGTAGCAACGGATGATTTCCCCGCTGCGAAACGGAAGCACTTCATTGGCGTAGAGCCCCACATAGATGGCCCGCACGCTGCGCATCATGGGGATCTCGGCAATCGGCTTCAACAGAATCGTCCAGCGCCAGCCTTGCAGCACATAAACCAGAATGTCGCTCACCACGGCCAGCGCAACCCAGCCGTAGTTCATGTGCAGGATTTCGGCCAGGATCTCGTCGGCCTTGACATCATGCAAAACCCAAATCAGCACTCCCAACGAGGCGGCATTGGTAAGCACCAGCAACAGGATGCTCTTCCAACCAAGCCTCCGGCCACCCTTTGCCGAATCCTTATTTTGTACCGCGCTTAACTCCAAACACCCATGATAGCGAGGAGGCCTGTTTCGATTGGGTTTCAGCGACTGCGAGCCAGATCAGCAAGTCGCAGGCCAGATGAAAGAGCAAGAGATGCCGGTAGGTTTCACAAGCATCAGCCAGCGTGGCGACGCCAAAGGTGTAACCGCCTATGGCCAGCACTCCCCAGAACACCGGCTGCCGCCAGCACCGCCAAAGCGCTACCAGCACCAGGACGAATACATGCCAGGGCGCAACCCGGAAGAGCCAGCTTTTGAGCTCGCTATACCAGCCAAAGGCATTGGAGAGCGTGCAGTAGCGCATGCCTGTCGAGCGCTCGTAGTTGCCCAGATTCACGGCCCGGATCTGCGGTGCCTCGGTTGTCAAATCCTTCCACATCACTTTCGCCGCCACGGCCGGGTTCTTCAAGTAATAGAGCAATGCGTTGCCGTAACCACCCTGTGGATAGAATTCCGCGAGCCAGGCTGCATCCTGGGCCGGGCTGTCCGGCATGAAGGCGTGTGTGCCGACCAGCCGCTCATCTTCCGGACGGATTTCCAAAGCGGAGAGGGAAGCCTGGTCGATCAGGCCAAGCTTGAAGAAGGCGAGGTTGTAGTAAGCGGTTGCCTTGTATTCCGGCTTCGTCTGGCTCAGCATGAATCCTCCGCCTGCGATCAATGCTGCGCAGGCTGGCCAGTAACGGCGCTTCCGCTCCAACAGCAGGATCAGCCCTAACGCGATTGCCAAGGGAGCATGCGGCGCTTTTGCCAATGCAAAGCCAACCGCGCCCAGACCCAGGAGCCAGGCCGAATCCGCCCGCCAGGCTGCGATCAGCAGCAACAGAAAAACGATCGTCGCCGCATCGAAGTAAAAGCTCTGGAAGTAGGTCACGTAGGCGGCATCCGTGAACGCGATCCAGGCAAACAAATTGGCTGCCAGCCGCCGGCCAACCAGGAGCCAGACTGCCGCGGACCAAAGGCAGACATGCACCAACCCCATCCAGCGCATATCAAATGGCGTAGTTCCGCCCAGCCACAAAGCCAGCTTTGCCAGCCACACTTCAACGCCCCAATAGGGGCTCAGCCATTCGGCCTGAGGATCGAATTGCCAGAGACGATTAAAGAAGTGGAAAGTGGGCTGCGGACCCGGGTTCAGCGGCGTGAGCGCATAGCGTCCGATGACCTTGGCGAAGTCGCCATTGTCGGCAAGACCCAGATATGGGGGCACCCAGAGTTGAAACACAACCGGAAGCAGGAAGAGTCCGAACCAGAAAAGTCGTTGGCGAAGGGGCACGCTTGTTCTAACTTCAAAGAGTGACACAACCAAGCGTAATCGTGCTGATTGGAATTCCGGCTTCGGGCAAATCCACTTGGGCCCGTGCCCAGGGCGGCACGGTTTTGAGTTCTGACGAAATTCGGGCCATGCTGTGCGGGGACGAAACAAACCAGACGATCCACTCCAGGGTTTTCGCCACCATGCGCTATCTCTTGCGCCAGCGCCTCGAAATTGGCGCAAGCCCTACTATTGTCGATGCCACGAATCTGCGCCGGCGTGACCGCAAGCCCTGGCTCAAAATCGCCGTGAGCCTGGGGGCCAGCGTCGAAGCAGTCCACTTTGACATCTCGCTTGAGCTGGCACTGGCCCGCAACGCCGCCCGCTCCCGCGTCGTTCCCGAAGCAGCGATCCGCCAAATGTTCTTACGCCTGCAGCCGCCTCAAGCCAAAGAAGGCTTCAGCTCGATTGTGACCATTTGCGAGTCGTCCACAGCCAAAGCATTACCGGCAGCACCGTAAGCAGCGCCACGCAGATGGCCACATGCTGCGCTGGTACTCCGCGGTCGATCGCCTCGCCCGAGAAGAAACTCGACAGCGAGATCGACGTCATCATCAAAGCAAATTCCGCACTGGTTACCCTGCCGCGAAACCGGTCTTCGCTCAAGGTCTGCACCAGCGTGGACGAAAACACATAGTTCATCGACGTGCCTGCATGGCCTATCACCACGGCTATGGCGGCAAGCGCCAGCCCTGGTGCCAGCCCCAGCCCCAGATAGCCCACGGCCGCGATCAGAAAGCCCAGGCTAATCCCCCAGCGCAATCGAGACAATTGCATCGTCGCCAGCGGAGACCCCAGTAACGGACCAATAAAGCTTCCCAAACCGCGCGCGCACATCAGGGTACTCATCCCCAGCATCCCTGCCTGACTCGCGCTCAGCCCCCAGCCATCCAACTTGAACTGGCCCTCGCCCAGAACAGGCAGCAGCACCCAGTTCGCCCCGATCAAGCCCACTCCGCCCTTGATCAACAGAATCGGCTTCAGGCGCTCATGCTGCAGAATGTAGCGCCAGCCTTCAATCACGGGGGAAAAGTTAAACAAATCCTTCAGGCGTAGCGGTTCCTGGCCAATCAGATGTTTTTCCTCATAGCGGAGACGTGTCAGGAGCCAGGCAGATATCAGGAAGGTGCAAGCATTCACGCTGAAGACTGTATTGCGGCCGAAGCTCGCGGCCACCAAGCCCCCCAACGCTGAACCGAGAAAGAAGTTGATCGCCCAGGTGGTCGAGCCGAGTGCATTTGCCACCAGCACCTCGCTCTTGTCGCGGCAAAGGTTCGGCATCATGCTGGAGCGGCCCGGCTCAAAGAAGCCCCACATCATGGTCTCCAGGACCATGAGCGTGTAGATCAACCAGATGCGCTCACTGCTCTGAGCAAAGAGCATCCCGCCCACGATGAAGAATCGCGCGATATCGGCCGCAATCATCACCTGTCGCCGTCGCATGCGGTCGTTCACCACTCCCGCCATCGGCGATATGAACACTTGCGGAAAAACCATCGCCACTGTGGCAATTGCAACGCTGCGAGCCGTCCCGGTCAGTTCCAGCAGCAAGCTGTAGATGGCCACGGCGTAAAACCAGTCGCCCAGTTCGCTGATGACCTGCGCCATCCACAGCGTCCGCACGTTGCGATTGGTACGAAGCAGATTCCAGTAGCCCCGGATGGAAATTCCGTTGGCTGCCATGGCGCCTCAGGCCGTGTAAATGCCCATTCGCTGCTTGGTGAGCTTCACGGTTTCTTCCGCGATGTCTGTTACCCGAAGCCGCCCCTCTTCCAGCACCCCGGCCAAATAGCCTGGCTCTGCGGTGATCTCACGGTAGCGCTGCTGGATTGGTTCCAGATGTGCAATTACCATCTCGGCTACTGTCTTTTTCAGGTCGCCATAGCGCATACCGCTAAACTTGCCGCGCATTTCCTCATCGCTCGCTTCACCGAAGGCCTGATAGATAGCCAGTAGATTTGCCACGCCGGCGCCCATCGTCTCAAAGTCCACATGCGGGTTTGAGTCTGTTGTGGCGCGGTTGAATTTTTTGCGGATCACCGCAGGATCATCGAGCAGCCCGATCGCGTGGCCGCTGCCGGGTGCCGATTTGCTCATTTTCTTGTCCGGTTCATCCAGTCCCATCACCCGCGCACCCACGGTGGGCAATTTGGTTTCCGGCATGACAAAGGTTTGCCCGTAGAGCGAGTTGAAGCGCTGTGCGATGTCCCGGGTAAGTTCGAGGTGCTGGCTTTGGTCATCCCCTACAGGCACCACCGACGCCTGATAGAGCAGGATGTCGGCCGCCATCAGCACCGGGTATTGCATCAAGCCAGCCTGAATCGTTTCCGCCGCCGCCGCCTTCGCTTTGTACTGCGTCATCCGCTCCAACCAGCCAATGGGCGTAACGCAAGTCAGCAGCCAGGCCAGTTCACTGTGGCCCTTGACGGTCGATTGCGCGATTACGGTTGAGTGCTTCGGGTCGATGCCGCAGGCCAGAAACAAACCGGCGATCTCCAGGATCTTGGAGCGAAGTTCTTCTGGTGACTGGTAGACTGTAATCGCGTGCAAATCTACGATGCAAAAGATGCTTTCGTAGTCATACTGAATTTTTGTCCAGTTCTTGAGCGCACCGAGATAGTTGCCGATATGCAAGTTCCCGGTGGGCTGCACACCTGATAAGACCCTCTTTTTCATGTCGAAATCCAATTCTCTCATTGAATCCCCGCCCGAGACGCTGCGCGTCGAAAAGCTTGTCTACGGTGGTGCCGGTTTGTCCCGGCACGAAGGGAAGGTCTACCTGCTGCCCAAGGTTGCGCCGGGTGATCTCGTCTCCGCAATCGCCAAAAAGAGCAAGTCCAATTTTATTGATGCCCGCGCGGAAGAGCTGCTGGAAGCCTCTCCGGAACGCGTTGAGCCTCCCTGCCGCCACTTTGAAAAGTGCGGAGGTTGCCACTACCAGCAATTGTCTTATGCCCAACAGCTTCACTGGAAGCGCGAAATCCTGCGCGAATTGTTTGATCGCGCCAAGCTTCCGCTCCCGGTTGAAATCAAGACAATCGAGGCGGAACCGCTCGGCTACCGCAACCGCACCCAGTTTCACTTTCACGACGGCAAGGTCGGTTTTCTCGAAACCGGCAGCCACCGGCTGGTACCGGTCGATCAGTGCCCGGTATCCTCTCCCAAAATCAATGAGGTGCTTCAGGCTCTGAACCGCCTGGCGAGGGACCACCGCTTTCCGCGTTTTCTCAAAACGCTCGAAGTCTTTACCAACGAAACCAGCATCCAGCTCAATGTCACGGAGACGAACGCGCCCATCGCGAAACATTTCTTTGACTGGATGGCCCATGAGTTGCCCGGCGTCCAGCCCGGCGCGATCGAATATGACGCGCTCGGATATAGCTGGAAAGTCAGCTACCGCAGCTTTTTCCAGGTGAACCGTTTTCTTGTCGACGCCCTCGCCGCCCAAACGATCGACGGGCTCGCGGGCCAGCACGCAATTGATCTGTATGCCGGCGTCGGTCTGTTCAGCCTGCCGCTGGCAAAAGCCTTTGAGCGCGTCACCGCGGTTGAGTCCGGCAAGGTGGCCATGTATGATCTCGAAGCAAATTCCCGCCGCTATGAAATCGGCAACATCCGCATTGTGCAAGCCAATGTCGATGCCTTCCTCACGGATCAGACTGAAGTTCCCGATGTAATTCTTGCTGACCCGCCACGCAGTGGCCTCGGCAAGGTGGCGTCAGAACAACTGGCTCGTATTGCTTGCCCGGAATTGCGGTTGGTGTCCTGCGACCCTTCGACGCTCGTGCGCGATCTTGCAGTGCTAATGGGAGCCGGCTACAGGGTGGAAGAGTTAACGCTCGTAGATCTTTTTCCGCAAACGTTTCACATCGAAACCATCACGCGGCTGCGGCGGGATTAAGGTCCAACGATTCGGGTGGCGCGGCCTTACTGAAATACTCTTTTGCACCCTTGCGCAGGAATAGCTCCACCAGATTGAGCAGAATGGCCAGTCCGATTAGCAATGGCCATAGCGCCAGCGAAGTTTCTATCTGACGGCCGCCTCCCCGAAATACATCGCCGTACTTGGGCTCTGCCGTGCCGCCGCTAAACTTGGCAATCTGGCCCAACAGCAGCGGATTGTTGCCGTACTGAGTCACTTCTGCTTCCGGCCGGTAAAATCCAACTTCCGGAAACTGCGCTGTTGTTTCCGCGGGCCGCACCCGGAACAATCCCGTCCGGTCGCCAATGGCGATCCGTCCCCGGTAAACGCCCGCGGCCACCCGCTGTGCCATCACCGGCTGCCGGAACTCATTGGGCCCAAAGACAAACAAGGCAGGCGCGGCGAGCTTGGGGTCTGCCCCCACGCCCAACCGGTAAGTGACTTCCAGCTCCCGGCTCGTCGGGTCAAAGGCCAGCCCGGCATCTTCGGCGGCGGAGTGCGGCAGCAGGTCTCGCAGCACGTTGCCCCAGAAACGGTCAAAGCCAGGCCAACTGATCCAGTTCTCTGCCCACCGGCTCTTGGCATCGGAAGTGAACACCGTTGCCCGGCCCAAGCCATACTGCCAGCGTGCGAGGAGCGGGTCCCGCTCTTCACCCTTTTCCCCCGGCACGGTCAGCAGCAGGTCCGCCGACGGACGGGCTTCATACTTCACATAACCCTTCAGCACCGGCGCTTTCTCCACGTCGATTCCTTCGAGGATTTCGGCTGCACGCATCAGAATCGGTTGCGTTGGTTTCTCTACTGCCGTTGAGCCGGTAAACTCCATCACGTCCCGCAAGAGAATCTGTTCGAGCAGGCTGGGATCATTCAGGAAATAGCTCTTTCCGCGCGCAAACTGAGCCACCTTCTCGAGATAGCCCTTGTTGACGTCCTGGCCTAATCCGACTGTGGAAATGGTCACTCGTTGTGCGGCTGCCTCTTTGGCCAGGCCGATCGAATCGCCTTCTTCCGAGATGCCGTCTGTCAAAAGTACGATGTGCTTGAAGGTCGCTTTCACGGGCACAATCTTCTTGAAGGATTCGGTCAGGGCCGGCGCAATCTGGGTACCGCCATCGGGCGTAATTCCTGCCACCAAACGCTTGATCAGGACTTTGTCTTCCGCCTTGCGAATCGGAACGGCCCACTGGTTTGAATTGTCAAAGATCAGCACACCAATGAGATCGATGGGGCGCAGATTCTCAATTACTCCGATGGCCGCCGAACGGGCCAATTCCATCTTGCGCCCTTCCATCGAAGAACTCTTGTCGATGATCAAAACCACGCAAGTACCTTCGGGGCTGCGCGGCGGCGCAAGCTTGGCAGGTAGGGTGCGCTCCAGCGGATCTTCGGGGGTTCCCGGCTTTTTCTCGACATACTGGTTCCGCTCTCCACCCAGTGTCAACAGCCCGCCGCCGCGCTTCACATAGTTCTCGATCGCCAGCTTTGCCGTGTTGGAGTAGCCCTCCAGGTCCTGATTATTCAACACAACAACTTCGAAATTGGAAAGCTCAGCCAGTGGCAGTTCGGCAACCCGCTTCACTTCAAACTGATAAGCGTTTACGGCGGTCAGGAAATTCGCTTCCGTGCCCGGCGGGTCTTGCGAAACATAGAGCAGCCGTGGTTTGCGCAGGTAGATCGCCTGATCAAAACGCGCTTCGCCCAGCTCTCCAGCCGAGACGGTGCCAGAAAGGTGAATTACCCCGGATGTGTTCACTGCGGAGGTGACGTTCAGCTCGTTCAACCCCGCTTTCAAGGCGACCTCGCCGGCACCGATCGCCTTGCCTTCGCCCCGCAATTCAATACGCGCTTTGGTCGCGTTGGGTGTCCGAACATTGATCTCTACCGGGAATTTCTCCCCGGCAAAGGCCTGCGGCGGCATCCGCACGCTCTCAATGAAGACTTTCGGTTTTTCGCGTCCGGGCAATGCATAGGTGTCAATCGGAATGCCCATCTGTTGCGCCTGCCACAGCGATTGCATCGCGTTGCCTTCCGTCTCCATGCCGTCACTCACCAGCACAAAATGCGGTACCAGGCCCGCCGGAGTGGATGCTGTCGCGTCACGGATGGCCACTTCCAGATTCGTTCCCCGCCCGGCATCGCCAACGGTAGGCTTCAGTCCGTCAGCTTCTTCTGTCTCGATTCCTCGTATGTTGCGGGCGAAAGGCAATACCCTCACCATGTGCCGGCCGCGCGCCCGCTGCACGCCGCCAATGCGTTCCGCCAATTGCTCAATGTCCTGCTGCGTCAGGCTTTGGGAAGTGTCAGCCAGAATGGTGACTGCAAGCTTGGTCTCAAACAAGGACATCGCGGGTCCAAAAAGGGCGACCAGAATTGCTGCCACGGCTGCCAGCTTGAGCCACAAGCGTTGCCGCCTGGCAAAGAACCACCACTCAATCAAGAGGACGATCCCGCCAGCCAGTGCCAGCCAGCGCCAGAGTTCTTTGGCTTCCGGAGAAGAGATGCCGTCGGCCGGGATGCCCATGGCTACCGTCGAAGGCGGGTCCCAACTGCGATCCGGCAAGTCCGGCAGGGTGAGCGAATACACGACTTCCCGCTGTCCGTCGAGGATGCGCACCGTTCCCGGATTCGGCATGAAGGTGCGCAGCATACCGTTGTCTACGCTAAAGGGCAGCGCCTTGCCGTCGCCTGTCAGCACCTGGAGTGACTTCGCGTCCACGTCGCCCACCGGCAACTGAATTCCCCCTGGACTTGCCGCAACGCTTTCCCATTGCCGGTATGTTTCCGGGGACAAATAGCGAAGGATATTGGCGATCAGGAGTGGCGCAGTAATTTCCTGTCGCATGGCCGTCTTGGCTGGCTGGAAGCCCATCCGCACCACTCCGGGGCCAGCCACAATCAGTGCGCCGGCTGCCGTTTCAAGGACCGGCGTTTCGCCGCTTCCCGCACTCACTACCCGTGCTCCACTCAGCCGGAAATCGCGGCTGCGGATTCCGGCCGCAATGGGGTGTTCTGTCCGCCAATTGCGCACCACCAGATTTTCCGCACCGGAGCTGACGATCAGGGCGGGGGACTTCTCCGGCTTCGCGGTGGCCACACCGTCCAGAATCAGCAAGCTGCCATCGGCTTCCGCGGGCGTGTATTGCTCCGGCCTGAAATAAGTGGCCTCGACGAGCGGGTTGACACCCAACAGCGGCCGCCAATACTGTGGCTCGCTCGTGAATACCTTCGTCCGCACGCTCGGCAGCGCCGGCAATTCCACTTGCACCCGGTCATCGAGTGCAATATCGTCAGAGCCCAAAATCCTCGCTTCGAGCAAACCGGCGGCCTTCGTCCGGTGCGCGAGAGTCAAGGTCTGTTCTGCGCCAGCAGCCAGAACTGTATTGGTGCTTACAACCGGCACTCCGCCATAGGACAAGCCCATGGCCACCGTTCGCGTTTGCGGGGCGTAGTTCTTGATCGTGAGCAGCACATTCCACACGCCAAGGTCCTCCAGGCTTCTCCGCACACCGGCCCGGCGAATCCCGACATTGTTGAGCGACGCATCGGTTACCAGCAGCCGCAGGTTTGTGGGCACCTGCGCCAGGCTTTCTTCCTCACTGGCCAGCCTCGCCGGGCCAGCGTAGACAAGCTCCCCCGCCATGCCGCCCGCCCGCCGCTGCACATTGGCGGCGAACTCAAACGCTTCTTCCATCCGCGTGCCGCCCGTACCGCTTTGCAGTTGTTCAATGGCCCGCCGTGCCTCAGCCCGGCTCGTTTCTAGCGACGTCCGCGGAGTCAGCAAGGTGCCGGCTTCGATCACGCTGACCCGGTCCTGTGTCGGTAACGTTCCCAGCCATTGCAATGCCTTCCGCTTGGAGGCTGTCAAAACATTGACGCTGGCATCGGCACGGGAAGGCGCCGCGCTCGCCGCGGAAACATCCACTATCAGGACATGATTCCTGGGCGCGTACTTATCACCGCCCCAGCGCAACTGGGAAACTGCCAACAGCAAGAGTGCCAGGGCCAGCAACTGCAGCAGCAGGCTCCAGGGTTGCTGAATCCGCTTGCGCCGTTGCTGGCTCGGGGGGATCTTCGCCATCTGAAAGAATCGCAGCGTTGCGGACTGAAGCTTTACCCGCGAACGGTCCAGCAGGTAAAGAGCCACCACCGCTGCTCCCAGCAGAGCGAAGAGGGCCGAAAATTCCAGCAGGCTGAGATTCAGAAATTCCATCTATCGCAATCCTTGCGTGGCTACTAGCGCCCCGAATACGGCATCTTCCACGCTCGTGCTAGTGGGCAACCCTGTGTAGCGACCCTGGTTGCGGAGGGCCAGCCGCCGCAGTTGCGCCGCATATTCGTCGAAGGCTTCTGTATATTGCTGGCGCGCCCCTGCGTCAAAAGTTACCTTCATCTGCCGGCCCGATTCCACTTCCGTCACTTCCAGATCCCCCACGGCTCCGGGACTCCGCTCCTCGTCATCCCAAACCTGAATCAGGGTCAGCTCATGGCCAAAGTCTGCGATGTACTGCAGCGGCTTGAGCCAATCCTCTTCGCCGAGAAAATCTGAAATCACAATCACCAGGCCCTTGCCGCGGCCCGCGCCCAGAAACTCACGAGTCACGCGGCTGAAATCGGTCTTGCCCTTTGCCTCCAGCCCTGCCAGTGCATCGGAAACGGGTGAGAAACGATGCCTGCCTCCCCCACATTGCAAGCCTTCTTCCAGCCCCTCACGGAAAGGGATCAGCTGAATTGCGTCCAGCCGCACCAGACCAACATAAATGATTGCTGCGGCGAGCCTTCTCGCGTAGTCCCACTTTCCTCCCAGCCCCATGCTGGCGCTGGCATCAAACAGGAGTCGGATCGGCACCCTCGGCTCAATTTGAAAGAGCTTCAGGAACAGCTTTTCCAGCCGCATGTATGCCCGCCAATTTACTGCCCGCAGGTCATCCCCGCTGGTGAAGTTCCGGTGATCGAGAAATTCCTGTCCGGGCCCCGAAAAGCGGCTGGCATTGTGCCCACCCACCACGCCAGGAAACGACTTCTGCCAGTGGATGGTAAGCCGCTCCAGCCTTTCGAGAAAGGCCTTTTCGATTTTGAATTCACTTCGCGCCACGGTGTACCGCTCTGCTGCTCCCCGCTAGCGCCCCGCTACTTGCGTTGCTATGCCCTTCAGAATTTCCGGCAGTATGGTCTCAGTCGATTGGCCGTCAGCGTGTGCGTCAAAGTTGAGAATCACCCGGTGCCGCAATACTGAAGGCGCTACTGCTGCAATGTCGTCGATACTGAGGTGTTCCCGTCCGCGCATCATCGCGAGAACCCGGCCGCACTCGACCAGCGACTGCGCGCCGCGCGGCGAACTGCCGTAACGGATGTATTTCTTGGCCAGCGGGTGTGCCTGCCCCTGGTCCGGCTGCGTTGCCATTACCAGGTCTACAGCAAAATCCTGAACGTGTGGCGCCACCAGCACCTCGCGGCACAACTTGCGCAGTTGAAGGATTCCCGGTACGTCCAGCTTGGTTTCGAGTTCCACTTCATCCCGCGTAATGGTGCGCTCAACGATCGTTGCCAGGTCTGCCCGGTTTGGGTACTTCACCAGGATCTTCATGAGAAAGCGGTCGAGTTGTGCTTCCGGCAGCGGGTAAGTCCCTTCCATCTCAATCGGGTTCTGCGTGGCCATTACGAGAAACGGATTATCCAACTGGTGTGTTGTTGTGCCGCTGGTGACTGTCCGTTCCTGCATCGCCTCCAGCAGTGCACTTTGCGTCTTGGGCGTGGCGCGGTTGATTTCATCGGCCAAAACCAGGTTGGCAAAGATCGGTCCCGCCTGAAAACGGAAGCTCTTGTGGCCCGTGTCGTCAGAATCGAGAATCATGCTGCCTACGATGTCAGCCGGCATGAGGTCGGGCGTGAACTGGATCCGGCTGTACTTCAGGTGCAGTACGCGCGATAAAGTCCGCAGCAAGGTTGTCTTGCCCAGTCCGGGGACGCCTTCGAGCAAGACGTGGCCGCCGCCCAACAGGCAGATGAGGACGCCTCGGACGACCTCGTCCTGGCCCACAATTATCTTGCCGATTTCGTCGGTTACCGTTTTCAGACGCTGTGTCGCAGCCTTCAGATCACTCACATTGTTCATCTTATGCAAAAAGGAGAGGCATTGCCTCTCCTTTCAGCCCGGGATGAACCCGATTCGTAAATTTAATCGCTCAAGGACTTAGGCGGAAGCTCCAGAAGCCTTCTGGATCTCGCCAAAACTGTTGGCGAAATGCGCGATCGTATCCGCCATCTCTTCCAGCGCGGCCACAGGCGCCTTCAGGCCCAGCGATTGGCTAACCCGGAACCAAGCCTGCGTCATCTTGAAATTCAAGCGCAGGAGTTTCGTTTCCAGAAGAATTTCCTCTCCCGCAACCTGATCCAGTAATTGGTTCACAACTGCATAATCCCGTTCCAGCGTCTTGTAGAGAGAAGCTAAATCCGGGCTTTGCCCTGCCTCGATATGTCCCTTGACCAGATCAAAGCTTAAACCGTTGGCACGGCATACCGCTTCAGAGTAGTTCTCGGCGGTTTGAGTGTGCAGAATCAGCAGACAACTGTAGCGGAACCAGTACGCTAACAGCGCCAGCGAGAATCCGATGAGTAAAAGACTAAAGCTCATTTGCCTTCAAAAGAAGAATATCACCGTAACTTGCCAAGGCCAAGAATTAACATGGTCGTAAGTAAAAATTTGTTCAAGTACTATGCATTACCAAAGAGCTAAGGCGATCACCTGAATACCATGTGTTCAGGGTCCACGCCTTCTCTCTCGCACCACTGCAGGTACAAAGCACCGTAGCTTGCTGTGATGTAATCCTTATCGGCAAGCCCCAGACTTTTTGCAGTCAAATCGATCCATTTTTCTGTGCCCTCCAACTCGGCGTAGAGCCCAATGGGGGTTTCGTCCAGCGTCACGACGCCCTCACCTTCTACTTGCTGGAATTCTGTCCGGTACTTCTCATACCGGAATCGCGGCTGATAGCCCAGCCGCACCAGCAGTGTAAATGCCGCCTCCGGGTCGGAGGCTTCAAACTCAATCTCCTCCCGCGACTTGTGCTTGCCCACCTTGGCCACACCCTTATAGGTGATGGTGCACTTGCTCCCCGCTTCCCGTAGCCGGAGGATCTTGCCTCCGGGTCTCAAACTCGGCGGCTCTGTCTCAAAAATCGTGTTGCGTTCAAACACGCGCCGGTGCTTCAGCCGGAAGCCCGCCTCCCGCAATAACCGGCGAAATTTGCGGAAGTCCGCGACCACAACCTTTACTTCTATCTCTAAGCCCTTCACAAGAGATAGCCTACTATCATGGGGCTTTCCTCCGTACTGGCTGCTCAATCCCACCGTCCATACCCTCTTCCCTCCGGGCCCTGGGTGATGACGCAGTGGTGGCGTGACCTGCTTTTTGCTCACTGGCCAATACCCGCCGCCAGCATCGCCCCGCTTCTTCCTCCTGCCCTTGAGCCCGATCTTTTCGACGGTACAGCCTGGGTCGCGGTTGTCCCCTTCCGCATGACTGGCGTTCGCCTCCGCTACACCCCTGCCTTGCCCTGGTTTTCAAACTTTGCCGAGCTCAATGTTCGTACCTATGTCCGCCCGCGCGCCGGGTCCCAGGACAAACCGGGTGTCTATTTCTGGTCCCTTGAGGCGTCAAATCCGGTTGCTGTAGCCGTTGCCAGGAGTGCTTTCCATCTCCCCTACATGAATGCCACCATGAGCATTCGCGCCGAGGATAGTGCTGTCCACTATGCTTCCCGCCGTACGCACCGCGACGCTCCTCCCGCAGACTTCCAGGCCCGCTACCGGCCCTTGGACGCCACCCGCAAAACAGACCTGGTGCGCTGGCTTACCGAACGATACTGTCTCTATACAACCGACCCGTCCGGCCAGCTCTACCGCGGCGATATCCACCACCTCGAATGGCCGCTCTATAACGCCGAAGCGCAAATTGAGACCAACACCATGGCGCAGGCTGCCGGAATCGAATTGCCCGATCTGCCGCCGCTGCTCCACTTCTCGCCCGCGATCCAGGTGGCTATCTGGCCGCTACGACCCCACGCCTAGCGCGCTGGGCAAACCCCTGCGATCGACGTTTCCAGCGGCCGAGCCGGTCCTCGCCATCCTGCCCCCTGCTGCGCCACCCGCTCGATCCGTTCCGACAGGGGCGGGTGCGACGAAAGGTACTTGAGCACCGGTTCGCTTCGCGCCGCCCCGCTCGCTTTCGCCAGATTCTCAAAGGCCTTCTTCATCTCCATGGGGGCAATCCCCGCCCGCATTAATACTTTCAGGGCTTCATCGTCCGCGCTCTGCTCGTCTGAGCGCATGAAATGCATGACTGTCAGATTGCCGGCCAACTCACCGAGTAAACCAGGATCACCAATCGTCAGAGTCAAAATCGCCTGCAAGCCCAGGGCCCGCACCATTCCCCTTGTGGTGTGCCGCTGCACGACATGCTGCATCTCATGCGCCACCACCGCGGCTACCTGCTCGGCATTGTCCATGTTCTTGAGCAATCCGCTGAACAAAACAATATGGCCCCCGGGGGCTGCCAGCGCATTCACTTCCGGATTTCGCACAACCTTTACCCTGAACCGGTAAGGCCCCACCGGCATGGCGCTCTGCAACCGCCCGACCACTTCATTGAGCATTGCCTGCGTTGCCTCGTCGCTACAGCTTCGCTCCCCCTCTGTCATTCCCGCTACCACGGCCTGCCCCAGTTTCTCCTCCCAAGTCACCGGCACCAGTCCAACAATACCTCCCAAGAGCAGCGGTACGCTCTTCCATGCCAGATAAACCCCCATCGCCAGCACCAGCAACAGACCCGCCGCCAGCGAGAACAGCTTCAACTTCATGGCCTACAGTCCAAAGCCCCAATCGAGTGCCGCGTCGATTCCCATGACGCTACTGGCCGCTTCCCCAAACCCATCCTCAGCGCCCGTGGCTTGCGGTAGCAACTCCACACGAGGCAACTCCATCAACTGCAGGTTTTCCGTCAAATAGCGCACCCGGCGGCACACCGTCCACGGGTAACCAATCCCCAGCGTGAAGATTGCAATGATTCCGTTCGTAAAGCCAAGCCACAACAGCTCACTGCCTTTCCAGTTCGCCCGCATCGGCACTCCTGCGTAGCGCGTTGCGCCCCAAAGCGCGCGCCCTGCTTCGGCCTCAAACCAGAATCGCCACAACCCCAGCGTAGGCAAAATCAGGAGCAGCATCTTTATATAGGGCCAAAGCAGCGCGCTATCCTCGCCCACATATTCAAATTTTCGTCCGCCATAGGAGGTGTTCTGCGTGACGTAGCGCCGGATTTTTACCAGCAGAATGGGCGAGTACAGGCTGAGCGTCACCAGGCTCAACAAAATTCCCAGCACCACAATCTTTGCCAGCTCACCAAAATTTCCCTCGTAGCGGAATCGCCGCCCTTGCCAGCTTGTCCGGCTCATGCGGTAGCGCAGCGCACCATGCAGGGCCAGCGGAGCCAGACCCGCCAGCACCAGTACCGGCAGCAGCCCCAGCACGCTCACGGCTCGCTCTCCTCCCGCCATCACTCCCAGCGCAACACTGCCATAGGCCGCGACAAGGATCCCCATCAGCACCAACCAACCCAAAAAGATTTCCTTCCCCGTGCCGTGATACCCGAAGGACTGCCCTGCCAGCTTCGTGTTGGACCAAAGGTACCTGCGAATTTCGGTTCGTCCCCAGAAGCTGTAGATTCCCAGCGTGAAGATACTGAACAAGACCAGCTTCAGATAGAGCATCAATAAGGCCGCCCCATCGCCCGTAAATTCAAAGCGACCTGGCGTCGCCATGCTTACCGGGGCCGACGGGGCTGAGCCGAAGAGATAGCCGCATTGGCAGCGTAGCGGGGTCGCACCATACTCCGTGCCGCAATTGGGGCAGAAAGCCATGCCAGACAGTCTAGCTTAGTCGTCCATGTCGGAAGAAGAACTTACCTTCAACACGGCCAGGAAGGCTTCCTGTGGAATCTCCACGCGCCCCACGCGCTTCATCCGCTTCTTGCCCTCTTTTTGCTTCTCAAGCAGTTTGCGCTTGCGGCTGATGTCGCCGCCATAGCACTTGGCCAGCACGTTTTTGCGAATCGCCGAGATCGTCTCGCGCGCAATCACCTTCGCCCCGATTGCCGCTTGCAGCGCGACCTCAAACATCTGTCGGGGGATCAGCTTGCGCAGCCGCTCGATCAGGGTCCTGCCGCGCTCGTAGGCAAAGTCCTTATGCACGATCATCGACAGCGCATCCACGGGCTCGCCCGCCACCATCACATCCAGCTTCACCATCGGTGAAACCCGCATCCCCGCCAAATGATAGTCCAGCGAAGCATAGCCACGCGAGCAGCTCTTCAGCCGGTCGTAGAAGTCGAGCACCACTTCGTTCAGCGGCAACTCGTAAACAATCATCACGCGAGAGCTGCCGATAAACTCAAACTTCTTCTGCTGCCCGCGCTTCTCTTCCACCAAGGCCAAAATCTCGCCGATGTAGTCTTCCCGCGTAATGATCGTCGCCTCAATAATGGGCTCTTCGATCTTGTCAATTTCCGTCGGATCCGGAAACCGCTGCGGGTTATCGACCGTAATCACTTCGCCGTTCATCAGCGTTACCTTGTAGCGCACACCCGGCGCGGTCGTGATCAGGTCAATATCAAATTCACGCTCCAGTCGCTCCTGCACAATCTCAAGGTGCAACAAGCCCAGAAACCCACAACGGAACCCAAAGCCCAACGCCGCAGAGCTTTCCGCTTCAAAAGTCAGCGCGCTATCGTTCAGTCGCAGCTTTTCCAGTGCCTCGCGCAGTACGTTGTGCTCATGGCTCTCCACCGGATAGAGCCCGGCGAAAACCATCGGCTTGATCTCCTGGAAGCCCGGTACCGGCTCGGCTGCCCGCCGGCCTTCCTCCATGATCGTGTCGCCAATCTGGGCTTCCGCCACGTTCTTGATGTTGGCGAAAAGGAATCCGACTTCTCCCGCGGACAATTCGTCGCAAGGAATCGGCTTCGGCGATTGATATCCCACGCCGTCCACTTCGTAAACCTTGCCGCCCGCATTCAGCCGGATCTTCATGCCCTTGCGGATCTTGCCATCCACCACCCGCATCAGGATGATCACACCGCGGTAGCTGTCAAACCAACTGTCGAAAATCAGTGCCCGCAGCGGGTCTTCCGTCTTGCCCTTCGGCGGCGGCACCTTCTTGACGATCTCTTCGAGAATCTCTGCGATGCCGATGCCATTCTTGGCGCTCGCCAACACTGCTTCGGACGCATCAAGACCAATCACCGACTCGATCTGCTCCCGGATCCGCTCCGGCTCTGCACTTGGCAAATCGATCTTGTTGATGACTGGAATGATTTCCAGGTTCTGGCCCAGGGCCAGATAAGTATTCGCCAGAGTCTGCGCCTCAACGCCCTGTGAGGCGTCCACCACCAGCAACGCCCCCTCGCATGCCTGTAAGCTACGCGACACTTCATAGCTGAAGTCCACGTGCCCCGGCGTGTCGATGAGATTTAACTGGTAAGTGACGCCATCTTTGGCGGTGTAATTCAAGCGCACTGCGTGAGCTTTGATGGTGATGCCGCGTTCCCGCTCGAGGTCCATCGAGTCGAGGACTTGTTCCATCATTTCACGCTGACTCAAGGCGCCAGTTACTTCCAGAAGGCGGTCGGCCAGCGTGGACTTGCCATGGTCAATGTGCGCAATGATCGAGAAGTTCCGTATAAATGCTGGATCCATGCGCTAAACTGTAAGGTACTTCCCCAGTATCCCATATGTCTTCGTTCCATCCCCATGAAATCTCAGTGCACCAGGCATCCGCTTCCGCGGCAGGCTTGCGCATTGCCATCGTGGTGAGCCGTTTCAACAGTCTGGTCACCGACCGGCTCCTGTCGGGTGCTCTCGAAGTGCTATCCAGAGCCGGGGCCGACCGGAAATCTGTTGCGGTCTATCGTGTTCCGGGAGCCTGGGAAATGCCCGTGCTTGTCGCCGAACTGGCGCGCCAGGGGCAAACTGACGCCATCGTCTGTCTGGGCTGCGTGGTCCGCGGCGATACCCCTCACTTTGACTATGTGGCCGGAGAAAACGCCAAAGGCATCGGCGCCGTAGCCAAGGATTCCGGCGTGCCGGTAGCCAACGGAGTTCTCACCACCAATACGATGGAACAAGCGCTCGACCGCGCCGGGGGCAAAATGGGCAACAAAGGCGGCGAGGCTGCCTTGAGTGCCGTGGAAATGGCCAATCTCCTTCGCCAGATCAAGGGCGGCAAGGACTAACTTCTCATGGCCAGCCGCCGGAAATCGCGCGAACGCGCGCTGCAAGTTCTATTTCTTCTCGATCTTGGTCGTTATGATCTCGATTCGGCCATTGAAGCCTACTACTTCACCCTTCACAGCGAAGACGACGATTTTTCCCGTATGCCCAAAGACCGCTTCATGGAAGAACTGGTCCGCGGTGCCTCCGGCATGCGCGACCGTCTTGATGCAGAAATCGGCAAAGCCAGCGAACACTGGCGCATCGACCGCATGCCTTCTGTGGATCGCAACATCCTTCGCCTCGCTACTTACGAATTGCTCGACAACAAACTCCCGCACGCCGTCGTGATTGACGAAGCGCTTGAGCTCGCTCGCCGCTTTTCCGGCAACGAGAGCGTCGGCTTTGTCAACGGGGTTCTCGATTCCATCAAGGCGCGTCTGGCCCGGCCCGCTGCCCTCGCTGCCGGCGCTTCACTTCCCGATACAGAAGGTTGAGAAGATCCGGTTCAGGATGTCGTCCGCCGTCGTCGCTCCGCTGACTCCATCCACCGCCCGCAAGGCCGCATAAAGATCCAGCAGCAGCATCTCGTGCGGCACATGTTCATCCACCGCCATTCGCGCCCGCTCCAGATTCTCCAACGCCTCATCGAGCAATCCTTTCTGCCGCAGGCTGGTCACAAAGCCGTCGCCCGCCTCTCGCAACCCACCCGGTGCGATCACCTCGACAATCCGTTCACGCAACGAATCCAGGTTCTCCCCACTCAACGCCGAAACCGGAATCGCCTCCTTCACTGACACGGCTCCAAGCTCACACTTGTTGGCCACCAGCAAAAACCGCCCCTGCTCCCTTGCCTTTTCCAGCAAAGCCGCCGACTCCCCATCCAGTCCCAACGCTGCGTCATAGACCACCAGCGTCAGGTCGGCATCCGCCATCGCCTGATGACTGCGCTCAATTCCAAGCGATTCCACCACGT
>CAZECF010000028.1:31520-54063 GCA_964510335.1 uncultured Bryobacter sp. | reverse complement strand
TGGCCCGCCGTGGCAGCGCATGCACGTTCGCAATCCCGCCAATATTGATCGCCACGCGATTTACTTCCCGGTGCGTCAGCGTCATCCAGTCAAAAAAAGGCACCAGTGGCGCGCCCTGCCCGCCTGCCGCCAGGTCCCTCGCCCGGAAGTTCGTCACGGTCTCAATTCCCAGCCGCTCTGCAATCACCGCGCCTTCCCCGATTTGCAGCGTGCACTTTGGCCCCTCATGATAAATCGTTTGCCCGTGACACCCCACCAGCTCAATCTTCTTCACGTCCATCGCCGCCACCGCCGCCGCATAGCGCTCCCCCAACTCATAGTGCAGCCGCGCAATGTCCCGCGTATGGCACGCTGCATTCGACACGGCCAGAATCCGCTTCCGCAGCGCCGCCGGATACGGCGTACTTGCAAACTTCACCAACTCCAGCCGCGGCCATTCAATATCCACCACCGCCACATCAATGCCGTCCAGCGACGTCCCCGACATGATTCCCGCAACGCGCATCACTGTAACTCCTTCTGTAACTCCGCCAAAATCTGCAAGGCTTCAATTGGCCGCAACTCATCCAGCTTTAGCGCCCGAATCCTCGAAGCAATATTCCCGCCCACCGGCTCAAACAACTGGATCTGCATCGGCTCCGGTGCACTCCCCAGCCCCTGCGGCGTCAACTGCTGCTTCTCATGCAACGCCAGAATCTGCCGCGCCCGGTCAATCACCACCTCCGGCAATGCGGCCAGCCTCGCCACTTCAATCCCGAAGCTCTTGCCCGCCGCCCCCGGCTCCACCTTGCGCAGAAATACAATCTGGTCTCCCGCTTCCTTCACCGATACATGCAAATTCCGCACCCCCGCCAGCGACTCTTCGAGCACGGTCAACTCGTGATAATGCGTCGCAAACAAAGTCTTCGCCCCCACCCGCTGATGCAGAAACTCCACCACGCTCCAGGCCAGCGCCAGCCCGTCATAGGTCGAGGTTCCCCGGCCAATCTCGTCCAGCACCACCAAACTCCGCTCCGTCGCCGTATTCAGAATCAGCGCCGTCTCCGTCATCTCCACCATAAAGGTCGACCGGCCCCGCGCCACATTGTCTGCCGCCCCAATCCGCGTAAACACCCGGTCGACAATCGGCAGTACGGCCTTCTCCGCCGGCACAAAGCTCCCGATCTGCGCCAGAATCGACATCATCGCCGCCTGCCGCAAGTAAGTCGACTTACCACCCATATTCGGCCCGGTGATGATCGCGACAAACTTCTCATTGTCCAGATACAAATCATTGGGAATATACCGGGCCGCCTCGGCCTCCACCAGCCGCTCCACCACCGGATGCCGTCCGGCCTCCACCCGAAACTCCCCGTTCTCGCTGAAGACCGGCCGCGTATAGCGCCGCCCCGCTGCCACCTCTGCCAGCGACAACAACACATCCACTTCCGCCACTGCCGTCGCCGTCTGCCGGATCTTGCCTGCCTCTTTCGCCGAATCCGCCCGCAACTGCTGAAACAGCTCCTTCTCGATCGCCAGAATGCGCTCTTCCGCCTCCAGGATCTTCACTTCCAGCTCTTTCAGCTCAGGCGTCGTAAACCGCTCCGCGTTCACAAGCGTCTGCTTGCGGTCATAATCCTTCGGCGCCAGATGCATGTTCGCCTTGGAAATCTCAATGTAGTAGCCAAATACATTGTTGAAGCGGACCTTCAGGCTTTGGATCCCCGTCCGCTCGCGTTCCCTTACTTCCACCTGCGCCACATACTGCTTCCCGTTCCGCTGTATGTCGCGCAACTCGTCCAGCTCCGCATGCACCCCATCCCGGATCACGCCCCCATCAGCAAAGCCCACCGGCGGCTCCGGATGCAATGCCCCCAACACTTTCTCCCGCAACTCAGCCAAATCCACTAACTCGAAAGCGAGCTTACCGGTTAACTCACCCTCCAGCTTCTTCAGCAAATCCTGAATCCCCGGTGCCTGATCGAGCGACTTCACCAGCCCCAGCAATTCCCGCGGACCCGCCGTGTTCATCGTCACCTTCGCCAGCAACCGTTCGAGATCCGCCACCGTTCCCAGGCGCTCCCGCAGCTTCGCCCGCACGATCGTCGCCCCCATCAATTCCCCCACCGCATCCAGACGCGCCTCGATCTCCCGCCGCTCTACCGACGGGCGCAAAATCCGCCGCCGCAACATCCGCGCTCCCATGCCCGTCACCGTCTCATCCAGTGCCGCAATCAACGTCGAGTTCCGGCCTCCCCCCAGATCCGCCGCAAAGAGCGGCTCCACCAGTTCCAGATTCCGCACCGTCACCGGGTCCAGCACCATCGCCTCGCCACGCTCGTAATAGCTCGGCCGGTCCAGATGATCCAGCGCCGCCTTCTGCGTGTCCCGCAAATAATGGAGTACCGCCCCCGCCGCCTGAACCCCAATCGCGTGCGGGCCCAATCCGCAGCCATCCAGCGAATGCAGCTTGAAATGATCCTTCAGAATCCGCTCCGCATAATCGAAATCAAAAACCCAAGGCTCAAGCGTCGTCTGCAGGATGCCTAGCCTCTCATCCTTCACCGGCAGCAGCACTTCCTTGATGTTCAGCGTTTCCACCAGCGCCCCCACCTCATGCGCGGCCAGCACCGTCACCCGAAACTCCCCCGTCGACACATCCACATAAGCCAGCGCCACCCGCGTAGCGTCATTGCTGTCGCGGCACAGCGCCCCCAGGTAATTGTTCTCCTTGGCCCGCAGCACATTGGCTTCCGTCGCCGTGCCCGGCGTCACAATCCGCGTAATCTCCCGGTTCACCAGCTTCTTGCCCGGTCCTGGCAACTCCATCTGCTCGCACATCGCCACCCGGAAGCCCTTCTGGATCAGCCTGGCCACGTATCCATCCGCGGCATGATACGGCACCCCACACATCGGCGTTCCATGCCGCGCCGTCAGCGTGATCTCAAGCTCCCGCGCCGCCGTCTTTGCATCCTCAAAAAAGAGCTCGTAAAAATCACCCAGCCGGAAGAGCAGTAGCGCATTCGGCACCTGTTGCTTGATCGCGTGATATTGCCGCATCAGCGGCGTCGATCCGCTCTCCGTCATCAGGCGTAAAGGCCACGCAACTGGATCGTAAACGCCACCCGGTCGATCGCCAACATATAAGCCGCCGTCCGGTTATCCACGCCATGCTTCTCGGCATAACTTACCACATCATGGAAGCTCGCCACCATCATCTCTTCCAGCCGTTCGTTTACCAATTGCTCATTCCAGAAGTAGCCCTGCCGGTTCTGTACCCACTCAAAGTAGGAAACCGTTACCCCGCCTGCATTCGCCAGAATGTCCGGAATCACAAACACGCCCTTGGCCTTCAATATCGGGTCCGCCTGCGCCGTTGTCGGCCCGTTTGCTCCCTCGCAAATGATCTTCGCCTGAATCCGGCTCGCGTTCGCTGAAGTGATCACGTTTTCCATGGCCGCCGGCACCAGTACATCCACCGGCAGGTACATGGCTTCCTGTTTATCCATATTCTCCCCGCCCGCAAAGTCCAGAATCGAACCCGTCTCCCGTCGGTGCTCCATCAGGGCCGGAATATCAAGCCCATTCGCGTTGTAAACTGCCCCATCCCACTCAATAATCGACACCACCTTCATCCCCGCCGCCGCCATCAGCCGCGCCCCTTGCCCGCCTACGTTGCCAAAGCCCTGCACCACCACGCTCGCAGACTCCGGCTGAATCCCGAATTTCTTCAGCGCCTGCAAAGTCACAAACAGACAGCCCCGTCCAGTCGCTTCCGTCCTCCCGCGCGATCCCCCCAGGTCCAGCGGCTTGCCCGTCACCACTGCCGTCACCGTATGCCGTTTGTGCATCGAGTACGTGTCCATGATCCAGGCCATCGTCTGCTGGTTCGTCCCCATGTCCGGTGCCGGCACGTCCAGTTCCGGCCCGAAGACCTCCATCATCTCGGATGTGTAACGCCGCGTAATCCGCTCCAGCTCCTTCTGCGACAAGATACCCGGGTCGCAAATGATACCGCCTTTGCCGCCCCCGTAAGGAATATTCACCACCGCACACTTCCACGTCATCCAGCTCGCCAGCGCCCGCACTTCATCGAGCGTTACGTGCGACGCATACCGGATTCCCCCCTTGGCCGGCCCCCGCGCAATCGAATGTTGCACCCGATATCCCGTAAACACTTCAATCCGCCCATCGTCCATTTCCACCGGAATATAAACCGTCACCTCGCGCGACGGCGTCCGTAGAATCTTCGAAATTCCACTGTCCAGATTGAGCGCCTCCGCGGCAATGTCAAAGCGTGCTTCCGCCGCCAGCAGCGGGTTCATCTCATCTTTTTGCTCGTGCATTGTGCGATCCTTTTCAGTTAATAGTATGTCAGCAACCTTGTTGCCGTTGACCCGCCGTGCCCTCCTTTTGAGTGCCCTCTCCCAACCGCTTTCGATCGGCGGCATCCGCTTTACTGTGGAGCAAAATGGCAACTCCTCTCGCCGCTACCTCCACATCCACGGCAACGAAACCACGGCCCGCGACGTGCTCAAAGAACACATCAAAACCTTCCCCGGCACCTACTTTTTGATCGAGAACTCCCGCCGCAACGCCCCGGTCGGGGATTGCCTCATCGATCCCAACCGCATGTTCACCGCCGCCGGTGCCCGCAAGAGCCTCGAACGCTTCAACCAGAACTCCGTTGCGATTGACGCCGCCATGGCCCTGCTCGACCGGGATCGCGAAGCCTTCCTCAAGGCGGTTTCCCCCCCTCCCGGCGGCATCCTCATCGCCATGCACAACAATGCTGATGGCTACTCGATGAACGATGAAATCCCCATCAGCGACGCCGTCCACCAGCCGGACAAATCGAATCCACGCGACTTTCTGCTCGCCACCAACCCTGCCGATTTCGCAAAAATTGAGCGCGGACCCTATAATTCTGTCCTCCAAAAATCCGTACGCTCCGACGACGGTAGCTTTTCAGTACTAGCCGCCTCCCGCTCCCTCCGCTACGTCAATATCGAAGCTGCCATTGGGAATTTCGACAAACAACGCTCCATGATCCGCTTTCTCGAACAAGTACTTTCCTAGCTCGTAGTACTTGCAAAGTTTTGGTACTGTTCACCCCAATTGGCCCATTTCACCACCCTTTCCGGGCCCCTAGCCTAATCAATGTATGGCAAAGTCAAAATTCTTACCGGCCTCCCTGCTCGGCGTCGCCCTGATCATGGGTTCGGTTTCCACCGCGTCTGCGGCTACTGTTTACTTGCGCGACACTCCCAACCCCACAGACCATTTCGTTTTCAATAACGGCCAAAGCCTCAAGCGGAGCGGTGTCGGCACCATCGACGGTGGCAACTATTGGGCTGGCATGCTCGATTTCGAGATGAACCTCAATTCCGCCTCCAGTTCGAGCACCGACTGGTTCTCGCTCTGGACTTACTGCATCGACCCCTTCCGCGCCCTCTCGGTTGGCCCTGCCAATGGCAACGGTACGGCCTTTACCCTGGTCAGCCTGGTTGACTACCTCGACAACTTCGTCCCGGACATCCCGGATGCTGCAAGTACTGCCGAGCGCATCTCCAAGCTCTGGGCTAACGCATTCGTCGATTCCGCCCTTAACATGACCACCGCCTCCGCCTTCCAGTTCCTCCTTTGGGAATACATTGGCGATGGCACTTATGATCCTTTCAGTGGCCGAATTCGCATCACCAATGCTGACGTCCGCAATCAGGCTACCGCCTGGAACAACCAGATCGCCAACTGGACCACCACTGCGAATCTCAGCGCCATCAGTGGCTTTGACACCAAGCAAAGCTTCATTTTCAACAATCCCGGCACCCCCACCAATGAGCAAGTCCCCGAACCCGGCACCTACGCCCTCATCGGTGCTGGCCTCCTCGGGCTTGTCTACTTCAAGCGTCGCTAGTTCTTTCTCGATCCAAATGCACTCCGGCCAGGCTCTCCGCCTGGCCCTTTTTTTCTGGTAACCCAGTACTAAGAAACTGCTAGTACTTGGTAAACCTCAAAGCCATATCACTTTAATAGCCAAAGCCCTAACCTCAAAACAGGACAAGGTACTACGAATATGAAACGAACTCTCACCTCCCAAGCACTCCTTCTTATCGCTTTTTCATCTCTCGCTGCGGCGGCCAATCTGGTCCATATCCGTGATGAAGCCCCTGACAACGGGCCCCACTTCAACGGTCTGGTCGTCAACAATGCCGGCACTTTGAATGGCGTCAGCACTTCCGCCGGCCTCTTCGGCCTGGAAACCAGCTTCAACGGCATCAGCGGCAACTATTTCGGCCTGCTCACCTATTCCGCCGACCCCACCCGCCCCTTCAGCGTCGGCCCCGTCAACGGCAACGGTTCCGCCTTTGATCAGGTCTCGATGTACCAGTTCGCCTTCACCGCCAACACGGCCGAAGCCATTGAAAAGCTCTGGGGTAACGCCTACTACGAAACTTACGCTTCCGCCACCAAGGCCGCTGCCTTCCAGTTCCTGCTTTGGGAATACGCCTCTGACGCCACCTTTGATCTCGACTCCGGCTTCACGGCCATTACGGATACAGATGTCCGCGCCCAGGCTGAGGCCTGGCACAACCAGCTCGGCTCCTGGACGACTCGCGCTCACCTGCTCGTCCTCGACGGCACCGCCGAGAACAAACAAAGCTTCTTTCTTCAGGAGCAGGGCATGTTCGTGAACCCCATGAACGCTCCTGAAACCATCGAAAACCCTGAACCCTCCACCTATGTCCTTCTCGGAGCCGGCCTGATCGGAATGGCCGTGATCCGGCGTCGCCGCTAGTTCCAATAGTTGCGAATGAGAAAGCTGTTGAAAAAAGCCCAGAGTTCATCAACTCTGGGCTTTTCCTCTTGTGCAGGCAAACGAACAAGCTCCTAGCGCACCGCCTCTATCGCCTTCGCCAAAAAAACCATATCCTCAAACGGCTCCCCACCCACCCGGCTCCACCTTAACTTGCCTTCCTTATCGATCAGGATCGTTGCATGCAACTCCATCTCGTCAAAGTCATCGTAAGCAAGAAAGCGCTTGGCATTGGCATGGTCCTTGTCGCTCAAAAAGCGAATCCCCTGATACGCCTCATCCCCCAGCAGACTGCGATTCTGCTCGGGACTATTGCCGCTGACCGCAAGCACAACCGTATTCAGCCGCTTCCAATCACTTGACTTCGCCTTCAGATCCTTCAACTGCTTCAAGCAGTGCGGGCATTCTTTCCCCAGATAGAAGACAAGAATCACATTCCTGCCAGAGAGCTCACTGAGCTTCACCGTCTTGCCCTCCGCATCGGTCGCCTCAAGCGATGGCGCCGCAATCGGCGACCACTGCTTTGGCCCGTACTTCTCAAGTGAATCCGGGTTGTAAGTCCGCTCCGGTTCCGGAGTCTGAATCCGCGTCGGCTTACCCGCGCGCTCCAAACCAATCAATGCAAAGTGATCATTACGAGTCAACTGCAACGCCTTCTCAAATGCCGCAATCGCCAGATCCTTGCTGCCAGCCTTCAAGTAAGCTTCGCCGAGCGCGTTAAACAGAACCTGCGGATAATGCGGTGGGTCATTGTCGCCTTTCTGCAATTCAAACTGCTTCTCGGCAGCCTCGGTCATCAGTCCAATGCCCAGCAACGTATCGCCCTTGGCTAGCGCCAGCCGAGCCTTCAGCTCTACCGCCATGATCTTGTAAGTCCCCTCGACGCTTTTTTCTTCCTTCAGCTTGTCCAATTCAGACATCGCCTTTTCCGCTGCGTCCAAATCCCCAAGGCCAAAATGCGCCCGTGCCTCCACATAGGCTTTCAGCAATTTGTCACCGTTGCTATCGCGCCAGGGAATCGTGCGCGTATCGAGCAACTCTTTCCAGCGTTCATACCTCACCAGCACCCGAGCCATACTCCGAATCCCCTGGGAATGTGGGCTATAGGGCGACTTGTCATTCGACTTCGGGTCCTGCGGCGCATCCATCAAGTCGCGAGCCCCGGCAATAGCCAGCTCAGGCAACCCAAGCTCTTCCTGGATATAGCTCAGGTAAGCCCGGTTATGCCCCCAGTTCCAGTAGTTGAAGGGGAAAACCTGCCGCTCGTGCATGTGGCGAACCTCGGTACGAGTCGCTGCATCCATCGAAATAGCTGCTTCCTTCCACATTCCAACCGTCGCGTAAATGTGCCCTGGCATATGCAGCGCATGGCCAATATTCGGGGCCACTTCGCCGTAACGTTTAGCACTCTTGAGGGCCTGCTCCGGCTCATGATAATTCCAGTTGTGAATGCGGTAATGATGCACTCCCGGATGGTCGGGCTGCTTGCCCTGTACCTCACGCAACACCATTTCGGTGCCGTAGCGCGAGTCGCCCATATTTGCCAGAGCCAATAGCAACTTCGCTTCCTGGTCTTCCGGATACTTCACGCAAATCGTCTCGAGAATTTTCTTGTAGTCACGGGCACGGTCTCGGTAATCATCGCCACGATCCCGCAATCGATCGGTGCGTTCGCGAGCTTCCAGCGCCTCGATGTAAAGCCGCTCGCGATCCGTCACCGTTGCCTTGCGCTTTGCCGCCTCTTTGATAAAGGCTTCACTGCGCTCCTCCCCGGCGGCGCGTGCCAGACCCCAGTAACACATGGCATTGTCCGGCTCCAGCTTCAAACACCAGCGAAAGCTGCGCTCGGCTTCATAATCCCAGAACGAATGCAGCAGGGCATTGCCCTGGTTGAACCAGCGCTGCGTCTCCGGGTTCTTGTGCGTGATCGGAAAATTGGCAAAACCAATCTCCTTCATGAGCACTGGCTTGGTGCGCGGACCACTATCGAAAGCATCGCCGTGGGGCGAGTGTCCTGGCCGAGGCTCCGCCGCATGGAGGGTAAGGACAATGGAAAAAGCAAGAATGCGCACGCTCCCAGCGTATCGAATGTGCTTGAGAGAATTCTGACGAAGATAACAACTGGAGTTTGCCACAAGGCGGGAGTCCGAGAACGGTTTGATGTATTCCATTTACGTCTCCCGCTTAGTGCAATGCCGAAAGAGTTCGGGTCCGCTGGCAAAGCGTAGCACTTTGAATGGCGCTCATCATTGAATCCCATCTTCGCCCCGGCGACGGAAAAAGGCTGGCAGGGAAACCCGGCGGTCAACACGTCAATCGGGGCGAGGTCGTCGGTCACCACCGAATGGTCCTGAATCGGTTTGTGAAAGAGCGCGGTCTTCGCGAAATTGCGGCGATAGGTTTGAGCCGCAAAATTGTCCCGCTCGTTGGCCCATTCCCGCAAAGAGGCTCCCGACGCGATACTGTCTGCGTAGGCCGTTGCGGCTTCGTTGTTTTTTACTGCATTCGAAATGAGAAGCCATTGGTGGGTTGCGAGGTCTCCTGACGGAATCGGGCCTTTACCTGCCGAAGTTCGGCGTCAAGGGCGTCGATGATCTGTTTCGCATGCTCCTCGCTGTAGGAATAGTTGTGACGGTTGGCCAGGTTGGCCCGCCTTGTCGTTCGTATGCTCCAGGCTCATGATAGGCTCCTTGCGCAAACTCCTTTGCCAGTTCATAGTCTGCAATTTTGAAATGTAGACTGCGAATAACAATGAAAGCCAATAGATAGGCCCAGTTTTCAGAGGCTGCGCCCTGACCGCTGCGCGGCTGGATTATCTGAAGGCTTTGGTCCCAAGCGCCCCGTGTGCGAATGCTGTACGAATCCCCTGTTACGCAATTTCACGTAGCGTTGTCATCCAGAACTGTTTTTCATGGACAGTTAGCCGATTTCACGCTATGCTCCATTCAGAAGCAAACCTCACAGAGAGAACCATTTTTCATGGCAGATGACGATCAGAACCGGTTTTCAGGCTCCGTGATGATTTTTCACGGGCGCGTGCTGCCGGAGCGGGCGACGCCTGCCGGGTATGCTGCTCTGATCGACGCCTACAATCTCGTGGTGCCCATACCGCGAACCTTGTCCGCGACGAGCGAGCATCACCGCAGCCGGGAGGAGAACGGCTGGCGGATTCTCACCGCGCGCCATGCGCCCCCCTCAACACTGGAGGGGCACCTGACATTTGCCCTCAAGTACGAAGGGCTCGATCTCGCGGTCCTCAAGCGACTGTTCCTGGCCGCTGGCGGACAGGCAATCGAATCTATCGTCAACGCCAAGCCAACGGGTACTTACGCTCGGCGCATCTGGTTTCTCTACGAATGGCTGCTTGGAGAGCGCCTGGCGCTGCCGGACGCCGAAAAAGGTGCGTACGCAAAGGTGGTGGATATCGAGCAGCAATGGGCATCCAAGGGTGAGACATCGCCGAGGCATCGGGTCTGGAACAACCTCCCCGGCACACCGGCATTCTGTCCTCTGGTGTTTCGCACGAAAGCACTGATGAAATTCGCTGAGATGGATTTGGCCGCGCGTGCGCAAGCGGCGGTTGCCGCTGTTCCGCGTGATCTGCTTGCCCGCACCGCTGCATTCCTTCTGCTGAAAGACTCCAAGTCAAGCTACGCGATTGAGGGGGAACGCCCCGCGCAAGACCGCATTCAGCGCTGGGGCCGCGCCATCGGCGAAGCTGGCCGACATCCGCTCTCGCTGGATGAATTGCTGCGGCTACAAGCGATTGTCATCGGCGATGCGCGATTCGTGAAGCTCGGTCTTCGGGAAGAAGGCGGCTTTGTCGGCGAGCATGATCGCGAGACGCGCTTGCCGCTGCCGGACCATATCAGCGCACGGGCGCAGGACCTTACCACGCTCATCGACGGAATGATCGCATTTGATCGCGTCGCCGTCCGCTCCATTGATGCGGTGATCGCGGCGGCGGTTCTCGCGTTTGGCTTTGTGTATATACATCCCTTCGTGGACGGAAATGGCCGTCTCCACCGCTACCTGATTCATCACGTCTTGGCCGGACGCGGGTTCAATCCTGCGGGTGTGGTGTTTCCGGTCTCGTCCGCGATCTTGGAGAGCATCGACTCATACCGAACGGTACTGGAAGATTACTCTAAGCGCCTGCTGCCGGTGATCGAATGGGACGCCACGCCGGAAGGAAATGTTGAAGTGCGAAGTGAGACCGGCGACTTCTACCGGTACTTCGACGCAACGCCGCACGCTGAATTTCTATGCGAGTGCGTGCGCAAAACCATCGACGAAGACCTGCCGCGTGAAACCGAGTTTCTGCGTCGCTACGACCGATTCCGCGCCGTAATCGAAACCGTCGCCGACATGCCGGAGCGCACGATAGACTTGCTGTTCCGCTTCTTCCACCAAAATCACGGGAGCTTATCGAAGCGTGCGCGGGAGAAGGAGTTTGCCCGGCTCACGGATGCCGAGGTGACACGGTTAGAGGAAGCCTACAAGGATTTGTTTCAGGTGGACTGAGCGACCATGAAGCGCTAACTCGGTCCAAGTTCGCCTGGACAGGCAGCGCGATCCAGCGAGAAGCAAAAAGTCACGAAAATTGAATTGGACGATTGCGAGGCTGCCCATTCTGAACTGACGTGTATCGCCGCTACTCCTTCAGCCCCACCGCTGTGATCGCAAACGCGTAACTCTTTGCCAGTTCCCGGATGCGGTCATAGCGGCCTGAGGCGCCTCCGTGCCCCGCATCCAGATTTACATCCAGCAAGATCCTTCCACTCCCCTTCTGATTGGCCCTCAACTTCGCCGTCCACTTCACCGGCTCCCAATACGGCACCTGCGAATCATTCATGCTCGTGTAGATATAAACATTCGGATACTTCGCCGGCTGCACGTTGTCGTAGGGTGAGTACGATTTCATATACTCATAAAATTCCTGCTTTTCCGGGTCCCCGAATTCATCTGCGTCAGTCGTCGAAAGCGGGATCGACTTGTCCTGCAAGCTCGAAACCACATCCACAAACGGCACTCCCGCAATCACGCCCTGAAAAAGTTCCGGCCGCGAATTCATCACCGCGCCCACCAGCAATCCCCCGGCGCTCGCCCCCTCGATCACCAGCTTTCCGGAATTGGTAAACTTCTCTGCAATCAAAGTCTCCGCCGCCGCAATAAAGTCCCGGAACGTATTCTTCTTCTTCAGCAACTTGCCGTCTTCATACCAGGAATAGCCCAGGTCCGTGCCCCCGCGAATGTGCGCAATCGCATAGGCAAAGCCCCGGTCCATCAGGCTCAGCCGCGACGCTGAAAATCCCGGATCCATCGGAATCGCATAAGATCCATACCCATAAAGCAGCAAGGGCGCCTTCCCGTCTTTCGCGAAGCCCTTCTTGTAGGCCACCGTCACGGGCACCTTCGTGCCGTCCGCACTCGTCGCCGTGAGTCGCTCCACCGTATATTGCTTCGGGTCATAGCCGCCCAACACTTCCTGCTGCTTCAACAACGTCCGCTGTCGCGTCGTCATGTCGTAGTCGTAGGTCGAAGACGGCGTCACCATGGACGAATAGCTGAAGCGCACCAGGTTCGTATCAAACTCGGCGTTCCCCCCAAAGCTCAGCGTGTAGGCCTGCTCTTCAAACTGAATGTCGTGGCTCTTGCCGGAGCCCAATTCCACCACCCGCAACGTATGCAGCCCGCTCAAGCGCAACAGATACACCGCATGCCGCGCCAGAATCGTCATCCCCTGCACATAGCGCCCCTTCTGCGCGGGAATGACTTCCTTCCAGTTTTTTTCAACCGGGTCCGCCACCGGTGCCGTTACCACCCGGAAGTCCCGCCCCTGATCGTTGATCCGGATGTAAAAGTGGTCCGAATGATGGCTCATCGAATACGTGATCCCCTCCCGCCGCGGAATCAGCGTCCGGAATTCGCCCTCCGGTGTCTTCGCATCCAGATACCGGTATTCGCTCGTCAAACCCGAGGAACTCGAGATCACCAGATACTGCTTCGATAAGGTCTTACTCACCCCGGTCGAAAACCGCTCATCCTTTTCTTCATAAACCAGCTTGTCCTCGCTTGCCGCCGATCCCAGTACGTGCCGCCAGATCTGGTAGCTCCGCTTCGTCTTTTCCTGCTGCTTGGAATAGAAGATCGTCTTCCCATCCTCGGCCCAGGTAAAGCCGCCGATCCGCTCCACAACATCGCCCAGGTCCGCGCCCGTCTCCAGATTCTTCACCCGCATCGTGTACTCGCGGTACCCTGTCGTATCCGTCGAATAAGCCAGCAGCTTCTGATCCGGACTCACACTCGTGCCGCCCAGCGAAAAGAACTTGTGGCCCTTCGCCATTTCATTCACATCGAGCAACACCTGCTCCACCGCCTCGAGCGTTCCCTTCTTCCGCGCCACAATCGAATACTGCTTGCCTTCTTCCGTCCGCGAGTAGTAGTAATAACCCTCAAAGCGGCTCGGCACCGACATATCCGTCTGTTTGATCCGGCCCAGGATCTCCCCATAAACCTTTTCAACCAGCGGCTGAACCGGCTTCATCGCCTCCGCCGTGTAAGCATTCTCCGCCTTGATGTACTCCATCACTGCCGGATCTTCCCGGTAGCGCATGTAGAAGTAGTGATCATTCCGGGTATCGCCAAAGGCTTTCATTTCCTTGGCAATCGGCTTGGCCACCGGCGGCTTCACGTCTTCGGCGGCAAACAAAGAAACCGACATAGTCGATACAGCAATAACTTCCTTAAGCATTTTGAGCCTCCCCCGCGGGTTTACGGAACAGGAGCCAGAGCCCCAACAACAGCGTCCCCAGGCTGATCCACTGTGTATGTACCAGCGGAACCGCTGCAAACATCGGCAATTGGTCATGGTGGCGGAAAAACTCCACCACAAACCGCAAGAGCGAATAGAAAACCAGATACAAACTGAACAAGCCTCCCGGCCGGCTCGCCGGGTTATGCAGCCGGAAGAGCACGGCAAAGATCACCAGGTCCCCCACCGTCTCGTAGATCTGCGTCGGGTGTAGCGGCACATTGAGCGGCACATTCGAAAATTCCTTGGCGTCCGGATTCGTAAATCGCACCGCCCAGGGCCGGTTACACAATGCTCCATAACAACATCCCGCCGCAAAACAACCGATCCGCCCAATCGCATGTCCCAGCGCAATCCCCGGCGCAAAGCAGTCCATCGTCTTGAGCAGTGGCAAGCCGTTCCGCTTCATGTAGAAGTAGGCAAAGACCAGCGCCAGCAGGAATCCCCCCTGATACACCCCCGCCGCCCGTAGCGTCGAAAGCGAGATCATCTCGGCCGGATTCCGCGCATAATACTCCCAGTCAAAAATAAACATCATCAACTTGGCGCCCACCAGCCCCGTGATCGCGCAGTAAATGACTAAGTCCTGGATCTTTGCCGTCGGCAGTCCGGATCGCGTCGCCAGCTTGTTGGTCGCCCACAGCCCGGCCAGAAAGGCCAGCGCCACCATCACGCCATATGTCGGCAGAAAGAATCCGCCCAGATCAATCAGTTTCGGGAACATATTCTTTCCGTTTGGGGAAGATCAGATCAACCGCCATCAGCACCGCCCCCAAGCTGATGCCGGAATCCGCCACGTTAAAGCTCGGCCATTCGTACGAGCCCAGAAACACCTGCAAAAAATCGGTCACGCTGCCCGCCGCCACCCGGTCCCACAAATTCCCCACCGCCCCGCCCAGCACGAGCGACAGCGCCATCCGCTGAACCCACGGTGCCACCTGTCCCGGCCGCGTTGCCTGCCAGAGCATCCAGCCAATCAGGCCTAGAATCACCCCGGCAATCCCGACCAGCACCGTCAGCCGGACGCTCTCCGGCGCGGTCGACAGGATTCCAAACGCCGCCCCGCGGTTCCGCGTGTGCACAATGTTGAATACTTCCGGGATCACCACGATCGTGTCGTAAAGCGAAACCTTCGCTTCAATCCACATCTTCGTAACCCGGTCCAGGACAAAAACGCCCAGCGCAATCGCCGCCGCCTGTGTCCGTGCGGAAATCATCCCGCCATACCCAACATTTCTGTTACCGCGCTCGCACAGGCTGCGCAAGCGGTCGGATACTTCTCGTCCTGCCCGGTGTCCTCCGTATATTTCCAGCAGCGCTCGCATTTCACGCCCACTGCCGGCAACACCTCCACCCGCGATTCCGTTCCTTCCACTAACTCCACCTGCGACACGATAAAGATCGAAGGTAAACTCGCCTGATACTGCATCAGTAACTGATAATCTGCCCCCGCCGCCGTAATCACCAGCTTCGCGCCGAGGGAAGCCCCAATCTTGGCCGTCTCCAGTGCCGGTCGCGTCAACTCCCGGAAGGCCAGCAGCCGGTTCCAGTTCTCCTCATTCGCCTTGACATGCGCCTGTAGCTCCTCCGGCTTCGGAAACTCAGCAATATGCACCGAATCCGGGTCGCCCTGCTGCCGCGCAAACACTCCCCACGCCTCCTCACAAGTGAAGGCCAGTATCGGCGCCGTCAGCCGCAACAGCGCATGTGTAATCCGGTACAACGCCGTCTGCGCACTCCGCCGCGACTTCGATTTCGTCGCATGCGTATACAACCTGTCTTTCAATACATCAAAGTAAATCGAACTCAGCTCTACCGTCGCAAAGTTATAAATCGCCTGATACACCTTATAGAACGAATAGGTCTGATAATGCCCCAGACACCGTTCCACCAAGTCAGCCGTCTTCAGCAAGATCCACTGGTCGATCTCTTCCATCTCGACCGTATCCACTGCATCCACCCCCGGGTCAAACCCGTCCAGGTTTCCCAGCGTATACCGGAACGTATTGCGCAACTTTACATACGCCTCAGCCAGCCGTTGCAGAATCACCGGCGACATCCGGACGTCCTCGTTGTAGGCCACGCTCGACACCCACAACCGCAGCACTTCCGCCCCATACTGCTTGATCACTTCGTCCGGCTCAATCCCGTTGCCCAGCGATTTCGACATCGCCCGGCCTTCGCCATCCAGAATCCAGCCGCCCGTCACGCACTCCCGGTACGGAGCATGCCCCCGCAACCCGACTCCAATCAGCAGCGAGCTATGAAACCAGCCCCGGTATTGATCTGCTCCCTCCAGGTACATATCCGCTGGCCAGGGCAGTCCGTTCTCCTCCGTCAACACGGCAAAGCTGCTCGACCCCGAATCAAACCAGACATCCAGAATGTCTCTTTCCTTGCGGAAGTGATTCCCCCCACACTTCGGGCATGCAAAGCCCGGCGGCAACAGATTCGCCGCCTCTTCCGCATACCAGACATCCGCGCTCTCCTTGGCAAAGCGCTCAAGAATCGGCTCCATCACCTGCTTGTCGGCGATGATGTGGTCACACGTGTCGCAATAAAACGCCGTGATCGGCACACCCCAGGTCCGCTGCCGCGAAATCACCCAGTCCGGCCGCGTCGCGATCATGTTTGAGATCCGCTCTTCCCCCCACGCCGGTAGCCACTTCACATTCTTGATCGCATCCAGCGCATTCTGCCGCAGGTTGTTCTTTTCCATCCCGATGAACCACTGCTCAGTCCCCCGAAAGATGGTCGCGTTGTGGCAGCGCCAGCAATGCGGATAGCTGTGCTGGTAATCCGTTACCTTCAGCAACGCCCCACTTTCCTTCAGAATCCGCAGCACAATCGGATTCCCCTCCCAGACCGTCTTGCCAATCAACTCCTCTGGCAACTCCCCGACTGCGCCCTCTGCCGCATAGAACTTCCCGGCAGCATCCACCGGACAATAAGTCGGGATGCCGTAAAGCTGCGACACCATGAAATCTTCCATACCGTGTCCCGGTGCCGTATGCACCAGTCCCGTACCTGCCTCCAGCGTCACATGGTCGCCCACCATCCCCAGCGAATCCCGCTCCAGAAAAGGATGACGGAACACGGCCTTATCCAGGCTCGCCCCATCAAAAGTCCCGATCACGTGCGGCTCGCCCCAGCCCAATTCCTTGCTCACAGCCTCCAGCAAGCCTTGCGCCACGATGTAAACCACCCCATCCACTTCGTTGGCTACATATTCAAACCGCGGATGAAAGCTGATCCCCAGATTCGCCGGAATCGTCCACGGAGTCGTCGTCCAGATCACCCCGTAGACTTCCTTCCCCGCAAGCGACGGATGAATCGACTCCGGCACACTCGTCAGCCGGAACCGTACATAGATCGACGGCGACGTATGATCCCCATACTCCACCTCGGCTTCCGCCAGCGTCGTCTTGCAACTCAGGCACCAGTTCACCGGCTTCAAGCCCTTGTACACATAGCCCTGATCCTGAAAGTCGACAAACGCCCGCGCAATCGCCGCCTGATACGGCGCATCCATCGTCTTGTAAACGTTGTCCCAGCGCCCGAAGATTCCCAGTCGCTGAAAATCTTCCGACTGCAACCCCACATACTTGTCGGCGTACTTCCGGCACGCCTGCCGGATCTGCACCGTCGTCATCGCCGCCTTCTTCGGACCCAACTGACCGTCCACCTTGATCTCAATCGGCAGCCCGTGGCAATCAAAGCCCGGCAAATACGGCGACCGGTAACCCGCCATCGTCTTCGACTTCACCACAAAGTCCTTCAACAACTTGTTGAACGCGTGCCCGAGGTGAATCTTCCCGTTCGCATACGGCGGTCCATCGTGCAACACATATTCCGGACGCCCCTCCCGCGACGCCAGAATCCGGTTGTACACGTCCATTTCTTTCCACCGCGCCAGCATCTTGGGTTCGTTCTGCGGCAGGTTCGCCTTCATGGCGAAGGCAGTCTTGGGCAAATTAACGGTTTTTTTGAGATCCACTGATCTTCCTATTGTAATTTGCTACCGGTAGCCCGCCGCCTGCAATTCAAACAGCTCTGCATAGCGTCCGCCCCGCGCCACCAATTCCGGGTGCGATCCCCGCTCCAGAATCTTCCCGGCCTCCAACACCAGAATCGTATCCGCCATCCGCACCGTCGAAAACCGGTGCGAGATCAATACGGCACTCTTGCCCGCCGTCAAATTCGCAAACCGCTCAAATACTTCATACTCAGCCCGCGCATCCAGTGCCGCCGTCGGCTCATCCAGAATCAGCAATTGCGCATCCCGCATATAAGCCCGCGCCAGCGCTATCTTCTGCCATTGCCCCTGCGACAATTCCACTCCTCCCTCAAAGCGCCGCCCCAGCATCGTTTCATACCCTCCCGGCAGCGTCGTAATCACCGAATCGGCATAGCTCTTCGCACTCGCCGCATCAATCCGCCCGCGATCCCGCAGGGCCTCAATCAGCCCAAAGCCGATATTGTCCCCAGCCGTTGTGTCGTACTTCAAAAAGTCCTGAAAAATCACCCCAATCTCCCGCCGGAGCGATGCCGGGTCATAATCCCGCAAATCCACCCCGTCCAACAAAATCCGCCCTCCCGTCGGATCATAAAGGCGGCACAACAACTTCACCAGCGTTGTCTTCCCCGCGCCATTCTCCCCCAGCAGTGCAATCTTCTGCCCCGCCTCCAGCACAAAACTCACCCCGTCCAACACCTTCTTGTCCTGCCCCGGATAAGCAAACTCCACCGCCTCAAAACGGAAGCCCTCCCGAATCGGCCTCGGCGCCGGCAACGCGTCCCCCCTCACCGGCAGCGCCGGTTGCGTCTCGAAAAAGTCAAACAAATCCCGAACATACATCGCCTGTTCCGCCACCCGGCTCAGGTTTTGAAAAAGCTGCCCCAGCAACGAACGCGAAGTCGAAAACGCCCGCGTCAGAAAGATCAAGTCCCCCACGGAAATCACACGCGCCATCGCCTGTTGCAAAATGTACACAAAGCTTGCGTAATACGCCACATTCGGCAGCAGCCCCCACAGAAAATTCACCCCCGCCCGCCGCACCGCCAGCGTCCGGTTTTCGGCGTAGAAACGGCGAAAGAGAGCGTCGGTTTTCTCAATCAGATATCCCGAAAGGTCAAATAACTTTACTTCCTTCGCCGTCGTATGGCTCGCCCCCAACAACCGCAAATAATCAATCTGCCGCCGCTCAGGCGTCCAGCGGTAGAGCAGGGAATAGGCCAACCCGGCAAAATGCGACTCCGACCAGAAAACCGGCACCAGGCTCACCACCAGAAACCCGAAAAACATTGGCGAAAACGCAATCACCGACGCCGACATTGCCGCCAGCGATAAGCCCTGCTGCATCAACCCCGCCACCAGAAACAACATCGATAGCCGGTCGGTTGTCTGCCGCCGCGCCCGCTCCAGCTTGTCCTGAAACTTCGGGTCCTCAAATGTCACCAGATCCAGCGTCGCCGCATGCCGCATCAGTTTCACGGTGATCCGGTTGGTGAATAAATCCGCCAGCAGCGAGTCACAAAGCCCCATCAGGCGGCTCAACAGGTCCGAGGCGACGACCAACCCCACCTCAATCGCCAAATACCTCCACAGGGCTTCAGAACTCCCCCCTGCCACCACCTCATCCACTAACAGTTTCGAAACGTACAGTATTGCAACTGGCAACCCCGCCAGCACCACCCTGCACCCCAGCGATACCGCCGCATAAAGCGGCTTCGTACTCCAGACTTCCCACAGCAGCGGCGGCAAGTGACGCAGCGCTTCTGCCCGCTCCCGCCAGCTTTGCGGCTTTTCCGAAGGTGGCACTGGGCGCATCCCTCCAGCTTATCCGTCTGAATCAAAACAAGAAAGCTCGCCTTTTGGCGAGCCTTCTTGTTGATGTTAGTTGGAGATCGGATTCGAACAGGAATGCTCCCGATTGAATCCTAGTGATTGGAGTGTATGGCCTATCGCCCGGGATGTCAACTGCTTTTGAAGGATTCAATAAGTGCCTTGAATTCAATCACTTGCATATTATTTGCAAATCTTATATAACCTTTTGAAGCCCCTCTAGCCACTTCCCGAATCCCTCTAAGATCAACGATGAAAAGGGCTTAGCTAAATGCCCAGCGTCGTCATGGCATCATCGCCTTTTTTCCCGGACCAATGTGTACTGTATGCCCGAAGCAGCGCAAAAATGATTCCCAGGCCCAGACAGATCACCAGCAGAATACCCACCAGTCTGAAGGCCCCGAGGATCAGTTCTCCCGCATTCGGCTGCGGTTTGTCCGGTGCCTTATCCATCACCACCGCCGCCTTGTACTGGATTTGCCCTGCCAGCGCTTGCGCTGTTTCCGGATCCAGGGGTTGACCGGCCTCTCCCGGCAGCACCAACGCGACCAGCGGGCCGCTGCGCACCAGTGCCGCACTGGAAATTTCCTGCAACGCCACCACCTGTTGTCGCGCAATCGCCGGATTTGGATAGTGAAAAATCGCCAGCACCGCTCCCGGATATTTCGCTAATTGCACTTCCGCCGAAAAATCAAAACCAGCAGCCGCTACCGGAATCCGCGGCTCATACGCCCGCAAAGATTCCGGACCCAGCAATAATCTTTCCGATCCCACTACACGGCTCTGCCGTGGTAAATAGTACACAATCGTCGGTTCCGCCGATCGGTCTACCTTCAACTCGGGAAACAGAAACGCATCCAGTACCGCCCGCGGCGCCGTCCCCTGCAAAGTCTCAAAAACGTAGTTCTGATGCCGGAAGATCTTCTTGCCTTCGCCCTGCAGCGATTGCTCCAGCGCCACCGCCCCGGTCACATCCCGCACCCGGTGCACGGCCAGCTCAAATTCTTTCGCCCCGTTCTTGTAGGAAGCCTTCTCCGATTCAAGCAGCCCGTATTCCCGCGCCACCGCCATCAGCGGCAGCTCAGGCTTACCCGCCGCTGTCTGCTTCCAGTCGTCTATCACCGGGGGCAGAATGGCCGCCAGCAAAAACAGCGCCGGGCTTAGCACAGGCTATACCCCGTGACACTTCTTGTATTTTTTGCCGCTGCCGCAGGGGCAGGGATCGTTCCGGCCCACCTTCGGGCCCTTAACGATCGGCTGGGGCTTGTTCGATGTAGTGCTGTCGCCGCCAACATATTGCAGTGCCTCCAGTTCTTTTTCCTTCTTGCGCTGGATGTTGCGCGTGAAGTCTGTCAGGGAAGCTGCCACCGGTGCCGGTTCCGGCTCCGCGTCTTCCTCATCCTCTTCGACCACACGTCCCGTCAAAATGTTCCCGTGCTGATCATATGGCTGCAGAAAGTACAGATACCGGATCGCTTCATCTTCGATCCGCGCCATCATGTCCTGGAAGAGCGTAAAGCTCTCCTTCTTGTACTCAATCAGCGGATCCTTCTGCCCGTAACCGCGCAGATAGATCCCTTCCTTCAGGTGATCCATCGACAACAGGTGGTCTTTCCACTGGTTATCGATCACGTTGAGCAAAATCATCTGCTCGGTCTCACGCATGATCTCTGGCCCCACCACGGCTTCCTTCTCGTCGTAGCGCGCGTGCAAACGGTCCAGAATTTCCTGCTCGATCAGTTCCCGCCCGGAATCTTCCAGCTCGGCTTCGTCAATCTTCACGCCAAACTGCGTCAGTAAATCGGTCACCAGGCCCGTGATGTCCCACTGGTCCGCCCGGACACCCTCGGGCATCCGTGTATCCACCAGACCGGCTACAATCGAGCCGATCATCTCGCGCACGCGGTCCTTCTGGTTCTCACCAGTCAGCATCGCCCGGCGCAGCTCATACACTGCCGTACGCTGCTTGTTCATCACATCGTCGTACTCAAGCAAATGCTTGCGAGCCGCAAAGTGATTGCCTTCCACGTTCTTCTGCGCCGCCTCAATCCGGCGCGTAATCAGCCCGGATTCAATCGGCACATCTTCTTCCATCCCCAGCCGCAGCATCAGGCCCTGAATCTTGTCGCCGCCAAAAATCCGCAGCAAATCATCCTGCAGGGACAGATAAAAACGCGATCCCCCCGGGTCACCCTGACGTCCCGCACGGCCTCGCAACTGGTTGTCGATACGCCGCGACTCATGCCGCTCCGTACCCAACACAAACAATCCACCAATTCGCGCTACTTCGTCATGCTCGGCATCCGTCTGCCGTTTCATTTCCTCAAAGAGCAGCTTGTACTCTTCCGTATGCACGCCCTCGGGGTCCTTGCCCGCCCGCCGCATCTGATCCTTGGCCAGAAATTCCGGATTTCCACCCAGCAGAATGTCGGTACCGCGGCCCGCCATATTCGTCGATACCGTCACGGCACCCTTCCGGCCGGCCTGCGCAATAATCGACGCTTCCCGCTCGTGGTTCTTCGCGTTCAGCACTTCATGCCGCACACCAATCCGCTTCAGGTGAGTCGAAAGTTTTTCACTCTTCTCTACCGAAATCGTACCCACCAGCACCGGCTGCCCCTGATCGTGCAGCGCCTTGATTTCCTTGGCTGCGTTCCGGAACTTCTCTTCTTCCGTCCGGTACACAATATCGTTCAGATCCTTGCGAACCATGTTCTGATTCGTCGGGATCTGCACCACGTCCAGCTTGTAGGTCTTGCCGAATTCCGCCGCTTCCGTATCGGCCGTTCCCGTCATGCCCGCCAGCTTCTTGTACATGCGGAAGTAGTTCTGGAACGTCACCGTCGCCAGCGTTTGATTCTCCCGCTCAATCTTCACGCCTTCTTTGGCTTCCACCGCCTGGTGCAACCCGTCAGACCAGCGCCGTCCCGGCATCAGCCGGCCCGTGAACTCATCCACGATCACCACTTCGCCATTCTGCACTACATACTCGCGGTCCCGCTGGTACAACACTTGCGCCCGCAAGCCCTGCTGCACGTGGTGGTTCAGCTCCATGTTCTCGATGTCATACAGGTTGCCGCAATTGAGC
>CAZECF010000028.1:0-31510 GCA_964510335.1 uncultured Bryobacter sp. | reverse complement strand
GCTCCACCTTGTGCACACCTTCTTCGGTCAAGGCCACAGACCGCTGCTTCTCATCCACCGTATAGTCGCCGGTAAAAAACTTCTCGCCGGGCTCTTTGCCCGTAATCACTTCCCCGCGCACCAGCTTCGGAATAATCGTGTTGATCCGGTAATACTTGTCCGTCGATTCTTCACTCGGTCCCGAAATAATCAGCGGCGTACGCGCTTCGTCAATCAGAATCGAGTCCACTTCATCGACGATCGCGTAATGATGCTCCCTCTGCACACACGATTCCAGCCGGAACTTCATGTTGTCGCGCAGATAATCAAATCCGAATTCGTTATTCGTTCCGTACGTAATGTCAGACTGATACGCTTCCCGCCGCTCTTCCTCGGTAATGTCGTGTGTAATGCACCCGATCGACAAACCGAGAAAGCGATGCAACCGCCCCATCCACTCCGAGTCGCGCTTGGCCAGATAATCGTTCACGGTAATGACGTGCACACCCTTGCCCAGCAGCGCATTCAGATAGCACGGCAACGTCGCCACCAGCGTCTTGCCTTCGCCCGTCCGCATTTCAGCAATCTTGCCTTCGTGCAACACGATGCCGCCGATCAACTGCACATCAAAGTGCCGCATGTTCAACACCCGCCGCGATGCTTCGCGGCAAACCGCGAAAGCCTCAATCAGCAGATCATCCAGCGTCGCCCCATTGGCCAGCTTTTGCTTGAATTCAGATGTCTTCGCCGTCAGTTCGGCATCGGTAAGCTGCCGCATGGCAGCTTCGAGATTGTTTATGGCTTCGACCTTCGGCCTGATGCGCTTTACTTCACGCTCATGCTTGGTGCCAAAGATCTTTGCGAGTACGGCGTCAACCATAGATAGTCTTTTTCTCTTTCAGTTTAACAGCGGGGCTCCTTTGAAACACCTTGAGTCTCCGGCACTCCGATTCGCCAAAAAAAAGAGGACACCTGGCAGGCGTCCTCTTTCTCTCAATTCTCTCGTTGCTTCTGCTCTTACCCGATCGGTCCTGGACCCGGCCCCGGGCCAATCTTGGGCCCGATTTTCGGCACCAGCTTGGGCGGCAGCTTCGGAATGACGATCTTGGGCCCAACTACCTTCGGTACAACCACCTTGGGCAGAACAATCTTCGGTACCAGCTTGGGTACCTTGGGCAAAACCTTCGGCACAAGCTTGGGGACCACGATCTTCGGCACCAGCTTCGGCACCACAATCTTCGGGACCAGCTTCGGCACTACAATCTTGGGTACCAGCTTCGGCACCACAGTCTTGGGCACCAGCTTTGGCACAATCTTCGGTACCTTCGGGATGATCTTCGGAATCACCTTGGGAACCTTCGGCAGCTTCGGAAGCTTTGGCACCTTCGGCAATTTGGGAAGCTTGGGCAATTTCGGTAACGGCGGTAACTTCGGAACCGGCATACTAACATCTCCTCATCCGACAGAATGGGCCTGAGTGGCAGTCCTTGGCCTGTTTCATTTATACTCGCTTGTAATAAAACAATCAAAGTATTTTTTGTTTTATTGCCCAGGAGGTCGCAAGCTTTGCCTGCAACTCGCGCTTTCGCCCAGGCCCGCACTCGTGCTGTCTCCCGCGCTTTCTCCTTCCTCGAACGCTTAAGCCTCCGTCGCGGTGGTCTCAATGCTTTCGGCAGCGGACTCCTCTACTGCTGCGGCTTCCTCGCCGCCACCACGCCCGACCCCGCTCTCAAACTCCGCGCCCGCCAGCTCAACCTCACTGCCTTCAACGACTGGTGCCGCACCAATGCCGATGCCCTTCACGACAGCACTCCGGTCTCCCTCTGTGCCGCCGTCCAAACTCTCGACGCCATGGCCCGCGCCGGCCGTCACTACCCCCGCCTCCAACGCCATCTCCAGCAAGCCGCCGCCCCCTTCACCCCGACTGACTTTCATGGCTTCGATCCCCGCATCGAAGCGCCTCCCGCTAACCTGCCGGACTCCTGCGACTGCGGTTCCCCCAACTCGCGCGGTGCCCGCCGCTGCATCGATTGCGGAGCCAGACTCCAATTCATGCCTCCGCTCCGAGCCTGGTACATGTGCTTCATCAATGCCTATTGCGGCCAGCGTTACGGTGTCCCCCTCGGCCTCAACTTTGCCGACACCCTCCACTGGTTGCCCCATCTCCGCCATTACACATCCCCCAAGCGCAACTGGGTCCGCTTTCACGATTCCGTCTACGCCATCACTCACCTCGTCTATACCCTCAACGATTACGGCCGCTACCTCCTCGATCCCGCCTGGCTCAGCGTCGAATACGATTTCCTCTGCCGCCACTGGGCTGCTCCCATTGAAGCCAACGATCCCGACATGACCGGCGAATTCCTCGACAGCCTGCGTGCCTTCGGCCTCACCGAATCAGACCCCGCTATCCGCTACGCCATGGAATACCTGATCGAATCCCAAAATTCCGACGGGAGCTGGGGAGCTCGCCAGGGTTCAATTGACTATCGCCGCTTCCACGCCACCTGGGCCGCCCTCGACGGACTCCGCGAATTCAAGTGGACCAAAATTGGGTTATCCTTTCCCGAACTGCTCCCTGTCATCAAAGCCTGGTCTCATCCATGAATCCCTTCCGCATCTTCCCCGCCAAAGCCGGCACTCTCCCCGCCAACGCTTCGCCCCAACAGGCTTGTCACGCTTGTCTCAGCGGTACCTGCTGCTCCTCAGAAGACCCCATCATCCTTACCGCCTTCGACGTCCTCCGCCTCGCCACCTTCTTCAATCTCTCTCCGGCCGAATTCCTCCTCCGCTTCACCCAGGACCGCTTCGCCGGCGAAGACAGTGAAACCAAACGCCGCCCCTATCTCGACGATCCCAACTCCAGCACCGTCACCTGGCTCCGCCGCCGCGCCAATCTCCCTTCGAGCCCCTGCATCTTCCTCACCTACATCAAAGAGGCTGACGGCACTCCCCGCCGTGTCTGCGGTGTCCACGAAGCCCGCCCCCTCGCCTGCCGCGAATACTACTTCGACACCTGCCGCACCCGCTGGACCGGCGAGTTGGCTACCCTCCAGGCCGACGGCTACGAACAAATCCGCGAAGGCCAAATCACCCCCGCCCGCGTCGAAAACGAACTGGCCCGCCTCGGCCCCGTCGATCCGGATTCCGCCCCCATGTCCCTTCAAATGGACTTCGCCTTCTGGATCGAAATGCGTCGCGCCCTCGATATCGAAGCGGCCAATACGGAAGGCGCCAACTCTTACGACATCACACTCTGGCAGGACCCCATCCACCAGAAGCTCAACCGCCTCCTATCCCGCACCTGGCTCCGCTTTGAGGAAAAGTACGGCCTCCTCCCCTCGGGCGAACAACTCCACCCTTACTCGGCCGGCCTCAGCTTCGCCGAAAGTCCCCACCGCCAGCGCCTCTTGAACTTAAGCCAACAATCCCCCAGCCAGGCCCCCCTCTTCGGTCCCGGTGACTATCCTCACTACGTTGCTGCCCGCATCTCCTTGTTGGGCCTCAAGCCTTCCAGAAAGTTTCCCTCTCTTCCTGCCCGTGCCCTCCGCCAGCAAAGTGCAAAGATGCGCTCCGCCCTTGAAGCGGCCAATTCCCTTGTCCACCTGGCTGCGTCCTTGAGCGACCTGCCCTTGGAACGCGAATTGCTCTTCGCCACGCGCCGCATTGAAGCCATGAATCCCGCTGTCTGGTCACTCCACCCCGGCCTCGCCGCAGTCGCCACCTGGGCCGATAGCCGCACCAGCTTGCCGGCCTCCTGGCAGCGTCGTCTCCGCCGCAAGCCAACTGGCAGCCGGGCTCTCCGGCTCCACACCCAAAATTCCTTCGGCCTCTGGCATACCGATCCCCGCCCCGGGCCCCATTGGCCCGAATCCCAGTCTGACTACTGGTGCGCGGTCATTCAATCCTCCACCGAAGGCATCGTCGCCCTCGCTGCTTAAGCCGCTACCGTCTCCCGCACGTCTTCCTTCATCGTTTTCGCTGCCTTCGCGCGGGTCTGCCAGCTTCGGAACCGCCGCCACGACAGCGCCAATCCCGTCCACACCAACACCGCTCCGCCCAGCGACACCAGCCCCGCGACGGTCTGCCCGATCAATCCCAACGACTCGCCGGTATGTAAAAACCTCGAGAACATCCTCACCTGTCGACCCGTGTTGAAGTCCGAAAACCGCTCCTGGCTCAATACACTCCCTGTTGCCCGCTCCACCGTCAAAGTGGATTTCAACTGCGGCTGCCCACCATCTCCCCTGTCCACGGTCACCACCACTGGCTCATCGCCCGACCCCGGTCGGAAGCTCAAACTCTGCCAGCCGCTCTGCGTCTTCGCCGCTGCCACCACCGCATTCAGGCCACTCAGTTGCGCTTGCCCCTTCATCGCCGGTGGCGCTCCCCCGGCGGGCTTCTCGCTCTGCGTCACGGTGTAAATCAGATCATTCGCCCACGGATATGAAATCGGCAGTGCCGACACAATCACAAAGAACAACGGCACCGCGCTCCAGATCCCCACTACGTTATGCCAGTTGAAATCCCTCGCTTTCCCGCTCAATCCGCTACGGAACCATCCCACCGCCCGCACTGTCTTCCAGTTCACCACCCGCGGAATCCACAGGTACATTCCCGACAGCACCAGCCCCACAAAAGCAAGCGTGCAAGCCCCGGTGATGGCCTTACCCACGGGCCGCCAATCTCCCTCCAGTGCAATCCACCTGTGCCAGGCCCGAAGCTTTTGGAAAAATTCCCGTGTTCCTTTATCGGGCGAACCAAGCTTTTGCCCCGTATAAGGATCGAGATAAACCAAGCCCGCCTTGCCCAGATTCACTTCCAGGGGTTCGGTCGCCGCCGCCCGCAGCGTTACGGTAGCCCCCGCCGCCAGCTCCAATGGCTGCAACACACTCTCAACCGGAATGGCCGTCCCCCCATCTTTCACCTGGTACGCCCCCCGCTCGCCTTTCGCAATCATCTGCCGCTCATAGGTCAATAAAACCCCGGTAATCGACATCAAAAGGATAATGACCCCGCCCACGCAGCCGGCGATCAAGTGAGCCCAGAAGAGTATTTTGCGAATCATGGCGTCTGTCCCAACTCCGCAACTCAGTTGCAGAATATTGTCAGATTACAAGACTGGACCAAATTTGTCCACTATGCGCGAAAAAATTCGTGCTGTCCCCGATTAGCTCTCCGCTCCGCTTTATGTCTCGGCGGCCTCAGGCCTCCTTGAAAGATAAGCACGGCCGAGCCATATGCATCGGCCACTGAAAGATAAAACAAAATGAAAACGAACAAACTCGCAATCCTCACCCTTCTGGCCTGCGCCTCCCCCGCCTGGGCCACAACAATGTTCACTATCACTGACTTGGGAAACCTCGGTTTGTATCCGAGTACGGCTTACAGCGTCAACGATCTTGGTCAGGTGACCGGAGATAGTCGACTCGCTTCAAACGGTCAATTTCGGGCATATCTCTACAGCGGGACTGGAATGCAGGACCTTGGCACGCTTGGTGGCGGAACCCAAAGCTTGGGCTTCGGAATCAATGACCAAGGCTGGGTGACCGGCTTCAGCGGTCTCGCCAACGGTCAGCGACGTGCCTTTCTCTGGGACGGCACCACTATGCAGAATCTTGGGACCCTTGGCGGAACCTTCAGCCAGGGTCTCGCGATTAATGATTTCGGTTGGGTGACCGGTGAGAGTACTCTTGCCAATAACTTTCAACGCGCATTCCTCTACAACGGGATATCAATGCAGGATCTTGGGACCCTTGGCGGCTCCTCTAGCTTAGGTTTTGGAATCAACGACAGCGGTTGGGTGACCGGCTTTAGTACTCTCGCCAACGGCCAAGGGCGCGCATTCCTCCACAACGGGACCGGCATGCAGGATCTTGGAACCCTCGGTGGCTCCTTTGCCCTAGGCTATGGAATTAACAATTCTGGCCAAGTGACTGGATATGCTACTTTGGCCGACGGCCAGCAGCGTGCCTTCTTTTGGGACGGAACCAGTATGCAAGACCTCGGAACCCTTGGTGCCGGCAGCGTGGGCCGCGCCATAAATGACGCAGGCTTGGTTGTAGGATCCAGCTCAGGTGCCTTCCTGTGGGACGGCGTTGAAATGCACAACTTAAACAATTTACTAGTCAACGGCGCTGGGTGGACACTTGCTGACGCCCGCGACATCAACAACTCCAACCAGATCGTCGGCAATGGCACCCTGAACGGCCAACAACGCGCCTTCCTCCTGACTCCAGTCAGCGACGTCCCCGAGCCATCTACCGCCATCTTCGTCCTCTGCGGCCTCGCGGGCGCCATCTTCCTCAAGCGGCCTCGCCCCCGCGCCTGACCCGCCCTACCAATCGGCTCGCCTGGCAGTGCCAGCCAAGCCGACCCAATGAATTAGCAATGTCCCGGGTCTCTCGTTCCCTCCGCTTTGGTGAACGGAGGCCCCTATCCTATTGAAAAATAAGCACGACCGAGCCATATGCATCGGCCACTGAAAGATAAAATAAAATGAAAACGAACAAACTCGCAATCCTCACCCTCCTGGCCTGCGCCTCCCCCGCCTGGGCCACAACAATGTTCACCATCACCGACCTCGGCACCCTTGGCGGGTCTTCTAGCAGAGCTTATAGTCTCAACGACCTTGGCCAAGTCACCGGAGATAGTACTCTCGCCAACGGCCAAACCCGCGCATTCCTTTACAGCGGTACCGGAATGCAAGATATTGGGACCCTCGGTGGCACCTTAGGCTTCGGCAATGGAATCAATGACCTTGGCCAGGTTACTGGCTATAGTACTCTCGCCAATGGCCTACAGCGCGCATTCCTCTACAACGAGACCGGAATGCAGGATCTTGGGACCCTCGGTGGCTCCTCTAGCTTCGGGCTTGGAATCAACAACAGCGGTTGGGTAACCGGCCGGAGTTCCATCGCCAACGGCCAAAGCCGCGCCTTCATCTACAATGGGTCCGGCTTGCAAGATCTTGGCACCCTCGGTGGAAACCTCAGCATAGGCAATGGAATCAACGACAGCGGTTGGGTGACTGGCTATAGTCTTCTCGCCAACGGCCAATTGCGCGCCTTTCTATACGACGGCAGCGGAATGCAGGATCTTGGGACCTTCGGTGGAACCTATAGCGAAGGCAGCGGAATCAACAGTTCTGGACAAGTGGCTGGAACTGCTCGGTTGGCCAATGGTCAGAATCGTGCCTTCTTTTGGAACGGATCGAGTATGCAGGACCTCGGAACTCTTAGTGGCAACTCCAGAGGCTTAGGCATCAACGACGCAGGCTTCATCGTAGGAAACAGCTCTGGTGGCTCCTTTCTATGGGACGGCATCCAAATGCACAATTTGAGCAATCTTCTCGTCAATGGCGCTGGTTGGAATCTACAGGAAGCCCGCGACATTAACAATTCCAATCAGATTGTCGGTTATGGCGTCGTGAACGGCGATACCCGGGCCTTCCTCCTCACTCCCGTCCCCGAGCCATCCACCGCCATCTTCGTCCTCTGCGGCCTCGCGGGCGCCATCTTCCTCAAGCGGCCTCGCCCCCGCGCCTGACCCGCCCTACCAATCGGCTCGCCTGGCAGTGCCAGGCAATCCGAGCCAATGAATTAGCAATGTCCCGGGTCTCCCTTTCCCTCAGCTTTGGTGAACGGAGGCCCCATCCACTTGAAAGATAAGCACGGCCGAGCCATACGCATCGGCCACTGAAAGATAAAACAAAATGAAAACGAACAAACTCGCAATCCTCACCCTCCTGGCCTGTGCCTCCCCCGCTTGGGCCACAACAATGTTCACCATCACCGACTTGGGCACCCTCGGTGGCTCCTCTAGCTTCGGCTTTGGAATCAACGATAGCGGTTTGGTGACCGGTTTCAGTTTTCTCGCCAACGGACAACAGCGCGCATTCCTCTACAACGGGACCGGCATGCAGGATCTTGGGACCATCGGTGGCTTAACCAGCTTGGGCTTTGGAATCAACGACCTAGGTCAGGTGGCCGGCTATAGTCTTCTCGCCAACGGCCAATTCCGCGCATTCCTCCACAACGGGACCGGCATGCAAAATCTTGGGACTCTCGGTGGAACCGAAAGTAGCGGCCTGGGAATCAACGATAGCGGTTGGGTGACCGGCTCTAGCCGTCTCGCCAACAACCAAGTCCGCGCATTCCTCCACAACGGGACCGGCATGCAGGATCTTGGGACCCTCGGTGGCTCCTTTAGCGAAGGCAATGGAATCAACGATAGCGGTTGGGTGACCGGTCGGAGTGGTCTCGCCAACGGCCAACTCCGCGCATTTCTACACAACGGCAGCGCCATGCAGAACCTGGGGACCCTCGGCGGCTCCGCTAGTGAAGGCAAGGGAATCAATAATTCTGGCCAAGTGACTGGATTTGCTACGTTGGTCAACGGTCAGCAGCGTGCCTTCTTTTGGAATGGAAGCAGTATGCAAGACCTCGGAACTCTTAATGGCCTCTCCAGCATGGGCTTTGGCATCAACGACGCAGGCTTTATCGTGGGAAGCAGCGGCCCTGCCTTTTTGTGGGACGGCGTTCAAATGCATAATCTGAACAATCTGCTTGTTAACGGCGCTGGCTGGAATCTTCAGGAAGCCCGCGACATTAACAATTCCAATCAGATCGTCGGTTATGGCGTCGTGAACGGCGAAACCCGAGCCTTCCTCCTCACTCCAGTGCCCGAGCCATCCACCGCCATCTTCGTTTTCTGCGGCATGGCCGGCGCCCTCTTCCTCAAGCGCTGCCGCCCTGGCGCTCGGCTTGTTAGCAAAACCCGCCATCGCGGCGGTGACCGCTAACTACCGATTGACCAGATTCGAGCAAAAATCGAAACAGCCGAGATCCTCAAACTGAGTTCTAACGAACAAAAAGGCGACCTTTCGGTCGCCTTCATAGTGTTTTGCGCTACTTCTAGCGGACAGTGTTGGAATTAAAAGTTGTAGCCAACAATGAGCCTGAGTGTAGGAGAAGGGTTTGAATAAACCGTCGTCCTCAACTCGGTAAACATGCCGCTTCTGTACCGGATGCCACCTAGGATGTTGAGACCAACATCACTCTTGAAGTCCCCGAAGTCGATTCGTTTGCCCGTTCCGTCGTTCCGCCTGAAGTTCTGATGCAGGAAGTTGAACCCGGGGCCCCCGCCTACATAGGCCGACCAACGGCCCTGCCGGGACGACAACGGAAGTCGAAAGATGATGTCGGGATTGATGGCAAATAAGCTTGTCACTTCGCCCCAGGCAAACTCGACGTTCGGTCGAAAGAATACGTCGTCACCGAAGAAGGGTCCGACTTGTGCCTGAACGCCAAATAGTACGAGTTCTGGATCCAAAGCCACTCCGGCACGGACCCCCAACTGCAAGCGGCGTGCCTGACGTTCAATTTCCCTTTCGATTCTTCGAACTTGGGGCGGAATGATTTCGCTGTCAGACCCACTCTGATTGGCAGCACCAGATCCCACTGCGCTGATTTGAATCGCCAAACGCACTCCAGGCTCATCGCCAGGAGCAGAAACCACGCGGATCTCTGAGCCGAGCGGGAGCTGGGCGGGTTTGCGGGTATCGCTATCAACGATAAAAAGATGATAAGCACCGTTGGTGCTCCGGACCGTTAGCGTATTTCTGGACGCCGACACGACTGTGCCGGTCGTCGTCGCGTTATCTTGCGCCATGGCCCCGGTTGGCGTCATCGCCAGTGCGCCAAGCAGCACACAACATCCTGCAAGCGTTCCCCAACTGGGGATCTTTCGAACAATATTCATAGTGTTTCCTCTCAAATGAAACGTCAAACATCCAAGAGCACGTTGTTGGCCGTTCAACCCGGCCCGACTAAAGAACCTTGACGTATATCCGCGACGGATATATTCTCAACTCATGGCCGCCAAGCCGCTCGCCCAAGCCCCTCTCACCCCAGCCGTGCTGCATATCCTGCTCGCCCTCGCGCAGGGCGAACTCCATGGCTACGGCATCATGAAGCAGGTGGAAGCCGATTCGCGCGGCAAGCTATGTATGGGTCCCGGAACCCTCTACGGCTCGATCAAGCGCATGCTGGAAGCCGGGCTGATCGAGGAAAGCGACAAGCGCGTCGATCTGGAAATGGACGACGAACGGCGCATCTACTACGAAGTCACCAGTGCCGGACGGCTCGCCCTCGCCGCGGAACTCAAGCGCTATCACGCCGTAGTAGCCGCGGCGGAAGGGCGCCTTGCGTATGGGCAATGACCTCGCACTCCGGCGTTACCGCGCCTGCTATGCGTTGCTGCTGCGGCTCTATCCGCGCGGCTTCCAGGCACGCTTCGGCGCAGAGATGTCACAAACCTTTCAGGACCTTTGCCTCGATCGCCGCAAGGCCCGGCGCAGCCTCTTCGGCTTCGTGCTGGCCATCTGCTTCGAGACCCTGCTCGAAATCTTTCGGGAGAACACAATTCACATGACACAAATGCAAAAGACCGTCCTGCGGGTCGCGCTGGTGGCCTTGGCGTTGCTCATGGTGCCTCTCGTTGCTTCCCGCTTCGTGCAGGGATGGAACTGGCCTCCCCAGGCTTTTGTCCTCACCTACGTTCTCTTCTTCGGAACCGGAATGGCCTACGCGCTTATCGCCAGAACCATGTCCGCCTGGGCGTACAAAGCCGCCGTCGCCCTCGCGCTCGTTGCGGGCTTCATCCTCGGCTGGGCCACGATGGTCCACACATCGGAAACAGAAAATCCAATCAACCTGATCTACTTCGGCGCACTTGCCGTGGGCGCTGTTGGCGCCTCAATCGCACGCCTCAAAGCAGCAGGGATGGCTCGCGCCCTTTACGCCACGGCAGCCGCTCTCGCCATCGCCTGGCTCATCACCCAGGTCCTGTTCTCAGACACGCCGGCCGGCCCGGTCTGGAATACCGGCATCATCCACGGTGGCTTCGTGCTGGTCTTCGCCGCCGCCGGTCTGCTCTTCCGCCACGCGAGTCTCACGCCGTCGAAATAGCGCTGCCAGCTAGCCCTTTGCCGTAGTCTCGGCCCCCGGTGGTTCCCGAAATGGTTCCACTTCAATGCGCTCATAGGACACTTCCACCACGGTCAGATAAGTTTTGCCGCCCGGCGCATCCAGCTCTACGCGGTCGCCCTCGGAAGCCTTCATCAGCGCCCGCCCCAGCGGCGACAGCCAACTGATGTGCCTGCGATCCAGATCCACCTCGTCGGCCCCCACGATACTCACCACTTGCTCCGTCCCCTCCGCATCGGCATAGCAAACGGTGGCTCCAAAAAATACCCTCGATGCCGCCTGCCCCGTCCGCGGCGTTTCCGGGTCCACCACTTCCGCCGCTTCGATTCGCTTCAACAAAAACCGCAGCCGCGAATCAATCTGGCGCAGCCGCCGCTTCCCGTACTGGTAGTCGGCATTCTCACTCCGATCCCCATTGCTCGCCGCCCATGTCACCACCGCCGTTACCGCCGGCCGATCCCGGGTCAGCAAATACCGGTATTCCTCTCGCAAGCGCTGCAGCCCTCCCGGCGTAATGTAGTTCTTGACCGGGCTTGCCGGCGCGTCCGCTTGTGGTCTTCTGGTAAACCCTTTTCGCATGAATCACTCTCAGTCCAACTGCCCTTTCAATATGTCGATCAAGCTGATTTCCCCGAACCGCCATTTTTCATGGCCGCTGACCCGTATCGACTTTCCCGCATCACCCTGACCTGGATTGGACCCGGTAAGCATCCACCGAAACGCAGCCACACTCGCCACGTTTTGACTGCACCAGGTCTTTGGATGCCTGCTAGCGACGTCTTTCCGTTCGTCCGCGTTCATGACTCCCATTGTGAGGCAATCTTTACCAGTTCCCTGCGGCTGACAAAGCATCCGGATCTGAGTGCCTGCGAGTGCTTGTCTCGCCGCGCAATCGTCCATTCATCCAACGGCCTGCGTTGGTTGCCTTCTCCCAGGTGAATGCCCCCCTACCTGTGCGTCACAATCTGCTGCGCTGCCGGCACGAGCGTTGGCGTCTCGATGGTCGGCGGCGGTATCCGCAGCAGGATCCCTGGAATAACCGTATTTACAATCGTGAAGATAATCAGTGCCCCAAACAGTTGCGGAGCCAACTGAAAGCGGTCCCGCAATATCTCCGCAAGCACAATTGTGAACACCAGCGTCGGCAAGATCGCCGTTCCCACCCGCGCCCCTGTCGCCCACGGGTGTTTCAGCACCCAGTGCCAGTGAGCCGCCACGCGCGCCACCCGTATCGGCACCACCACCAGCAGCAGCCCGGCGGCAATTCCCAACGCTTCCAGCGAGAACTGTTCCGCCTCCAGATGCAGCCCGCTCTTGAAGAAGTAAAACGGAATGAAGAACGACGCGAACAATTCCACCCCGATCAGAAGGCGCTCCGCGCTTAGGCTCGGTATGGCATGCCGCATCCGTACTGCCGTCAATCCCACCACGAACGCCCCTACCAGGTAGTACACGCCCAACTCCCGCGTCACATAGGCCGACATCAGCGCCGTCAGAATCAGAAAGGTAAACTCTGTCCCGGGCGCGAACGGCACAATGAAGCGATCAAAAATCCGGAACAGCACCGGCAGTCCCAGCACCAGCGCCACCAGCACCAGCGTCGATACCCCCAGCCGGGTCATCTCCGTGCTCTGCACGGTGAAAAACAGCACAAACAAGGCCACCAGCTCCGCCGCAATGGCCTTGGCTTTCACGAAGTACCGCTCGTCTGGTGCCAGCTTCAGCGTCGGCAGCGAATCGAGTATGAATCCCGTGGACGGGGTGAACAGCGCCAGGCTAAACAGTAGCGCTGGTCGTACGTCGAGACCGAAGACCATATGGCAAACCCCCGTGCTTACTCCAAGAAGCACACCCTGTATGCCGATATGTTGCAGCAACACTTTCCGGTGCCGGTAGAGGTCATCCACCGCCACTTCCAGCCCGGCAAACAGAAAAAGCGCCACGATCCCGAAGGTGCCAAAGAGTTCAATGGTGGTATCAGCGTGGAAGGCATGAAAGCCGATGTTGACCGCTGCTCCCAGCCCAAGTGCGGTAATTGCTCCGGGTATCCGTAACCGCTGCATGCCACGCGGCAGGATGAACAACCCCGCCACCAGCGCCATATATGTCATCTCCACCGACCATTGCATAACCCCTCCAAGATACGCCATCCCGGTCCGGCTGCCTTCCTGGCAAAGCTGGTGCCGTGACCCCCTTCGGCGAAACGTCTTGCCGACGGTCGTACATTTTCCGGAAATCCGCGCGCCGCTCTGGCAGCCGTCGAGGGAAAGTGAGAGTCGACTGGCACATCCCGTGGGGCCGGTGCGATTCCTGTCGAGGGCGGAATGGCTCGATTCCTTTGTCACGAACTCGGAGGCTCGCGAACTCATCCGCCAGTTCGAGGCCCGTGAATTGAACATGGAGGAGTGAACCGCTCGATCAACTGCCGCAGAGATTGGCCGCCATGCGTCGCATGCGTTGGATCTTCTGCGCACGCTGCGCCATTACCGCTGGGTAGCGACCATCCCCATGGAAGGGCATGAGCAAATCGGCGCGACTTCAGCTGGAAGACCCAAAGTATGGCGGCCCCTCCCACAATGGGATCAGCGACAAAGGCGAATCTCGCAGCATCATAAAGTTAAGCTGTCCACCGGTCCCATACGACATGAAGTGTGCCAACGTAAGCAGCAGCGCGAAGAATTGCAGCCACTTCTGACGGCGAAGGGCACGCTTCGTCCGCTCCAACGTCTCTAGGGCTTGGTCGATTTCCGCCCGCCCGCGCAGGCGCTTCTGGCCCAAAGCGGGGGTCAGCAAATACCGGCATTCCTCTCGCAAGCGCTGCAGCCCTCCCGGCGTAATGTAGTTCTTGACTGGGCTTACCGGGGCGTCCGCTTGTGGTTTGCGGGTAAACCCTTTTCGCATACCTTAGTATTTCCCGTGTGAGTTTTGCGAATCACTCGCCGTTCAACTGCCGCTGATAATCCGCATCGTCAAAATACCCTTTGGATGCGCGGATCAAGCCACTCTCCCCGAATAGCCATTCCTCATGGCCGCTGATCCGTACCGATTTACCGCTGCCACCTGGACCTGTATGGGCACCCGTAAGAGTCCATCGGAAAATGGCCTCGCTTCCGCGCAGGCTCACCTCATCCAGTGCCACAACCATGTCAGGGAACGCCGTCATAAAAGACTGTGCCGCCTCCGCGATCGCTACTCTTCCTTCCGACAACGGCCCGCCATTAATATGCAGTGAGCCATCTTCTTCAAAGAACGCAGCCACGCTCGCCGCACTTTGGCTGCACCAGGCACTTGCGTATCTGCTACCAAAGTCTTTTAGCTCGTCAGTATTCATGGCGCGCATTTACTTGGCCGTGGCCGGGCCCATAGGGGGGCCGGATTCGCGTTCGCGGGCGGGGTCATAGTTGGGGTTGGGGCGGGGCACTTGGGCGTTGGTCTCCTTGAGCCACTGCTCCAGGCGGGCGCGGAGTTGTGCCGCCTTGGCCGGTTGCGCCGCCGCAAGATCGCGACTTTCGCCAATATCCGCCTTCAGATTGTAGAGCTCGACTCGGTTGTCCTCAAAAAACAGAATCAGTTTGTCATCGCCGCGGCGGATGGCTGCCGCCGGCTTGCCCAATTGCGGACTGTAATGCGGATAGTGCCAGAAATTGTCGCGCGCTTGAGTAAACCGGGAAGCCCCACGGAGTAGCGGGACCAGGCTGCGTCCGTCCATCGCCGCCGTTGACGTGGCCGGCAGGCCAGCCATGGCCGCCATGGTTGGGGCGTAATCATAGCTGACCACTGCTTCGTCGCAACGGGCGCCCGGACGCGTAACCCCCGGCCAGCGAATGATGGTGGGCACGCGGATCCCGCCTTCGTACACATGACCCTTACCAACGCGCAAAGGGAGGTTGGAAGTAATAGGCCGGTTTTTCCATTCGCGGGAACTGACGCCGCCGTTGTCGCTGGTAAAGAAGACGATGGTGTTCTGCGCCAGCTTCTGTTGATCGAGGGTGTCCAGAATGCGACCCACGCTTTCATCGACGCTCTCAATCATCGCCGCATATTCGCCGTAGTTCTGCGGGTTTCGCGGATTGGCCAGGGCGTCAAATTTGCTCACCTTTTCCGGCTTCCCTTCAATGGGGGTGTGAACGGCAAAGTGGGGCAGGTAGAGAAAAAAGGGTTGGCTGCGGCTCGTGTTGATGAAGTCAACCGCGAGATCGGTGAGACGGTCAGTTAGGTAATCACCGGGTTGGCCGGAAAGCGGGATCTTCTTCTGCCACGCGGGGAAGAAGAAGTTGTTGGTCGAGCCGGCTTCGTCACCGGCCAGCGAGACGTCAAAGCCCTGATCGGCCGGCAGAAAGCCGGTTTTGCCGAGGTGCCATTTCCCAATGGCGGCTGTGCGGTATTGTCGCTGGCGGAGCAGTTCGGCGATGGTGACCTCCTCAAGCGGAAGCTCAAGGCGCGCGCTCGGCTGCAGGACACGGGTGTAGTGGAAGCGGTTGGAAGCTCCCTGGAGATGGGAGGTGAGGTGGAGGCGGGCCGGGTAGCGGCCGGTCATGAGGGCCGCACGGGTCGGGGAGCAGACCGGAGAAGCCGAATAGCCGTTGGTGAAGACCATGCCGGAACGGGCCAGGCGGTCAATGTTGGGGGTGCGGTAAAAGGTGGAACCGTTGTAGCCGGTATCGCGCCAGCCGTAGTCATCAATCAGAATAAAGACAATGTTGGGCGGCTTCGACGGTGGGGATTGAGCAGCACCCAGGGCACCCGGGAGAGCCCCGGCAAGGAAGTGGCGGCGGGAGAGCGGCATATGTGGTTCCGGCGCTCATCCTATCAAAGCCGCCCGGCTTGCTTCCGCATAAAGAAAGCATCAGTTCAAAGTTCGGGGAAACCTTCGGCACTTCTTCGGTCTCTAGCGTTCAGAAGCCAATTGCTTGCTGAAGTTCGTGCACAGGAGTAGTCCTTTGATGAATTCCCGCTTGGAAAAAATCCAGGTGTCATTCGCATTCGCCGCCTTAGTCGCATGCTGCCTATCTCTCATGGGTTGTGCGAATGCACAACAGCAGGACGCGAAATCACAAGACGACAATTCGACCGTCGCCCCGGTAAATGCAATTTCAACACCCGACGATGGCCAGTGGCTGATGGCGTCGAAAGATTACGGCGCAAATCGCTTCAGCGGCCTGGATCAGATCAACACGGAGAACGTCGGCAAGCTCCGGCTCGCCTGGTCCTTCTCGACAGGCGTGCTACGGGGACATGAGGCGGCCCCGCTCGTTGTTGGCGACACGATGTACTTCGTGACCCCCTATCCCAACATTCTCTACGCCATCGACGTGACCACCGGCGACAAGAAATGGGAATACAAACCCAAGCCCGCCTCCGCATCGCAGGGCGTCGCTTGCTGCGACGTTGTCAACCGTGGTGCCGCTTACTGGGAAGGGAAAGTTATCTACAACACGCTCGACGCCCACACCGTAGCCGTTGACGCAAAGACGGGTAAGGAAGTTTGGAAGACACGCCTCGGTGACATCAATCAGGGTGAGACGATGACCATGGCGCCGATCGTTGTCAAAGGCAAGGTTCTGGTCGGCAATAGTGGCGGTGAGTTCGGTGTACGGGGATGGATTGCAGCCGTAAACGCCAACGATGGCAGCATTGCGTGGCGGGCTTACAGCACAGGGCCCGACGCGGATGTGCTCATTGGTCCTAGATTCAAGGCCTTCTATCCCCAGGATCAAGGCAAGGATCTTGGCGTCACCACTTGGCCGCGCGATCACTGGAAGATTGGCGGCGGAAGCGTATGGGGCTGGATTTCCTACGATCCGGAATTGAATCTCATCTACCACGGCACAGGAAATCCCGGACCCTGGAATCCTGAAGTTCGGCCCGGCGACAACAAGTGGACGGCCGGGATATTCGCTCGCGATCCTGACACAGGCGAGGCAATCTGGGCCTACCAGTGGAGCCCGCACGACATTTACGATTACGACGGCGTCAACGAAAACGTTTTACTCGACTTGCCAATCAACGGCCAAACTCGCAAGGTTCTGGTTCGGCCGGAGCGCAACGGGTATATCTACGTCCTGGATCGGACCACAGGCGAAGTGCTTTCGGCTGACCCGTTTGTGTATACGACGGTCAGCAACGGCTTCGACCTGAAAAAAGGCACGATGATCGCAAACGAGTCAAAGACCACCGGCACCTCCCGCGAGATTTGCCCCTCGGCACCGGGTGGCAAAGATTGGCAGCCCTCGTCCTGGTCCCCCCGAACGCGCATCCTCTACATCCCGCATAACAATCTCTGCATGGACATGGAGAAGCTCGAGGCCAATTACATCGCCGGAACTCCCTACGTCGGCGCCTCCGTCAAAATGTACGCTGGCCCCGGCGGTCACCGCGGTGAATTCACCGCCTGGGACCCCGTTCAAAAGAAAAAAATCTGGAGCATAAAAGAAAAGTTCCCCGCCTGGAGCGGCGCTCTCGCGACTGCCGGCGACGTCGTCTTCTACGGCACGATGGACCGCCATTTCAAAGCCGTCGACGCCCGTAGCGGTAATGTGCTGTGGCAGTATCGCACTGGCTCCGGCATCATCAGCCAGCCAATCAGCTACAAAGGGCCGGACGGCAAGCAATACATCGCTGTAGCCGATGGAGTGGGCGGCTGGGCCGGCGCGATCGTAGCCGGTGGACTGGATCCCAGAGATGAAACCTCCGCCCTGGGTTTTGTCGGTGCCATGAAAGACCTGCCGGACCACACCAACAAGGGGGGAACCATCTATGTGTTCGTCCTTCCGTAAATTTGCTCTTCTGATCGCGGCGGCGCTCCTCGTTGGATCTTGCGCCAAGCCCGAGAACCAGAAGCGCGTGCTGCGCGTCTGTTCCGACCCGAACAATTTGCCCTTCTCCAATGAACGCGAAGAAGGATTCGAAAATCGAATCGCCGATCTCGTTGCCCGTGATCTGGGCGCACGCCTTGAATACTCCTGGTTTGCCCAACGGCGTGGCTTCGTTCGCAACACATTAAATGCCGGCACGTGCGACCTCATCATGGGTGTCCCGTCCAACTATGAGCTCGTCGCTACAACTCGCCCCTATTACCGGTCTACCTATGTATTTGTCACACGTAAGGACAGGAACCTCAACATTGCCTCGCTCGATGACCCGGCCCTCCGGCGCCTCCAGATCGGCGTCCACGTGATCGGTGACGATTACGCAAATCCGCCCCCGTTACACGCGCTGGGCCGCCGGAAGATCACCACGAACGTATCGGGCTACAGCATTTTTGGCGACTATTCAAAACCGAACCCGCCCGCCCGGCTCGTTGAAGCCGTGGCTCATTCCGAAGTAGATGTCGCTGTGGTTTGGGGTCCCTTCGCGGGCTACTTCGGAAAAAAACAGTCGACTCCTCTCCGGATCACGCCAGTATTGCCGGAGATCGACCCGCCCTCCCTGCCCTTTGCCTTTGACATTGCCATGGGCGTCCGTCGTGGTGAGGATGATTTTCGCAAAGAACTCGAGCATGTGCTCGATCGCCAAGAGGCCAGCATCAACGAAATTCTTGACCAGTATGGTGTCCCGCGCAAGCCGCTGGTCAGGGCTGCCGCTGCGGCGACCAAACGGTAACATCCGATGCAGCCATCCTTCTACCCTCCTCTGATCACATGCGCCTTGGCCTGCCTGCTGATCACCGGTTGCCGCAATGAGCAAAAGCATCTTCGGGGACTTCCGCAAGGCGGCACACTCGTCCAGGGCGCTGTGCAATCGGAGCTACAGGCTGGACCCTTCATGCGTGTCCGCCGCACTCCCAATCCCTTTGAAGGCAATGTGCACGCAATAGCGGAAGGCAAGAAGCTCTTCGGCCAGTTCAACTGCGCCGGTTGCCATGCCAATGGCGGCGGGGCGATCGGCCCTGCCCTCATGGATGACGATTGGATCTACGGGAGCACTGCGGAAACCATCTTCGCCGTCATTGCGGAAGGCCGGCCGCAAGGGATGCCGACTTATGGCGGCAGAATCCCCGAATACCAGATGTGGCAGATCGTTGCCTACGTGCGGTCCATGTCCGATCTGAGCCGCGATTCCGAAGCCAGTCATTCGAAAGGGGAGGTCAGGAACAAGTGACCCTTCGGATTGCTGCCACTTCCGTACTCACGCTCTTGCTCACAAGTTGTCAGGGGATCCAATCCGCGCTCGACCCGCAGGGTCCGCAAGCAGGCCGGATCGCAACGCTCTGGTGGGTGATGCTCGTCGTCTGCACCATTGTGCTTGTAATCGTATGCGCGCTTGTCATCATGGCGGTACTTCGCGCGCGGCAAGGCGACGACGACGTCGAACTATCTCGGGGACAGAAGTTGAAACTCGTAGTTGCCGGCGGCGTTGTCGTCCCCATATTCGTGCTGCTCGGCCTGCTCACTTACAGCGTTGCGGTTGGCAATGCTATGGTGGCCAAGCCTGCGGACGCCCTGCATATCGAAGTCGTGGGGCATCAATGGTGGTGGGAAGTTCACTATCCGGGCGGCAAGCAAACCAACCGGAACGTCACATCCGCCAACGAAATTCACATTCCGGTTGGACGCCCCGTCATGATCGAGCTGACGTCGCGCGATGTAATTCACAGCTTCTGGGTGCCGAATCTTCACGGCAAGACTGACCTCATTCCCGGGCGAACCACCCAAACCTGGATCCAGGCAGACAGCGCCGGCACGTGGCGTGGGCAGTGCGGCGAATACTGCGGCCTGCAGCACGCTCACATGGCCTTTGTCGTCGTCGCCCATTCGCCGGCGGATTTCGAGCGTTGGCTGCTAGCCCAGCGCGAACCGGCCCGGGAACCCTCAGACGCACTGGCGCTCCGTGGCCAGCAGGTCTTCCTCGGAGGACCCTGTATCCTCTGCCACACCGTCCGCGGCACCAACGCCCTCGCGACTTTCGGACCCGACCTCACTCACATCGCCAGCCGACGAACACTAGCCGCGGGAACGGTGCCCAACACCCAAGGCCACCTTGCCGGTTGGATTCTCGACCCCCAGGTCATCAAGCCAGGGGTACGCATGCCACCCACAAATCTGAGCAGTGAGGACCTGCATGCATTGCTGGCTTACCTCAACCACTTAAAGTAGCCCGACATGGAAACCACACAAACCAACGCGGAGCAGGTTCATTCCAACAGTTCAGAAGAGCTTCTGGCTCGCACCTGGCAATCGCCGCCGGGCTTCCCGGGATGGTTCCTCCACGTAAACCACCGGTCCATCGGCGTGCGATTCATCGTCACCGCGTTCATCTTCCTGATCCTTGGAGGGATCGAAGCCCTGGTCATGCGGCTGCAGTTGAGCCGTCCAGGCAACAACCTGCTCTCCCCCGATCTGTACAACCAGTTCTTCACCATGCACGGCACCACGATGATGTTCTTCTTCGCCGTGCCCGTAATGGAAGGTTTCGCCATCTACCTGACACCGCTGATGATCGGCGCCCGCGATATGGCGTTTCCGCGCCTCAACGCTTTCGGTTATTACGTCTACCTGATTGCCGGAATTACGATCTACCTGTTTTTCTTCCTGGGCATGGCCCCGGATGCAGGATGGTTCGCCTACGTTCCCCTATCGAACAAAGAGTTTTCACCAGGGATCCGCATGGACGTCTGGGCAACGATGATCACCTTCATCGAGCTCTCCGCCCTCGTCGCCGCAGTGGAATTGATCGCCACCATTCTGAAGATGCGCGCTCCCGGCATGTCCCTGCATCGAATCCCCCTCTTCGTTTGGGCCATTCTCGTGATCTCGGTCATGATCATTTTCGCCATGCCCCCGGTGATGGTCGCCAGCCTGATGCTGGCCTTTGACAGAACTGCAAGCACCCACTTCTTCGATGTAGCGGCCGGAGGCGATGCGATTCTGTGGCAGCACCTTTTCTGGTTCTTCGGACACCCGGAGGTCTACATCATCTTTCTGCCCGCGATGGGTATGCTGTCTTCCCTGGTCATTACCTTCAGCAAGCGCAGGATTTTCGGCTATACCCCTCTGGTGCTGTCCTTGGTAGCCACCGGCTTCGTTGGCTTCGGGCTTTGGGTACACCACATGTTCGCCGCTGGGCTCCCTCAGTTAGGCTCAAGCTTCTTCACCGCCGCCAGCATGATCATTGCCATCCCGAGCGGAACGCAAGTCTTCTGCTGGATCGCCACGCTGTGGGGCAGCCGGCCTGAGTTTCGGCCTCCACTGATGTTCGCCCTGGGATTCTTCGGAATCTTCGTGCTGGGAGGGCTAACCGGGGTTATGATCGCCTCGGTTCCCTTCAACCTGCAAGTCCACGACACCTATTTCATCGTTGCCCATTTTCACTACGTCCTGATCGGGGGAGCCGTCTTCCCGCTGCTCGGTGCCACCTTCTACTGGTTCCCCAAGATCACTGGGCGTCTCATGAGCGAACGTGCGGGTCACTGGAGTTTCTGGCTGGCCTTCATCGGCTTCAACCTCACCTTCTTTCCGATGCATAGTCTCGGGCTGCTCGGAATGACTCGCAGGGTCTATACCTACGTCGATGGGCTCGGCTGGACCGGACTCAACATGCTCGCCACCGTCGGCGCTTTCATCTTCGCCTCCGGCATCGTCGTCTTCATGGTCAACGCAATTGTGAGCATGCGGTCCGGCCCCATCGCGGGGCGAAATCCCTGGAATGCCGACACCCTCGAATGGTCCACCTCCTCGCCTCCGCCGAACTATAACTTCCTCGAAATTCCCGTTATCGAAGGCAGATACCCTCTCTGGGACGCGACTGGATCCAACCCGCATGTAATCGGCCTCCGCGGCGACCGGCGCGAGGTCCTGATCACCAGCGTTCTCGACGCCACTCCACAGTGCATCAGCATTCTTCCTGGTCCCTCCCCATGGCCACTTGCCCTTGCCGTATCCGTCGCGGTTGCTTTTCTGGGAATGCTCTCCAGCCTGTGGTGGATGCCCGTCGGCTTTGTCCTCACATTCCTGTCCATGGTGGGCTGGCATTGGCCAAGACACCATATCCGGCGTCCTCCCTGGAAGGAAGAGGACGACAGTTCCCTGGACTAAACGCATCATGAGCCCAACCAACATAATCGACGTCAGCCGGCTATCCCGGTATAACTTCGGCTCCGAAGCGCCGCTCTGGTGGGGCTTCCTCGCCATGATCGTCATCGAAAGCATGGTGATCGCGAGCCTGATCGCCTCTTACTTCTACTTGGGAATGGTTGCGGACTCTTGGCCTCCAGCCGGAACGGAGTTGCCACAGCTCTTGCTGCCCACCATCAATACCGTGATCCTGCTTGCTTCAAGCGCAACGGTGCATTACGCGGATATCTCGATCGACAAAGGGAAGCTCCGTTCATTTGCCTGGGGGCTGATCGCCGGAATCATTCTCGCCCTGGCTTTCCTCGCCATCAAGGCATACGAGTATAGCCATATCGAATACTACTGGGACAGCCACACGTATGGATCAATCGTCTGGGGCATCAGTATGTTCCACGCCGCTCACGTTGTCTCTCTGGTCATGAAGACGATGGTCATTGCTTACCTCGCAGTGAACGGCTACTTCACTCAGCAACGACGCCTCGGCGCAACCGTGAACGGCATGTACTGGCACTTCGTTGTTGCCATCTGGATACCACTCTATGTTGTCTTGTATTGGAGTCCGAGGTTCTTATGAGAAGTCCTGCTGCAGACGCAAATCAAAAATACAATTCGCCGCGAGGCTTGATCCAACTCTGGACCGGGGTTCTGCTTGCTCCCCTGGCTTGGGCATTCCATCTGCTCATCAGCTACGTCTTCGCCTCAACCATCTGTGGCAGTGGATCAAAAATATTCCTCTTTGCGGGAAGCGCCCTTTTTCTCGGCCTGGCCTTCGCCGGCAGCTGGTACTCCTGGACCAACTACCGGAATATCGGCAATAGCTGGACCAAGGGCAGTAACGATGGAGTCCTCGTCAGAAGCCGCTTCATTGCCGGCGCAGGCTTGGCCCTTGGCTGCCTGTCTTTTCTGCTGATCGTGGCGCAAACGATTCCGATGCTGCTCTTAGAAACATGCAAATAGCCATTCTCAGAATCGCCGCAGCCATCGCGCTGTCCACCAACGCCCGGGCCCACGCCGGCGATCCTCTTGAGCCACACGATTTGCTCACGCTACAGGCCTGGGTTCTCGACCCCTTCGTTGTAGTGGCACTCGTCTGCGCCGCCGTCTTGTACTGGCGTGGCAGCAGCCGGAGCCATGGCCTTCGCCCCTGGGAAGTGCGTTGCTATTGGACGGGCTGGGCCATCCTTGCCATCGCCCTGGTATCTCCGCTCCATGCGATGGGCGAGGTTCTATTCGCCGCCCACATGACCCAACACGAACTCATGATGCTCGTCGCAGCGCCACTGCTCGTTCTGGGCCGGCCCGTGGTCGCCTATCTGTGGGCCATCCCGATGGCATACCGGAAAGCCGCAGCCGCCCCCTTTACCTCTGCCGCCTTCCAGGGAATCTGGAAGTGGGCCTCGCGGCCCTTGCCCGCCTGGTGGCTCCACGGTCTTGCCTTGTGGCTCTGGCACGTGCCCTCGCTGTATCAGGCAACCGTGTCCAACAACGCAGTTCACGCCCTCCAGCACCTCAGCTTTCTTCTGACCGCCCTGCTCTTCTGGTGGGCATTATTGCGCGCTCCCGCCGCCAGGCGTGAATACGGGATGGCGGCCATGTACGTCTTCGGAACCGCCCTCCATAGCAGCATCCTCGGCGCACTGCTCACCTTCGCACCCACGCCCTGGTACCCGGTTTACTTGCAAACTTCTTGGGCCTGGGGCTTGAGTGCAATCGAGGACCAGCAACTCGGAGGATTGATCATGTGGGTCCCCGCCGGTGCCGTCTATACGATCGCCGCCCTGATCCTGATCGCCCTGTGGTTGCGGCAATCCGAGCAGCGTACTTCCATGCAGGTCTCCCGGATAGCCATGCTGCTTCTCGTGCTTCCCCTGGCCGGGATATGGACATCGTGCACTCGGTCCAACAACGCCCTGGCTGTCGAAATTACGGGCGGCACTCCCAGTCGCGGGCGCGAACTGATCGGCTATTACGGATGCGGGAGCTGCCATGAAATTCCAGGTGTTGCGGGCGCCGACGGGCTGGTCGGCCCTCCTCTCCGGCGTATCGCTGTCCGGTCTTACATTGCGGGCAATCTCCCGAACACGTATGCCAATATGACCCGCTGGATTCGCGATCCTCATGGCGTGGACGAGCACAGCTTGATGCCAAATATGCACGTGACCGCCGAAGATGCGCGCCACATCGCCGCCCATCTCTATAAACTCCGATGAAACTCAATACACCTTTAACGGCCACTGGCGACAATGACGCCGCACGCAATGCGGTCGCCCGAGTTCCCCGAAGGCTCGCTCCGCAGGTCATCCGCATCCCGGTGAATCACAATGCTGGTTCCACCCAAGTGAAACAGCGAATGATGGCCCTGCCCCGCAAGCGTCAATTCGGTCAGAACGGTCTTAAGCCGCCCGGAACCATCCTCTGCGACAACCAGATTTGGCAGGTCGCCCGCATGATGTTGGCCGCCATCTCCGTGGTGCGCCTGTCCTCCGGGATTGAAATGAGATCCGGCGCTTTCAAATGCCTGCCCTTCACAGCGTGCAGTTTCGTGCACATGGATTCCATGGGGGCCCGGGCTCAGTCCGTGTACGGCAACGATGACGTTGACGTGCTCTCCGGCTGGACTAAATCGCGCCGTCCCGACTCTGCGGCCTTCCGCATCACGGATCTCTGCAACCGCGCCGCCAACTCGGGTCGGGCTGCACCCGCTTTCCAGCCCCGCCACCAACAAACAAACCAGCCCTGCGACAGGATGTATTCCCATGTAGCAGGGATGTAACGGAACACCAAATGGTTTATGCCATTGGCTGAATGAAAAGGAGAAACTTCAAATGCTAACACTTGCAGACGCCAGAAGAGTAATTGCCGCAGCCGAACAGGAAGCAGCGAACCAGGGACAACCCATGAACATAGCGGTAGTTGACGCGGGAGGAAATCTGGTCGCGCACGTCCGCATGGACAATGCCTGGATCGGGAGTATCGACATCTCGATCCACAAGGCTTATACGGCGCGAGCCTTCGACCTTCCCACGGAAGACCTAGCAAAGGAGAGCCAGTCGGGAGAGCAGTTTTTCGGCATCCACTCCACCAACAGCGGCAAAATCGTCATCTTCGCGGGAGGTATACCCGTAAAGCATGACGGCCAGGTCGTAGGCGCCATCGGCGTCAGCGGTGGCATGGCAAAACAGGACCAGGCCGTCGCCGAAGCAGGTGCAAGAGCCTTCTGATCCCGCCCTACAGTCCCAAATCCGGCGCGGGTTCATCCGATCCTGAATCCGCGCTAAACCTCCGATCCCTTGCACTCCCCCTCCCCCTCCCCTCTACCTCTCAACTGAGGGCCCCAAACTCATAAATACACTAAGCCTGTCAATTTGTTAGGGTGTGGAAAATAAGTAAAATCAAATGATGTTGATGCCCCAACAGGAGATCAAATTATCACTGCGCGAACAAGCTTACAGGCATGTAAAAGGCAAGATTGTCGCTGGAGAGTTGAAGCTCGGGGCAGTGCTTTCGCCACGCAAAATCGGCGAAGAATTGGGCATGAGTTTCCTTCCCGTATCAGAGGCATTGCGCTTGCTGGAAGCAGAGGGTTTGGTCGAAAGCAAAGACCGTGTCGGCACGCGGGTGAAAGTTCCAACGGTAGAGGATATCGAAGGGCTATGCGTGGTGCGAGAAGCACTGGAGACACAAGCGGCAAGGCGCGCAGCCATAAAGGCTACCCCTGCCGAAAGAAAGAAGCTGCTCAGCATTGCCAAACAAGTGGACACAAAATACGTCGGTGCGCTCTCCAATGAAAAACTCCGCCCGGCGGCAGCGCTCTACCATACAACCTTTCACCGGTATGTAACCGAATCCTCCCATTGCAAGGCCCTGCTGCTCGCTACGGAAGCGACGAACGTCTACGTTTTGAAAATCCTCTTCGAAGGCGTCCTGAAACAAAAGATTCGACCCGCCAACTTCCATGTAAATTATGCCGAGGCAATCGTCTCGGGAGACCCGGAAGCTGCCGATAAAGCCGCCCGCGAGCATCTGGCCTTTGGCGTGAGCGAGTGGTTGACGGTGGCCGCCGAATTCGAACTCAAACACCGCTGGCGCCACTAAACACTTTTCATCTAATTTTTATACTGCTATAGCAGTACCGTCATTCTTCTGACATTTTCAAGTGCGAGTCTTGAGATCTAGTCAGGAGATCATCATGTCTATTCATCGTTTACTTCTCGCCGTCTGCCTCTGTTCGGCCGCCGTTTGGGGCCAGGAAACGCGGGCCACCATTGCCGGCCAGATCCTCGATTCAACAGGATCAGCGATCGCCAACGCGTCCGTTACTGTGCGCAACCTGGAAACCAGTGTCAGCAACAATGTCATCAGCAATGGGGCTGGGGCCTTTGAAGTCCCATTCCTCATCCAGGGCGCCTATGAAGTCTCAGCAGCCGTGCCAGGCTTCAAGAACTACAAGCGCTCTGGCATCACGCTGGTCCTTGGCGCACGGGTAAGCATCGAGATTCGCATGGAGGTCGGCGATTCGGCCACCTCAGTCACCGTTTCCTCTGAGACACCGCTGCTCAATACAGTGAGCGGATCATCAGCTCAGGTCATGGAAAACAAGTCCGTGATGGATCTGCCAACCATGAGCAATAGCGTGATCCTGCAGGCTGGCAATACAGTCGGCATGCAGAAGCTAAGCTACAACAACGTCAACTTGAGCTTTACCAATGCGAGTTCCAACCATAGAGCTACCGGTGCCGTGGGTGGGAACGAATGGTCTCTCGATGGATCGCCCAACAGCGGCCAGTTCCGGCGGGCCGCTGTCCTGCCTTTCACCGACGCCATCCAGGAAATGCGCGTAGAACCGATCACCTTTGATGCCACCGTTGGCCACTCCACCGGTGCCTACATCATGATGACCACCAAGTCCGGCACCAATGACTACCATGGAACTTTCAGCAATACCCACTGGCAGCAGCGGTGGCACGCCACCGGCAGCACCGACAACGGAGTCTATTGGGGCCGCATCCGGGACGCCGAATTGGCCGGCAATACTGCCTTGGCCCAGGAACTCCGCTCTCAGCCACGCCAACCCTCCGGCCGGTCCAATACCTATTCGGGTTCGCTCGGCGGGCCGGTACGCATTCCGAAACTTTACGATGGCAAAAACAAGCTCTTTTTCTTCTTCATCTATACCGGCCAGACGGAGCGATTCTTCGACCTCGAAACAGGTCGAAAAATCTATACGGTGCCTACGGCAGACGAACGGAATGGAGATTTTTCCCGCCTCTTGCGCCTGAATGCCGCGCGCTACCAAATCCATGACCCCTTGACCACCCGCCTCAACCCCAGCAACGGTCTCTTTGTGCGAGAAGCCTTTCCCGGAAACATCGTTCCCATGAGCCGGGTTGCCAATCCGAAGATGTATGACTTTTACTCCAAGGTTTACCCCTTGCCGAACAATCCCGGAATCACCGATCTCGACGGCAACAACAATCTCTTCTCAGACCCTCTGGTGAAATTCGACTACTTCGCCATGCAAAACCGCGTCGACTGGAACCCCACCGAGAAGGATCGAATGTTCTTCCGCTGGAGCTACAACAAATTCAGCAACGACCGGCAGGATTGGTCCTACACAACCATTCCCGGCTTGCACTCCGAGGCGCTCCGCCGCAACAACATTGGCGGCAGTATGGACTACGTTCATAGCTTCAGCGCCTCTTCCCTGTTGAACATCAATCTTGCCTACAACCGCTACTGGGACAATCGGCCCCTGAACGAAGTGCAATGGTCCTACAACGCATCTCAGGTCGGCCTGCCCACTTACCTGGACGAAAAGGCCGGCCAGCAGCAGACCTTGCCTTCCATTGCATTCACGAATTATCGCCAGATCTCCAATCCCAGAGTGGCTCTCCTGCCAACCTCCATCGCTTCACTCAAGATTCAGTACTCCAAGTATCTTGGGCGTCATAGCCTGACAGCAGGCTTCGACCCACGGCTTTATTTCAGCGTGGGCGGGGACTCCGGCCTCAGCTATCCCGGCTTCACCTCAGGCTTCTTTCGCTTCAACAACGATCTGATGCGCCAAACCTCAGCCACTGCCGGCGTCGGAACCCTCGGCACCGAATGGGCCGCCTTTATGCTCGGTGTGCCTTCGGTGACACAAGTCGACACCAACGATACTTACTACGCCACATCGCCTCGCCAAGGTTATTACTTTCAGGACAACTGGCGCGTGAGTCAGAACTTGTCAATCAATTTCGGTTTCCGGGTGGAGCATGAAGGCAGCATCAAGGAAAGATTTAATCGTGGGCTGCGTGGCTATGACCCTGCGCTCAGACTGGCGATCAGCGAGGGCGCCCAAGCGGCCTATGCTCGCGCGCCACTGGCGGAATTACCCGCTGCCAGCTTTCAAGTTGCCGGTGCTCCAAGCTATCTCGGTCAGAATGTTCCCGACGGGCTCACCAACTCCACCACTCGCTTCATGCCTCGCTTCGGATTCGCCTATCAAATCAACAGCAAGACGACAATCCGCGGAGGCTTCGGTGTATATTACGACACCCTGAACGTTACGCATACGCTGGCAAACCAGTTTGGCTACAACCGCTCAACGCTTACTAATATCACCGATGCAGCAGGGGCAACCTGGACCAACGGCTACTTCTCTACCCCGGGCAATAACCCGCTGACCAATCCATTCCCTGTCCGGGCCGACGGCACCCGCTTCGATGTCCCGGCTGGCAATAGCCTCGGCAGCAACAGCTTGCTGGGTAGAAACTACAGCTATATCAAACCGGAGTTTTCTCCCGCTCAGGCGCGTAAGGTCAGAGTCGAGATCGAGCGGCTCTTGTGGAAAGACATGCTCTTGGGCGTAAGCTACAACCTCGGATATGTTCCAAACCTCGGAGTAACTCGCGATATGAACGCCTTGCCCAGGGAATTCTGGGCCACCGGTAACGCACGCAATACCGCCGTCGATGCCGACTTGAACCGCAACGTAGCGAATCCTTTCCGGCTGACCAACTTTCCAGGTCTCCAGGCCAACAATCCCGCCCTCTTCCAGGATCTTTCCACGCTAAGCTTCTTCAGCGCTGCCGTAGTCCGCAAGAATCAGTTGTTACGACCCTTTCCGCACCAGACGGGCTTGACGCAAACTCAGGAGGCCATCGGGGAAAATAAATCGAACTCGATGATCGTTCGGCTGGAGAGAAGATTCCGCAACGGCTTTCTGCTCAACACTCACTGGGAATGGGCCCACACCATGTCGCGCGACTGGTTTGCCAACTCCTTTGATACGGAACCACTTTGGCGAGAGAGCGACTTCTCCCGACCGCACCGCTGGGTCGTCACCAGCCTCTATGAGTTGCCCTTCGGCCAGGGCAAGCCGTGGTTGAAATCCGGTATTGGCAAATCCATTCTCGGTGGCTGGCAAATTGGAGTGGTCTCCACTCGCCAAAGCGGAGAAGCCATTGACTTCGGCAACGTATTCTTTACCGGCACGGATTACCGAGATCTTGTTCTGCCCTCTTCCGAGCGAACGCAGGATCGATGGTTCCGCACGGATTTGTTCGAGCGGACCGCGGCGCGGGTTCCGGGAGCATTTCATCTCCGGGCCTTCCCCAACCGTCTCAACTGGTTGCGCACTGAGACCTTGCAACAGGTCGACGCCAATTTGATGAAGGTGGTCACCCTCGCCGAGCGCGTACGGATGTCCTTCCGGCTCGATTTGATCAATGCCTTGAACAAGCAGGTATTGGGCAACCCCCAAGTCAACCCCCAAAACACAAACTTTGGCCGCGTTGCGAGTTTTGTCAACACCCCAAGGCTCGTCCAGCTGACCTTCCGGATGACATTCTAAAAGGATCAAAATGCTGAATTCCATTTCGCGGCGTTATTTCATTGGCGGGCTCGGCCTCGCAGCAAGAGTACTCTCCGCTCAGAAGCCCAAGAAAATTCTGATTTGTCTGATCGACGGCATGTCTGAGGAATACATTGCCAAAAGTGAAATGCCCAATCTCAAGCGAGCCATGAAGGCCGGAACTTATACCCACGGTCTGGGCATCGTTCCTTCCCTCACCAATGTGAATAACGCATCCTTGGCCACCGGGAGCTATCCCGATGAACACGGCATCACCGCCAATACCTTTTTCGACCCCGAGCTGGGCAAGGTTGTCGAAATGTCATCGAGCAAGTATCTGCTGCGGCCAACTCTCTTTGAACACGCGCACAAAGTCGGTCTGAAGACAGCCTTTGTCGGCTCAAAAGAAAAGATCCGGCTGCTCATCGGCACCAAGGCGCAACTGGCAATGGGGGCCGAAAAGCAGGGCATCCCGATGTATGAGGCAGCAAACAGCTATTGGGTTTTCGAACAGGGCCGAGCAGCCCTCCGGAGGCCCGATGTGAATCTGCTCTACCTCACTACCACCGACTACATGATGCACACCTACGCCCCCGAGCAAGCTCAGTCCCAGGAACACCTCAACCGGCTGGACAAATTGCTGGGCGGGATGCTCGACGATCATTCCAATATCGAACTCTACCTCTGTGCCGATCATGGGATGAATCTCAAGACACTGGCCATCGATCCCGTGCGCGTACTGGCCAAACAGGGCATTCGCTCCAAAGCCGTTGCCGCCATCGCCGACAAACATAAGGTCCATCACAACGATCTCGGCGGATCGATCTACGTTGACCTCGAAAACAAGGGCGACGCAGTCAAGGCCAAAGCGGCCCTGCTGGCCGAAAAGGGCATCGACGAGGTCCTCTTGCGCGCCGAGGCCGCCCGCAGATTTCGCCTCATGGCCAGCCGCACCGGAGACTTGATGGTGCTCGGCGACAAAAGCACGGCGCTCGGCCAATTGAACCAGGTGCGCAGCGAAGTCAAAGTCCGCACACACGGCTCCGTGCATGAACAGAAGATTCCCCTGCTGGTCTTTGGCCGCAAGCCGGCAAAACTGGAAACCATCGTAGACCTGACGGCAGCACGGGCATGGGAGGCCTGAAAATGATGCGACTCGTTTTAGCAGCGATAACTTCTCTTGCTCTTTTCGGGCAAGCCAATAAGGACCAGCGTATGGAACCCGGGCCGCTAGCCGGTGGAGGCAACCGGCTCGTCAGCGGCTGGATCGCCAAGCCGGTCGGCGACCAGGTCCTGCTCAGCAATTTGCCGATGACCTCAAAGGTGTCCGCCGACGGTAAGTGGATCTTTATCCTCCAGGCCGGCCACGCCAAACCAAGTGTAAGTGCACACCGCTTGAGCAACGGCCAGCAGGTTTCCTCCGTCACTCTCCCCGATGCCTGGTTGGGGCTCGCAGTTTCTGGAGACCGCGTCTATGTCGGTGGCGGCAATTCTCACGCGGTTCATGAGTTGAAGTGGGGCGGCGATCAACTCAGCCTGCTGCGGAGCTGGAAGACCCAGGACGAGATTGCCTTTATCGGCGACGTCCAGGTTGACTGCAAAGGGCGTTTCTTTGCCGCAAGCGTGCTGGGCAA
>CAZECF010000027.1:0-55514 GCA_964510335.1 uncultured Bryobacter sp. | reverse complement strand
AGGCAGAACAACCAGCCCGCGACGCCAAGCAGGCGGATCCAGTGCCAGCGCCAGCGCCAGCGCCCACTGAATCCTTGCTTCCCGAGTTATCAGCCAGCCCCAATCTGACACAAGTTCCGAGGCCGGAGGCAAGTGAAGGGAAGCAGCAGGACTTGCGCAAAGACTTCAGTGCAGAGCCTCAGGTGGTGCAGCCTGCGCAGGGAAAGGAAGTCTATCCCCTACCGATTGTGCCCCAGCGCGAAACCAGAAATAACCCGGTTGAGGAGGCGACGCCGGAAACGCCGGTTGCCGAACCGAGCCACGAAACGGTCGTGCATTTTGTGAATCGAGCACATACAAGGATCTTGAACCGCCCGGCGCCACCGACTTCCCTGGCTCCTGCTTCTCCACTGAATCCTCCGGCAATCGAGAAAGCCGACAAGCCGGATCGTTCAATCGAACAGGAGCCTACGACGGAAATGAAAGTGGCCCAAGCGGTGCGCGGCACGGAAGTGGAGACTCCTGAACAGGGCAACGACGAATTAAGTCCAAAAGAGATTCGCACCGAGCCCGAAGCTGAGATGTCAGAGAGATTGCAATCAGCTGTTGCGCAGGCAAGTGTCCGGCCGGACGATCCTGAAACGACTTCCTCCCGTATCGATCCAGAGCCCCCGGTGGCAACCGCACCCTCAGGCTCCAAAACAGATCCCACTCCGGCACAACCAGAGCCTGCGCGTGCGGAAAAGCCGAAAGCCGCTCAATGGACACCTCCCGAGTTGCCGGCCAAGCCTCCTGAGCGGGAAGCCCGCACGATCTCAATCCGAATTCCACTGGCCGAGACGGGTAGTCAGCGCCAACATATCGATCTCGTCTTCCATCAGCGAAATCAAGCCCTGAGCCTGCATCTGCAATCGCCCACCTCGCACTTGCAGAGACAGATGGAAGCGTCTATGCCGACTCTGTTGGATAAGCTGCGCGGCGAAGACTGGGTGCCGCAGCAAGCCGAACCAAGTGCTGGAGCCGCAACCCCCACTGAAGCTTTATTGCGCGGTACACGGAGTGACGCGCTTGCCTCGGCACCGCTTGCGGCTGAGTTTCGGCGGGAGCAGATCCTGACAACCAGCGAAACGCAAAACAGCCAAGACTCCCAGGAATCCCCGGCGGGCCGCAAGGACGCCCAAGATCAAAACCACCAGCGCCGCGACCGAAAGAAAGAAAGCGTCTGGGATCACGAATTCGAAGAACAGTTCGGCGCCTAAGCGACGGACGGAAAGAGACTACCGATGATTGAAAGCCTTAGCCAATCCATTGACGCGATCGCTCGCAACAGTTCCGCAGCAGGTTCCGAGCAAGCGCGGAACAGCGAGGTGGATCCGAATGACCTCGCCAACAAAGAAGTTTTCTTGCAGTTGTTGATCGCCCAGATCAAAAACCAGGACCCCAGTCGCCCCGGCGACAGTATTCAGTACCTCACCCAGTTGAGCCAGTTCACCAGCGTCGAGCAACTGGTTGACATCAAGGCACAACTCACAGCTATCAACGAAAAGTTGAGCTAGCTCTACCAGAAAGAACCCAGGAGATTCCCTACTTAAAATGTTTACTTCCTTTTCGACCGCACTTTCCGCACTCGGGGCACATGCCACCGCAGTAGATGTCGTTGGTAACAACCTTGCCAACTTGAACACCCCTGGATTTAAATCCAGTACGGTGTCTTTCTATGACCTTGTGACGCAATCACTGGGGGCTGGCCTGGGGGAGACGCAGGTAGGCTTTGGCGTTGGTCGCCCTGTTACGCTGCGCAACTTCTCGCAGGGCGCGATTCAGGCAAGCAACGGTGCTCTTGATGCCGCCATCCAGGGGGATGGATTCTTGATCCTGAAAGGCAGACAAGGACAAACGGTGTATTCCCGGGGTGGCAATCTGATTGTTGACAAAGCAGGCAATCTGCTGACAGGAAAGGGCTATCGCGTGCAGGGATGGACTGAAGTCAATGGCCAGTTGGACACCAACGGGCCCGTAGGGGATCTCGTAATTCCAGTCGGTTCGATCAAAGCGCCACGGGCATCGACGGCTTTCCAGTTTGATATGAATCTGAACGCTGCGGCCTCGGCGGGTCCGCCGCCGGATGCCTTCCGGACATCCATCGAGATCTTTGATTCGCTCGGCAGCAGCCACGTTGTGTCGGTGAGCTTCGAGAAATCGGCAACAGCAAATTCCTGGGACTACAGCATCACGATTCCGGATTCGAGCGTTGACGCACCGGTGGCTCCACTCACGGGGACGCTTGAGTTTGACAGCAATGGCCAACTCACCAGCCCCGATTCCACTGCGGACATCACGTTCGCAATTGCCGGTCTGGCCAACGGTGCCTCGGATATCAATCTGAACTGGAGCATCTTTAACGGCACTACTCCCCGGATTACACAGTACGCACAGCCTTCTGCTGTTAGTGCCAACTCGCAGGACGGAGAGCCGTCAGCACAGCTGATCCGGGTTGGGATTGGCGATGGAGGCAGAGTTCTTGCACAGTATTCTAACGGCGTCCAGGCTGCGGTCGGACAGTTGGCGATGGCTTCCATTCGCAATCCGGAATCCCTGGTTGCGGTGGGCGACAACGCATTCCAGTTGAGTGAGCGCAGTGCGTTGCCGGCGATAGGGACTCCGGGTACGGGCGGTCGTGGATCCATCCTGGGTGGAGCCGTTGAGGCATCAACCGTTGATATTGCGCGCGAATTTACGAACCTCATCGTGTTGCAGCGCGGCTATCAGGCCAATACCCGGGTGATTACGACAGTGGATGAAATCAGCCAGGAGACGATCAATCTCAAACGTTAGTTGAGTGAGGAGTAAAGGATGCCACCCATCGAAGACTTTGCGCACTATCTCGACATGCCGCTGGTTGCAGAGGCGGTTTTGGATCAAAAAACGCTGACGATTTTCGAGATTCTCTCGCTCGAAGAAGGCAGTGTCATCAAGCTCAACCGGTCGGCTGGCGAGAATATCGACCTGATCATAGGCGGCGCGGTGGCCGCTTTTGCCGAAGTCGTGATTATTGATGAATCGATGGGTGTCCGGGTTACAGACCTGGTCAACGACAACTAGGAATCAGCATGCAATTTCGAAAATGGTTCAGCCGGTTGCGGGACGCATACATTCCGCATTCGCGTAATTCAAGTCCTGTGGCCAAAATTGAAATTCTTGGGCAGAAGTGGCTTGGCCCGGGAGAGGCAATACGGGTGATTGAGATTGACTGCAATGGACAGTCTCACCGGCTGGCCTTGTGGACGGCCAAGTCTGGCGGGCAAATCGTTGAGTTGGAGCACGCAGGCCAACAGGCGGAAAAGTCAATTGAGGCTGCATGCTGAAGCTGGCTTTATTGTGCTTTGCAAGTGCAGCCATGTTGATGGGTGCGACGGCCAGTACGGAAGCTGGCAATACGCCGTTGAGGCTAGCGATTCAGTTGACGCTGGCGGCGCTGGTGCCGGTGCTTTTCGTTACGCTCACGCCATTTCTGCGCATCAGCATTGTGCTGCACTTTCTGCGACAAGCTCTCGGAACGCAATCGGTGCCCTCGAATCAGGTCATCATCGCGCTCTCCGCACTCTTGACGCTGCTGGTGATTAGCCCACAAATGACGGCGCTCTATGAAGAAGTGTTGGTGCCCTACAACCGCGGGGCAATGGCTGAAGAGCAGGCATTTGCTGCTGCCGGAATGCGGATGAGGACCTACATGCTGCCCCATCTCGGCGAGAAGGAGATTGCGATGATGTTGCGCGTTTCCCGCACCACCCCTCCGAGGAATCCCCAGGAGTTGAGCTTCCCGGTGGCGGCCGGTGCCTACATGTTGAGCGAACTGAAGACCGCCTTCAAGATTGGGGTGCTGCTCTACATGCCATTTCTGATCGTGGACCTGATTGTCTCAGCTGTCATCGTGACGCTGGGCATGATTCAACTGCCGCCGGTGATGGTGTCAGCGCCTTTCAAAATTTTGATCTTCGTTTTGGCGGACGGCTGGTCGGTGATCATTGATGCCGTCATGAAGTCCTTTGAGGTGATGCGGTAATGGAAACCTCGCTAGCTGTCGAGATCGTCCGCGACACGATCTTTACGGCGATTCTGATTGCTGCTCCTTTGCTTGGGCTTTGTCTGGTCATTGGCATCGTCTTCAACCTGATTCAGGTTGCGACTTCAATTCAGGATCCTGGCTTCAGTTCCATTCCGCGCTTTACGGTGTGTGCCTTTTCCTTCCTGTTACTGCTGCCGTGGATGCTGAATCAGATGACCGGTTTCATTGGCCGAACGGCGGACATGATTCCGAGGATGGTGAAGTGACCGCCCAAGAATTGGACCGGGTGGCGCTGCTATTTGCCAGCGAGGCAGCTCGCGGAGTGATGGCGCTCACCGTATTGCACTTGCCGGGATTCCGCCAGGCGCCTGTCATTGCTCGCATTGGATTGGGAGTGTTTCTGGCGCTTGCCTGCGTAACGGCAAAGTGGGAGTCTCCCGAGGCAGTGGTTACTGGGGACAACTTTTTTGTGGTGGCCTTGCGAAACCTTTTTGCTGGGCTCGTTGTTGCCCTGATCTGGAATCTTGTGCTTGAAGCTTGTTCGCTTGCGGTGCAACTGGCCAGCGTTCAGTCCGGATTGAGTTACGCGTCAATTATTGATCCGACGAATGAGACGGAGAGTGGCTCGCTGCTCAGCATCGTTCAATTCTGTCTGTTAGTGACATTTCTTGGGGCGGGAATCCATCTGGAGTTCCTTGCCGCACTGCTGGAAGCCGACCGCTTGTGGGAGAAGTTTGAATCTGGCTGGCAGGGGGTTTCGATGTTGAAAAGTACTCTCGCCTACAGCTTCCGAACGGGCTTCCGGCTGGCGGTGCCCTATGTGGCGAGTATGCTGCTTTTCGACCTGGCATCCGCGCTGGCAGGCCGCTTTGCCGAACGTTTTCAGATCAGCATGCTGGTTTTCCCGCTGAAGTGGGGGGCTACGTTACTGCTGGTGTGGGCTTCCACCTCTACGTTGCATCGTCTGGAAGTGGACCTTGCGGCTGATGCGCTGGGGCTAATTCAAGGCGGGGCGCAGCCGTGAGCCAGAATGGAGAGCGGACTGAAGAAGCTACTCCCAGACGGCGCGAGAAGGCGAGGGAGGATGGCAAGGTTGTCTCCAGTCGCTATGCCGTCATCTCCGTGCAATTCATCGTGGCCTTCGCCTATCTTTCCGGACTGGACGAGCAGGCCGGTCCGGCATTGCGGCAGTGGAAACTCTGGCTAGCTTCGGCATTTGAAAGTCGCTCCGAGGATGCGGCTCTGATTTCGCCATCGATCGACTGGACGGTGCGCACTCTTCAGTACTTCCTCTTTGCAGGCCTGGCCACCACCTCCTCTGCCTTTGCTGCCCAGATGGCCGTCAGTCAGGGGCACATCAGTGCCAAGGGGTTGAAGCCGAATCCCGGGAAGATTCTCAACTTCGGCAAGCTCAAGAACCAGTTGGTGGAGGGCTCCAAATCGTTGGCCTTGGCAGTGCTCGCGCTGTTGATTTTTTCGCTTGCGTTGGCCTTTTATTGGCAGGACATTGTTGCCTGGTGTGTATTCCTGACGCGCATGTCGGTTTTAGGGCAGCTGCATGAACAAAGCCGGCAGCTTTACGGCCTGGGGAAGTGGTGTTGCCTGCTCTTTCTGCTGATTGGGTTGGTGGACTACAGCCTGGCCAAGCGGCGGCTGGAAAACCAGTTGAAGATGTCCAAACAGGAACTCAAAGAAGAGTTCAAGGAAGGGAACGGCAACCCGGAAGTGAAGGGCCGTATCCGCCGGATCATGAAGGAAATGTCGGGCAAGCGCATGATGGCGCAAGTTCCGAAGGCCACCGTTGTTATCACCAATCCCACCCATTACGCAATCGCGATCCGTTATGAATCCGATGAGATGACCGTTCCGATTGTTCTCGCCAAAGGCGTTGACCATACCGCATTGCGTATCCGGAAGCTGGCGCTGGAGCGTGAGATCCCCATTATTGAGAATCCACCGCTGGCCCAGGCGCTTTACAAGTCGGTCGAGATTGGACAGGAGATTCCCTTGCACCTCTACCGCGCGGTGGCAGAAGTGCTGGCCTACGTCTATCGAGTTCTGGGGCGCAATGCCGCCCGCTAGGTAAATTTGCATGAATCCTTCCTTACCTGTTTCGCAAAAAACGCCATCCGTTGGGGGCAGCGGCAAGCCGCCTACAGGAGGCGAGTCCATCTTTAATCTGGAGCTACTTCGGCGTGCGGAAGTTGGTGTGCCGCTCGCCGTGATGGGCATCCTGATGGCGATGATCCTGCCGCTGCCTCCGCTGTTGCTCGATCTCCTCATCTCGCTGAATATCGCGGTGAGCCTGCTTGTGCTGCTGGTGTCGATGTACATTCTCAAGCCGGTTGAGTTTTCCATCTTCCCGTCGTCATTGTTGCTGTTGACGCTGTTCCGGCTAGCGCTGAACATCTCCAGTTCGCGGCTGATTCTGATGAATGGAAATCTTGGGACAGCGGCGGCGGGCGACGTCATCGAATCCTTTGGCCAGTTTGTGGTGGGCGGCAGTTTCATCATCGGGCTGGTCATGTTTCTGGTGTTGATCGGGATTCAGTACGTGGTGATCAATCACGGTGCGGTTCGCATTTCCGAGGTCACTGCCCGCTTTACACTGGATGCGCTGCCCGGCAAGCAGATGTCGATCGACGCAGACTTGAATGCGGGGCTGATTGATGAGGCGGAAGCGAAGGATCGACGCAAGAAGCTGGCGCAGGAAACGGAATTCTATGGAGCCATGGATGGGGCGAGTCGTTTTACCCAGCGTGACGCCGTGGCTAGTATTCTGATTCTGCTCATCAATGTCTGTGCCGGCTTTCTGATTGGCGTCATTCAGTATGGAATGGACCTGGGGCGGGCCTTTGAGACCTATACGATTTTGACCATTGGGGATGGTCTGGTTACGGTGATTCCAGCGCTGATGATCTCGCTGGCCGGCGGCCTCATCGTGACTCGCGCCTCGAGCGAAGGCCAACTGGATAGCGAGATCCGGCGCCAGATCTTCAAGATTCCTGAACCGATCGGGTTGGCGGGCGTGGTGATGATTCTGTTGGCCCTGGTTCCGGGACTGCCGAAGCTACCGTTTCTCAGCCTGGGGGTGGTTGCGATCGTGGTTGCCAAGCGAATGATGGAGAAGCGCCACCAGGAGGAAGCAGCGTCTCCGGAACCGGCCGCTGCGACGGCTTCCACTGGTGGGGCAAAGGAGAGCATGGAATCGCTCTTAAAGGTGGATAGCGTTGCCGTGGAGGTTGGTTTGGGTCTGGTGCGACTCGTGGAAGGTGGAGGCCAGAGCACGCTCCTGCAAAGAATTGCCGGGGTCCGGCGTCAGTTGGCAAGTGAGTTGGGATTCATACTTCCTGCGGTCAGGGTCACGGACAATCTCTCCCTGGGGGCAACGGAATACCGAATTCTTGTTAAGGGAAATGAGATGGCGCGTTTTGAAATGAAACGCGGCTTTGAGCTGGCGCTGTTGCCGGGTGAAGGGAAAGACCGCGTTCAGAGCCGGGTGCGGGAAACGCTTACCGGACTCGGGGCCATCCCTACCAGAGAGCCGGCGTTTCAGTTGGAAGCTTTGTGGGTGCCGACGGAACACGTTGAATTAGCAAGACTTGAGGGCTGCACGGTGGTTGATTCGGCCAGCATTGTGGGTACTCATTTTTCCGAAACGATGAAGCGTTGCCTGGCTGAGATCTTTACCCGGCAAGATGCAAAGCGCTATGTAGACCGCGTTGCCGAAGAGACGCCCAAGCTTGTAGAAGATTTGGTCCCCAAATTGCTTCCCTTGAGTACCGTGCAGAAGATATTGCAGAACTTGCTCAGGGAGCGCGTTTCAATCCGGGATGGCGTGTCCATTCTGGAATCTATGAGTGAAGGTGGGGCGCTGACGCGGAACCCCACTTTGATTACGGAATTTGTGCGTCAGTCCAATCGCCGCACGATTACAAAGCAACTGCTGGGGGCCAGCAGTGAGCTGAATGGCTGGCTCCTGGGCGCTGAACTGGAGCAGGAGTTGGAAAGTGCGGTTGAGCACGGAGAAATGAATAGCCACATGGCGGCACCGCCAGCCAGGATTCGGGATTTGTTGAATCGTTGCCGGCAGGTCTTTGAAAACCCGATGGCGACGGCTGTCATTCTCACTGGTTCCAATGCGCGCTTCTTTGTGCGGCAGTTCACGGAGGCAAGTTTCCCGAATCTGCACATCATTTCTCATTCTGAAATTGCACCGGGCATCCAGGTCAATTCGCTAGGTCAGCTTTAGCCAGGAAAACAGAGCGCCATGAAAATCAAGTCCTTCTACGCAGAGTCAATGGAAGCCGCGCTGCAGAGCGCCAGTCGTGAAATGGGTGAGGAAGCACTCATCCTGAATACCAGGGACACGCCGGCGGAGTTCCGCCATTTTGGGCGTTTTGAGGTTGTTTGCGCGGTCGCGGATGAGCCGTTGCAAAGTCCGGTGCCGGAAGAGCCAGCTCCGAAGGTGCGAGGCTCGAAGGGCTCCCCTCGAATTGTGTTCTTTGTTGGACCGAGCGGGAGTGGCAAGAGCGTCTCCTGTGCCAAGGTAGCGATTCACAGCAAGCTGAATGAGGGACGCTCGCCGGCCGTTCTGAGCTGGGATTGCGGCCGGGTCGGTGGCGCGGAAGGCCTCCGCTCATTTTGCGAAATAGCGGACTTGCCCTTTGCGGCAATCGAGTCACGAGAGCATCTTCTGGCGAGGCTGGATGAGATGGGTGAGGCGGACCTGGTGTTAATCGATACGCCTGCCCGGGAAGGGGCAGGCGCCTATGACAACGAGATCCTCGCCTCGATTCACAGCATCGGGGATGCTGAGGTTCATTTGGTGCTTTCAAGCACTTCTTCGACGGACTATCTTGCTGCCTGTGGGAAGGCATACGAAGTCTACCGGCCGAAATTTCTGCTTCCGACTCATCTTGATGAAGCGCGGATGGACTTGTCCGCCAGCCTGACGGATTCGCTGCGTTCGCTGCCGATCCGATGGTGCGGCATCGGGCGGTCCGTGCCGGAAGACCTGCATGATGCGAGCAAGATGTTGGCACCACCCACCGAGCCGGTGTTTGCCCCTCCCGAACCGCTTCCGCCCAAGGATCGGGCTGACGCCCGTGCCGCCATGGAGGCGCTGTTGTCAAAGCTTCGCGGGCTAGCGAGAGATGGGAAGACTGGTTCGCGCAGCGCGGCTTAGAGCGGTTGGTAGTGCAGTCCATGAAACGTCAGACAGAGCAAAAAACCGGAGATCCAGCAGAAATGTATTATTCGCCAACTCAAACTTCGCATAGCGTGGAGGAAAGAGAACGCCTGATTCTCGAGCACCTGCCGCAGGTGCGTCTGATCGCGCGCCGGATCCACGAGCGGCTGCCGGAAAGCGTGAGCCTGGAAGATTTAGTTTCAACCGGAATCCTGGGCCTGATTCAAGCCATCGACCGATTCGATGCCACTTTGAATGTAAAGCTCAAGACTTACGCGGAGTACAAAATCCGTGGCGCGATCCTCGACAGTTTGCGTGGCCTCGACTGGGCACCCAGGCAACAGCGCAAGAAGGCGAAGCAAATCGAGGCAGCGATTTCAGCCGCCGAGCAAGTGCTGAAAAGGGCACCGGGAGAGGACGAGATTGCACTGCAACTGCAAATCTCGATTGAGGAATACCACGACTGGCTGGTTGAGATTCGCGGCGTCAACCTGGGCAGCCTGGAATCCGGTGGCAGCGATGAGGACAATCGTGACCTGCTGCGCTTTATTGCGGACAAGGAAGAGAACTGGCCCTCCAATCTGGTCGAAAGGTCGGAGCTGGAGCGCTTGCTCGCCGAAGCTATCCAGCGGATGCCCCAAATTGAACGTACGGTTTTGAGCCTGTACTACCAGAAAGAGCTGACACTCCGGGAAATTGCCAAGGTCGTGAACCTGCATGAATCGAGGATCTCCCAGCTCAAGAGCCAGGCAGTGCTGCGCTTGCGCTCCTTCCTGGAGAAGCGTTGGCCGGTAGTGAAGGGAAGCTAGTGAATGAAGTCTTCTCTGACACGAGACGAGGTGTTGAGCAAAATCCGGCATAGTCTTTCGGTTCGTCTGGGCCAAGCGTTGGAGGCCATGACGGGATTGAATCAGCGCTGTGAAGAACTGCCGGACTTCGATTCGATCGGTGAGTTTGCGCCTGGCGAAAGTCTGCTGGGTTGGATGGTGAGCTATTCTGCCGGGCCTGCTGTGCAGTTGCGGATCTTTGCCACTTCGCAAGATTGGCGGCTGATCGCCAAGACGGTGCTTGAGGCGGCGGGCGTCGAGGACATGGACGATCCCACGCTTGAAAGCACCTATACAGAGACTTTGGCGCAAGCGGCTTCGGCCTGGAGCCAAGACCTTTCGGGCCTGGCCGGAGCAAAGTGGGAGTCAACTGGCAGCGCCACAAGTGCCGTTGCTTCGGATAGTCTTCCCACCTGGGCATACCGGTTGCCCATTGAATCAGGCGCGGCTCGGCTCATGGTGCAGGTCTCGAGCGAATTGCTTGATGCGTTGCTGCAGACCGGGGAAGCAGAAGCAGCCGCGCCGAAACAGGCAGCAACGGGAGAAGCGGTTTCAGGGAATCCCCAGTTTGATTTGCTTCTCGATGTGGAGCTTCCCTTAAGTGTGAGCTTTGGGCGCTCGCTCGTTCCGCTCAAAGAAGTATTGAAGTTGAGCTCGGGTTCAATTGTCGAATTGAACCGGGCGGTTACTGAACCCGTCGAGGTGATCATCAACAACTGCGTGATTGCGCGAGGAGAGGTTGTCGTGGTTGAAGGCAACTATGGCGTGCGAATCCAGCAGATTGTCAGCCGGCAGGACCGGCTGCGGACCATGAACTAGGAGACTGAAATGGAAAATCAAATTGTGATGTTGTTCCTTGCCCTCGGCTTGCTTGCCTCGCTCTATTTGTCGCTGCAAATCAAGATGGAGTTTCGCCGGAGCGACCTGAATTGGCGTAAGGAAATGGAACAGGTACGCTTTCAATTGAATGAGCACCGTAGCAACTGGATTCAGGCAGTGCGGAAGGAAGATGCAGTGTTGACCCCCCCGGGCCCGCTGCGGGCGGAAGTTTCGTTCCCTGCGCGGACCAGATTGGCTGCACCCGGCATTTGGGGTGGGCCCACCAAAGCCAAAGCGATTGAGATGGTACGGCGTGGAGAGACCAGCACAAAAATTTCAGCGGCCCTCTCGGTTCCGAAACCCGAAGTGGAATTTCTGATGAAGCTCGAACAGGCCGCTGTAAAGAGGTAGCTTGCGACTATTGGAAGCGGTTCTGGATGGTGCGGGTTCGAGTTCGAGGTGCTGGCCGGGGGTTTGCTTCCTGGTCCTCAAAGTTGACCTTGAGGCTCGACTCACGCTTGTCTCGAACCAAGGTCAATGTGACGATCCTGGAATTGGCACGGGCAGATCGAATTGCCGTGGTCACTTCCCGGGGGGAACTCACCCTGGTTTCTTCGACGGCAGTAATTACGTCTCCAGCCTTTACGCCGGCGGTCTCCGCGGCACTGCCTTTTGAAACCGACCGAACCAGCACTCCCTGTTTGACGCCGAAAAAATCTGCCAGTTGGTTGTCGAGAGCTTCTGCTTCAATCCCGAGTTGCACGCTTTTCCAATACATCGCCGCACGCGGTGTATCCATATTCTCCATCTTGCGCCGTATGTCGTTCTCGACGGAGCGCTGTATGTCCTGGGCCATCTTGAGGTTTTGCTGAATTCGGATCTGGCCGCTTTCAACCTTGGCCGTCAGCGTAGTCATTGCGCCCGCACGGCTCACGACAATCTTCACTTCCCGGCCGGAGGGTGTTTCGCGGACCAGACGAATGAACTGCCCCATGCTTTCCACGCGGTTGGATGCGTATTCCAGTACAACATCGCCGGTCTGCAATCCGGCGCGCGCAGCCGGGGAGTCTGCTTCGACGCTGGTGATTTCCGCCCCGCGCTCTTCGCTCAGACCCAGGGCCTGCTTGCGTTCGGCATCAATATCGCGGACCCCGACTCCCAAATAGCTGCCGGAGCCGGCCATCAATCGCACCAGTTGATCCATGGGAACTGCAGGGGGAGCCGGAGGTGCCGGGGGTGCTGGCGGAGCTGCCTGGCTGAGCAGGATCAACTCATCCGGTTCGCTGACAAAAACCTGGGCCGATACCTCTAGTGGATAAAGGCATAGAAGCAACGCACTCGTCAAAAGCAAAGATTCGATTTTCATATTGAGAAGGACGGTGTCACACTATTTCTGTCCCGCGCTGACAAGCCCGGCCCAGAAAGACCTGTGCCGAAACGGCACATTCTTAGAACACTCCCGGGGAGGCACGCAGTTGGCTCAGGACTCTGAGGCAGCGGGCGCGAATATATTCATCCTGCTCATGGCGGATGACTTCCTGCAGGGTGCCGACCAGGTTTCCCTCCGTGCGGTCCACCAGCAAGTCGATCGCCTGAACGCGTACGCGCGGATCTGTATCCTTTAGCAGCACGCGTGACATGGATTGCCGGACTTGCTCAACATGCGCATGCGGCCGCAACGCTTCGAGCGCCCGGAGCCGCACAATCGCGCTTTCATCGGTCTCCAGGGTCCGGAGCATCACTTGCCGGACATCATCGCGATTGGTACGATTTCTCAGTAAATCCACGCTCTCCACCCTCATGCTCGCGTCGGGAGAATGGATGGCCGCGGCGAGCAACGCACGCTCAATGCCGGCTTCGTGCAGGTTGCCCTCAATCATGCGCTGGCGGGGCTCATCGAGGACTATTTGCACCGTGCCATTGCCGGTGCCGTGGATGGTGCGAATCCTTGCCACTTCGCCGCCCAGACTGTCCATGGTCTTGCGTTGCTCAGCCCAACCGCCGGCGTAGAAACTCAAAGCCAGCATCACGCAACCCAGCGCCGGCTTCCAGACCATAGGCCAGGCAGGAAGGTATTTTGCGGCGCGCACCCAAAACGTGGATTCCTGTTGGCGCGCAATCGTCAATTGCTGCCTCAGCCCCTGCCGGCATTCCTGCAGCAGCGCAGGAGGCGGCTCGAGTTCGGCCTCGTTCATCAGGCGAAGAATCGTGCGGTGTTCTTCGATCAAAGCCTGGCAAGACGGGCAGGACGCGGCATGAGACTCAAGCAGTTCCTCGTCGTGAAATTCCAGCTCACCAAACACGAAGAGTTCGACGCGATCCTTAACCCAATCGCAATTCATACGAAGTCTCCCAGTGCGGCGCGCATCTTTTGTGTGGCCCGGAAAAGACAATTTTTCGCAGCCTCTTCGGTGGTGCCCAGAGACTCACCGATTGCCCGCAACCGCATGCCCTGATAGTGGCGCAATTCGAAGACCATCCGCTCGCGGGGCGTGAAGCCTGCCAGAACCCCGGAAATCCGCTCACGCAATTCGCGGCTGAGCAGCTTGCGTTGCGGATCCAGTTCGGCTTTATCTTCGGGGGTCATTTCCAGGCGGTCCCTCGGGCCATCGCTGGTTTCGATGACGGCCGGCTCTTCCTTGCGGACCTTCTTTTTGCGCAGCGAGTCCAGGCAAAGGTTGGTAACGATCCGGTAGAGCCAGGTATGGAAGCTACAGTCGAAGCGGAACTTGCTCAGGTTCTTGTGAACACGCAAGAAGGCTTCCTGATAGATGTCGCTGGCTTCTTCCTGGGAGCGCAGAAGGTTATAGGCCAACCGCAAAACCTGCTGGTCATAGGCGTGCACCAGCGTCTCAAAGGCTTCCTGGTCACCGGTTTGCGCGGCACGGATCAATGCGGCTTCGTCCATGGGTTGTCGGGCGGCGGACAGCCGGAGCGGTGCCGCGAGCGCCGCCTGTCCTGTCAAAGTAGAGTTCACCAATGACTTGGACGCGTGTCAAGAAAAAGTGTCACGCGAGCCGCTGGAAAAAATCCTAGCCGACGAGCTCGACTTCGATCCGCTTTTGTTCCTTGTCGAGCGAAGTGATACGGAATTGCCGGATTTGGCCTACGCGCACCTGATTTTTGTCAGTTTCGCTGCCGCCGCCTTCTTTCCATTTGGCGTTGAGCATTGCGGACAGTGAGGACAAGTCCGCCTTCCCCGCGCCGCTTGAGCCGCTTGATTCGCTTTGGCCCTTGGGGAGCGGGAAGGTGCCCGTTACTCCCTCGGCCAATTGGACTTTCGCGCGGCCTTCCTTGACGTCGCTCACGCGGCCGGTGACGAGATCGCCCACCTGATTCTCGGCGATAAAGTGATCCGCGCTAGTCGGTTCCAGTTGCTTGATGCTCAGGCGAATGCGCCGCCGCTCCACTTCAAACTCGGTGACGGCCGCCTTGATTGTCTGCCCCACCTTGAGAATATCTTTCGGGTGTTCAATCCGCTTTTCGCGCGTGATGTCGGCAACATGAACCATGCCTTCAACGCCCGGCCCGAGGCCGACAAAGGCGCCAAAATTTTGCAGATCGGTGACGATAGCTTCCACGACGGCACCGATCGGGTACTTAGCCTTTGCGGCTGCCCAGGGGTCTTCCACCAGTTGCTTCAACCCCAGACCAATTTTTCGTTCGGTGGGTTTCACGTCGAGAATTTGCACTTCCACGACGTCGCCTACCTGCACCACGTCGCCCGGCTTGCGAACGCGCTTATCCCAAGTCAGATCCATCAAGCGGATCAGGCCTTCAATGCCCGGCAGCAACTCGACGAAGGCGCCGAAATCAGCCAGCCTTACGACCGTTCCCGAAACGCGCTGGCCTGGGGAAAGCTGTTCGGCGGCCTGTGCCCAAGGCTCGGGCTTCAACTGCTTCATCCCCAGGGAAATCTTTCGTGTGGCAGGGTTGATCTTCAGGATCTTGACCTGAATCTCATCGCCTTCTTTCAGCACATCGGATGGTTTTGCGATGCGTGTCCAACTGATGTCGCTGACATGCAAGAGGCCGTCTACTTCACCGATGCTGACAAAAGCGCCGAAGTCCGTCAGTGTCCGCACGCGCCCGGCCAAAACAGCGCCCTCGGCAAGAGTGGCGAAAGCTTCCTGCTTGCGGACCGCGGCCTGTTCTTCGATCAGCACGCGCCGGTCTACGACAACGTCCTGCTTTTCCTTGTCGAACTTGGTGATCCGGCACTCAATTTTTTGCCCGACGAGCTTTGCCATCTCGCTGACGTCGCGCGCTCCGCTGCGGGATGCCGGCATGAAGGCGCGTTCGCCTCCGATATCTACCCGCAAGCCACCCTTGACCACTTCGAGCACCGTGCCGCTGACGGCAATTTTGCCTTCAAAGGCCTGCTCGATGCCGCTCCAGTCTTTGGGTGCTTCTACCTTTTGCACGGCGAGGCGATAATAACCGCCATCGTCGGTTCGCCCTGCGACGCTTACTTCCAGCGTCTGGCCCACTTCCACCAGCACCTGGCCATCCCGGCCTTGTACGAGTTCGAGGGGTAAGAGGCCTTCCATTTTGCGCCCGATATCCACCACCACGCCGTCGGGGGTGACGCGCAAAATCTGGCCTCGGATCAGGCCGCGGCCAGGTTCCTCCCTGTCGGGCGTCTTTTGGGTTTCAAACTCCCGCAAGATGTCGCCAAAGCCAGTGTCCGCTAGGGTTTCCGCAATTTCCGGATCTTGTTCCGGGTCAAGCGGCCGAGTGTTTTCCGTGGAATTCATACAAATCCGTGAGAGAATTTTATTGTCTCATAGATGCTTCGCCGTCAATTCCTCCAACAGTCCGCGCTGGCCGCCGCCGTCGTCGGCCCGGCCGCCGATGATGATGCCGCCTGGCTCCGGGTGCGCAAGGACCACTTTTCTTTGCCGGATTGGCGCGCCTATCTCAACACGGGCAGCGTCGGGGCAGCACCCAACCGGGTTGTTAAAGCCACCAACGACTATATGGCCCTGGGGGCAACTTACTCAACGGATCAATACCCGCGCTGGGGTTATGAGCCGATGGAGTCGCACCGGGCCGCGCTGGCCAAATTTTTGGGCGGCACGATGGAAGAAATCGCGCTGACTCACAATGCGACCGAGTCCATGAGCCTGATTGCGAACGGTATGGATCTGAAGGCTGGCGAGGAAGTCCTGATGACGGATCAGGAGCATCCATCCGGCCGCGGCTGCTGGCTGCTGAAGCAAGCCCGCACGGGCATTCGCACCCGCGAAGTCAAAATCGAAATCCCGCCGCGCAGTGCCGCCGAAATCGCCGCAACCATCCTTGCCGCCATTCGGCCCGAAACGCGCGTACTTTCCTTTTCCGGCATCACGACGCACACAGGGCTTATTCTTCCTGTCCGCGAAATTTGTGCCGCGGCGCGAGCCAAGGGCGTGATCACGGTTGTGGATGGAGCGCACATGCCGGGCCAGGTGGACTTCCGACTCGATGCGCTTGGCTGTGATGTCTTTGCCGGCAGCCTGCATAAATGGATGCTGACGCCGCCTGGTTGTGGCATCCTCTATGTCGCGAAGGATTTTCAGTCGAAGCTTTGGCCCACCATCGTGGTGGACGGTTGGCAGAATGCCAAGGATGCCATCAAGTACATGCAGCTTGGCTGTAACAACCGGGCGGAGTTGGAGGGGGTGCTTGAGGCGCTCAAGCTGATTGAGGAATTGGGGCCCCAGCGTATCTACTCCCGTATCCATCACCTGGCCCGCTATGCTTATGGCCGGGCGCAGGCCTTTCCCTATTTGAAGATACTCAGCTCACCGGACCACAGCCTTTACGGCGGGATGGTGGCCTTTGAGGTGGACCGGCCCGACTACGCGCCGTTGTGGAAAAAACTGGGTGAACGCAAGGTCTGGACGTTGCGTGGCCCGAAGATCCGCATCTCCTCGCACATTCACACCCGCAAGTCTGACATCGACCTCTTCTTTGACACCCTCAAAGAAGTATTCGGCTAGCCGCGATTGAGCCGGTAGCCGACACCGCGCACCGTCAGGAGGCATTCCGGGTGGGCAGGATCTGTTTCAATATAGCGGCGCAGGCGCACGATGAAGTTATCGATCGCGCGGGTGTCGGTATCACTTTGTACCTGCCAGACGTTGTTGAGTAAGTCGGCCCGGCTGACCGCTTCGCCTTCGTGATCGATCAGATACTTCAACAGGTTCACTTCCATCAGCGTCAGCGGCAGTTTTTCGCCGTCCACTTCGATTTCGAGTGTCTTGAAGTCGATCGTGCGGCCATTGATGGTGATGCGGTCCGCCGGGGTAGAGCTTTCCCCTTGCAGCCATTCGCGCCGCCGCATCAGGCCCTTGATGCGGGCAATCAAAACGCCGAGGTCAAAGGGCTTGGCCAGGTAATCATCGGCACCGGACGCAATGCCTCTGACGATGTCGTCGGGGCGGCTGCGTGCGGTGAGCATGAGCGTGGGCAGGTAGTGCCGCGACTCGCGCAGCCGCCGGATCACTTCAAAGCCGTCGATGCCGGGGAGCATGACGTCGAGCACCAGCAAGTCAAAGTTCGGCTCTCCAGCAAAGGCGGCCAGGGCGTCTTCGCCGGTTTCGCAAACGGTAGCTTCAAAGCCCTCGGCTTCCAGGTTAAAGCGCAAGCCTTCGGCCAGGTGCTGCTCGTCTTCCACTACCAATACACGCATTGCCATTTAGCTAAGCCTCGGGGAAAAGTCGCTTTCCAGTTCCATGGTGAAAGTACTGCCGTGTCCGGATCCCTCGCTCTTGGCGAAGACCTTTCCACCGTGCTTGCGGGCCACGCTCCGCACAATAAAAAGTCCCAGGCCTGTGCCCTTGATTTTTTGCGAAGTGACTCCGGGGATGCGGTAGAAGCGGCTGAAGATCCGCTTCAACTCCGGTGGGGGAATGCCGATCCCATGATCCTTTACGTGGACGGCGATGCGGCGCGGGGTGAGTCTTTCCAGCTCAATTGAGACTTTCAGGTTCCCCGTCGAATACTTGATGGCATTTTCCAGCAGATTGCTGACGGCACTCTTGAGTTCCTGCGCATCGCCCCGGACCAGGGCCGTATCGCCGGTGGGCAGTTTTCTTTCTATGCGCACGCAGTCATCGTTCAAGTGATGGCGCAGGCGGGCCATATCGACGCACTCGGTGACGATGTCGGTGAGGGGGACTTCCTGCTTGCCGCGGCCGGTGCGGCTGCCCACGCGGCTGGCTTCGAGCACCTGTTCGATGGTGCCGAGGAGGCGGTTGGAATCGTCGTGCATGATGCGGTAGAACTCGCGGCGTTTGGCCTCGGGAATCTCGCGCCGTTCGAGGGTTTCGAGGTAGAGCTTGATGGAGGCAACGGGGGTTTTGAGTTCGTGAGTGACGGCGTTGAGGAAGGCGTCGTGCTGTTCGTTTTTGCGGATCTCGCGGACGAGGAAGATGGTGTTGAAGACCATGCCGGCGATGAGGAGGAGGAAGAAGATGACGCCGAAAACGAAGAGGACGCCGGTGCGCCAGTTGAGGACGACCCAACTGACGTTGAGGGCGACAGCGAGCACAACCAGGACGATCCCCAGCACGCTGAAGAAGATTACCTGCCGCCGCCGTCCGGGCATTGTCATACTATCCATCTAACCTCAAGTTCAAGTGAATAGCTGATTGCGCCATCCGGTACGATAGCAACAATGGCTGATCGCCCCACTCTGACTCTCTTGCGGCCGGCTGAAACGCTGCAGGAGGCTACTCAAACTCTGGATGCATCTCCCCTGATCACCCAGGAGGAGCTTGAGGCCTATTATCTTGAGGAAATTCAGGCTGTACGGGGGTGAACCGGCTGGGCCGAATGCGCATTGAGTTGGAGGATGCGTATCAACTCAATCGGCCCTATCGTGCCTTTTTGATGGGGCACCCTGGCAGAGGCGGTCACTCTGTATCTGGATCTGGTGGGGCGGAACCGGGAAGCCTTCCTGCCAGATCTGGTCAAGTCCCTTAGCATCCTCGCCTCGGTCCATCGATCAGTTCAGGACCACTCAAGTGCGTGCAATGTCCTAGAGGAGGCCTTGCCACTTAGTCTTGAACTTTTCACTGTTTTGCCTACAGCGTTCCTTCCCCTTGCCAAAGGCGTGGCCAACCTCTACGTCGAAGTCTGCCAAAAGGCAGGGCAAGATCCGGTCCCCGCTTACGATTTACTTGTCGAACAAATAGAAAAAGCCGCCCACCCTCCCGGGTAGACGGCCTTCTCAAAAACCGAACTTAGCCGTTAGGCGGCCTTGCGGACGGGGATATAGCCTTCCACGCTCGCCACCTGCAGACCTTCAATGACTCCGATCTTCTCCAAGAGCCAGAGCTGAATGTAAGTCATATCCAGTTCATACCAGGCCAAGCCGTGGCGTGCGCTCACCGGGTGAGCGTGGTGGTTATTGTGCCAGCCTTCGCCGAAGGTCAGCAGGGCTACCCACCAGTTGTTGCGGGAATCATCGGTCGTCTCAAAGCGCCGCGCGCCCCACAAATGGGTTGCGCTGTTCACCAGCCAGGTGGCGTGCAGGCCGAGTGTTACCCGGAGAAAGACGCCCCAGAGGACCATCGAAAAACCACCTACGATCCACAGGATCACGCCGAGGGTCACCAGCGGTACCCAGTGCCAGTTGTTCAACCAAACCATGAATTTGTCGCGAGCCAGATCCGGCGCGTACTTGGACAAACCTTCTGTGTCGCTATGCTTGGCATCGCCCACACACATCCAGATCAGATGCGCCCACCAGGCACCATCGCGGGGGGAATGCGGATCGCCCGGCTTGTCGCTCTTCTGGTGATGTACGCGGTGCGTCGCCACCCAGAAAATCGGACCACCTTCGAGGCACATTGCCCCGCACACCGCCAGAAAGCGCTCAAACCACATCGGCGCTTTGTAGCCCCGGTGGGTTAGCAGGCGGTGATAGCCCATGCCGATGCCCCAGCTAATGGTGAACCAGTAAATCGCCAACGCGGTAAAGAAATTGGTCCAGCTAAAGGTAAAGAGCGCTGCGATGGCGCCGACGTGGAATAGAGAAAACGCCACGATCGTCACCCAATTGGGCTTGTCGGGGTTGGTGTGGACAACGGATAGGTTGGAGGCCATATGATTTGGGTCGAATTCCTCTGTTGGGTACTACATCGACCAAACTAGCAGCCGCCCACTGTTTGCTGTGTAAGAGTTGTGTAATTCCTTTAAGCTGCCTCGCTGCTGGCCGGTTTTCCGCGGAAAAAGGCCACAAAAAGCACGGCGCACAAGACCGTCAGCACCAGCGGAACCAGGAATACCCTGGTGTAATCGACTACGTCGCCCACCCGGAAGGCGTCGCTTACGAAGCCGGCAAACCAGCTTCCTACTACCAAGCCTGCTCCGAGGAGTACAAAAGCAATCAGCCCTTGGGCCGAATGCCGGGCATCGGGCGGGGCAATCTGGTCAACGTAGATGTAACTGGCTGTAAAGAAACACACATAGCAAAGCCCGTGCAGCGACAGCGACGCCAGCACCAGCCACATTGGGCCCCCGAGGGCAAAGACGGCATAGCGCACGGGCCAGGCCAGAATCCCCACCATCATCGTGCCCCGGATTCCCCAGCGCTTCAGCATCCAGGGCAGCGCCACCATGGTTCCGATCTCGGCGGCCTGCGCAATTGCCATCCAGGCCGGTGCTGTTCCCGCCGCCACGCCCACTTTGTAGAGGAATGGCCCCGTCAGCACGAAGTAGAACATCAGCTCGGTGGCCACCACGAAGGCAATTCCGAGGAAGACTGCAAATTGCGGGTCCTTCAGCATTTTGAGAGCGCCCAGGAAGGCGAAGGGACTTTCGCCCTTTGCTGCCGGCGGAGTATGCGGCAAGAACAGGCACCAAAGGCCCATCAGCACCGATAGCCCGGCCCCCAGCCACATGCCGTCAAAGCCACCGAGCGGACCCAGCACGCCGGGCAGCCATTCCCGCAAACCGATCCCGAGCATGAGCCCAACGACAATCCAGCCAATCGTTCCCCAAACCCGTACCAGCCCGAAATCCCCTTCCGCAGCCGGCATGTGATGGAAACAAATCGAGTTGGTCAGGGCCAGGGTCGGTCCGAAGAGCAAGGCCCAAGCGAGCATCCAGATCCAGACCTTGTCATAATCCGTCGTGGTCGCCATGACGTAGAGGGGAATCGCCCCCAGCAGGTGCAGCACAGCCAGCAAACGGTCTGTGGGGAAATAGCGGTCGGCAATTTGGCCGGCCACAAAGGGCGCGACCATGCAGCCGATGGGCAGCAGTGCGTAAATCGCTCCTACCTGCCCGTCGGTGAAGCCGAGCACCTTCCCCATGTAAGCCGAAAAGTCGGGATACCACGATCCCCAGACCATGTATTCCAGCAGCATCATCACGCTCAAGCGGAGTCGAATTGACATGACACCTCATTTAGCCGCAGGGTAGATTTTTCGCGACTAGGGAAATTCTTCCCTGCCGCGCCAGCGGTGCGATTTCTCGATCTTCCCTATTATCAGGCACTTCGCGCAGATTATCCGTTTGGCCGCATACTTGCACTGGCATATGTCATGACCTTGACCTATCCGCCCGAATCGCGCCCGCTTTCCCGTGATGACTACGCGCGCGCTTATCAGGACGGTTTTGCGAAAACGGTCCGGTTTCTGGCTTCTACCGGAGCGCCTCTCGAACTTGCCGAAGAAGTCGCGCAAGCTGCATGGGTACGCGGCTGGGAACGCCTGAACCAGTTACGCCATGTTCAGGCGCTGACCTTCTGGATCAACTCCATCGCCAAAAACCTCCTTCGCAGCAGTTTTCGTAAGCAGCAAATGTCGACAGAACTCCTGGAAACAACGCTGGTTTCGAATCCTCTTGAATCTGAACCGATCGATGCGCACCGCATGTTTGCCGGATGCAGCGATTCGGAAAAAGAACTTCTCCATCTTTACTACGTGGAAGGATTTACCAGCCAGGAACTTTCTTCCACCTTCGGTTTGTCCGCTGTTGGCGTGCGTGTGCGCCTGACGCGGCTTAAGAAAACTCTAGTGGGCAGGATCGCTCTGGAGGGCGATTCTGCTGCAGCCTTTGCGCAAAGGGCTGCCTAAAGTACTGGGTTACCGCGGCGGTTCACAGGGCAGTGTGGACCGCCGCGGGCGCATAATAGAGGTATCATGACGAGCCTCGTTCTGCTCATCGTCCTTTGCATACCGACATTGTTCGCGCAGCACCACCATGCCTCCTTTGAAGGCTCGATGGTCTACGATCTGGCGAACGGGTCCATACCTTATAACCAGAGCCCTGACAATGAGGTTTCCCAACTCAAGTCGCGCCTGGAATATGAACCGCGGCACGGCTACCTGCTGAGTGTGCTCAAGGCTTTCAACATTCCTGTCTCCAGCCAGACGCTGGTTTTCTCCAAGACATCGTTTCAGGCCCCGATGATTTTTCCATCTGCTCCGCGGGCCATTTTCTTTAACGACGACACCTACGTCGGATGGGTGAAGGGTGCGGACTTTTTAGAGATCTCGACGGCCGACCCCAAGCTTGGCGCTGTTTTCTACGTACTGGAACAGGAGCCGCGAGCCCGGCCCCGTTTTGTCCGCCACGATGATTGCCTGCAGTGCCATCATTCAGCCCGCACGGCTGGCGTTCCCGGCCATATTGTCAGGAGTGTCTATACGATGCCCAGCGGACAGATTCACACCAATACGTCGAGCTATGTTTCCGACCATCGCAGCCCCATGGCGGAACGCTGGGGGGGCTGGTATGTTTCCGGAAAAACGACGTTTTCGCACCTGGGCAACAAGCTTTTTCCCGACCTGGATTCTCCCAAACCTGTCCCCTCCTTTGACTCGCCGGCCTGGCCTGCTCCTACATCCGACATCGTGGCGCATCTGGTGCTGACGCATCAGGCCACCGGGCACAACTACCTGGCCCGTCTGAACTATGAAAGCCGCTCGGCGCTTCACCTCCAGAAGGTGATGAACGAGATGGATGGAAAGCCGGATCTTGAGCAATATTGGACCGAGTCCACGCGTCGCCGGATCACGAATGCCATTGAGGCGGCGGTTCGCTATCTTACCTTTGCCGATGAAGCTGCTTTGCCCGAGCCGCTTCAGGGTGATTCCAGTTTTGCGGGCGAATTTGAAAAGCAGCATCCGCTCAAGAAGCTCAATCTGAAGACGCGCGTCTTTGAGTATCCTCTTTCTTACCTGATGCTCACTCGCGCCGCCAACTCCTTCGAGCATGTGATTCAGGACAAGCTGCGGGAGCGGCTGCGCCAGGTGCTGCTCGAAGAAGCTGGCAGCGGAAACTACGCCCAACTCGACCCGGACCGCGCCCGGGAGGCCTGGCGAATCTACCAAGATGCCAACACCGGAAATTGATCTCCACGGTCATCACTGGGTCAACACCATCGGCCACTCGGCCGGCATTCTTGTCTTCGCCACGCTGTTTCTTCTGCTCTACCGGGATTCGCGCCGTTCCGGCCAGAAGCTGCGAATTCTCCCGCTTGTTTCGACGCTGCTCGCGCTGGGCTGGGACCTTGGTCTTCTGCTGGGCCTGGCGACACGTGAACAAAGTGCCTTCTGGGGCAATGCGTCTGCGGCGTTAGCCTTTGCCTGCCTCAGCCTGCTACCAGCCGTTTTGCTCGACTTGGGGCTGAGCGGCAATCTGGCTGTACTGCGCGTTTCCGGCTACACGGTGGCTGGAATCTGCGCGCTGCTTCATTTGAGCGAAATCCTGATAGAGGGCCCCGACATTCATGGCTTCGCCTTGATGCTTCTCTCGGGAGGCTTTGCGGTGCTTGCCGCGCTCGCCTTCTTCTATTTGCGTCGCCGTGCGGGGGGCATCTCTCCAGCCGCAGCGCTCAGCATCTTTCTGCTTTCCATCTCGTTCCTGCACTTTCGGGGACAGGCGGATACGCACACCCTTTGGACGGAAATCCTTTTGCATCATGCCGGCATTCCGATCGCACTCTTTGTTGTCCTGCAGGATTACCGCTTTCTGCTGGCCGACGCGTTCCTTCGCTTAACGGCCAACGGTGTGCTGGCTGCGAGCTTTATCACTGTTGGCTGGCTCCTCCGACAACCCATCACGACTCTCTTATCCTCGGGCGACCCCTTCTGGCATGGCATGCTTTTCGTGGGTGCCGCGCTTGCTTTGTTCGGCTTCGCCAAGGCCCGCGAGAGCCTTCAGGCCTGGCTCACTCGCCGCGTTTTTCTTAGACGGAATCCCGATGAAGTGGCGCAGGCGCTGGCTGCTCTCGATGGAGACGAGAACGCCATTCTCGAGCGTGCAGCCAAAATTCTGGCAGCCTATTTCAGAGCGGCAAAGTGGCAATTATCCGCGCTTCCCCTTCCGGACGCCGATGCCACCCTGACGCTTCAGTTTCTCAAGGGCGACCAGATCCATCTCAGTCTACGCGGCCGCCGCTTTTTGAGCGAAGACCTGGAGGCCCTCAAACGTTTTGGTGCAATTCTCGCGCGCGAAATTGATCGCGCCCGAACGCGCGAGATGGAGCGGCTTGTGGTTCAGGCTGAACTGAAGGCCTTACAGGCCCAGATTCATCCACACTTCCTGTTCAACGCGCTCAATGCCCTTTATGGCAGCATCCCGCGCGCGGCTGCCGATGCCCGCCGGCTGGCCCTTAGCCTGAGCGAGGTCTTTCGCTACTTTCTGACGACTTCAAAATCGACTGTCCGGCTCGAAGAGGAACTCAACATCATTGAGGCATATCTCGAAATTGAAAAGGCCCGACTGGGCGACCGCCTGTCCACATTCATCAATATTCCTGCTTCAGTCCGGAATTTCTCCATCCCTGTGCTGAGTCTCCAGCCTTTGGTGGAGAACGCCATCAAACATGGAATCGCCGCTCAACCTGGCCCCGGCGTCCTGACCCTCAATGCTTCTCTGGAGAACTCTACCCTTACGCTATTCGTTCACGATACCGGCCCCGGGCCCGGGGAGCACACCAACCTGGCATCCAACCGGGTTGGCCTTGACAATGTGCGCCGGCGGCTCATTCTGCACTATGGTGATCAAGCCCGGCTTACTCTCAAGGCAGTTCCAGACGGCACTTTGGCGGAATTACGAATTCCCGTTCAACCGGAAAATCCGCCCGCCTTTGCTTCTCAATCCGCCGCTGGGGCGAATTCTCTACGGAATTAGCGCAAGGCAGTAGATGCTGTGAAGAAGCCTGAAATCATGACCGTGCTCATTGTTGACGACGAACCGCTAGCCCGCCGTGTGCTGCGAGAAGAAATTGAGGCTATTGAGGGCCTTGAAATTAGCGGTGAGGCGGAAGACGGCCAGGGGGCACTCGCCGCCATCGCCACCGGCAAACCGGATCTGGTCTTTCTCGATATCCAAATGCCTGGTATGTCCGGGCTTGATGTGCTGCGTGAATTCAAGGGCGGAGAACATTTTCCGGTCTTTATCTTCGTGACTGCCTTTGACGAACATGCCATCCAGGCCTTTGAGGCCGGTGCGATTGACTATCTTCTGAAGCCCGTCAGCCAGCAGCGCCTGCAGAAGGCTGTAGAGAAGGCGCGTCGTTTGAGTCGCAACCCTTCTGAAACCATTGAAACGGTGGTGCGGATCCAGGAATCGGTTAGCCCTGCGACGCCGCAGAATCGCCGTATCGTGGGCCGCTCCGGCAAAGAATACTATCTGCTCTCGCCGGATGAAGTACTTGCATTCCAGGCCGAGGGAGAACTGGTCTGGATCATCACTCAAAAGCAGAGATTTCTGGCTACGCAGACTCTGCGGGCGATTGAGGACAAGCTTGCCGGACTGAATTTTCAACGTATCCACCGCAGCGCACTGGTGAACCTTGACCACGTGCGGAAGATGTCTTCGCTATCGAGCCAGCGCTGGATGGTGACGCTCACCAATGGCCAGGAATTTGTCGTTTCCAAGCGCCAGGCGCACGCTGTTGAAGGTGTTCTCAACTGGTAAAGTTTCTACACGTAAATAAATAGCCGGAATTTGAAACGGGTTCTCCGATTGCCTCGTCAGGCGCATTAAGCTCATTTCACCTATCAGGAGAACGCTACATGATTGCTGCCCGACTGCTCCAGCGTATTGAATCCAATTGGGAACGCATCGCAGAGACCATCATCGCTGCCCGGCAGGATGACCCAGCCTTGACTCACTACCGAAGTCTTTCCGACCAAGAGCTACGCGAACGCGTGCGCGACTTTTCTACGAATCTTGCCGTTTGGCTCACGAGCCGCGACGAATCGAGGCTCAGCGCCCATTACGAGGTTCTTGGCCGCCGCCGGCACTCGGAAGGAATCCCACTTTTTGAGGTCTTGACGAAGATCACTGTCATCAAGCGAGCCATCAGAACTTACGCGACCGAGCAGAATCTCAGCCTCTCCGCCGTTGAAATCTATGAAGAGTTGGAGCTGCTGCGGGCCATGGCTGGATTTTTCGATTTTGTCGTGTGTCAGGTCGCCAAAGGCTATGAAGAAGCCTGGCGCGCCGAAGAAGCTGCTGCGCGCCAGGCAGCCTAAGTGCTGCTATTGACTCAAGAGGCTGGCACTCGCCAAGCGGCGGAATGCTGCCATGAGTACAAGAAGCGAAAGGAAGCCTAACCCAACCAGGGTGTAGATCACCCGGCTTCCAATCTCGCCATCTGTCTCTTCACGGAACAGGAAGCCGGGAAATTCAGAGAGCTGCGCGGATTGGAGCCTGGTCTTCTGGAAGACCTTGGGCAGGAAGTAAGCCCGCCAGTCGTCAAAAAAGGTTTCGACTTGTCGGGAGAAGTGCTGGTAACGGCCAAGGCTCGTACCCGCCAAATCATTCATCGCTGACTGCGCCAAGATGGCTGGGGAAAAGAAGCGGAAGCGGTCGACGAACTGCTGTTGTCTGTCCACTTGAGCTTCAAAGAGATCCAGGATAGGTTGCACCTGTTTGTCCACTTCCGCTTGAACGGCGTAGCTGATGCTGGCAAAATCTGCTTGCGGCTGCGCTCCACCCGGGGCCAATTCGGGGTGGTCCTCCATGTAGCGTGACAACAACTCGCTACCCCGGGTTTGGGCGTCTTTGCCCGCTGTCCTCATAGCCTGCACCATCTCGACTCGGCTTGGCACGGGGTAGAGGCTGGTGGCCGCCAGATTGGCCACACTCGGCAAGACCATGACCAGCGCCAGCCAGCATCCGGCCAGCGTCAAGGCATTGGTTGCTGAGGTGGTGGAATAGGTATTCACGAGCACCGCCAACCCAAACCAGAAAGCGGCATAAAGAATCAGCACCCCCAGCCAGAGGCCCAACCGGAACCAGGCCGTTGGGGCGCTCAAGTCTACTCCCGTCGAGATCGCGCCAACGAGGGTAAAGCCGGCGGCTAATCCCAGCAGCAATCCACCGCGAGTGAGGATCTTACCGCTCACGATCTGCGCCAGGGTAATTGGTTGCGACATGGCCAGCGGTAAGGTTCCCTGCTCTCGTTCGCCGGAAAGCAGATTGTAGCCGAGGGCCAGAATGAGGAGCGGAAACAAATAGATCAGGACAAAGGCAAGGTCAAAACGTCCGGCCAGCAGATTCGTCGGATTCTCGATTTCATCATTGGCGAGAATTGCCTGCTTTGAGCGCAAGTTGAGCTTGAAGTAGTAGGGATAGAGATCACTCTGCCCGATGGCGAGGCTAGCCAGCGGTGCCGGAGGCATGGCCAGATAGGGGGCTGCGGTGGCACCGCCAATGCTGGCTGCGCTGCGGGGGTCCTGAAATCCTTTCGGTTCGCGCCGACCTGCTTCAAAGTCTTCGAGGTCTGTCCGCAATTTCTGGATCCTCTCGACTTGTTCCGCCTCAGCCGCCGCCAGCGTTTCCTGCTGGAATTTCACCCAGGAACTACCGTTGTAGAGGCTATAGCCGACAAGTGCAGCCATGAGCAGGATGACAGCCGCCAGCGTGCGGTCCGCCTTGAGCAGCCGCCATTCGTGAAGTGCAACGGTGCGGGTCATTCGGCGCTCAGCCTCCGCGTTGCTGCCCAGCCTGCCGCCAGACTTGCGCCCAGCGCCCAGCCCAGCAGTATGGCCAGACTCCAAACCTGCTCGCCCAGCACTTTCGCCGCCGGCGGTGCATTGTAGGAAAAGGCAGGAATTTTGGCCCAGAGATCTTCATCGCCCAGGTGTGGACCATCTGTTTTGGGCGCGTGGATGATGTCATCATTCAGCACGTCGATGAAGATGCGCCGGTACTTTTCCGCGGCGAGAGAAAAGTCGCGGAATTGGGCGAAGTCTGTTCCGCTGAGGCCCATCGAGACGGACCGGATAGCAAGAAGAGGAGCAACGATACCGCCCTTCTGCTGGAGGCGATTCTGGTCTTCAAACAGATCCCACAAGCGGCTATAGTGCCGGTCGTAGACTTCGTTGCCATGGGCCTCGCTGGCCTGCAAGGAGATTCCCGCGTAGTTTACGGGCAATTCATCGAGGGTCGATACCTTATATTCGGCCAGCAATTTCGCCTTGAGTGCGGCTTCATCAAAGCCTTTTTTCAGCTCGACATCCATTGCCTGCGTGAAGGCGAAGCTAGAGGGTGTACGGTGAACAGCCCGCGACAAATCACTGAAGATTCGTGGTGCGGCCAATCCGTTGAAGATCCAGAAGCCAAGGAGGCAAACCAGGGCCAGTCGCGCCGATCTGGCGAGTGCCGACACCGTCAAGGAAAGTCCCACGAAGGCCGCGAAGTACAGCAGGTAAGTCACAGTCATCCAGCCGATCCGTGGCAAATTGGCTTCAAACGCGCCTGTGTCACTTGCCAGAACCAAGGCTGCGGAGCCGATGAGCGCTGACGGCACCAGCAGCATACCCAGTCCTCCGGCAATCCCCAGCGCCTTTCCCAAGGCGAGTTTTTCGCGTGGCACGCCCATGGATAAGAGCAGCCGCAACGTACCTTGTTCCCGTTCGCCCGCAAAGGCTGAAAAGCTCATCAGAATAATCAGCAACGGCACCAGCAATTGCAAAACGCCTGAGGCCGTCAGATCGCCAAAGCGCGCCAGGGAGTTTGCATCCCGGGCCGGTTTGTACTTGAATTCGTTCTGCTTGTGGGCTTCCAGCCAAACGGCAACGCCGGTGTAGTTGTCAGCGCCCCGGTCGACGAGCGATAGCGGACTCTTGGGTTTGAACGCATACACCCCGTAATGCGCCGCGGAATGGGGGTTCTTCTTACCCTGGGTGAGCCACTGCTCCCGAGTTTCTGCCCGCGCTTGCTCGTGCTGCCGGTTGACGTTTACATATTGCTGCCAGCCAATGGCGAGCGAAACCAGCAGCAGGGTGAGTACAATCGCGGATGCAATCTGAAAACGGCCGTCCTGGCGCATTTCGAGCATTTCTTTTTTTGAAATATGGAGAATCATGATCTGGTCCTTCCCTAGGCGTGCATGTGTTCGAGGTAGATTCTTTCAAGGTCAGCGTGGCCAAATTCATCCGTATTGAGGACCTGACGCAATTGGCCCTGTCGCATGATCCCGACGCGCGACCCATCCTCTTTGGCCCGGAAAAGGTCGTGAGTGGCCATCAAGACGGCTGTTCCCTGTCCAGCCAGTTTCCGGATCAATTGGGAGAACTCATTGGATGCCTTGGGGTCGAGTCCTGAGGTCGGCTCGTCGAGTAGTAGTGCCTTTGCTTGTTTGGCCATAGCGATAGCGATCACAATTTTTTGGCGCATGCCTTTGGAAAAAGTACTAACCCGGCGGTACTCTGCCCCAACCGGGAGATCTACGGCCCGCAAAAACTCGATCAGCTTCGACTTTTCGAGCGGACTGCCGTTTGCCAACGTTGCGAAATAGTCAAGATTTTCGAGTCCCGTGAGGTTCCGGTAAAGGCTCACCTGTTCTGGAATGTATGCAATAAACTTTTTCGTTTCGAGCGGATTGGCCACTACATCGAGCCCGTTGATGAGCGCCTTGCCGCTGGATGGAGTCAGGAAGTTTAAGAAAAGATTGATAGTTGTAGTTTTTCCTGCCCCGTTTGCTCCCAGCAGGCAGAAAATCTCACCTGGCATCACTTCAAGGTTCAGACCCTGTAACGCTGTCTGGTCCCCGTAGCTCTTTGTAAGGTCGATCGCTTTGAGCATGATCATATTCTAGGCCGGGTACTGCCCCCCGCCACCCCCTTTCTCTTGAGCGGGCGAATCGAGGTGCTAAGCGGATTCTTCAGAAAGTTTAGGGCTATGGGTATATAGGAATCCTCTTGGAATGCCGATATACTCCTAGTACCGATGAATGGTCAGTACCACTAAAAATGTATAGCAATAAAACTTTAGTACTATTACTGGGGCTCGTGTTGAGTTCTGGCATGGCAAAAGCCATATCGGTAAGTGGGGCGAACCCCAATGATCCGATTTGGCAGTCTTCGGTGACAGCAGTTGGCTATTCCAACGTTCCGGGTGCGGGTGCCTGTTCAGGTAGCCTGCTCAATACCGGCATGCATTTCCTCACGGCAGCTCATTGCATTTTGGGCTACACCGGCAATGGGTCAGTCTCGTTCAGGAATCTCGAGGGAACGCTGTTTTCGTATAGCTCTATCAGCATGGTCAGCCACCCGGACTTTAACCCCAGCAATTACTTCCTGGGCAATGATTTGGGTATCATCTTCCTGGGAGAAGAGGTTGATTCGAGCATTGGCCGACTGGATCTCTATACGGGTTCAGGGGAACTCGGCCAGGTCGGCACGGTGATCGGGTGGGGGCGTGAAGGCACAGGGCTGACTGGAGCGGCAGGAGGGACTTTTGGTTCCGGTCGCCGCGAAGGCACGAATATGGTGGACAGCATCGTTGGGAACAACAATATTCTCTTTTTCGATTTTGATAATCCAAACTCTACTGCCCAAAGCAGTTTAGGCTCTTCCACGGCACTTTCGCGGGAAGCAATGATTTTTCGGGGGGACTCTGGTGGGCCGACCTTGATTAACGGACAGATTGCTGGGGTTCACTCTTTCATTACCTGCGTCAGTGGAGGATCAACCACTTGCGCAACTCCACCCGACATTGATGGCGTACTCAATGGAACTTATGGCGAACGCTTCGGGGATACCCGGGTGTCGCAATATGCTCAATGGGTTATCGCCCAAACTGCAATAGCGTCTAGCGATAGCGACTTTATTGGCACTCCAGAGCCATCAACCTACTTTGCCGGCTTCCTTGCTTTTGCTACTTGCCTTTTGCGAGTTCGTAAAACTCGTAACGGATCGCCCAAGTAGTTGTTTTGCCGGGCGCCACGCGCAACCTGACGTAGGGCTCGGGGCACAATACTCGCCGGATCGACCAAAAGATCACTTTCTCGAGCGGCCTGTCTCCATTGATTCGGACCCCTGCTCCCGTTTTCCGGTTCTCCACCGAGAAATGGTAATCGCTGGTCTTTTCACTGAATCCTGTCATCTCGCTCATGACCGTTTGTCCCGTCTGTAGTTCGCTGTTGTAGGCGAGGCGCCGCCCGTCCAGCTTCGCCAGCGGTTCCAGTTTCGACTTTGGACTAGCTTGAAAGCCGAAGTCCACGCTCATGTTGGGCCCCGTTGGCTCCCCGTCGATGACCAGAAAATTGTGGTTGTAGGTGCTGGTATCGATCGCTTTCCGCCCCAGGTTTCTGAGGCGATGTTCAATCCACATAACAGACCCGCGTGGCTCCAGCCGAATGATCTTTTCATAGCGGTACGCGTAGCCGCTGGAAGCGTCTCTCAGCACATGAATAAACCGGATGCGGTCTTTGCCGGCTGAGACGGTCCACTCCCCCGGATCGACTACCTGGTATCGGCCAAATCGGGCAAACTTCTCGTCTTTATCCTTCCGCAGCGCCCCAACTCCAATGCGGACGAAATTGCCCCCGACTGGAGCTTGCCCATAGCCGAGCGTCTCATCCCCACTCAAGAATTCTTCCACCGGGCCTGAGATTGCATCATGATGCTGCGGGTCAGCGATATCGTTCCATTTGCCAAAGTATTCATGACCTTTATAGGTCAGACTCTTTACCACTCCTGACCAGTCGAAGCGAGCCCCGCGGTAAGCCCCATTTGCCGGGTCGGGCAAATGGAAGGCAACTTCTATTTGTCCATTTCCGATCCGTGCCTCCGGAGGCTCTGCCGCCCACAATCCTGCCATTAGAAAACAGCCCGCCAGGAATCTGCACATCGCGTTTCTCCTCCCTCAAACGATACACTGTCCCCATGCCTTTGCCTCCCGCGCCCGATTGGGCCAAACTCACTGACGCTGTCTATCCCCACCTGTCCGCCGCCGAGCGTGAGGCGCTCACCCGCATCTGGGCAGCCAACTATCAGAACTTTCACCCGCTCAAATCGCAAATCACGGCAGAAATCGATCCTGATGCTACTTTTGATCCCATCGGTGCGGGCAGTCTGGGAGAACCCAAAGTATGACTCTGCTTGACGCCGCTGCAAAACTTCGTGCCAAAGAAATTTCCAGTCTGGAGCTCACTCGCCAATGTCTGGAGCGTTCTCATCAGCTTCAGCCCAAGCTCAACGCCTTTGTGACCTTTACGGAAGAATCCGCCCTTGCCGCCGCGCGGCAGGCTGACGAGGACTTCGCTCGCGGACTTGACCGCGGCCCACTTCAGGGCATTCCTGTGGCCGTCAAGGATCTGTACTACACAAAGGGAGTCAAGACTACTGGCGGCAGCAAGATCCTTGCCGACTTCGTCCCAACGTACGATTGCGCCGCGGTTGAGAAGCTCAAAGCCGCCGGCGCCGTCCTGACCGGCAAGCTCGGGATGCATGAATTCGCTTTCGGAATTACCTCTAATAACGCGCACTATGGGCCAGTCCGCAATGCCTGGGATCCGTCGCGTATTCCTGGCGGTTCCTCGGGTGGCTCGGGCACCGCAGTTTCCGCTGGCATGGTTTTCGCCGCGCTTGGTTCGGACACGGGTGGCTCCATCCGTATCCCGGCCAGCTATTGCGGCACGGCGGGAATCAAACCGACATACGGATTGGTCTCGCGCTACGGAACGATGCCGCTGGGCTTTTCTCTCGATCATATGGGGCCTCTTGCTCCGACCAGTCGGGATTGCGCAGCCGTTCTCAACATCCTTGCAGGCCACGATCCTCGCGATGCCTATTCTTCGAACCGGCCTTTCAACCCCATCCAGATTGAAGCTCACCCAAATCTTACCGGCCTGCGAGTGGGCTTTAGTGAAGAGTTTTTGCTTGAGGGCGTCGATCCCGAAATTCGGGCTATGGTTCTATCCGCCGTCCGTGCTTTTCACGAATGGGGTGCAACAACGGTAGAACTCTCCCTCGGCTGGCTCCGCGATGTCGTTGCCTTGAGCCATGTTCTGCTTCCCGCCGAAGCCGCCAGTGCTCTCGAACCCCATCTGTCCCGCCGCGACGAGCTTGGCCCCGAGATCCGTCCGCTCTTTGAGGCGGGCCGGCTCATCCCGGCAGTCGATTACCTCCAGGCACAAAAACTGCGCCGCATCTACCGGGCCAAAGCAGAAAGTGAACTGTGGAAACATTGCGATATTCTGCTAGCTCCCACGACTGCCATTACGGCTCCGAAAATTGGCGAACAAACAGTTTCTTTTGCTTCAGGTCAACAGTTGGAAGTGCGTACCGCCTCTACTTTGTTGGTCCGTGGTTTCAATGTGCTCGGTGTGCCGGCCCACTCAGTCATCGGGGGCTTCCATTCAAACGGTCTCCCGATGAGCTTGCAAATCATCGGGCCTGCTTTCTCTGACGCTCGTGTGCTTGCAGCGGGAGCCCGCTATGAGGACGAAACCGGGCATTATCGGCTTAAGCCTCCTGTCTAGGCTTAAGCCTGAGGTGTAAACCTTATGACTTTCGCCTAAACCGTTGGCGGCAAGGGGCCGATAGACCATTTGAGACTGCTCATGCCGGCCCATCGTTTATTTCTATGTGAAGCGCAACCCGTTGTGGTCGAGGGATTGACACGTATTCTCGCCGGCCACCCGGAAATCGAACTCATTGGGACTGCGCCCAGTCCGGCGGAGTCGATCCCGCTGATTGCCAATCTCCAACCGGACCTGGTGATGGTCGACCAGGCTTCGGGCGTCCGCCCCGTCTTCAACTTCCTCGCGGAGTTGAAAACTGCCGCGCCCGCTGCCCGCGCCATTCTTTGGGTGGTTGAGCTTGCCGAGATCGAAAGCTTCCGCGCCCTTCAACTTGGTGCACGTGGAATACTCCGCCGCACGCTTCCGATTGAGACGATCTTCGACTGCCTGCAAACTGTTGCCAAGGGCAATCTATGGCTCGAAAATTCCATCAGTGATCAGGTCGTGGGCTTTCTCAATCGAAAAAGTTCTAACCGCCTGACTCCCCGCGAGCGGGAAATTGTCCGCGCTGTTTGCCGTGGCATGAAGAACAAGGAAATTGCCGAGCACCTTCACATCACGCCGGGGACGGTGAAGGTCCACTTGATGCACATCTTTGAAAAAACTGGAGTCAAGGACCGTTTCGAGTTGGCTGTCCAGGGTCCGAAGCTTCTCGGCCTCAATTCGGAAGAATCCCTCGGCGCCAACTGAAGTCATGCTCAAGCGACTTGCCACACCCGGATTGCTCGACATTATTTTCGCTGCGTTGCTTGCCTGGCTCTTTGCGATGTCGGGCAAAGGCTGGGGACTGTTGCTGAGTGATGGCGATACCGGCTGGCATATTCGAACCGGAGAATGGATTCTGGCCGAAGGCCGCGTCCCGCGGGCCGACTTCTTTTCGTTTACACGGCCGGGAGATCCCTGGTTTGCGTGGGAATGGGCTGCCGATATCGTTTTCGCCTTTCTCCACTCCTGGGGCGGTCTGCCTCTCCTGACCTTTTTTTGTGGCTTTCTGCTGGTCGGCTCCGGAATCTTGCTATTGCGGTGGATGATTTGGCGGGGTTCCAGTATCCTTATTGCTTTTCCTGTCTTCCTGCTGGCTACCGGCGGCTCGACCATGCATTACCTGGCCCGGCCTCATGTCTTTACGATTGTTTTCCTGCTGCTGGCCCTTTGGCTGATGGATGCTGAACGGCGGCAGCCCTCGAACCGGATTTGGCTCCTCGTCCCCCTGACGCTGCTTTGGACAAATCTGCATGGAGGCTGGCCCGCTCTTTTCGTTTTCCTGGCTCTCCATTTGGCAGCCCGTCTGCTCTACCGGGATCCCCTCTGGCGCCGTGACCTGGCTCTCACCGCTACCTGTGCCCTGACGACGCTGGCGAATCCCTATGGGTGGGAGCTTCACCTGCATATTCTCGGATATCTGCAAAGCGACTGGATTCGCGACGCGGTGGATGAATTTCAAAGCCCCAAGTTTCGCGCCGAAAACCTGCTTCATTTCGAGATCCTTCTGCTTGCAGGCGTGGCTGCTGCCTGGGGGCGTGCCTTCCGCGGCGCAGCAGGCCTGGCCGAGGCACTTGGGGTCTGGCTATGGGCTCACTTGGCACTGGGGGCCGTTCGGCATGCACCCCTCTTTATTCTGGCCGCTGCGCCGGTCATTGCCAGCGAGATCACCCTTCTGTTGGAACCGCTGTGGGTGAATGCACGGAAGTCCTCCCTGGCTGGAATCTTCCGCGATCTGGACTTCGATCTCCGGCCAAAATTCGCCAAGCTCTCGGTTTGGTCGCTGGTTTTCGCAGGTCTGGTGGCCATCGCCAATCCGGCCCGCCTCCCGCAGGACTTTCCGTCCAAGCTCTTTCCAGTAGAAGCCACCCAGCGCCTGGCCGGTCGCCTGGAAGGCCGTCGAGTTTTTGCTTCTGACCAATGGGGTGACTATCTGCTCTATCGTCTGTGGCCGCGTACGCAGGTCTTCATTGATGGCCGTAGCGACTTTTTCGGACCGGACCTGGGGCGCCACTACCTGGCCATTGCTAACGCCGCCCCTACTTGGCGCAGGCTCCTCGATCAGTACCAGATTGATTTCGTACTGCTGCCCAAAGGCAGTGATCTGGCTGCTCGCCTTGAGTCCGATTCCGACTGGGAAGTGATTCATTCTGATTTACTTAGCCTTGTTTTTGCCCGCCAGCCAGCCCATGGCCCCGCTGCCAAGGCGCCACAGCTTTTTTCCCCGGAGGGACTAATGAAAGGCCCCCCATCATCCGAAGGAATAAAGGAGAACCGCCCATGAGTCTTGAGACCGCACTCGCGCTTGCTATTGGCCTCGCCGCCTCAGGAGAAGACCTGTGGCGCCGAAACATCTCAAACTGGATTCCCGCAGCCGCGTTGGTGGGCGCGCTTGGCGTACAAGCTCTCAATCATGGTTGGCAAGGCCTTGGCCAATGGTTCCTTGGAGGCCTATGCGGCTTCAGCGTCTTTTTTATTTTTTTTCTACTCGGGGGCATGGGTGGTGGTGATGTCAAGTTGATGGCTGGTTTTGGGGCGATTCTTGGCCCCTCCCGCCTCCTTGAAGCCGCCCTACTCACCGCTGGCATAGGCGGCATCATCGCGATGGTTGTCGTGATGAAGCAGGAAGTGGCACGCTTTTGGCGGCGCCGCCGCAAAAGTGCCGATAAGCAGGAGGGAGAGGCCGCTGCTGGGCCCGCTCCCCAACCCGAAGACAACTACATCCCGTATGCGCCTGCCATTACCTTAGGCTCTTGGCTCGCTTTGATTCCGAAAGGGGTTTGATTTTATGGATCGTCGATTTCTCACCGTTCTAGGCGTTAGCCTATTGTTCGCGCTCGTTATTTCGAGTGTCTTTTACCAGATGTCCGCTCGCTCGAGTTCCGGCCCCGCGCGCGCCGAAGCCGTCGAAATGAAGGACCTCGTCGTTGCCGCCAAGCCTCTGAATGTGGGCACGACCATTAAGCCGGGCGACGTTACCGTCAACAAAGTTCCCGCCGCCGCTTTCCCCAAGAGTGGCTTCATGAAGGTGGAAGAGGTTCTTGACCGCCCGGTCGTTTCCAATATCCTCGCCGAAGAAGCCGTCATTGAAGGTCGACTGGCTCCGCGCGGATCCGGTGCCGGCCTGGCCCCGGTTATTCCGGTCGGCATGCGTGCGGTAACCGTTCGTGTCAATGATGTCGTCGGCGTCGCGGGCTTCGTGCTTCCCGGGATGCGCGTTGACGTGACCGTAACCGGTCGTCCACCCTCGGGACAAGAGACGCTTACCAACACGGTGCTGCAAAACATCACTGTGCTCAGTGCTGGCCAGACCATGGCTCCAGATGCGCGGGGTGCGGCTATCAATGCACCTACCGTCACGCTGCTGGTCACTCCCGAACAGGCTGAGATCATTATTCTCGCCGGCTCGGAAGGGCGTATTCAGCTGGTACTGCGCAACGGTAGTGACAACGATGTACAAAAAACTTCTGGCGCGACAGTAAACGCGCTCTACGGCAAGAAGGGGCCGGCTCCCCGCTCCCGCTATTCCGATGATGAGACTGGCGAAGGAGGTGTCCGCCGTAGCCGTCCCGCCCCGGTGGCCGTCGCTGTTGCTCCTCCGCCCCCACCGCCTGCTTTGCCGCCGGTCCCCGAACAGATCGTCGTCATTCGCGGCAATAACCGCAGCGTGGAAACGGTTGGGATGAAGCCCGCCGCTCCCGTCGCAATTCCGTAGCTGCGGCCGCTCCGCAATCCTGTCATTGAATTGGCTTTGATGAAACCGAGGAAATTGAATATGTCCTATCTCAGCAATCCCCAGAAGCTGCTGGCCTGTGCCCTCGCGGGGCTGCTGCTGCCGCTGCCCACTCCGCTCGCGGCACAGTCGATGAATGTCGTAGATCTCAGCATGACCATCGGCAAGAGCCTTGTCATCGACTATCCGGTTGAGATTGGACGCATTTCCACCTCAAGCCCCGAAGTTGTCGATGCCGTTCCAGCCACACCCAAGGAGTTTCTTCTCCACGGCAAGGGGCACGGCGCGGCAACCGTAGTGGTCTGGGCCAAGTCGGGTGCCCGCACGATGTACAACATCACGGTTGAGCATAACGTTGATCCCATTCGCAAGCTGCTGTCAGAGACGTTTCCGTCGGAAGACATTCGGATTCAGAGCGGCCGCGATTCGATCACCCTGGTGGGTAATGTTTCGAGCAAGGACGTCGCTGATCGAGCAGTGGCCATTGCCACGCCGCTGGCCAAAACTGTCGTTACCAATCTCCATGTTGCTCCTTCCCCCGTCGACCAGCAAATCATTCTCAAGGTAAAGTTCGCTGAACTCAACCGTAGCGCCAGTATGCAATTTGGCGTCAATCTGTTTAGCGCCGGTGCCACCGGAACCGTGGGTGGGATCACAACCAATCAATTCCAGGCACCACTGACGCAAACCGTTCGTGGGACAAACAGCACGATCCCTGATCAGGTACAGATCTTTAACATTACTGACGCGCTAAACATCTTTGCTTTCCGCCCCGACCTCAATCTTGGCGCTGTAATTCGTGCGCTCCAGGCCCAGGACATCTTGCAGATCCTTGCTGAACCCAACCTGACCACAGTCAACGGCAAAGAGGCGAGCTTCCTCGCCGGCGGCGAATTCCCCGTACCCATACTTCAGGGTGGTGGCAACGCGGGTGCCGTGACGGTTCAGTTTCGCGAGTACGGTATCCGCTTGAACTTCAACCCGCAAATCACGGCCAACGGAACGATCAAGATGTATGTCAAACCGGAGGTGTCGACAATCGATCTGTCGAACGCCGTGTCGCTTTCCGGCTTCACCATTCCCGCACTTGCAACGCGCCGGATGGAAACCAACGTCGAGCTCAAAGAGGGTCAGAGCTTCATGATCGCCGGCCTCATGGATGATCGCGCCACCGAACAGATGTCGCGCATCCCGGGACTTTCGAACATTCCGATCCTCGGGCAGCTTTTCAAGAGCCGCCTCGAACGCAAGAGCAAGACCGAATTGGTTGTCATCGTTACGCCGGAAATCGTCAAACCCTACAATCCCGATGAGAAGCTGCCGATTCCTGAATTCCCACGCGAGTGGCTGCAGCCTTTCAAGACCAGCAAGAATGCGGGGGCGCAGCCGGTCCGTCAAACCGCAGCACTCGAAGAATCGAAGAAGCAGGAATCGGAAGGCCGCAATCCGTTCCTGTTCTGGAAGAACCCTGCTCGTAAGGGCACCCTCGCGGGTGCGCCGGCAAACGCACCTGTAGATCCTGTCAGCAACCCGGCTTCGACTCCTGCTCCCGTAGCCGCGGTCCCGGCTGAAATTACTGCCCCTTCCTCTTCACCCATTCAGGTGCTCGAGGCTCCGGGTGCTCCGGTCGCCCGGCGAAATGTGTCCCCTCCAGGGAGTGGCTTGTCGGCCATCCCGGATGCCGTTTTTGTTGGAGGCGGTGCTCAATAGTTCTTCCGCTAAGCGTGGGCAATTGAAGCAAGGCAAGAAATGATGAATTCCGCACTATATGGATCGATGGGGGTTGAGTTGAGTGCTGTCCTGATTTGTCAGGACCGTGAGCTTGCCTCTGTGTTTACCCGATCCGTCGAGAATTCGCGAGCCTTCCAGATCATGGCCGATCTGAAGGGATATCCTCCCCGTCAGACGCTGGAGATCCGCTTGCGCCAAGTGCAGCCGGATGTCGTGCTGCTGGATCTGGCTTCAAATCTGGATGCGGCATGCGAACTGGTCCAAATCATTTCCCAGGTTTCGCCCAACACTCACGTTATCGGCATTCACAACTCAAACGACTCGGAAGCGCTGCTGCGCTCACTGCGCTTGGGAGCAAGTGATTTTCTTTATGCGCCATTCGAACAGGGGGCGCAAATGGAAGCCGCCGACCGACTTCGGCGAATGAAAGAACCAGAACAGCCCTCCGAGCGCGAGCTTGGCAAAGTAATTGCCTTTGCCAGTTCAAAGCCTGGCTCCGGAGCCTCTACGCTGAGCGCTCAGACTGCTTTTACGATCAAGAAACTGACAGGCCGCCGCGTGCTTTTGCTCGACTTGGATTTGATGGGCGGCACGATCGGCTTCTACCTGAAGCTGAACCACGCGTATTCCATGCTGGACGCCATCGAGCATGCCCACCGGCTGAATCCCGCGATCTGGAGTTCCATGATTGCCCATAGTGCGGGCATCGACATTTTGCCATCACCAGATTCCCCGGTTTCTGCCGAGGTGCCGAGCGATCGACTTCATGCCGTAATCCAGTACGCCCGGATGCTCTATGACTGGATTGTAGTCGACCTGCCTGCCGTCTTTTTCCGGCCCAGCCTGTTGATGCTGACGGAAGCGGATTTCATGTACCTGGTGTCAACGGGGGAGTTGCCAAGCCTCCATCTTGCGCGCAAGGCGATCACGATGCTAAACCAGCTCGGGCTCACCAAGGACCGCTACCACTTGTTGGTGAACCGGGTGAATAAACGCGACGGAATCGGCTTGGGCGATCTCGAAAAGATCTTCAATTCACCCGTAGATGCAATGTTCCCGAACGACTACTTTTCGCTCCATCGGGTGGTAACGCTCGGCCAGCCCTTGGGCACGGATTGCGAACTGGGCAAGTCGATTGAGGGGCTCGCAAGAAAAATCTCTGGCGGCATAGAGGCCGAAAGAAAAAAAACGGCAAGTCTGCTTGAAGCGGCCCGTCCTGCTTTGTCCCAAACCTGATTGACCGAAGGAAACCTGAACCATGATTAGTCCCCTAGACAGCGGATCCAAAACACAATTGAGCTGGGAACAGCGGCTGCTGAAGAACGCCGGCAAGCCGAAGGTGCAGCTCAAGCCGGAATACCAGGAACTCAAGTTCACACTCCACCGCAAGCTCCTCGACAAAATCAACCTCGAGGCACTAGCTACGATTGACAACCAGCGCGTCCGCGGGGAAGTCCGGCAGGCACTGATCGCGCTGATCGATGCCGAGCCCACGCTACTCAGTGCTCTCGAAAAGCAGCAAATCTGTGATGAGGTACTCGACGAAGTCTTCGGTCTCGGTCCACTGGAGGCGATGCTCCAAGACGCAACCATCTCCGATATCCTCGTCAACACTCACAAGCAGGTCTACGTCGAGCGCAAAGGACAGCTGGAGCTAACCAACGTTACCTTCCGCGACGACCAGCACTTGCTGCGCATCATCGACAAAATCGTCAGCCAGGTCGGACGCCGCATCGATGAATCCAACCCGATGGTCGATGCCCGACTGCTAGACGGCAGCCGTGTCAATGCAATCATCCCCCCGCTGGCCGTTGATGGACCGCTGCTCTCCATCCGCCGCTTCTCCGCCGACAAACTCATGCCACCCGACCTGGTGGACCGCAAAGCCATGACCAAGGGCATGATGGAATTGCTCGAAGCGGCAGTAAAGGCCAAGCTGAACATCATCATCGCCGGCGGAACCGGTGCCGGTAAAACAACACTATTGAACGCTTTGAGCTTCTTCATTAGCCCCAAGGAGCGCATCGTCACCATTGAAGATGCTGCGGAACTTCAACTCAAGCAGCCACACGTGGCCCGGCTCGAAACTCGCCCGCCCAATCTGGAAGGCCACGGCGCTGTGCGACAGCGCGAGTTGCTCATCAACAGCTTGCGTATGCGCCCCGACCGTATTGTCGTCGGCGAAGTCCGCGGCGAAGAAGCCCTCGACATGCTCCAGGCCATGAATACGGGCCACGATGGCAGCTTGACCACGGTCCACGCCAATACGCCCCGTGACGCTGTTTCCCGACTGGAAGTGATGGTCAGTCTGGCTAACTCCAACATGAAACTCGAAAGCGTCCGCCAGCAGATCTCAAGCGCAGTCAATCTTTTTGTGCAGGCTGCCCGCCTGAGCGATGGTTCGCGGCGTGTCACCTCGATTACGGAAGTCACCGGGATGGAAGGCGAAATCATCACCATCCAGGACATTTTTGTTTTCGAAAAGCGAGGACTTTCTCCGGAAGGAAAAGTTCTCGGACGCTTCGCCGCGACCGGCATTCGCCCCAAGTTCTATGAAAAGCTGCTTTCGGCCGGCATCCGCCTCCGGCCCGATCTTTTCGACGAGGTTGAAGAAGTTTAGGCGAGAGCACGAGGAATCAAGGAGATCACCATGGGCATATTCATCATGATCGCGGTTGCCGTCTGGATCGGCTCCATTGTGGTCTGGTACATCGTCACGAACGTGCTGAAGACCAAGGACGTTGACAAGATCAAGTCGCGTCTGGCAGGCAAAGAACCGAAGGCTAAGGTCAAGAGCAAAGAGCGCCGGCCGGCACTGATTGAAGCTGAAGACTTGCAGACCGGCAAGTTCGCGATGCGGATGCTCAAGAAGTGGGACCTGCAGCCCCGGCTGCAGACTCTTTTGGAGCAAGCCGGCGTCAAGTGGCGAGTAGCGAGACTGGTCCACGCCTGCCTGGCTTTCTTTCTGATGGGCTACCTTGCAGTCCATTTCTTCCTTCCTCCCAAGTACCGCATCCTCGGGCTGATTCCGGCTGCGGCCTGCGGCATGCTTCCGCTGATGCATGTGATTCGGAAGCGCGCCAGCCGAATGCACCGTTTTGAAGAGCTTTTTCCGGATGCCCTCGAATTCGTTTCCCGCTCCATGCGCGCTGGTCACGCCTTCTCGGTATCACTCGAAATGATTCACCGGGAATTTCAGGAGCCCGTTGCCAGTGAGTTCAAGCGGGCCTTTGAAGAACACAATCTCGGTTTGCCGCTCGATGTGGCCCTCGAAAAACTGTCCAAGCGCGTTCCGCTGCTGGACGTGCAGTTCTTCGTCTCCGCCGTTATCCTGCAAAAGCGCACCGGTGGCAACCTGGCGGAAATTCTTGACAAGCTCGCCTTCATCATCCGCGAGCGCTTCAAGCTGCGCGGCAAGATCCGAGCTATCTCGGCTCACGGCAAGATGACCGGTACTGCGCTATCCAGCATTCCGCTGGTTGTAGCCGGCATGATGTTTTTCACTAATCGCGAGTACGTACTCTTTTTCTTTAACGACGAACTGGGCAACTATATGATCGCAGCCGGCGCAGGCTTGCAGTTGTTCGGCTATTGGATCATCCAGCAGATCGTAAAGATCGAAGTTTAACCCCAGGAGACTACCCCATGATGATTCTTGCCGCCTTCGCCATATTCATTCTCGTCGCGATTGCCATTTCTACTCTTGGCATGCGGCTGTGGGTGCAACCCAAAGAAGCCATTGAACGGGTGACCGGTGTTTCGATGGAGGCTGCCGAAGCTGCCCCCAAGCACCCCAGCCTGGTTTTCCACGAGCTGGTGCAGAAGCTTGGCGACGTGCTGCCGGCATCGCCCAAAGACGTCTCGATCATGCACCGGCGCCTGATTCGAGCCGGTTTCCGAGGGCCGAACGCACTCAAGATATTTTACGGGTCCAAAGTCTTCTTTGGCGTCGTTGTGCCGATTGCGATGAGTATCCTGGTCGCCGGTTCGCCGGCAGACGCCAGCAACAAGTTTGTCGCTGTTCTGGCCAGCGTCGCAGCAGGATTTTTTGGCCCGAACGAGTACGTCAACATCATGGGCAAGCGTCGGCAGAAGCAAATTCAGCGCGGTCTGGCCAATGGCCTCGATTTGCTGGTGGTCTGCGTCGAAAGTGGACTTGGTCTCGATCAGGCAATTCTTCAAGTCTCCAAAGAGCTTGAACACGCTCACCCGGAAATCTGCGAAGAGTTCATGCTGGTCAATCTGGAATTGAAGGCCGGCAAGCGTCGTGTAGAGGCGCTGCGAAACCTTGCTGAACGCACCTCGGTCGATGATTTGAAAAAACTCGTCGCCGTCCTCATCCAGGCCGACCGCTTCGGCACTGGTGTAGCGCAAAGCTTGCGCGCCCACGCCGATTTTATGCGTGTGCAGGCCCGCCAGATTGCTGAGGAAAAGGCGGCAAAGCTTGGAGTCAAGCTGGTTTTCCCCATCTTCTTCTGCATTTTGCCCTCGCTGTTCATCATCACGGTTGGTCCCATTTCGGTGAAGATCGTCCGTGAAGTAGTTCCGATGATGAACGGCATGTAGCTCTGAAGTTTTCCGGGCAAAAAGCCGAATAAATAAGAAAAGACGACGAAGAGGTCGCAGGAATGACAAACGCAACTGGAAAGGAGAAAACGACATGGATCCCTCGATGATTCGTATCATCTGCGTCGTGCTCGCAATTGGCCTTCTGGGTCTGATTGTCTTGCGTCGCAAGAACAACGCGGAAGAATAGCCCGCGTTCTTGCTTGTAAGTTTAGGGGCGCTCCGGCGATCGGGAATCCGGCGCGCCCGCAACGAAGAAAGTTTTAATTTTTTCCCCAATTTTTAGGGAGGGTTGAGAAATGAAAGGCAATATGGGCATTCAAGTGCCGTTCCGGATCCAGCGTTGGCCGGGTGCACTGCTCGCGCTCGCTCTGCTTGCGGGAGCTACCGCTGGCATCGCCACGGCAGCCACCTTCGGCAGGCCCATCGTAATTGGCGGCCAGGCCGCAGACCTCGTCCTTGACGAAGGTCGTGGCGTGCTTTACATCGCGAACTTTACGGGCAATCGCATCGAGGTCATGTCGACCGAGACGGGCGTAGTTCAGACATCATTTAATGTGGCCGCCCAGCCCGGTTCGCTGGCTCTGTCGCCGGATCGCCGCTGGCTGCTTGTTGCCCACTACGGCAACTTTTCAGCCCCAAATTCTCCCCGGAATGCGTTGACCCTTATCAACCTTGAAAACAACCAGCGCCAGACCTTTTCTCTTACTGCAACTCCTCTCAGCGTTGCCTTCGGATCTGACGGAAATGCGCTCGTTGCGACTTCGACGGCTTTCCTTCTATTTGACCCGATTACCGGAACGACACGCACCCTCCAGACAATCAGCGAATTGGCCCTGAAAACCCTTCCGGTGCCCTTCAATAACTACCCCCAGAACATCGTTGCCAGTTCCAGCCAGTCCACCCGCGATTTCACGCGCATCTATGGCGTCCTCCAGGCGTCCACGAACGACTCTGATGTCCTCGTGTACCGCTACGATGTTGGTCAGGTCCTGTTAACCGGCGGACGTGTCTCGCAACCAGCTCTTGCTCCTCGTACCCTGAGCACGGACGCCAATGGCAAGAATGTGCTGGTTGGCTGGGCTCTGCTGAATGAAAATTTTGTCAACGTTAGCCAGTTTCCTAACGCTGCTGGAACTTTGAACGTCGGTGGCCATGTCATCGATTCCACCCGCGGCCTTATTTACGCGCAGATGAACGAAGGGAGCGGTACCGCCGGAGGTGCCGCGACCATCGATCAGCCAAAGATTCTCCAGGTGCTCGACGCCGACAACCTCACTGTCCGTGAGCGCTTGAAGCTACCGGAAAATCTCTCGGGTAAAGCAATTCTGAATTCGACGGGTGAAACCATGTACGCCCTCAGTGAAAGTGGCGTCACGATTCTGCCAGTGGGCCAGTTGCACGCGCAACGCAAAGTTGTGGCCAGCGTCCCCGACCTGATCTTCCGGGGAAACTTCTGTGATCGTCGTGTTGCTACCCAGCAATTCGTTGTCGCTGATTCCAGCGGCCAAACAACTGACTTCCGACTTACCAACATCCCGGCTGGCGTTACTGTAGAGCCTCAGAGCGGCGTTACTCCTGCTGTGATTACTGTTTCCGTGGACCCCCTTACCTTCAGCAATACGCGGGGCACGGCGATTCGCACCATCGGTATCGAATCCGACGGATCCGTTCTTACCTCGGCCCAGCTTCGCCTACTGATTAACTCGCGCGAGCCCGACCAGCGCGGCACCAACGTCAACGTCCCCGGCCGTCTCGTGGATATCGTTGCAGATCCGGTTCGTGATCGCTTCTTCATCATCCGCCAGGACAATAACAGTGTATTGGTGTTCGACGGATCCACCTATCAGCAGATTGCCACTCTCCGTACGGGCAACACCCCGACTCAATTGGCCATCAGCTTCGACCGCCGCTTCCTTCTTATAGGCAGCGACAACTCCCAGGTCATCTACGTGTATTCACTCGATACTCTGCAACCACAGCCTGCCATTCAAATGCCAGGTGGTCACTACCCACGCAGCATCGCCAGCGCAGCCGGTGCAACTCTTGTTGCCAGCCGTGTTGCCGGGCCCGAACACAAAATCTCTCGCGTCGACTTTGCATCCCGCACTGCAGCCCAGTTGCCCACTCTCGACATTTTCGAGAACAAAATTGACATCGATACGGTGTTGATCGCTTCTCCGAATGGCGCCAAGATCCTCGGCGCCTCCAAGGACGGTACAACGCTGCTTTTTGATGGCAATTCAAACTCATTTGTCGCTTCCCGCAAGGATGCAACAACGCTGGGAGGTGCCTACGCGGCTTCCTCCTTTGATCAGTTCGTTGTCGGCAATTTCCTGCTCAATGGGTCGCTCGTACCCATCCGGCGGCTTGCTCCGGACACCCAATCCACCTTTGGCTTTGCCTTTGTTGACACCACCGGCTTCCGTGTATCGGCAGGCGCCGCCGAGGGTCCTGGTACGATTCAGCGCATCGCATTCCCCACGCTCGCTTCCCAGATCGGGACGCGCATGGTGGAGTCGCCGGTGCAAAGCAATACTACGGCACAACCCTTCATCCGCACCGTGGCTCCGCTTTTCTCACGCAATGCCATTGTGGTGCTTACTGTTTCCGGCTTCACCGTCCTCCCCTGGACCTTTGACGCAGCCGTCGCCACCCCTCGCATCTCAGGCGTAACCAACCTTGCCGATGGGTCCACCGCTATCGCGCCAGGCAGCCTGGTCAAGATTCAAGGCACTGATTTGAGCCCCGTCAATCTGGCTTCCCGGGAGCGACCGCTTCCCACTGCTCTCGGAGAGAGCTGCATTACCGTCAACGGCATGCCGATCCCGCTCATCTTCGTAAGCGGCTCGGAAATCAATGCGCAAATCCCCTTCGAGATTGCTGGTGCCACGACTCTGATCCTTCGGACCCCGGGCGGAGTTAGTGATAACTTCAACCTCAGTGTTCAGCCAACCGCGCCGAGCATCTTCCGCACGAACATCGACGGCATCGACGGCCAGGTGGCCACCATCGTCAATGGACGCAACGGGCTTATCGCGACCAATTCGAATCCGCTGAAGAGAAATGACAACATCGTCATCTACCTTACCGGCCTCGGCAAAACGAATCCGGCAGTGGATGCCGGCCTCAGTTCACCCGCCGACCCGCTGGCCCGCGCACTTGTCGAGCCGACCGTCAAGCTTGGTGGAGTCGGCATTCCCGTCACCTACTCGGGTCTGACGCCTGGTGAAGTGGGCGTCTATCAAATCAATGCACAAGTCCTTTACTGGGTTCCGACGGGCTTCAATGTCCCGCTCGAAATCTCCCAGGGCGGCTCAACCACGACAATCAACGTGCGAGTGATTGACTAGAACATTTGTGCTACAAATTGTTTGAGAAATAAGGAGACCCTGAATGCGCTCATTGCATTGCGCTGCCCTGTTGGGCTTGATCTTCGCGGCCTTGCCGGCGACAGCCCAGCGCTGGGAATTCGGAGCTGGTGCCGCCGGAACCTTTTACACCTCCAAGGATGTGACGGTCGATAGCCTCAAGGCCAAGGCGGGATTCAAAACGGGCTGGGGCGCAAGCGCCTGGCTCGGAAATGATATGCACAACTACGTGGGCGGCGAAATCCGCTACATGTACCAGCAGAACAACCTCAAATTGTCCTCCGGTGGCACCGAATACACCTTCGGCGGCCGTTCGCAGACAATCCACTATGACTTTCTGCTCCATGCCGCTCCCCGCAATTCCAAAGTCCGACCCTTTCTCGCGGTTGGCGCTGGTATGCGTGGCTACGAAGGCACCGGGCGTGAAGTCCCTGTTCAACCCCTGAACCGTTTCGCTTTCCTCACCAGAACAAGCCAATGGGTTCCAGTGGTCTCAGTAGGTGGCGGCATCAAGTTCATCCCGGCCAAACGACTTGCCTTCCGCGCCGAGTTCCGCGACTACATCTCTCCGGTTCCGGACAATGTGATTGCTGCTGCGCCAGGAGCCAAGCTCAACGGCTGGTTCCACAATTTCGTGGCTCTCTTCGGCGTGTCTGTTCTGTTCTAATCAGAACTGATGCCAGCCAAGTGTGCGCTCTGCAATATCCGCCGACCCAAACGCTATTGTCCCGCGCTCAGAGACGATATTTGCCCTCAATGTTGTGGCCAGGAACGCGAAGAAACAGTTGCCTGCCCGTTTGACTGCGAGTTTCTGCGACAAGGCCGAGACTTCGAACGATTGCGAGAGTTGACGGCAAGCGAAATCCCGCATCCGGAAATCCTCGTCAAAGAGGATTTCCTGCGCGAGCATGAGCCGCTCGTCCTCGTTGCTGCTGCTGCGATTGCCGAAGGCAGTGATCGTCTTGAAGGCCTTATTGACAACGACGCCCGCGAAGCTCTGGAAACTCTTGTGCAGACCTACAAAACCCTCGGCAGCGGACTCATTTATGAGGCCAAGCCAAAGAACCCCATCGCGGCCGCACTGCACGAGCTCGTCCAACTCCGGGTTACGGAATTCCGGCACCGCATCAGGGAACAAGCTGGCTTCAGCAGCATCCTCGACTCTCACATTCTGGGCGTTCTGATCTTTCTGCAACGCATGGAACTTCAGCTAAACAATGGCCGCCGCCGAGGCCGTAGCTTTTTAGATGCTGTAAGGCATTTTCTTCCTCCCCCTCAGCCGGCAAATCCCGCGACAATGGGAGTATGGCAACCGGAGTAGTAGTCTTTGCGCACGGCTCAAGTGTCGAATCAGCCAATGAAGCAGTTCGAGTCGTGGCCCGCATAATTTCTGAAGACGCGGCATTCCCGCTCGTATCCACCTCTTTCCTCGATGGCGGCAAACCAGACTTGCCTGGTGCCGTTGAAGATCTTCTCGCCCGCGGTGCGGATCGTATCCTGGTCGTACCCTATTTCCTCACCGTCGGCCTGCACCTCAAAAGGGATCTTCCCGACCTCATTGAGAAAATCAAGGCCGAACGCGCCGATCTCGACATCCAGGTCACCCCTCCACTCGATGGCCACCCCGGACTAGGAGCCATTCTCCGCGACCGCGCCAAAGAAGGACTCGCCCAATGGCCCTTGTAGAACACCAGGCCCGCCTGCTGGAAAGCATTGAAGTCGCGCCCGGCATCCGCCACTTTCACTTCGAAATTCCTGGCATCGAGACCTTTGAGTATCAGCCGGGTCAATGGATGTCGCTGACGGAAACCGTCCAGGACAAGAAAGTGACACGCGCCTATTCGATAGCTTCCCTCCCTGGCGGGAATCGCTTCGAGATTTGCCTGAACCGGGTTGACGACGGCCTTTTCTCGCCCTATCTTTTCACCCTCAAGCCCGGCGACATTGTACCGGCCAAAGGCCCCGTCGGAAACTTCACGCTTCGCTCCCGTGACCGCGAAGCCGTCTTTGTTGCCACCGGCACTGGGGTGGTCCCTTTTCGACCCATGCTCAAGCAGCCGGGTTACCTCGAATCCAAGGTCCCAGCCACCCTCATCTTTGGTGCCCGTTTTGCTCCTGGCCTGATGTTCCGCCAGGAGTTTGAACAACTCGCCCAGCGGCACGACAATTTCCGCTTTTTGCCCACTGTGACTCGTCCTGATGAGTCCTGGCAAGGCCGATCGGGCCGGGTGCAGCCGATGCTTTGGGAAGTTATCGGCGACCGTACTGATCTGGATGTCTACGTCTGCGGCCTCAAGGAGATGGTGGATCACGTCCGGGAAGAACTAAAAAACCGTGGCTTCGACCGCAAACAAATCATTGTGGAGAAATACGACTAGTGCAGTTAAGTAGTCAGCGCCTGATCGCTCTCGTCCTTTTTGATCTGATGGTCTTCGGCATTGCTGCCTTCATACTCCTGCAGGTTATGCCGAAACCGCTTGCACCCTTCGACTACCTCCTTGTCGGCGGCATTGCTACCCTCATCAGCCTCCTCGGCGTGTGGCTCCTCATCTGGCGTGAGTTGCCGAACCGCAGCGGCTTCCTTTATGAAAAGAGACCCAGGAAATGAAATGGCGCTACTGGGATATCAGCGTCCCGCTCCGCGACGGAATGGTTTGCTGGCCTGGCGATGACCCTCCTCAGATCCAGCAGGTGATGCACATGGACCGCGCTGACGTCTGCAACGTCACGGTGTTGCGCATGAGCGCTCATACGGCGACTCACATGGATGCTCCCCGCCACTTCATCAATACTGGTGCAAGCATCGATCAGACTCCCCTGGATGCGATGATCGGCCCGGCCCGGGTGGTTGAGATTCTGGACTCCACTGCCATTCGCCGCGCTGAACTGGAAATGCTGAATCCCCAACGGGGTGAGCGTCTGCTCTTCAAAACCCGCAATTCCGGGCATTCCTGGCAACTGCCAGAATTTGACAAAAATTTCGTCTACATTGCCGATGAAGGTGCGCGCTACCTTGTGGAGCAGGGAGTCCGGACAGTGGGCGTCGATTACTTGTCAATCGGCGGCTTCTATCACGACACCGTCGAGACACACGTCACCATCCTTGGTGCCGGCATTACCGTGATTGAAGGTCTGGATCTCAGCGAGGTTGAACCCGGCGACTACGAACTCATCTGCCTGCCGCTCAAGATCGCCGGTGCCGATGGAGCGCCTGCCCGAGTTGTCCTCCGGCGGCCTGCCTAAGCTCTTTCGCCATCCTGATGCACGGCATGGCGCATCGCGGTTGATTCTTTGCGCTTGTAGGTTTCAATGCGTGACCCTGTTGGCCCTTTGGAAGTCCGGTCGAGAATGGAAGTCATCTCCGTCGGACTCAGCTTTTTGAGCGTCTTCAGAACTCCCACATTCTGTTCCAACTGATCCAGCGTCTCCACGCCCGACACGAGAGTATGCGGGTTCTGTGTCCACGCAAACCGCAAGCATTCTTCAATGCTGGCAATCCGCATCTTGCCGATATTGCCGATCGCGTTTGACTTCATTCCGATCAACCCCAGCCCTCGCTCGCGGACCTTCGGATGCACGTTCTCAATAAAGCTCAAGTAGTGGGGATCGATCAAATTCACCGGGCACTGCACCGTCTCCCACCCGGAGTAGCCTTCAAGCAAACGTAAATGCACCGCCGGATCGGCATGTCCAGTGAAGCCAATATGCCGCACCTTGCCCTGTTCTTTGGCCTTCACAAATGCCTCCAGCGATCCGCTCGGCCCAAAAATCTTGTCCACCTCGTCCATGGTCACCACTTCGTGGCACTGCCAAAGATCGAGGTAGTCCGTCTTCATCCGCTTCAGGGTATTTTCCAGTTGCAGCATCGCGCCGTCCCGCGTGCGATTTTCTGCCTTGGACATCAAGAGCACCCGCTGCCGCAGGCTGGGCGAGCCGCCGAAGACCTTCCCGTAAGTCACATCGCTTTCGCCATTGTGATACTTCGCGGCGCTGTCAAAGAAATTTACGCCTAACTCGAGGGCCCGGTTGATGATCCGCACTCCGGAAATTTCGCCTCCCACACGCATGTGGTAACCACCGAGACAGAACTTGGAAACCTTTAATTGCGATTTGCCCAGGACGTCCATTGGCATCGGAATCTGGGCGAGGGCGGCGGAGCTCAATCCGGCAGCGGCGGCGCTGCTTTGCAGAAATTGACGGCGTTGCATGCCTCGATTGTATCCCTTCGCGACTGGAATTAGTCACGTCCGGGTAGCAGTTTCCGCACCTTGTCCCACCACGATCCATCTGTCTCTGGTGGCGCGTCGGATCGGCTGCTGACGGGTGCGGAACCGTCAAGACTTTCCTGCGGCACCTTCCCCAGACTTTTCACTCTCGTCCCATCAAAAAGATACGACTTCCTGGCGAGCTGTCCGCCTGGCTCTTCAACAATCACTGCAAATTCCGGTGCTTTCACCTGGACGGGGAAAAAGCCGCGGACGTTTCGCTCCCGGTATGCCGTCTCATAGCGATGCCGCCGCGTGTTGTAAGTAAAGACCCGGAAGCCATCAAACTCATACGGCGCAAACTTTACACTCTTGGTCGTCCAAAGCCAGTGCTGGTGCTTCTCCCCGCCGTCCATCACTTCTCCCATCGGGAAGTAAGAAGTGATTCGCTGCCCCTCGGCATACTGCGCCACTTCATCCGGTACTTCCAGGAATACGGCGTTGGCCACCACCCAGCCCACGCGTCCGTCCTTATTGCGAATCAGCGATAACTCATCCATCGGCTGCGTCGGCACCGCCTTGCCCTCGGCAGATTGCACGGTTGACTTGGATAAATCCAGCCAGTTTTCAGGTGGCTCGGGCGCGGCTGGCGAAGGCGGTGGAGGAATCGCGGGCTCCTTTTTGGGCTTCTTGCGTCGCACTGGTGGTTTAGGCCGCGTATCCTCGATCTCGATTGTCTCGCCCTGATAGGGCTTTCTGACTACCACGCGATGGCCAAGCAAGTCGAACTTTTCGTTCTCTTCCAGCTGCAAAAAGGTGGGTGAATAGCGGTTCGGGTCGGTGTGGACGTTGAGCAAATCAAAGACGGTAGCCCGGCCCATGCTGGGAGCATCCTTGTAGCGTTGGGCCAATTCCTCCAGTTGCTCCATCTGCCTGGCGCTGATCAGGAGCCGGATGTCCACCCATCCCATCACATCGTTTTGGGTCCGCACCTTCAAGTAACGGCGCCGCCGGTCGAGAATCTCCAGCTTTTCGCCGTGCTTAAGAGTTCCCACCACGGGAGAACGTAAAGACACGTCTTGCCGCAGGGGCAGGGCATTCGGACCGGCAAAGGCTTCACCGATCACACGGTAGACGGGTCCCGGGGCCTCCTTCTTACAGGAGGCCAGGCCCAGCAGGACCAACGCGATCAGAAAAACTGCAGTTTTAGACCGCTTGGGCGATTTCGAGCAAGGAATCTTCAAATGAATAGTCGATGCGTTTGCGCTTCGCGGTGTTTCGCAAATACCAGCGATAAGTTTCCTTCAAGCCGGTAGCAAAATCGCGGGGCTTCAGCTTCAGCATCCGCTGGGCCTTATTGGTCACCATCGTGATCGGCGCCACATCAAAGTAGTAGCCGAAGTACAACTGCGGACCCATGGGATGTCCGCCCGCCAAGGCAATCTGGCGCCGCGGCACACGGATGATTTGCGGCTTTTTGCCCGTCGCGCCAGCGACAGCGTGAACAACTTCTTCCTGGGTCAATGGCCGGGAATTGGCAATGTTAAACGCATTGCCCACGGCTTGCGGGTGTTCCAGCACTTTCTGGCAAGCCAGAATCAAATCCGCCACGTGGATAAACTGCATCAGCCGGCGTCCATCGCCCGGCAAAATCAGCGATCTTCCCGCCCGCAAGCGGTCCCAGAAGAAGGCTTCGCGGTAATAGTTATTGCCCGGCCCGTAAATGAAGGGCGGCCGGAGCGTAATCACGGGTACATGGTAGCGGTAGTACATCCGGAAAAGCATTCGCTCGCTCATCGCTTTGTTGCGAACATATGCGTCGGGATGGTCATCTGGTGCCAACGCGTCTGCTTCATGGTGATTGAGTCCATCGCCATAGGCCGCAACACTCGACATAAAAATGTACTTCGAGAAGTTGCCTTCCATAGTCTTGATGGTGTGCTCCACCTGCGCCGCGGTTGTTCCGCGGTCCCAATCGTAAACATTGTCAAAAACGACGTCGAACTTCTCGCGCGACAGTACCTTCTTGATCTGTTCCGGGTCGTTGCGATCCGCGACGATGTTCCCGATCTTTTTCTTGAAAGGGTGCGCTTGCTTGCGGTGCAGAATCGTTACATCGTTCTTCTGCTTGATGAGGGTCTCAACGAGCAGCCGACCGACGAACTGTGTGCCGCCGATCACAAGAATGCGCTGCCCGGAGCTATTGCTTCTGGCTAATGAATCAAACACTGTATCTTTTAGACTCCGTCTGAGCGGGTTTGGTTAATCGTAATAATCAAGGCCCAGGTGCGTAATCAGATCTTCGCCCCGCATCCAGCGCAAAGTATTCTTCAGCTTCATCAACTGAATGAACAAGTCGTGCTCGGGATAGAGGCCAGGTGCGGTCATCGGAGCTTTGAAATAAAAGCTCAACCACTCCTGAATCCCCCGCATGCCCGCGCGTTGTGCGAGATCGAGAAAAAGCACCAGGTCCAGAACGAGCGGCGCGGCCAGAATGGAATCGCGGCAGAGGAAATCTACCTTGATTTGCATCGGATAGCCGAGCCAGCCAAAAATATCGATATTGTCCCAACCCTCTTTCGCGTCGCCGCGGGGTGGGTAGTAGTTGATGCGGACGGCGTGATAGAGGTCCTTATACAGATCGGGATACAAACCCGGCTGGAGGATATCGTCCAGCACGCTCAACTTGGTTTCTTCCTTTGTCTTGAAGGAACCGGGATCTTCCAGCACTTCGCCGTCGCGGTTGCCGAGGATATTTGTCGAAAACCATCCCGACATACCCAGCATCCTGGCCTTAAAGCCTGGTGCCAGCACCGTCTTCATGAAGGTCTGTCCGGTCTTGAAGTCCTTGCCGCAAATCGGGATATTGCGTTCCCGTGCCAAATCGAGCATCACCGGCAAATCCGTTGTCAGATTCGGTGCGCCGTTGGCATAGGGCACTCCGCTCATCAGCGCCGCATAGGCGTAAATTTGTGACGGAGCTATGTCCGGGTCGCTGGCCTTCAGCCCAGCTTCAAAATTCTCTAGCGTCTGGTGTACTGCTGCCGGCTTCTTGAAGGTTTCCGTCGAGCCGCACCAGATCATCGTTACTCGCGAAGCGCCAGACTTCTCCTTGAAATTCTTGATGTCATCCATCACCGCAAGCGCTTGCTCATACTTGTTCAAGCCCTGCTTCACGTTCGGGCCGTTGATCCGCTTGACGTAGCTCTGATCGAATACGGCCGGCATCGGCTTGATCACTTCGAGGTCGCCCTTTAACTGTTCCAGCAATGGCTGATCCAGCACGCGCGCCTTCACGGCTGCTTCGTAGGCATTGTCTTCGTAAATGTCCCAACCCCCAAACACCAGTTGGTCCAGTCCCGCGAGCGGAACAAAATCCTTGATGTAGGGGGTGCGGTTATCGGTTCGCTTCCCCAACCGCACGGTGGCCAACTGCGTCAGCGAGCCGACTGGCTTGCCGAGTCCTTTCCGTACGGCGTGCACACCAGCAATCGTGGTGGTGGCAACGGCTCCCAGGCCGGGAATGAGAATACCAAGCTTACCCTCAGCGGGGGCAATCTTTACATTCTGCTTAACTTCGTTTGTGTTTTCGGGCAACGTGGTCTCTTTCAGAGAGAGAATTTAGTGACAGTAAAAGCTGATCCAAGGATCTAATTGCTATACTACCAATCGGATGAGCCTTCGCGCTACGGCCACGATCTCCGCAGTGCTCGTAGACGACGAGCGATTGGCCCGTGAAGAATTGGAATTTCTCCTACGGGATTTCATAGATATCGAAGTTTCCGGGGTAGCAGAAAACGGGGTTCAGGCACTCGAAGTTATTGAAAAGATTGACCCTGATCTGGTTTTCCTAGACGTCCAGATGCCGGGCTTGGATGGACTTTCTTTAATCCAAAAACTGCGCGAAAAAAATATTCGTCTCCCGTACTTTGTTCTCGCCACCGCGTACGACCAGTACGCCATCGAGGCTTTCCGCCTGGAAGCCATGGATTACCTCCTCAAACCTATTGAAAAGTCTCGGCTTGTGCTCACTATTGACCGTGCCAGGCGCTATCTGGCCGAACATAGCCCACAGGGCGGGGAAGTCTCCTCAGATCCTTCGATCTCTAACACTCCAAAGAACAAAGTCGTCGTCAAGGCCGGCCCGCGGAATCTCCTCGTTGATACGAGCGACGTCATCTATGCGACAATCATTGACGGAACCATCAGGATTGTTGCAACTACGATCAGCGGCGAGAGCAGCAGACCGGCGTGGTGGAAGCTCGTCACGGCCCCA
>CAZECF010000026.1:43047-56510 GCA_964510335.1 uncultured Bryobacter sp. | reverse complement strand
GCGCGGAATACAAGCTGGACGTGAACAACAACGGCGTCTGGAGAAGCAAGGAAGGGCATCGGCGCTATGCGCACGTCAGAGGTGCCCTGTTGCGCAGGATCTTCATGGAATTTGGCCGGTTTCCCTTCCAGCCAGACCTCGATCTGGCTGGAAGGGCGGGTGTCAAATGCCGAATTTAGCGGGTGCTGGTGAGGGTGGAGGAGGGGGTAGCGAGACCGAGGATGGCCCAGGCGGTGGCGCTGGCGGAGATCCACTGGTCGTGGCCGTAGGGGAAGCCGCTTTCGAAATAGGGCTGGAATTTGGCGGCGCGGGAGGCCTGATACCAGGTGGCGTCGGGGCGCTGGTGGCGGGTGAGCCAAGTTGCGGCGCGGGTCAGGGACTTATGCGCTGCCGGGAACTGGCCCGTTTCGCGGAGGGCGAAGAGGGCGAAGCCGGTGGAATAGCTATCGCTCGGAAGCCAGGGATTGGGGCCGAAGCCGCCGTCGGAATGCTGCGTGGAGGCGAGCGCCCTGGCGGCGGTCTGGATGAGCGACGGGCTGGCGCCGGACCAGTGCAGGCCCAAGAGTTTCATGCCGAGTTCATCCGTTGTGCGGGCGGGTTGGCGGGCGAGCCAGGCGGAGGATTCGCGGAGGCGGGCCGGGTCGACGATGTTCTTGAATTGAGGGAGAACGTAGAGGGCGATGGCGGTGCGGTGGATGTCCGATTCTTCCATCGGCGAGCGGCTGATGCCGCGGAGAGTGAAAGTTCCGTCGGGCAACTGTTTGGAGTAGAGGTAGCGGGCGAGGGCTTCCAGGTCAGGATTCGATTCGATACCGAGGCTTTTGGCTTCGAGCAGGAGATAGAGGGCGGAGTCTGTTTCGCCGGGCGGGGGGACCATTTGCAAATGAGCCGTGCTGAAGGCGGCGAGCATACCGCTGAGGCGTTGGGCGCGGGCGGTGGCGAGGTCCGGATTGACCTGAAGGCCGGCTTTGGCGGCGTGGCTGGCAGCGAGCGAAAGCATCGTGGAGCTATGGCAGGCCGAGCAGCCACCTTCCTTGAAGAAGCTTTCATTGGCGGTTTCAAGCCGGGTGAGGGCGGCCTGGATGCCGGGGCCGCCGGCGGTGGGTTGCGGCTGGGTGGGGGCAGGCGAGGCGGCAAAGACTTTGAGCTTGGCGGGATCGTTGAACTTGCGAACCCAGTCGATGGCAGTCTGGCCGTGCTGGTCTTTGGCAGTGGGGTTCGCGCCGCGGGCCAGCAGTAGCTTCAGCGTTTCGGCGTTGCGGTCTTCACTGGCGGCGGCATAGATCAGGGGCGTCATGCCGCGAATGTCAACAGCGTTTACATTGGCGCCGGAGTCGAGCAGAAGTTGAACCAGCGCAAGTTCACGGTGGGCGGAAGCGAGCATCAGCGGGCTGATACCCACCAATTGGACGTTGCCCTTGGGGACCATGCCGCCAAAGGTGTTTTGCTGGTTGACGTTGGCCCCACGGGCGATGAGGTCTTTGATCAGAAATTGGGGGCACGAAGATACGGAATGGAGGGCACCGAAGCCCGCGCCATCGACGGCCTTGACATCCGCGCCAGCCGAGAGCAGAAGCATGGCATTGTCGGCGGCGCAAGCATTGCCGAGCGCGCTGAGCAAGGGGGTGGTGCCGCGTGCGCCGCGCTCATTGGCATCGGCACCGGCGGCGAGGAGAAGCTTGACGCTTCTGGTGGCGCGGGGGGAAGAAGCAGCGACGGCGAGGGCGTGCTGGCCGATTTGGGATTTAGCCTTGGGGTCGGCGCCTTTGGCGAGGAGGGCCTCGACTTTAGCGGGTTCCGTGGCGGCGGCGATGAGGGGCGTGATGCCGAGAGAGTTGGCAACGTTTGGGTTGGCCCCAGCGGCGAGAAGGATGTCAACGGCAGCCGGGGAGCCGAAGCTGGCGGCATGGTGGAGCGGTGTATTGCGGCGGGCATCTTTGAGGTTGACAAATTCGGGGGAAGCGGCGGCGGTGCGCAGCCAGGCGAGATCATTTTGGCGGATGCGGTTCAGGGTTTCGGCAGGCTCGGCGGCGAGGGCGAGCAGGGGCAGGAGGAGAAGAAGCATGGAACGTGTCATACGCAGTGCAACGCGTGGATCATAGCACCAATTGGCTCAAGGTTCAGCGCGAAGTTGCACGATCTGGAAACCTTCCGGTGGGCTGAACTGGAAGAGCGAGGCTTCGAGCGGCAGGTTGCGCTGCTCATTTTCAAAGCGATAGGACATGGTGGAGCCGTCCTTGCTCGAAACGGTGACGAGGGTGAGGCGGCCGTCGGGCGTGGAGATGAAATCGACCGACTCGAAGGGGGATTTGGAGTTTTTGGGGATGGCGCGGATCTTCCAATCCTGGTTGAGGCGGGAGTGCTCAAAGCGGTTGAAGTCGCGGTTGAAATCGAGCCTGCCCAGCAGGAAGGCGAGGGGGATGCGGAGGTCGTCGGTTTCCTTCATGGCGGAGACTTCCACGCGGCGGGCGGCGGGGGAGACGTAGTGGATCTGCTTGCCATCGGAGAGGAAGAGCTTGCCGGTGGGTTGGTCATATTCCCAGCGCATCTGGCCGGGCTTGCGCAGGAAGAGGGTGCCGCGCTCGGTGACGCGGCGGCCCTGGGCGATAGACATGGTTTGCTCGAAGGTGCTTTGGAGGGTCTTGGTGTTGTTGTAGCGTTGCTCGATGCGCTTGAGGAGCGTGGCGAGGGAATCGTCGGCCTGGGCGGAGAGAAGGATTAGGGAGATAAGCGGGAGATAAGCCATGATTGATCGCTCTGTCGATGATAGTGCAGCCGGTCGTGGAGGCGACCCGGACGGCCCTGCCAGAACTCGATTTCAACGGGGCGCAGGAGATAGCCACCCCAGAAATCGGGCATCGGCACGGGTTCGCCAGAGAACCTCTCTTCCAAGAGACGGTGCGCGTCGTCGAGCGTTTCACGGCCTTCGATGACGGACGACTGGCGGCTGGCCCAGGCGCCGAGTTGGGAGATGCGGGGGCGCTGGTGGAAGTATTCTTCGCTTTCGGCGCGGGAGAGCTTTTCGATGGAGCCGGTGGCGCGGACCTGGCGTTCGAGTTCTTTCCAGTGGAAGCAGAGGGCGGCGCGAGGGTTGGCTTCGATTTCGGCAGCCTTGCGGCTTTCGTAGTTGGAGAAGAAGGAGAAGCCACGCTCGTCGAGGGCTTTTAAGAGGACCATGCGGACGCTGGGTGCGCCGGAAGCATCGGCCGTGGCGAGCGACATGGCGTTGCCTTCGAGGACTTGTGCGGCGAGGACGTCATCGAACCAGCGGTGAAATTGGGCGATGGGGTCGGGGAGAGCCTGGGATTCGAGGAGGCCGCCGAGGCGGTAGGTTTCACGGAGTTCAGCGTAGCGGTTGTCAGACATAGGAATTCAGAAACTGGGGTTGACGATGAAGCCATGGGGCGGATCGCCGAGCAGGTTGGTACGGGAGAGGCCCCAGAACCAGAAGTGGGCGGCGATGTAGGCGCAGAGCACGGCGTCGAGTTGATCTTCGCATGCCTTGAGGGAGGCGAGGGTTTGTCCGGGCAAGGGAAGGGCCTTGGACCGGAAAGCCGGGCGGCGGTGGGCGAGCTGGGTGGCGAGAAGTTCGCGATAGGCGAGGAGGGCCGGGAGGCGGGAGGCGAGGGGACCCTTTTTGAAGGGGAGAATTTGCGGGAGGTTGAAGAGGCGGAGGCTGGCGGCGTGGGGGTAGACCTCGAAGAGGTGGCGAGTGGGGGATTGGGCCAAGGAGGGCGGAGCTGTTGCAAAGCCGCGGTTTTTCAGATTTTCGACGAAGTTGAGGACCGGGGTGGCGAAGGGGAGATTGAGATTCACGGGGTAAGCGCCGGCGTGCTGGCGGGAGAAGAGAGAGTGGGTGGCACGGTCGGCGGCGCGGGAGCCGGAGGGGTTGGTGATGAGGACGGGAGCGTCGAGACCGATCCAGGCGGGCTGATCGCAGAGGAGGGGGTCGAGGGTGGCGAGGAGTTGGGAGTGGGTGGCGGGACGGGAGAGGTGAGTGAGTTGGAGGCGCTGGCGGGAGAGGCTCAGGCGGGCTAGCCCAGAGGGGTTGCGCATCCAGCCGAGATCGATGCCGAAGAAGTCCACTTGTAGAAATAGATGCCGGGCTTGAGGATTCGCTATAATTTAGGAGCATTTGCCTTGAGAGGCAAAAGTTGATCAGGAGATTCAATGTTTGATCTGTTTCGGCGTAAGGGCACGAACCTGCGCATCTTTTTGACTGTTTTGCTGGGCCTGGTGGCTCTTTCGATGGTGATCACGCTGATCCCGGGCTTTGGAAGTGTCGGGATTGGGGTGGGCATGGGAGAGGAAACGGTCGCGACCGTATGCGGCGAGCCGGTGACGGCGCGGGAAGTGCAGCTCAAGATCCAACAGATGTTGAACCGTCAGCAGTTGCCGCCGGAAAGTGCGGCGATCTTTATTCCGCAGTTTGTGGACCAGTATGTGGCTGTCAAGGGTGTGGCTTGCTATGCGTCAGAAGCAGGATTGCGGGCGAGCGATGAAGAGGTAGCGGCCAAGATTCAGAAGGACGTGCCGTCGTTGTGGCAGGACGGCAAGTTTGTGGGCAACGCGATGTATGAATCGATGTTGAAGCAGGCGGGCCTGACGATTGCGCAGTTTGAAGACAGCATGCGGAAAGACCTGGAAACGCAGCGGCTGCGGACTTTGGTGCTGATGAGCGCGGTGGCGACGCCGAAAGAAGTGGAAGACATGTACCGCGAGACGGAAGAGCGGGTCAAGCTGGATTACTTTGTGATTGATCCGCAGGAGATCGGCAAAACGGTAAAGATTCCGGAAGAAGAATTGCGGGCTGACTACGAGAAGAACAAGGCCAACTTCATGACGCCGGAATCGCGGCAGGTGAGCCTGTATGCGCTTGACGGCAGCCAGATTGCGGCCAAGACGCAGATTACGGAAGCAGAATTACGCCGGTCGTATCAGGACAATATTGAAAACTTCCGTTCGCCGGAGCGGTCGCGTGTGCGGCACATTTTGTTCAAGACCCAGGAAAAGCCAGAAGCGGAAGACGCGAAGATGCGCGAGCTGGCCGAAAGTGTTTACAAGCAGTTGAAGGGTGGAGCCAAGTTTGAAGCGCTGGCGGCGAAATACAGCGAAGATCCTGGCTCGAAGGACAACGGTGGGGAAATCGGCTTTATCACGCGTGGGCAGACGGTTAAGAATTTTGACGAGTATGCTTTTACCGGGCCGATGAATGTGTTGAGCTCCCCGATCAAGACCGAGTTTGGTTATCACCTGATTGAAGTGGAAGAGCGGTTGCCGGCGGGAATGCGCAGTTTTGAAGAAGTGCGCGGGGCGCTGGAAGCTGACATCCGGGCGCAGCAGAACCGGGACGGAGTAGGCCGTGCGGCAGACCAGATCCGGGCGGAGTTGCAGAAAGACATGAGCAAGTCTTCTACTGCGGCGCAGTACGGCATAGCGCCGATTCAATTTGACTATTCGGGAGAGGGAACGAGCGTGCCGGGTCTGGGACCGAAGCCGGAGTTCTATGAAGTTGTCAGCCGCCTGAAAAAGGGCGAAGTGAGTGACGTGCTGACCCTGGCCGAAGGCCGGTTGGGGATGTTTGTGGTGAATGAGGTTGTTGCGCCGAAGCAGATGAGTTTCGAGCAGGCTCGGAGCATCATCGCCGGGTCTAAGGCCATCACGAAGGCGACCGAAATTAGCGAACAAATGAAGGCGAAGGCGGCAGGTTTGATGGCGAGTGCCGGATCGGATTTGAGCAAGGTAGCAAAGGAATTGAATGCGAGCGTAAAACAGACGCAGGAATTCAACCGCCAGGGCTTTGCTGATGGCATTGGCCCCGCGTCGGCAGTGCTGAGCGTATTCGGGAAAGCGCCGGGCCATATTGCCGGACCGCTCCCGGTGGATGGCAAATTCTTCTACGTGAAGGTGGTGGACCGCAAGGAAGCAGACATGAGTTTGTTGCCGCCGCGGCGGGCTGAAATCGTGAACCTGGTGAAGAACCGGAAGGCGAGCGAACGGGCCGATATCTTTGAAGAGACGCTGGTGAAAAAAATGATCCAGGACGGGAAGATCAAGATCTTTGAAGACGCCAAGAAGCGGATTGCCCAGGGATATGGCGCGTAGTTAGCGGATCCGGTCGAGCTGCAGGAATTCCTGCAGCATCGGGTCATCGCAGGAATCGAGCCCGTCAACGGGACCGAAGTAGGCAACTTTTCCTTCACTGAGGAAAACGACACGGTCGGCAACTTTTCGCATCAGGTCGAGGTCATGGGTGACGACGACGCTGGTGAGATGGAGTTGCACCTTGAGACGAAGCATCAGATTGCTGAGGTGGTTGGCCATGATGGGGTCAACCATGGTGGTGGGTTCATCGTACAGGACACATTCGGGCTGGGCGGCGAGGGCGCGGGCGATCGCAACGGCGCGGCGGTGGCCGGTGGAAAGGTCTGTCGGGTAGTTGTCGCGGTAGGGGAGCAGGTCTACGAGTTCGAGCAGGCCATTTACGACATCTTCCTTGTTTTGTTGGTCGTAGTCGTCGCGCAGTTCGAGCGAGAAGAGAATGTTTTCGCCTACGGTGAGCGAGTCAAACAGGGCGCCTGACTGGAAGACCATGGTGATCTTTTTGCGGACGCGGCGCAATTCGGGCTCTTCAAAGAAGGTAATGTCGCGATTGCCGACGATCACGCGGCCCTCGTCGGGCTTGAGGAAGCCCATGATGGTGGCAAGCGAGACGGATTTGCCGACACCGCTGCGGCCGATGATGGCGACGGTTTCCCCCGCCGGAACAAAAAAATTGCAATCGACTAAAATCGGCTTGTCGAACGTCTTATAGACGTGCCGGAATTCGATGTAGTAGGGAAAGCCTTCAACCGCCACAGTGCACCTTCAACCGCCGGAAACGTCGGCGGGTTCATTCCAGTTTGCCAAGATTTTCGGGTCAGGGGGAACCAGAATTTTGGAATTGAGTTGCGGGAGGAGATCGCGGACGCGGAAATTGCCCTGATTGAGGGCGGCGGAGACGGCTGGCAGGGCGGATTTGTGCCAGAGGGCGGCAAGGGGATTGGGTGGGTTGCCGGAGGCGACGAGCTGCAGATCTGGACTGTCGAGAGCGGTTTGGGTGAGAGTCTGAAGCCAGGCCGGGGTCATGTTGGGCAGGTCGCAGGCCAGGATGAGGGACCAGTTGTGGGGGGACAGGGAGAGAGCGGCCTCAATGCCGGCGAGGGGACCGCAGTTGGGGCGGAGGTCCGGAAGGATGGGGAAACCAAAGGATTCGTAGCGGCCCAGCGGGGCCAGGATGTGTATGGAGGCGGAATTCTGCTCCAGGAGGGACGCCATGTGTACTAGTAAGGGGATGCCTGCAATGGGCAAAAGTGCCTTGTCACGGCCCATGCGGCGGGAGGCACCGCCGGCGAGCAGGAAGCCGGCGACAGCGGGAGTTAAAGGATAATTCATTGATTCGAAAAGGGTTTTCTTATATGATAGGATGGAACATAATGTACCGCTTTTGTTTTAGTTTGGCGAGTTTGGTACTGGTTAGCGCCAACGGCTGGTGCGGCGATGCTGAGATTGTGCGCACGACGGTGCGGGTGGATCGCAGCAGCGGGAGGCTGGTACGGGCACAGGTATGGAATGCGCGGGAGGTGCCACCGGTGGGGAGTGTGGCAGGCCCGGCAAAAGCAGCAGCGAAAGCCAAGGTGAGTGCTGAGGTGGATGAGATTGTGCAGCGGGCGTCTGCCGCGCATGGGGTAGACCCCTTGTTGGTGCGGAGTGTGATGCAGGTGGAGAGCAACTTCAATCCCAACGCGGTGTCCCCGAAAGGGGCAATGGGGTTGATGCAACTGATGCCGGCGACGGCCAAGCAGTTGGGGGTGTTGAACGCGTTCGACGTGCGGCAGAACATTGAAGGCGGCGTGAAATATCTACGGTATCTCAAGACGAAGTTTAGCGACGACCGGCTGGTGCTGGCGGCCTATAACGCGGGCGAGGGTGCAGTGAAGAAGCATGGCTGGATTCCGCCCTATCCGGAGACCGTGGAATATGTAATGAAGGTAGGCCGGAAGTACGGCGATGCCAAGCGGCTGGAAGAGCCGGTGGCGTTGCCGGTGTCCGCCGAACGGGTTCAACCGAAGGTCCAGCAATTGGTGGATGCAGAGGGAAGAATCCATCTCGTGATGCCTTAGGAGCCGATGCAGCAAATCCGCCAGCAGCGCGCGGGAGGCAGTCTGGCCATGGCCGGGGTACTCGTGCTGTTGTCCAGCGCGGGATTAGTGGGGCAGGATGCGAAGAAGTGGGGGCGGTTGACAGAGGTCCAAGTCAGCAAGCAGGCCGAGGCTACGGCGGTGACTGCGAAGGTGACGGGGGAAATTGACATCCGGCACGGCAGGTTGGAGAATCCGGCGCGGATCTTCATTGACTTTGCCGAGACCACGCCGGCGATACCGGGCCAGCGGGGAGTGGTGACGATAGAGGCGGGGACGAAGCTGCTGAAGCAGGTGCGGGTGGCGGAGAACCAGAAGGGCTTGACGCGGCTGGTTTTTGACCTGGCAACCGATGAGGTGGATTATCAGACGATAGCCGAGCGGGAGGGCAATCAACTCGTGGTGGTTCTGCGACCGCGGGGAGTTAAGGGGAAGCTGAAAAATCCACTGCGCGAGGCGGCACCGCCGCCGGTGGTGAGCAAAGTGCGGCCTCCTGCAGTGATACCAGGGCCGATGATGCGGGCGACGCCGATTCCTGATCCGCCGGTACTGCGGGCGGCCGTGAGCCTGCCGCGAGCGGAAGCGGGACAGATGCCCTATCGGGTTTCGGGGTATGTATTGCGGGACTTCATTGCGATGCCGCCGGTGCTGCCGAAACCAGGCGAGCAGCGGTTGGAGGCGCGAAAGCCGGAAGTGTCGGCGGTGGCGGCGCGGAGCATGGCGGCGGGGCGTCAATCCCTGACGCGAGTGCTGGGGCTGAAGATTGGCAAGGTGGTGATTGACCCTGGGCATGGGGGTCATGATGTGGGTTCGTCCGGACCGACGGGGCTGCTGGAAAAGGATGTGACGCTTGATATCGCCAAGAGACTGGCGAGCCTGGTGGAAGAGAGTTTGGGCAGCGAAGTGGTGTTGACGCGCACCGAGGATGTTTATATTTCCCCGGAGCAGCGGACGGCGCTGGCGAATTTGCACAAGGCGGATTTGTTCATCTCGATTCATGTGAATTCTTCGCGGACCAGAACGGCGACGGGTGTGGAGACCTATTATCTGAATTTCACCGCATCGCCAGAGGCGCTGGAAGTTGCAGCGCGGGAGAACGCCTCGAGCCAGCAGAGCATTTCAGACTTAAGCGATCTGGTAAAGAAGATCACGTTGAAGGACAAGCTGGACGAGTCGCGGGAATTTGCGGCCAAGGTGCAGACGGCGTTATTTGCCGGAAGCACCAGGGCGGGGAACCGGACGAAGGATCGCGGAGTCAGGAAGGCACCGTTTATTGTGCTGATCGGGGCGCGGATGCCGAGCATTCTGACCGAAGTAGGCTTTCTGAGCAATGCGCGGGAAGAGGGGTTGCTGAAGAAGCCGGAGTACCGGCAAAAAATTGCGGAAGCTTTGTTGAAGGGTGTGCAGCAGTATACGGACGGGTTGAGCCACTTCAGTGTGGCGCAGACGGTGGGAAACTAGACGGCGGCGAAACGCCGGACGCTTTCGCCGAGGATGGAGCGGAAGGAGACGCGGTTGCGGCCGGCGTGCTTGGCTTCATAAAGACATTCGTCGGCAATGCGGAGAAGGGTTTCAGAAGAAACACGATGGCCGGGCAGGGCGGTAGTAGCGCCGAAGCTGGCGGTGATGGCGAGGGAAATGTCGGAGTGGGTACGGTCAAGCAAAGGCATCGGTTCGCTGGCGAGGTGCTTGCGGATGCGCTCAGACTGGCTGCGGGTGCAATCCTCGTCGCAACCGGGAAGGATGATGAGAAATTCTTCGCCACCGTAGCGGCCGATGGAATCATAGGAGCGGATGGAGGCCTTGATGCGTCGGGAGACCTCAACGAGCGTGGCGTCGCCGGCGATGTGGCCGTAAGTGTCATTGACGGATTTGAAGTAGTCGATATCGAGCAGGGCAAGGCCGACTGAGAGATTTTCGCGTTCGGCGCGGAGAAGTTCTTTGTCGAGAACTTCAAAAATGGAATGGCGATTGAAGACGCCCGTGAGCGCGTCATGTGTAGCTTGTTGACGCAGGGCGGCCTGGGTGACGAGGAGTTCAGACTGCAGCTCGACAATGCGGCGTCCGGCGCGCAAGCGAACCTGGAGTTCGTGGTGGTTGAAGGGCTTGGTGATGTAGTCATCGGCGCCAGCCTCCATGCCCTCGATGAGATCTTCGCGCTGGTTCTTGCTGGTGAGCAGGAGAATGTAGGTATAAGTTTCTTTTTGTTGCTGGCGGGTGAGGCGGCACACCTCCGGCCCGGTGAGCTGGGGCATCACCCAATCGAGGATCGCGAGTTGCGGGGCACCCTCCAGTTGGAGAATTTCCCACGCCTCTTGACCGTCACACGCCACGACAGGCGTGTAACCCCATTTTTTGACCGTTGCTTCCAACATGTGCCGGCTGACGATGCTGTCGTCGGCAATTAGTACTTGCATGCCCATTTGCCCTAAGGGTTCCTGTACGCCTAGAACTTCGCTAAGAGTATGCTCCTATTGTTTGCGTATTTGCGTCCGGATGCAAGCAGGTATCCCTGGGAGGCTTATCGACAGAAAGTGTGACAATCCTGTATGTATATGACAATATTGCCAAATTTGATCGTTATGACGCTAACCGTGATGAGTGCAGAAATTTTGGTACTGGAGCCATATGCGCAAGTTTATGTGAAAAAGCACGAGCAAACGATGTCGGCCGTGGAGGGAATGCCGCGATTGCAGGCACAAGACGGGGCGGAGTGGAGTGCGCGGGAGCGTGGGGCGGTGCGCGACGGGAGGTTGTTCCATAGCAAGAGGTTTTTGCCGTGCGATACGGTGAGCGGATTTCGGGAGGCGGTGAAGGGCAGAGTGATCGTTCAAACGAGTTGTGGGGAGAGCGAAATCTGGTTTGAGCAGATTCGACTGGAAGACAAGGCAAAGCACTATGAGGGGATTGCGCGGCGGCACGACCGGCATGGATTTGTAGCGGGAACGCGGTATGACAGGCCGGTCTCGGACGACAATGACGGGCTTTGGACGGCGATGTATGCGGCGGCGAAGTTGTTTGAGTACCGGGTAACGGGCAGCCGGGAGGCACTGGAGCGAGCGGAAAGGGCGACGCGGGCGGTACTGTTTCTCGAGAAGGTGACGGGGACACCGGGTTATCCGGCGCGGTCGTATATTGACCGGACCGAGGAGAAGCCGAAGGACGGGTTCTGGTATGAGACGGCGGACAAGAAGTATGAGTTCAAGTCGGACACAAGTTCGGATGAGAGCGTAGGTCATTTTCTGCTCTTTGGGCTGGCCTGGGACTTGTTGCCGCAGGGAGAATTGCGGACCGAGATCCGGGCGGCGTGCCGGCGGCAGATGGATTACATCCTGAAGAACAATTACTACCTGATTGACCCGAAGACGGGCAAGCCGACGCGGTGGGGGAAGTGGTCGCTGGACTACTTCAATGGGGAAGGGAAGGGGGACAGCCCGCTGAACGCCCTGGAATTGATGAGCTTCCTGCGGACGACAGCGCACGTAACGGGAGACCGGAAGTATGAGCGGGAGCTGAAGAAGGTGGCCGAGGGAATGGGCTATCTGGCGATTGCGGGGATGCTGAAGGAGCGGCTGGAAGAGTTGAATTACTCCGATGAGGAGCTGGCGATGCTGAGCTTTTATCCGTTGATCCGTTATGAGAAGAATGAGCGGTACCGGGCGGGGATTCTGAAGGCGCTGGATGACTGGTTTGGGAATATGCGGCGGCAGAAGAATCCCTTATGGAATGTGATTTATGAGCTGGGGCGGGGCGAGGACATGGGGCTGCGGCGGGATGCGGTGTGGACGCTCGAACGGATGCCACTCGATTTGAGAAAGTGGCGGGTGGAGAATAGCTGGCGCAAGGAATTGCCGGTGGTAGAGGATGGGGACCGCTTTGGGCGGAAGCAGACGACGGTGTTGCTAGCGCCGGACGAGCGGGCGGTGATGAAGTGGAATACGAATCCTTTTGTGCTGGATGGGGGAGGGGAAGAGATGCGGGAGGATGACGGGACGACGTTTCTGCTGCCTTACTGGATGGGGCGGTATCACAAGCTCTGGGGAGAGCGCTGAATCCGGAGCATCCAGAGAATGAAGCCGGCGATGAGGCGGGGCATGTCGAGGAGATCGCGCCACAGGGGGCGGCCTTCGCGGCCGATGATCATGGCACCACGGCGCATGGCGTAGGTGTTGAAGAGCATGGCGATGACGGTGAAGGCGACGCTGATCAGGAGACTTTTTTTGAGGTGGGGTGTGCCGCGGAGGGCGTGGACGCTGAACTCGATGAGGTGATTGAGGGCGGGCAAAGCGAGGGAGGTAATGAGAGTAGCTTGCCAGGTGGGCTCGGCGCGGCGAAGGCTCTGGATGATGGAGCCGAGGAAACCGGCGACGATGAAGCGCCAGATGAATTCGGCCTGCATGGCCCCGATGGCGGCTTCTCGGCCGGAGGACAGGTTGGTGGAGAAGTAGATTGCGGCGCGAATGAGCGCACTGGTGACAGCGGACTTCCAGTTCCAACGCAGGAGAAGTTCGCGGATGGGATATTTTGCAATTCGCCGCAGGACGACGGAGACTGCCTCATTTGCCATGCCACTGGCAGCATAGCAAGGAATGACGGGGCTTGTAGTGGACAAGGCGGTGCGCAATACCCGTCTAGCCGAGGAGGCTGGCGAGCTTTGAGCCCGGGACGATGATGGTTTCGTTGCGTTCGGGGCCGTTTGAGACACAGCCGACTTCGACGCCGGTTTTGGCTTCGAGGAAGCGGAGGTAGTCCATGGCCCTGGCCGGAATCTGGTCGAGGGAAGTGATGCCCTTGGTGGGGGTCTTCCAGCCGGGGAGAACTTCATAGACAGGCTGGATGCGGGCGACTTCGTAATTGGTGGCGGGCATGTCGGTGACGCGGCGGCCGTCGACTTCATAGGCGACACAGACGGGAATTTCGTCGAGGTCATCGAGGACGTCGAGCTTGGTGATGATCATGCTGTCGAAGCCGTTGATGGTGGCCGTGTACTGAAGGAGGGGGACGTCGAACCAGCCGCAGCGGCGGGGACGGCCCGTGACGGAGCCAAACTCATTGCCGGCGGTGCGGATCTGGTCACCGGCGGGGCCAGGGATTTCGGAAGGAAAGGGGCCGGCGCCGACGCGGGTGATGTAGGCCTTGGAAACACCGATGATGCCATCGATGCGAGTGGGGGCGACACCGGCACCAGTGCAGGCGCCGCCGGCACTGGCGTTGGAACTGGTGACGAAGGGGTATGTGCCGTGGTCGATGTCGAGCATGGTGCCCTGAGCACCTTCAAAGAGG
>CAZECF010000026.1:0-43037 GCA_964510335.1 uncultured Bryobacter sp. | reverse complement strand
GGTCGCATGAGGCCCGCACGCGCGGCCAGAAGCCTTCCGGTGCAGGCTCCACCGGCAGTTGCGTTGGAGGACGTAACAAAAGGATAAGAACCAAAGTCAATATCCAGCATAGTGCCCTGAGCACCTTCAAAGAGGACGCTCTTGCCGTCGCGAATGGCGTTGTTGACGAAGACGCTGGTGTCGCAAACGAGAGGGCGGAGACGCTCGGTGTACTGGCGGTACTGGGCGAGGATCTGGTCGAAGTCGATTTGCTCGGAGACCTTGAAGGCCGTGGCGAGGGTCATCTTGTCTTCGCAGAGCATGCGGTAGAGGCTTTCAAAGCCCTGGGGGGAAACCAGGTCGGCCATGCGGATGCCGCGGCGGCCGATTTTGTCCTCGTAGCAGGGGCCGATGCCACGGGCGGTGGTGCCGATGGCGACGCGGTCGGCGCGGGATTCGCTTACCTTTTCCACCATGCGGTGGAAGGGGAAGATGACATGGGCGCGATTGGAAATGAGGAGTTGGGAGTGGACGTCGATGCCAGCGGCTTCGAGAACAGCGATTTCCTGCATGAGGGCTGCCGGGTCGATTACTACGCCATTGCCGACGACAGCCTTGACGCCAGGGCGCAGGATGCCGCTCGGGATGAGCTTCAAAACGAACTTCTGTTCGCCGATGTAGACGGTGTGGCCGGCGTTGTGGCCGCCCTGGTAGCGGACGACGAGATCGAAGCTTTCGCTAAAGAGATCGACGATCTTGCCTTTGCCTTCATCGCCCCACTGGGCGCCGAGCACGATTAGGTTTGCCATTGAGAAATGTCCAAACCCTTGATTCTATCGCGTACACTGGTGGTTTACCTATTTTCAATGAAGTTACATGAGCTTTTTACCGCCCTGGGTGAAGAGGCCTTCCGGGCCCAGTTGCGCGGAATTTCGATGGGCACGCTGCGGACATACCAGATTTATGAGCGCTTGAAGCTGCGTTGCCACCTGACGAAGTTGAATACAGAGAACCTGCGGGCGGCTGCGGGGCGACTGTGGGAGCGGCTGAAGAACGGCGAAGAAGAACTGGCGCTCGACCTGTCGCAGGCGATTCTGGTTTCTCAAATGAAGCTGATCATCGACGTGCTGAATCACTTTGGGATTCCGCATGAGGATGGCTTCTTTGCCAAAGAGACCGAGCCCAAGAACTACTTGAAAGAGGGCTGGCAGCAGGAAGCCTACGACAAGTTCAAGGCTGCCTATCCGCCGGCGCTGGTGTTGTTCTACTTGAACCACCTGGCGCATGAGATGGATGAGAATCACCCGGTGTTTCAGCCTGCGTCATGATTGCCGGAATTGAAAGTTTAGCCGCAGCAGCGCTGGGGCGGATTGAAGCTGCGGGGACGCCGGAAGAGCTGGAAGCCGTGCGGGTGGAAGTCCTGGGCCGCAAGGGGAGCCTGGCGGATTTTGGCAAGGGAATGGGCAAGCTGAGCGCGGAGGACCGCGTGACGGCGGGCAAGGCGCTGAATTCTGCCAAGACTTCGCTGGAAGCGGCTTTTGAATTGAAGAAGACTGCTTTTGAATCGGCGGCACTGGCAGCACGGCTGTCAGGAGAATGGGTGGATTTGACGATTCCGCCTGCCGGGATTCTGCCGGGGAGTCTGCATCCGCTGACCCGCATCCAGAACGAGATTGAAGCTCTATTTGTGTCAATGGGCTTTACGGTGCTGGACGGGCCTGAGGTAGAAACCGAGTTTCATAATTTTGATGCGTTGAACATTCCACCGGATCATCCGGCGCGGGATATGCAGGATACCTTCTGGCTCGAAGGCGGGCATCTGCTGCGGACGCACACCTCACCGGTGCAGGTGCGCGGGATGCAGCGGCTGGGGCCGCCATTGCGCATGATCGCGCCAGGGCGGGTCTTCCGGAATGAAGAAGTAGACCCATCGCACGAGCACACGTTTTATCAGCTGGAAGGCATGATGGTGGACCGGGACGTGTCGATCGCCAACCTGCTTTACTTCATGAAGACGCTGCTGGGCGGGATCTTTGGCCGCGATGTGACGGTGCGGCTGCGGCCGGGTTTCTTTCCCTTTGTCGAGCCGGGGTTTGAGCTGGACATCCAGTGCATGGTTTGCGGTGGCGAAGGCTGCCCGGTGTGTAAGCATTCCGGGTGGGTGGAGTTGTTGCCATGCGGGCTGGTGCATCCGAATGTACTGCGGGCCGGTGGCATCGATCCGGACGAGTTTGGCGGCTTTGCGTTTGGGCTGGGGCTGACGCGGCTGGTGATGATGCGGTACATGATTGATGACATTCGCTGGTTGCAATCGGGCGACCTGCGGTTCTTGAAGCAGTTTTAGGAGTGAATCGTTGAAGTTCTCCCATCAGTGGTTGTCGGAACTCGTAGAAGACCTGGGCATTGACGCGCAGGAGGCAGCGCGGCGGATTACGCTGCACACGGCCGAAAGTGAAGGCGTGGAAGTGCACGGCGCACTGCTTGAAGGGGCTTGTCCGGCGACGGTATTGAGTGCGGAGGCGATTCCGAATTCTCATAACCAGAAGGCGGAAGTAGAGACCGAGCTTTATGGCCGCAAGACGCTGGTGTGTGGCGCGCCGAATTGCCGGGCGGGATTGCGAACGGTGTATGTGCCGCTGGGCGTGAAGCGCGTGAGCGGGATTGAGAGTGACGGGATGTTGGCGAGTCCGGCGGAGTTGGAGATCAACGGGGACCACGACGGGATTATCGAGCTGGCCGAAGGGGCTTTGGGGCTTGAAGCGGATTCGATTATCGAGATCGACAACAAAAGCCTGACGCACCGGCCTGACTTGTGGGGCCATTATGGAATGGCGCGGGAACTGGCGGCGATTCTCGATAAGCCTTTGGTGGACCCGGTGAGCATGGAGATGCTGCCCGAGGGGGAAGCGGTGCAGCAGGAGGTGATTTAAGATTACTTTATGTGTCCGCTGAATTCGGCGCAGGTCTTTGAGAATGTGACCGTAGGCGAATCGCCCTGGTGGATGCAGTATCGCCTTGAGAGCATCGGGCTGAACACGATCAACAACATTGTGGATGTGACGAACTGGGTGCTGGCGGAATTGCCGCAGCCGACGCATGCCTTTGATGCCGACAAGCTGGTGGGCAAGATCATTGTGCGGCGGGCTGAGGACGGCGAAAAGCTGCTGGCGTTGAACGGGGAAGAGTACACGTTGACGGCAGAGGATCTGGTGATCGCCGATGAAAGCGGGGCGATTGCGGTGGCCGGTGTGATCGGAGGCAAGAGTACGGCGATCGGGCCGGAAACAAAGCGCGTGGTGTTTGAGAGTGCGAACTTCAATGCAAGCGCCATACGGAAGACGAGTTCGCGGTTGAAGCTGCGGACGGATGCTTCCATGCGGTTTGAGAAGGCGCAGGACCCGCACAATACACTGCGGGCCATTGCGCGGGCGGCGGAATTGTTTGAGCTGGTTTGCCCGGGGATGCGCGCGGTGGGTGGTCCGACGGATGTGCACAATGGGCTGGCGGCCGCGCCGGTGATCACGCTGTCCTTGCCCTGGTTATACCGGAAGCTGGGGCGGGTGCTGGAAGCGAGTGAAGTGGTGGGGATCTTGCGGAGGCTGTCGTTTGGCGTGGTGGAGCAGGGCGAAGTGCTGGAAGTAACCGTGCCGAGCTGGCGGGCGACCAAGGACATTTCGATTCCAGATGACCTGGTGGAAGAGATTGGGCGCACGGTTGGCTATGCCACGATTGAGCCGGTTGCGCCGGCAATGCCCGTGACGCCGCCACAGGTGAATCTGGAGCGGAAGTTTTATAACGAGCTGCGGGCTGTTGCGACCCAGCAGGGCTACACCGAGGTTTACAACTATTCGTTTGTGAGCGAGGCCCAGGCAGCGCGATTGGGCGTGCCGGTGGAGCAGCATGTGCGGGTGTTAAATCCGATTGCGTCGGATCAAAGCCTGATGCGTACGACGCTGCTGCACGGGGTGTTGAAGAACTTCGAGGACAACCTGAAGAACTTTGACGAGTTCCGCTTCTTTGAAATTGGCAAAGAGATTCACAAGCAGGCTGAAGGCTTGCCGCAGGAAATGGGGCATCTGGCGGCGGGGATTTATGCGGCGAGTGGCGATGGTGCGGCGGGGCTGCGGGAGTTGCAGCGGTTGGCGCGGGCCCTGTCGCCGGCAATGGAGTTTGTACCGACGGCGGAAGTGCGGGCCTTTGAGCATCCCTTGCGGTCCGTCGAAGTGATGTTGGGGGCGGCCAAGGTAGGACGGATCTTTGAGTTTCACCCAGGGTGGGTGGAGGAAGGCCGGGCGGCAGTGCTTGATTTGACGCTGGGGCCGCTGGCTTGCGCGATGGCGGGTGTGGCAAAGAAGTATCAGCCCGTGCGGCGCTTCCCGTCGAGCGAGTTTGACCTGAGTGTGCTGGTGGAGGCGAGAGTTTTTGCCGGTGCGGTGGAGAAGGTGCTGCGGGGGACTGCCACAGCGGCGGTGGAGCGGGTTGAGTTTCTGCGCGAGTTTACACTGCAGGACGGCAAGCGGAGTTTGAGCTTCCGGGTGAGGGTGGCGAAACAGGATCGCACGCTGACGCAGGAAGAGATTACGGCAGAGCGGGACGGGATGATTGCGGCCATTCGCAGCGCGGGATTCGAATTACGCTAGTTTTCTGAAACTCTGCCGCTGGAAATTCGTAGCTCCAGTACGATGCTGAAATATTCTGTGTTAGCGGCGCTACTGGCGCTTGGGATGAATTCATTGACAGCGCAAAAGAATGCAGGGATGCCCCCGATTATCGACCGGGAGCTTCTCTTTGGTGACCCTGAGATTTCCGGGGCGCAAATTTCGCCTGATGGAAAATATGTGGCATTTCAGAAGCCGCATCTGGGGACGAGGAATATTTGGGTGAAGAAAACGAGCGAAGCGTTTGAGGCGGCGCGCGTTTTGACGAGTGAGACCAAGCGGCCGGTGGCCGGGTACTTCTGGAGCCGGGATTCGCGTTACATTCTATTTGCCAAAGACAACGATGGCGATGAGAACTTCAATATCTATGCGGTGGACCCTGCGGCCGGGAAGCCGGAAGCGCGCGACTTGACCGGGGTAAAGGGAGTGCAGGTTCAGATCTACAGTCTGCCGAAGCAGGACCCGGATGTGGCCTTTATTGGCCTGAATGATCGGGACAAGGCCTGGCATGATTTGTACAAGCTGAAGATCTCCACGGGGGAGAAGACGCTGGTGCGGGAGAACAGCGGCAAGATTTCCAGCTGGGTATTTGACCTGACGGGGAAGCTGCGGCTGGCGACACACACGGCTGAGAATGGCGACAACCTGGTGTTGCGAGTGGATGCTGACAAATTTACGGAAGTGTACCGTTGCGATGTGTTTGAAGCGTGCGGGCCGGCGCGTTTTCACAAGGATGGCAAGCGCGTTTACATGGTGACGAACCAGGGGGCGCGGGACCGGATTGAGCTGGTGCTGTTTGACCCGGAGACGCGAAAGGAAGAAGTGGTGGAGACCGATCCGCAGGGGCGGGTGGATTTTGGGAATGCCGTGTTTTCGGAAGTGACCGATGAACTGGTGGCCACGGTGTACACCGACGAGAAGACGCGCCGCTACTTTCGGGACAAGAAGCTTGAGGCGGATTACCAGTGGTTGCAGAGCAAGCTGCCGGGGGTGGAAGTGAGCCTGGGTTCGCGGACCGCCGATGAGCAGGTGTGGCTGGTGTCGGGTTATGGCGATACGGAGCCGGGCACGACGTACCTGTTTGACCGTAAGAAGCGGGCGCTGGTGAAGCAATACTCGGTGCGGGAGAAACTGCCGCGCGAGGCACTCTCGAGCATGAAGCCGGTGAAGTACCCGTCTTCTGATGGGCTGGAGATTCCGGCCTATCTGACGCTGCCGAAGGGGTTGCAGCCGACGAAGCTGGCCGCGATCATCCTGCCGCACGGTGGGCCCTGGGCGCGCGATGGCTGGGGCTATGACGGCATGGTGCAGTTCTTTGCCAACCGCGGCTATGCGGTGCTGCAGCCGAATTTCCGAGGCTCGACGGGCTATGGCAAGAAGTTTCTGAATGCGGGCAACGGCGAGTGGGGCAAGAAGATGCAGGACGACCTTACCTGGGGCGTGAAGTATCTGGTGGATGCCGGAATTGCTGATCCGAAGCGGGTGGGGATTCTGGGGATTTCTTATGGTGGCTATGCGACGCTGGCGGGCGTGGCTTACACGCCAAAGCTGTATCGCGCGGCGGTGGATATTGTAGGGCCGTCCAACCTGAATACGCTGCTCGATTCGATTCCGCCGTATTGGGAAGCGCAACGGAAATTTCTGTTTGCGCGAATGGCTGACCCTGGTAAGGCGGAAGGAAAGGCGTGGCTGACGGAGCGGTCTCCGTTAAGCTCAGCGAGCAAGATTGAGACGCCGCTGTTGGTGGTGCAGGGTGCCAATGACCCGCGTGTGAACAAGGCCGAGGCCGAGCAGATTGTGATTGCGCTGCGGGATCGCAAGTTTCCGGTGGAGTATATGCTTGCGCCCGATGAAGGGCATGGCTTCTACCGGCCGGTGAACAACAAGGCGATGTTCTACGCGATTGAGAAATTTCTGGCCAAGCACCTCGATGGACGCTATCAGGACGGGGCGACGCCTGAGGTGGACGCGCGGCTGAAGGAACTGATGGTGGATGTGGAAACGGTGAAGCTGACGCCGAAGGTGGACGCGAGTGCGGCCGGTTTTCCTGCCGTGGAGCGGAGCCTGGTAGCCGGGACCTACCCGTATGAGGCCAAGATCAGCTTGGGCGGGCAGGAAATCGCGATGAAGATCCTGACGACGATTCGCGAAGAGGGCGGCGGTGTTTTGCTGGCCTCGGATGCGATGGAGACGCCGATGGGCGTGGTGAGCGATGAGAGCCGGCTGGACGGGAAGACGCTGCGGACGTTGAGCCGGAGCGTAAAGCAGGGTCCGGTGGCGATTGACGTGGCTTACGCCGATGGAAAAGTTAGCGGCAAGATGGTGATGAACGGGCAGGAGCGGCCGATTGCGGCGGATCTGGGCGGTGAGGTATTTGCCGATGGGCCGGGTTCGCAGATGTCGATTGGTGCTTTGCCGCTGAAGGAAGGCTACACGGCGACGTACCGGATATTCGATATGCAGCAGCAGAAAGCGCGGCTGATGAAGATCGAAGTGGCTGGTACGGAGACGGTAAGGGTGCCGGCGGGAAGCTTTGAGTGCTTCCGCGTGGAGCGGACCTCGGCTGATGGCGGCGCGGAAAAAGCGACGCTGTGGATCGACAAAGAGACACGCAAGCCGGTGAAGATGTCGTCGGTGATGCCGGCGATGAATGGGGCCACGATGGTGGCCGAACTGGTGCCCTAAGTACCGCAGAAGGTGCGATAGGGAGGGCTGTCGGGCGGGGCTGGTTGCGTAAACGCTTCGAGCCCCGGACGCTCTGTAAAGGGATCAGCCAGCACCGTGAGCAGTTGCTCGAAGGCCTGGAAATCGTTGTTGACCGTGGCGGCCGAGAGCGCGGCCTCTACCAGATGGTTGCGCGGGATGTAAACGGGATTCGTGGCGTTCATGGCGGCGGCGGATGCTGCCGGGTTGGAGAGACGCTTCCGCCAGGCGGGCAGCCATTCGTTGAGGTATGGAATCTCGTGTCCGAGAGCGGCCTTGGCCAGGTTGCGGAAGGCGAGGGTGTAGTCGATCTGGTGGGCTTCAATCGTGGATAGAAAGCTGTTGGCGAGTTCGAGGTCGTCGGGCTGGGGGTCATCCAGGAGGCCGAGCTTCGAGCGCATGCCCGCGAGCCAGTGGTCGTCGTAGCGATCGGTGAAGGCGTCGAGCACGGCGGTGGCTTCGTTTACGGCAGTGGGCTGGTCTTCGTGGATGAGCGGCAGAAGGGTTTCGGCGAAGCGGGCGAGGTTCCAACGGGCGATATCGGGCTGCTGGCCATAGGCGTAACGGCCATTGCGGTCGATGGAGCTGAAGACGGTTTGCGGGCTGTAGCGATCCATGAAGGCGCAGGGGCCGTAGTCGATGGTTTCGCCCGAGACCGCCATGTTGTCGGTATTCATGACGCCGTGAATGAAGCCGACATGCATCCAGCGGGCGATGAGGGCGGCCTGGCGTTCACTGGCGGCGGCGAGCAGAGACAGGTAGGGATTGGGTTGAGTGGCAAGACTTGGGAAGTGGCGGGCGATTGTATAGTCGGCAAGCTGCTTGAGCCGGGCGGTATCGCGGCGGGCGGCAAAGAACTGGAAGGTGCCGACGCGGATGTGGCTGGCGGCAACGCGGGTCAGGACGGCACCGGGTAGCATGCCTTCGCGGAAAACCTTTTGGCCGGTGGTGACGGCAGCGAGGGCGCGCGTGGTGGGGATGCCCAGCGCGTGCATGCCTTCCCCGATGAGGTATTCACGCAGGACGGGGCCGATGGCGGCTTTGCCATCGCCACCGCGCGAGAAAGGCGTGCGGCCGGAGCCCTTCAACTGGATGTCGCGACGGTTGCCGTGAATGTCGATGACCTCGCCGAGGAGGACGGCGCGGCCGTCGCCGAGTTGGGGGACGAAGTTGCCGAACTGGTGGCCGGCATAGGCTTGGGCGAGGACTTCGGCGTCGTCAGGGGGTTGGTTACCGGAAAAGATTTGCGCGCCTGTTTCGCCTTCAAGGGTGGCCGGGTCGAGGTTCAGCTCCAGGGCCAGCGCGTGGTTGAGTTTGACGAGTTGCGGGGCGGGAGATTTTTCGGCTTCGCCGCGCGAATAGAAGCCAGAAAGCTGGCGGGCGTAGGTGTTGTCGAAATTAAAGTTCAATCTTGATTATCGCGTAGATGATGCCTGGATTCAGGCCAGGATGGAGTGGACGACTTCGCCGTGGACGTCGGTGAGGCGGAAGTCGCGGCCGGAATAGTTGTAAGTGAGGCGGGTGTGATCGATGCCCATGAGGTGGAGGATGGTGGCGTTGAGGTCGTGGTTGTAGCAGCGTTTGTCGACGGCGCGGAAGCCGAAGTCGTCGGTTGCGCCGTAGGTGATTCCGCCCTTGACGCCGCCGCCGGCAAGGACGACGCTGAAGCCGTAGGAATTGTGATCGCGTCCGTATTGGAGCTGGGTATTGGCGCCAGTCTCGACGGCGGGAGTGCGGCCGAATTCAGTGCCGAGGACGACGAGGGTGTCTTCGAGAAGGCCACCTGATTTGAGGTCTTCGAGAAGGGAGGCGACGGCCGGATCGGTTTGGGCGGCGAGGCGCTGGTGGACCATGATGTCGCCGTGGTTGTCCCAGGGCTGGCTGTTGCCGAAATAGATTTGCACCATGCGAACGCCGCGCTCGACGAGGCGGCGGGCCATGAGGCAGGAGCGGCCAAAATCGGTGTTGCCGTAGCGGTCGCGGGTGGCTTCCGGCTCCTTGCGGACGTCGAAGGCGTCGGGGGCTTCGGTCTGCATGCGGAAGGCGGTTTCCATGGCCGAGATGGAGGCTTCCAGTTGGGAATCGTTTTGCCGTGCGGCGAGGTGTTCTCGATTGAGGCGGGCGAGGAGGTCGAGCTGGCGGCGTTGGGCGGGGGCGTCCGTTTGCGGCTTGATGTGGCGGATCAACTCGTAAGGATCGGAGGACTGGTTCTTGAGGAAGGTGCCCTGAAAGACAGCGGGCAGAAAGGCGCTGGACCAGAGTGGCGGGCCAACGACCGGGACGCCGGGGCAGAGCACGACGAAGCCGGGGAGATTCTGATTTTCCGTGCCGAGGCCGTACATGAGCCAACTGCCGAGGCTGGGGCGGCCGGGCTGGATCGCGCCGCAATTGAGCATGAAGAGAGAAGGCTCGTGGTTGGGGACATCGGTATACATGCTACGGATGACGCAGCAATCGTCCATGAGCGTGCCGAGGCGGGGAAAGATTTCCGAGACTTCCGTGCCGCAGGAAGAGGCGCGGCGGAACTGGAAGGGGGACTGCATGAGGGCGCCCGTGGCGCGCTCGGTTTTGGGAGCGCCGCCGGGAACAGGCTGGCCATTGTATTTGGTGAGGAGGGGCTTGGGGTCGAAGGTGTCGACCTGGCTCAGGCCGCCGTTGAGGACGATGTAGATGAGGCGCCTGGCACGGGCGGGATGGTGGGTGGCACCTTGAGCGAGAGTGGCGAGACCGAGGCCACCGGCGAGGCGACCGAGGAGCTGGCGGCGGGACCATTGCGGATGAGCCTGGGCGGGGTGAAGCTTAATCGACATAAGAGAACTCGTTGGTGGAGAGCAGGACTTGGGCGAGCTGGCTCCAGGTGCCGCCCTGATCGAGGAATTGTTGGGCGGCTGCTTTTTCTGAGGCGTTGGGCTGGCGGTCAAAGAGGCGCTGGTAGGCGGCATCGATGCCGGATTTTTCGAGGATCGCGCCGAGGGCGTTGGCTTGCGTCATGACGAGATCGGAGTTGAGGTAGAAGAGTTTTTGCAAGGGGACGTTGGTGACGACGCGTTGTTCGCAGGTGACGGCGGCGCTGGGGTGATCAAAGAGCGAGAGGGTTTCTTCGGCCTGGAAGCGGCCGACTTTGGCGTAGAGGGTGCGGCGGCGAAAGTCTGGTTTCAGGTCCTGGCTGGGGCCACCGATGGCGGGGTCGAGGGTGCCGGAGACGGCGAGCATGGCGTCGCGAATGGGTTCGGCGGCGAGGCGTTTGCGATTCTGGCGGGCAAAGTAGCGATTGTCGCCAGTGCCCTCGGCACTGCGCTGGTAGGCGCGGCTGAGGGTGATTTCACGGATGAGAGCTTTGACGTCGTAATTGAGCGCAATGAAGCGGGCGGCGAGAGCGTCGAGGAGTTCGGGGTTCGAGGGGCGGTCCCCGGCGAGGCCGAAGTTGGAGGGGGTGCGGACGATGCCTTCGTCGAAGAGGTGCATCCAGATGCGGTTGACGGCGACGCGGGCGGCGAGGGGATGGTGGGCGACGTGTTGGGCGAGCTGCAGGCGGCCACTGCCCTGATTGAGCGGGAGTGGCTGGCCGTTGCTCAGGACGAGGGGGAAGCGGCGGGGAACGATTTCGCCGGGGGCTTCCGGGTTGCCGCGCAGGTCGAGGGGAAGGTCGTGGGGGTCAAATTCGGTGATGCCGTCGAAGTAGGGATACTTGGGGCCGAGTTCGGTCTTGAGGCGGTCGCGGGTTGCCAGGAGTTGGTCGTATTGAGACTTCGTTGCGCCAGTTAGAAATTTGGGAAGGAGATCTGGGGGGAAGCGCAAGGGTGCGCCGCCTTCGAGGAAAGTGCGGTTGTAGGCGACGAAGCGGTCGCGGGGGAGCGACTTGATGGTGACGTCAGCGTTGGGGTTGAAGTCTTCTTCGCTGCGGTATCCGCCGGGCAGGACGATGGCGCGTTTGGGCTTTTTGGCGACCTTTTTCGCAGCGTCGAGGATGAGTTTGTTTTCGGCTTCGACGGCCTTCATTTCGGCGGCGATTTCGAGCATGAGTTTCTCGAAGGCGGCGGCCTTGGCGGCGGTGGGTTTGGTGAACCAATCCTTCAGGAAAGGGTGGAATTCTTCGGGGCGGCGGAGGTATTCGCACCAGCGGTCGTAGAGGTCCTTGTTCAGGCCGGTGGGGTCGCCGGAAAGGGTGGCCATCAAGTAGCGGGCCATGCCAGGGGCGTGCTCTTCGCGCAGCCGGCTGGCTTGGTCGGCGAGGAAGGTCTTCAGCTCTTTTTCGGCATTGTCGAGGGCTTTTTTGCGGGCTTGCCAGGCATTGGACTCGGCTTCTGAGACGAGCGGGTATTCCTTGTAAGCAGAGCTGGAAAAGACGCCGGCGAGGGCGAAGTAATCTTTTTGTGAAAGCGGATCGTACTTGTGATCGTGGCAGCGGGCGCAAGCGAGAGTGACACCGAGCATGCCGCGGCTGACGACATCGACACGATCGTGACGCTCGTCGGCGCGGGCCTGGGGTGGTTGAGCGATGCCGTAATACCAGGGGCCGAGGCCGGTGAGTCCGGTGCCGCCGGTGAGGGCGGGGTCATTCATGAGGTCACCCGCGAGCTGAGCCATGAGGAAGCGGTTGTAGGGAAGGTTGTGGTTGAGGGCGTTGACGACCCAATCGCGGTAGCGCCAGGCGTTGGGATAGGGCTGGATGGCGGTGCCGGAGAAGTCATCTTCGCCGTAGCGGGCCACGTCGAGCCAGTGGCGGCCCCAGTGTTCGCCGAAGTGGGGCGAGGCGAGGAGTTGATCGATGAGACGGGCTTGCCAGCCGGGCTGGTCGTCGACGTTGAGGTTCAGGGGAGGGAGGCCGGTGAGATCAAAAGAGAGGCGGCGGATGAGGGTGCGGCGGTCGGCCGGAGGGGCGGGGCTGAGGGCTTTGGCCTGGAGTTGTGCGTCGATGAGCTGGTCGATGGATTGGGAAGAAGAGCGGATGGGTTGCCAGGCCCAATGGCCTGCGGGGAAGTTTGCGCCGCTGGCGAGCCATTGCGAAAGAGTGCTGATCTCTTCGGCCTTGAGGGAGCGGCCGGGAGGCATCGCCTGGATGCCGGGTGCGCCGCCCTGGATTGCCTGAAGGAGAATTGCTGCGGTGGGCTTGCCACTCTTGCCGCCAGTGCGGAATCCCTCGGCGGTATCGAGCCGGAGACCACCCATGGCGTTCTGGCTGTGGCAGGCGCCGCAGTTGGCTGTGAGGATGCGACGGGCTTCGTCCTCGATGGCCGCACAAAGAATGAGCGTGGTAAAAAAGGCGGAGAAAAGCAGCTTCAGCACGGCAAATTGAGCATATCATCGGGGCATGTTACGACGTACGTTTCTGGCGGCAGCGATGCAAAGGCCCGCGGGGCCGATGGTGGAGACGCACCTGCACTTTTTTGCGAGTGACAAGAAGCGCTTTCCGTATCATCCCGGAGGCACCTATCAGCCGCCGGCGGCGGACGTGGAGCCCTATGCGAAGTTTGCTCCAACGGTGGGGATTACGCATGGGGTGATTGTGCATCCGGAACCCTATCAGGACAACCACGAGTATCTGGAGTATTGCTTCACGCAGGAGCCGAGCAAAGGCTTCTTCAAGGGGACGTGTTTGTTTGATGCCTACCGGGCGGATACGCCGAAGCGGATTGATGAGTTGATGCGGCGTGTGCCGGGACGGATTACGGCGCTGCGGGTGCACCGGGTGACGCCGGAGGCGAGCACCAGCGGGGCGATCCGGGAGAGGCCGCTGGAATCGGCGGAGATGAAGCGCACCTGGAAGGCGGTGGCGGACCGGGGCCTGATGGTGCAGATGCACATGATTCCGATGCATGCCCGGGCAATCGGGGCGTTGGCAAAGGAGTTCAGCGGCGTGAAGGTGATTCTGGATCATCTGGGCCGGAACAATCAGGGTACGGATGCGGAGTGGCTGGATGTGTTGGCGCTGGCCAAGTTGCCGAATACGGTGATGAAGTTTTCCGGGTTGCCGCATTCGCCGCGCTTGCAGCCAGAGCGGGTGAAGCAGGTCTTTGAGCAGTTTGGGCCCGGGCGGATAATCTGGGGTGGGCTGGGAATGGATGCGGCGGCGCACGAGAAGGCAAAGCAGGATTTTGCGCGGCTCTTTGCGTTTGCAGGGGAGAAAGAGAAGGCGATGATCCGGGGAGCGAATGCGGTGAAGCTGTACGGCTGGGGGTGAAGGCTAAACTGTGGGGTTGGGAAATCCGTATGTAATGCTCACGCTGACGGCGGCGATATGGGGCTCGTCGTGGGTTGGCGCTGGCATCCTGTCGCGAGCCGGAGTGCCGCCAATTTATTCGAGCCTGGGACGTTTTGTTTTTGGTTCGTTGGGTTTGCTCCTGATTCTCTGGCGGGCAGGAAATTGGCCACGTCCGGAGCGGGCGGTTTGGCTGCGGCTGTTGGCGATGGGTTTCTTTGGGGTATTTACGTACAACATTTGTTTCTTTAATGGATTGGCGACCGTGCCTGCGGGCAGGGCGTCGTTGATGGCAACCTTGCAGCCATCGCTGGTCTTTGTTTATTCGTGCGTGTTTTGGGGGGAGCGTCCGGGGGTGGGGAAAGTGAGCGGCCTGTTGCTGAGTCTGCTGGGTGCGGGGTTGGTGTTGACGCAGGCTGACCCGGAGAAATTATTCCGCACGGGCCTGGGCAGCGGAGACTTGTGGATTCTGGGGACGGTGCTGTCGTGGGTTGCTTACACGCTGATCGGGCGGAATCTGATGGGGAAAATTGGCGCCTTGCCGGCCACGGCCTATGCGATCTGGGCTGGGCTGTTGATGCTGGTAGCGTATGCCGTGGTGGTACAGGAAGCATTGCCGGACTTTGGGCAACTGAGTTACTGGGCGATAACGGCTTACATTGGCCTTTTGGGTACAACGCTGGCCTTTCTGCTTTTCTTGCGCGGGATTGAGCAGTTGGGTGCAGCCAAGGCGTCGATCTTCATCAACCTGGTGCCGGTATTCAGCGTAATTACGAGCAATCTTGTGACGGGCGAAGCGGTGACCTGGCCGACGCTGGTGGGTGGGGCGATGGCGATGATGGGAGTGCGGCTGCTAACTCAAAGCCGCACTTAGGCTTTGTTACTCTGATTCCCATGAAGTTGCTTCTTGGATTGATGGCGGCAGGGGCTGTGTGGGCTCAGGCGCAGCCGGCCACCCCGGCGAGCGCGGTACCGGTGCAGCCGTATAAGGAAGAGCCGGCGGTGGTGACGCAGCACGAGATCCAGTTGGGGGGACGCCCGTTGAAGTACAAGGCAGGCGCGGGTATGCTGCCGGTGAAGAACAACAACGGCGAGGTGGAAGCGGGAATCTTCTACGTGGATTACATCGTGGAAGGCAATGGCAGGCGGCCGCTTTGCTTCGCGTTCAATGGTGGGCCGGGGGCGGGTTCACTGTGGTTGCACCTGGGGGCGATTGGACCGCGGCGGATCCGGATGCAGGAAGACGGAGCCATGCCGGCACCGCCTTACCGGCTGGAAGACAACCAGGGCACCTGGCTGGACAAGTGTGACCTTGTTTTCATCGATCCGGTAGGCACTGGATTCTCGCGGGCAACCAAACCGGAGACGGCCCGGAAGTACAACGGCTTCACCGGAGACATCGACTCGGTGGGTGAGTTTATCCGGCTCTATCTCGCGCGGAACCAGCGGTATTCTTCACCGATCTTTCTGGCGGGGGAGTCCTATGGCACCACCCGGGCAGCGGGCCTGGCGGGAGCTTTGGCCAACAAGGGGATCGGGCTGAATGGAGTGATTCTGGTGAGTTCCATTCTGAACTTTCAAACGGCGCGTTTTACGAAGGGCAATGACCTGCCCTTTCCGCTCTTTCTGCCAACTTATGCCGCCACGGCCTGGTATCACAAGAAGGTGGATCCTGCCTATCAGAAGGATCTGGCCGGGATGCTCAAGCAGGTGCGGGTATTCGCTGAGGGCGAGTATGCTTCGGCACTGATGAAGGGGGACCGTTTGACGCCAGCGGAGCGGGAGACGGTGGCAACGAAGCTGGCGAAGTTTACGGGCCTGAGCCAGACTTTTTTGCTGCGGAATGATTTGCGGATTGAGATCATGCGCTTTATCAAAGAATTGCGACGAGGCGACGGGTTGACGGTAGGACGGCTGGATTCGCGGCTGACGGGAACGGATGGGGATGCGGGGGCAGTGACACCCGAGTTTGACCCGAGCCTGGCGGCAATTCTGCCGCCGTATACACACGCGATGAATCAGTATGTGCGGGAAGAGTTGAAGTACAAGACGGACTCCGCTTACTTTGCATTGGGCGGTGGGATTTTGCCGTGGGACTATTCGAGCGCGCAGAACCGCTTTGCGGATACGAGTGATGCTTTGCGGGCGGCCTTTGACCGGAATCCGCACATGAAGGTTTTTGTGGCGAATGGTTACTACGACCTGGCCACGCCTTTCTTTGCGACCGAGTACACGTTTGCGCACATGGGACTGGCGGCGAAGCATCGTGAAAGCATCACGATGAAGGAGTATGAGGCGGGGCACATGATGTACATTCATGTGCCGTCATTGTTGAAGCTGAAGGCGGATGTCGCGGAATTTCTGGAGACAGCAACTAGACAGTAGTGAGGACGAGGCAGACTTCGAGGCCATGCGGCGAGAGGTTGCGGCAAATTACACGGCCATTGCAGGCTTCGATGCAGCTCTTGACGATGGCGAGGCCGAGGCCGGCACCGCCGGATTCCCGGTCGCGGGCGTATTCGAGACGATAGAAGGGCTCAAAGATCTGGTCGAGTGATTCGGCGGGGACGCCCGGGCCGGAGTCGAGCACGCACAAGTGGGTTTCGTTGCGCTGTCGGGAGGCGTGAATGCGAATGGGCCCGGCCTCGCCCGCATACCGAACGGCGTTTCGAATGACGTTGGCCAAGGCGCGGCAGAGCGATTCCGATTCGGCATTGACCATGATTAGGGGATCGACATCGACATCAATCTCAATATCCGGCCGGGACTCCGCTTTGACCGCGCGCCAGACGATTTCCGAGAGGTTGAGCGGGGCGGTTTGGACGGAATCCTGGCGCATTTCCGCTTTGGCGAATTCAAGGAGGCCATCGGTGAGGCCGGACATGACCTTGACGTCGTCGGCAAGGTCTTTGATGTATTCGGCACCGCTTGCGTCCACCTTGCGGTCGAGGATGCCCAGGGCCAATTGCATGCGGCCGAGAGGCGAGCGGAGTTCATGGGCGACATCGCCGAGGAAGCGTTTCTGGCCGTGGGTGAAGGCGCCCAGGCGGGAAGCCATCCGGTTGATCGAGGACCCAAGCAAGCCGAGTTCGTCGCGACGGCTGACCTCTAGGTGAGTATCGAAATCGCCTTCCGCAATCTTGGCCGTGGCGGCGGTCATTTGGGTGATGGAACCGGTGAGTCCGCGAACGAGGGGCAGCCAGCAAAGGAAGCTGACGAGGATGGCGCCGACGCCGATGAGTAGCCAGGGAGTGAGTTGGAAGAAAAAGGGATTGGTGAGCAGTGTTGGCGAGGCGATGATGAGGACGCCGCGTTCCGGGCGGCCGAAGGGGCCGGATGACGGGATGAAGGTGCGCATCGAAACCCAATAGTCGAAACCATCCGGGCTGCTGGCAATGTCGAGAAAGGGGCCGGCGCCATAGTTGACGAGGGTGCGGGCGGGAGGGACTTCGCGGAGCATGCCGGGGGGAGGGCCGCCGCGCATGCGTCCCGGACCGCCGCCGCCACCGGGCGGAATGGGCAGGCGAATTCGTTCCAGAACGGGTTGGGGCAACTGGAGCCGGGCACCAGCAATCCAATTCCCATCACCCTGCACGAGGCTGAAGGTGACGCCATGCTGGCGACTGTGTTCGGCGAGGATGTTAGACCACTGGGCCGGGTCGCTATCGCGCATTTCCAGGGCGATGCTGCGGGCCTCGGCAACGATGCGTTCGCGGGCGGTGGTCATCAGGAAGCTTTCAAAATCCTGTCCGAGCTGCCAGCGGACAAAGACAAGGAAGAGGAGCGCCAGGGCGGTGACGTTGCCCGCAGCCAGCAGGAGAATTTTGGTGGTGAGGCGGAAGCGAGGGGTCACGGAGTGCTTTCCTGCCCGTTTTTCTTCAGGCGGTAGCCGGCACCGCGAACGGTCTCAATCCAGCGGGGGGATTTGGCGTCGTCGCCGAGTTTGCGGCGCAGGGAAGAAATATGAACGTCGATGGAGCGGTCGAAAACTTCGAAGTCGCGTTCGGCGACTTCGAGTAGCAGTTGTTCGCGGGACTTGACGCGTCCGGCAGCGCGGCCCAGGCTGAGGAGCATGTCGAATTCAATGGGAGTGAGCAAGAGGGGCTCATTGCCAAGGGTGGCAGTGCGGGCATCGACATCGATGCGGAGATCGCCGACGGCGACAGCTTCGGCTGCGGTGGGGCTGGATTTGGTGAGCTGGCTGCGGCGGAGTACGGCGCGGAGGCGGGCGAGCAGTTCGCGGGTGGAGAAGGTTTTGGGAACGTAGTCGTCGGCACCGACTTCGAGGCCGGCGATGCGATCGGGTTCGTCGCCCAGTGCGGTGAGCATCAAAACGGGGACATTGCTGGCTCGGCGGAGTTCACGCAAGACTTCCATGCCGTTCATGCCGGGCAGCATCACGTCGAGGATGACGGCGGCGTAGGGTTGTTCGAGTGCCTTCTTGAGGCCCGCTGCACCGTTGTGGACCACGTCGACCTCATAGCCGAGCGGCGTAAGGTAATCCTTGAGCAGCCGGGCGAGCTTCATGTCGTCGTCGATGATCAACAGCGGGGTATCGCTCATGTCTGTACAGCCTCAGAGTAATGGTTTGAAAGTGCCCATTTCAGGAACTTTACCCAACTTTTACACATTGGTGTCGTTGGCTTTACAATTCGAGCGCAGAATTGAGGCATGACAAAGCTCATTGCAACAGTAGTACTGGCATCGGCTCTGATGCTGGCACAGCCTCCCGGTGGCGGGATGCGCGGCAATCCGGAAGAAATGATGAAGCGGCAGATGGAGATGCTGACCAAGGAACTGGATCTTGACGCCAAGCAGCAGAAGAAAGTGGAAGGCATTCTGAAATCGCAGGCCAAGAAGATGCAGGAGCTATTTGAGGAAGGTCCCGGGCCGGAGATGCGGCAGCAGATGATGGCCTTGCGGGAAGAGTCTGACAAGAAGATCAAGAAGGAACTGACGCCGGATCAGGTGGCAAAGTACGAGAAGATTCAGGCCGAGCGGCCGCGTCGGGGACCGGGTGGTGGTGGTCCTCCTCCGCAAGATTAAGGAATTTACTGCAGGGTGATACCCTGAAATTCAACTCTGCATGTGGATAGTTAAGCTCGCTCTCCGCCGCCCGTATACCTTCGCGGTGATGGCGTTGTTGATCATGATCCTGGGATTGGTGTCGATTGTGGCGATGCCGACCGACATCTTTCCCAATATCGATATCCCGGTGGTGAGTGTGATTTGGAGCTACCCGGGCATGTCGCCTGATGACATGGAAAAGCGGGTGATCACGTCGTTTGAGCGGGCCATTACAACGACCGTAAATGACGTTGAACATATAGAGAGTCAAAGTATGCCCGGATACGGTGTGATCCGGGTATTTTTCTTCCCCAGCGTCAAGGTGGAGCTTGCCGTGGCGCAGTTGACGGCGATTTCCAATACGATTACGCGGATCCTGCCGCCGGGCATTTTTCCGCCCTTTGTTTTGCGCTACAACGCGGCGACGGTGCCGATTTTGCAGTTGGCGTTGTCGAGCAAGTCGCTCAGCGAGCAAGCCATTTACGACATGGCAAACTCCCAGATCCGGATTGGACTGGCTTCGGTGCAGGGTGCTTCGATCCCATTGCCTTATGGGGGACGGGTGAGGCAGGTGATGGTGGACCTGGATACCGAGGCGATGCAGGCGCGGCGCTTGTCGCCGATTGATATCTCTACCGCCCTGGCAGCCCAAAATCTGATCTTGCCGGCGGGGACGGCCAAGATTGGGGTAAACGAATACAACGTTCGTTTGAATGCGAGTCCGGAGACGATTGCGGAGTTGAACCGATTGCCCGTGAAGGCGGTGGACGGGGCGATGGTCTACCTGAAGGATGTGGCGCAGGTGCGGGACGGGTTTTCGATTCAAACCAATGTCGTAAGGCAGAACGGCACGCGTGGGGCGCTGCTCACCATCTTGAAAAACGGCAATGTGTCGACGCTCGAGATCATTTCCAAGGTGCAGCAGGAACTGGACCGGCTGCAGGGCGTGATTCCGAAAGAGTTGATCATCCGCCGGATGTTTGACCAGAGCCTGTTTGTGCGGGCCTCGATTGATGCGCTGGTGAAGGAAGGAATCATTGCGGCGATTCTGACCGGGCTGATGATTCTGTTATTCCTGGGCTCGTGGCGGAGCACGGTGATTGTCTGTATCTCGATTCCGCTGTCGATCTTTACTTCTATCTCGATTCTCTATCTGCTGGGGCAGACGATCAATGTGATGACGCTGGGCGGCCTGGCGCTGGCAGTGGGAATTCTGGTGGACGACGCGACGGTGGAGATCGAAAACATCCACCGCAACCGGCATTTGGGGAAGCCGCTGGTGCGGGCGATTCTGGATGGAGCACAGCAAATCGCAGTGCCTACGTTTGTAGCGACTCTTTCGATTTGTATTGTTTTTGTGCCCGTGGTGTTTTTGACCGGGACAGCAAAATTTCTCTTTACGCCGCTGGCGCTGGCGGTGGTTTTTGCCATGATGGCGAGCTACATGTTGAGCCGCACGATTGTGCCAACCATGGCGCACTATCTACTGGCGAACGAGAAGGAAAGCGGTGTGATCTGGCGCGTGCATGAGGGCTTCAACTTTCTGTTTGAGAAGTTGAGGAAATTCTATACGAGTACGCTCGATTGGGCTTTGGCGCACCGGCTGGTGGTGTTTGGGGTATTTGCAATTTTTGTTGGATTCTCGGGCTGGCTGGCGACCAAAGTGGGCGAGGATTTTTTCCCGGAAGTGGATGCCGGGCAGTTCCGGCTGCATGTGCGGGCGCCTGCCGGATCGCGCATTGAACAAACCGAAGCGCTGTTTGGCGAAGTGGAGCAGGTGATCCGGGAAGTGGTTCCGGCGCGGGAACTGGACAGCATTCTGGACAATATGGGGCTGCCGGTTGTCGGTGTCAACCTGGCCTATACCGATGGGGCGACGGTGGGGCGTTTTGATGGGGAAATCCTGGTGAGTTTGAAGGATAGCGAAGTGCCCACACGCGAGTATGTGCGGCAATTGCGGCGCAAGCTAGGGGAGCGATTTCCGAACGCGGAGTTCTTCTTTTTGCCGGCGAATATTATCAATCAGATATTGAATTTCGGCAAGCCAGCCCCATTCGATATCCAGGTGGTGGCGCGCAACCGCGCGGTAGGGCTGAAGCTGGCGCGGGAGATCGAGCAGAAGGTGAAGCGCATTCCGGGTGCGGTGGACGTGCACCTGCATCAGGTCCCGAACTATCCCGATATTGAAGTGAATGTAGACCGGGCGAAGGCCGATGTGCTGGGATTGACGCAACGGGATGTGGCGAACAGTCTGCTGGTGAGCCTGTCTTCGAGCGGTCAGACTCAGCCGAATTACTGGCTGGACCCGGCCAATGGGGTGAGCTACCAGGTGACGGCGCAGACGCCGCAAAGCCGGATTGAGACTTTGGACGACATTACACGGATGCCGATCACGCCGCCGGGTGGCGGCAGCCCGAGCCTGCTGGCCAATCTGGCGGGAGTGCGCCGCTCTACGAGCATGGCGGTGGTGAACCACTACAATGTACAGCCGACCTTTAACGTCTTTGCGAACGTGGAGAATTCCGACCTGGGCACGGTGCAAAAGAGAGTGAATGCGATCCTCGAGGAGATGAAGCCGACGCTGCCGCGCGGGGTGCAACTGGCGCTACGGGGGCAAGTGGAAACAATGAACTCGAGCTTTGTGCGGCTGGGCGCAGGGCTGCTCTTTGCGGTTTTGCTGGTGTACATGCTGATGGTGGTGAATTTTCAGAGCTGGCTGGACCCGCTGATCATTTTGACCGCATTGCCGGGAGCGCTGGCCGGGATTGTGTGGATGCTGTTTGTGACGCAGACCACTTTCAATGTGCCCAGCCTGATGGGGGCGATCATGAGTATTGGGGTGGGCGTAGCGAACTCAATTCTGATGGTGACCTTTGCCAATGATTTGCGGCCGATGGGGATGGAGTCACGAGAAGCGGCCTTGGAGGCAGGCTCGACCCGGCTGCGGCCGGTGTTGATGACGGCGGCGGCAATGATCATTGGGATGATGCCGATGTCGCTGGGGATGGGGGAAGGCGGCGAGCAGAATGCACCGCTGGGGCGTGCCGTAATTGGCGGCCTGATTGTTGCCACGATGGCCACGTTGTTCATCGTTCCGCTGGTCTACAGTACACTGCGCAAGAAAGCGCCGGTGGATCACGAAATTGAGGAGATGGAATGACACGGGCAATCGGATTTATCCTGCTGGTGGGATTGCTGGCGGGCGCAATTTTCTATGTGGGCTGGGCCCCCCGCAATGAGCGTATTCGTTTGATTGAGGCCGAGGCCAAGACCAATGCGGATCAGGTATTGGCCGTGACGGTAGCTCCGGTGAAACTGTCTACGCCCACGGGGGAGATTGTGCTGCCTGGCAATGTGGCGGCGATCGGAGAAACGCCGATTTACGCACGGGCCGAAGGCTACATCAAGACTCGTCGGGTGGATATCGGCGATGTGGTGAAGAAGGGCGATTTGTTGGTGGAAATCGATTCGCCCGAACTCGATCAGCAGTTGCGCAATGCCAAGGCGAGACTGGAGCAATTCCGGGCGAGTGCGGAGCAAGTGAAGGCAGCGATTGCGCAGGCCAAGGCGTCGGCCAAGCTGGCGGAAGTGAACTTTGGCCGCTCGAAGCAACTGGTAGCGGACGGCATCGTAGCCAAGGCGGATCTTGATGAGAAGACTGCGATGTACGATGCGCGGCAAGCCGATGTGAAGGCGCAGGAAGCCAATTTGCTGGCGGCCGAGGAAGCGATTGCCGCGCAGCGGGCCGAGGTGGCGCGGATTGAACAATTGAGCGACTTCAAGCGCGTGACCGCGCCCTGGGATGGCATCATCACGCAGAGGAATTGTGCGGTGGGGAATCTCATTACCCCGGCGGCGCTGGCCGCGGGCAGAGACCTGTTCCGGTTGAGCGACATCTCCAAGCTGCGGGTTTTTGTGAACGTTCCCCAAAGCAATGTTGACGATGTGCGGGTGGGGCAATCGGCCAAGGTCAGGGTGCCAGAGCTGAACCGGGTGTTGACCGGAGCGGTGGTACGGAATTCCAATGCGCTGGAGAATCAGACTCGGACCTTGCTGGCAGAGGTGAATGTCACCAACCAGCGGCGCGCACTGCTGCCCGGGATGTACGTGCAGGTGACGATTGAGACGCAAAACCCGAGGAAGATGGTGCTGGTGCCCGGGGATACGATTGTGACGCGGGCGGATGGCATCTTTGTGGCGGTGGTTACACCGGCAAACACCATTGAGTTTCGCAAGATTCAAGTGGGCCGGGATTTTGGTACGGAGATTGAAGCGGTGAGTGGCCTGGCTGAGGGAGATCGCGTGGTGGTGAATCCGTCCGATGATGTGAAGTCAGGAACATCCGTGAAGGCAACGGCAAGAAAATGAAGATCGAATCGATTCGGGCCATTCCGCTCTACGGCAAGGCCTATGAGGATTGGCCGGCGCGATATGGCGAACTGGAACAGACGCGGACGCTGGTGGAAGTGCGCACCGATGCCGGGCTGAAGAGCTTGGGCAGTGTCTATACTTCGGCGCCGCTCGTGGCGGCAGCGCTTGAGCTGCTGCGGCCGCTTTATGAAGGGGCCAGTGCGCTGGACCCGGCGGCAACGACTGAGATGCTGCACCAGAACACTTTCTGGCAGGGGCGGGGCGGAAGTGTGACCCATGCGATTTCCGGGATCGATATGGCGTTGTGGGACTTGCTGGGGCAGGCAACCGGGCAGCCCATTTGGCGGCTGCTGGGAGGCAAGTACCGGGACCAGGTACAGCCCTATGCGTCGATGTTGATGGTGGAGCCGGAATTGATGGGGGAGAGATTGCTCGCCGAGAAAGCGCGGGGATTCCGGGCTTTCAAGATGGGATGGGGGCCGTTTGGGCGTCACTCGGCGAAGACGGATGAGGCGATTGTGCGGGCGGCGCGGGAGGCGATCGGGCCGGATGATTTCCTGATGGTGGATGCGGGTGGAAGCGATGCCTTTTGGCCGCATGGGTATAAGTGGGCGCGGGAGACGGCGAAGATGTTGCGGGATTACGAAGTGACCTGGTTTGAAGAGCCGCTGCGCCCGGACGATTTAGAGGGTTATGTCGAGTTGACGCGGCAGGCGCCTTTGCCGATTGCGGCGGGGGAAGTGTTGACGCGGCGGCAGAGCTTCCTGCCCTGGATTGAGCGGCGGGCGGTGGACTACTTGCAGCCGGATGTGACGAAGGTGGGCGGGTTGACCGAACAGCACCGGATTGGGCAGTATGCGGATGATCACAACATTCTGGTGGTGCCGCATGGCTGGAATACGGGTGTGGGGCTGGTGGCGGATTTGCATCTTACGGCAGCAGCGGGGAACGCGAAGTTCGTGGAGTACCTGACGCCGGAACCGTATCTGGAAGACGTGTTTGAGGAGCCCCTGCGGCTCGACGCCGACGGCATGCTGCGGATTCCGGATGGCCCGGGCTATGGGGTGAAGTGGAGCGAAGAGGGAATCCGGCGGCTGAGCCGGGGCGGCTAGTGTGGGTCATTCTCCACGCTGCATTCGAGCAAGTCGTCGGGGATAATCGCTAGCGCGAGGAAGAACAGGGCCTTTAGCGCAAAGGCTGAGATCAAGACCAAGTCCCCGGAGAAGAGCATCCACCAGAGCAGTGTCCAATCATCCGGTATAGGCAACTGACCTGGTGGACCTGCCGCAGCGTAAACACTGAGTATGCTGTGGCGTCCAGATGAAAAAGCCAGGTAGAGCGCGGCGGTTGCAAAAAAGCCCCAGAGGATCCACTTGTGCCGCTTTCTTTGATGGCGGCGATGGTAGAGAATTGTGTCCGCCAGGATCCACGACCCGAGCGTTACCAGAACAACAGCCGCAAAGGCTGCCTTGATTGTGCTGCCAGTTGTAGCGTAGGCAAGGTTAAATACCAGGAGCGCATCGGCGAGCAAGGCAATCACTGCCATTGTGCCGGCGAAGAGAGTGAGCAACTGAGTTTTGAGGTTGAGCGTTGGCATGGGGGCCCCTTTCCGGACATGGTGCAGTTGAAGTTCGGGAAGTTACGCCGTTATCAAAATAAAGGGATGCGGAAAAATAATTGCAATATTGCAATCTCTTGAGTACTTGTTTGATTCGCATTCGCGGTGTAGAGTGAGGGCGGAGGTAACTGTGTCTGCTCTCACAGAATTGGAACAAGCAGTGCGCATCGGTTTGTACACGGACGCCACATTGGAAAAGTGGAAATCAACATTGGAGCGGCTCGTCAGCGTCTGTGAACTAGAATTTGAAGCCGTTTCTCCGGCGGAGGGGATGAGTCAGGCCGAACAACTGAAATTCATTTCGCTCAAGTCCGAGTTCTACGACATGGCGGGCAACGATGTTGAGAGCCGGAAATGGATCAGCCAGTTTGTGCAACAAGGCGAAAAGGGATTCATAGAACGCATCCAAGCTTTGCGCGGTACAGCACCGGCCCTGAGTCAGGATGAAGACTATGCGCGGTGGATTCGCCAGGTTGCCTGGGTCCATTTGCAGTATGCGTGGGTGATGCACTACCGACGAAATGAAAACGAGAAGGCACTCAACTACCTCAATGATGTTTTGCACTTTGTTGAGCAAAACCTGAAAAGCCCCAAGCGGCCCAGCCACGGCACGTACAGCCGCTATTTCCACTATCTTGGTCATTGTCTGCGCGGCCTGCGCCGGTTTCGTGAGTCCGAGGAGGCGTTTCTCAAGTCGCAGGAACATGCAAATTTGCGGTTTGCCCACAAGGATGCGCGGCGCAAAGAGCTTTATCCCAATGAAGGCGACAGGGAGCGAGCAAGCAAACTGGCTTTGCAGCGTCGATTCGCCATCATTTCCACCGCCAGGCAGATGGGTTCTGGAATGACCTGGAGCGCACTGCAGCAAGGGCAGCTTTCCACTGCCGTTGCCCATTGCACCAACGCACTTGGGCTGCTGGCAGGTACGGGGCAAGAGCCAACCAAGGCGTTCATCCGGTCGATGAAGTTGATCGCCCAACGGCGGCTTGCGCCGGGTTCCACCTTGCTTGCCGGTGAAGCGATGAAGGGTCTTTACGGCATGATGAAGCAGTATTCGAAGATTGATGATTCTCTGGGTGAGTTGCGGTGCGGGGCCGAGATAGCCCGCGGGTACATGGACTATCTCGAATTCTGGGCTGGAACCAAGGCAGATCGAGTCGATGCTCTCAACCACGTCTTGAGGCGGATCGCTGCTTTGACAAAGGTTGCTGTCAAACGAAGTTCCAATGCCTGGAAAGAACGTTTGCGGATGATGGAGATTCGGGCGAGCCTAGCCTTTGATCCGTCTCGCGTCGCCTCCAGCGACGAGATGCAAGAGGTCGTTGAAATTTCCAGAAATGCGTCAATCGGATTGCCGCGCAAAGTTGAAGCGCGGATTCTGCTAGCGATCCACTTCGACCGGAAGCGGGAGTATCGCAAGGGTATCGAGCAACTCAGCGAGGCTTTCCTTGCTGCTGCAGACGATCCGGTATTACGCGCTGAATGTCTATTGCACTCCGTTGGCCTTCACAGCGATGCGGGAGACAAGGCGGCAGCGGAAGATGCTCTTGGTCAATGGGCGATACTGAGTCGAAGTGTGGAGAATGTGTACTTGCATCAACTCTCGCATATTGCAAGAACCAGGCTGGATCGATCCGAAACGAGTTTTGTGATCGCGGCGGATGAAGCAGACCTCCGCTGGGAGCGATGGGAAGCGGAGCTGAAGCAATGGCTCGTCAGGCAGGCGCGGATCAAAGCGGGACCGCTTGGAAAGGAAAAAGAAATTGCCGCCATTCTAGGCATTCTCCCCAGTACCTGGAGCCGGTGGCCATCGGCCATCAAATCGGCCAAGAAATGAGCTTGGAACCTAGAACTTGATGCTGTTCTTCTGCGAAGTAAGCAGTTTCTGATTTAAGCCGGGGACTTTGGTGAGGGCTTCAAAGTCCTTGAAGGGACCGTTGTCGGTGCGGTGCTTGACGAGGGCTTCGGCTTCGTCGGGCTTGAAGGAAAGGCCTTCCGACAATTCTTTCACCGTGGCCGTGTTTATGTTCACGATCTTGGCGAAGTGGCGGCTCAGGTAGCCGATTACCGACTCGACTTCTTCTTCCGTTCCCTCCGCGCCGCGGGAGACCATGTCATCGACAACGCTGGCCCAGAATTTTCTGGAAAAGCGAACCTTCACCACGCGCTCAATCGCGTGGCAGTTGGAACACATGTTCACAAAGGTCTCTTTGTCCTTGTCCTCAGGCAGCTCGTCCTGAGCACAGAGGAGGAAGGCGGAACTGAGGATGAGAACGGACAAGGTACGCACATCTCTAGCTTGACACTGGTCAGCATGACATGGCAAGGCGAGGGGGAACAGTTGACGGCCCACCGGGAATCGATAGAATAGCGGTGCGCCACATGAAGATATCTTTACGATTCTGTACTGCCACTGCTTTCGCGTTCCTGATTTCGGCTGCCTCCATGCAAGCCCAGGGGAACGATTACGCCAAGGAGTGGCCCACCTATGGACACGACTCCAAAGCAAACCGTTTCTCCCCCTTGACCCAACTGACGCCTGCGAACGTGAACAAACTGAAAGTGGCCTGGGTTTACCATATGAAGCCGGAAGGTGTGCAGGCGGTGGGCCCGGCTCCGGTGCGACCGGGTGGACCCGTTGGCGATGACCCGGGCGCAACACGAGGGAGTATGCGGGCGCGTCCGGGCGGATTTGGCCCGAGCACCGTGACCCCGCTGGTGATCAACGGAACGATGTACCTCACAACGCCCTATGGCCGGGTGGTGGCGATTGATTCGACAAGTGGCAAAGAAGTCTGGGCTTTTGCCTTGCCGGGCGGTGGCGGACCCGCGACGCGCGGTGCCGAGTATTGGCCGGGCGAAGGCAAAACGCCACCGCAAATTGTGTTTGGCAGTGGAGACGGACGATTGTTTTCACTGGATGCGCGTACCGGCAAGCCGAATCCGAATTTTGGCGACAACGGCATCGTGAAGATGAACACGGAAGAAATCATGAGGGGGATGCCCGGCCGCAACGGCCTGAGCTCTCCGCCGATCGTCTACAAGAATCTGGTGATTGCTGGCGGAACGACGCAGGAGAATCCGCCGCTGGGCCCGGCGGGCGATATCCGCGCCTGGGATTTGCACACCGGCAAACTCGTCTGGACTTTCCATTCGATTCCCCGCGCTGGCGAGAAGTACAACGACACCTGGGCCGGTGATAGCTGGAAGAACCGGACGGGCGTGAATATTTGGGGCTTCATTACGGTGGACGCCGAGCGCGGCATTGTATACCTGCCCTTTGGCGCGCCGTCGGTAGACCAATATGGTGGCGACCGGCACGGGGACAATCTCTTCAGCTCCAGCCTGGTGGCGGCGGATGCCAAAACCGGAAAGTATCTGTGGCATTTTCAGATGACGCATCACGATATCTGGGATGCTGACTTGACGGCCGCGCCGGTCCTGCTGGATGTGAAGCAGGGTGGCAAGACGATTCCGGCGGTTGCGGCGATGAGCAAAGTGGGCCTGCTGTTCATTTTTGACCGCGTGACGGGCAAGCCGATCTACGGCGTGGAAGAGCGTCCGGTGCAACAGAGTGTGGTGCCGCTGGAGAAGACTTCCAAGACGCAACCCTTTCCGTTGAAACCGGCACCACTGTCCCGGATGACAATCAAGGCGGAAGACGTGGCAACGGTGACTCCGGAGCTGGAAGCCGCTTGCAAGGCGCTGATGAAGGACCTTGAGCTGGGCGGCCCGTATCTGCCGGTGAGCTACAACAAGTTGGGAGTTCGCTTTCCCGGCAATCATGGCGGAGTGAATTGGGGTGGGTTTTCTTACAGCCCTCAGCTCGGCTACATCTTTGTGAATACGAGTGAATTGGGCCAGGTGACTGGGATCAAGGATCGGGAATCTGACGAGCGCCGGGCGATTGGCCGCGGCGTTGGAAATCGTGTGCACCCGGATGGGCCTTATGAAGGAATTGGGGGCGGCCGGTTCAGCATTCCGGGCAAGGACGGTTCGCCGCAACAGTTTCCGTGCCAGCAGCCGCCGTGGGGTTTGCTGACGGCAGTAAATGTGAATACAGGCGAGTTCGTGTGGCGGGTACCGCTAGGGATCACGGAGAGCCTGCCTGAGGGCAAGCAGAATACGGGACGTCCGGGCAATGGCGGAACGATTGTGACGGCAGGCGGCCTGGTGTTTGTGGGCGCGACCGATGATTCACGCTTCCGGGCCTTTGATGCCAAGACGGGCAAAGAACTGTGGAGCACCAAGCTGGGCGGGGCAGCGCAAGCAACGCCGATTACTTATCAGGGACGGGATGGACGCCAGTATGTCGTAATCACTGCGACGGGCGGCGGATTCTTCAACAATCCTGTTACGGATGACAGCATCATGGCGTATGCGCTGGACGAGGAAAAATAGCAAGCCTGGTCAGGCGTGAGCGTAGTCGATGCTGCGGTCGTGCTGGCGGCGGAAGGAATTCAGGAGCCGGTATGCGGCTGCCCCGCGCTCTGGAATTGGGCGATCGCTAAAGAAATCGATATAGCCGGCAGTGTCTTCAAGCTCTTCGCTGGAGGCACTACGGAAGCCCATCGACCAACCTTCAAAGGCTCGTTCACGAGTGCGCTGCCGCATGAGTTCAAAGCAACGATGGTGGCGGGAGTCGTTTTGAATTTTCAGATAGAGGGTCTCTACGGCTTGGGCAGGACCTTCCAGGACCTGGATAAAGGTGCCGTCGCTGTAGACCAACATGCCGGTGATGTCCTGCTGAGCATTGTTGTCGCGGGCTTCGTTCAGCATTTGCAATAGTTCCTGCTCGGCCAGCAGGTGTGATGCTGAGCTCACATAAATCAATTGCAAGTAAAAAGGGTCATCGGCAACTGCCATAAGACCCGTATCGTCTGGACAGGGAAAATCTTAAAGGTTTTTTTCAGCAATCAACTTTGCCTGGAGAAACTGGAGCAGGTAATCCGGCCCGCCGGCCTTGGAATCCGTGCCGGACATGTTGAAGCCACCGAAAGGGTGTGCCCCCACCATGGCGCCGGTGCACTTGCGATTCAGGTAAAGGTTGCCCACGAAGAAGCCGCGGCGGGCATGGGCTAACTTTTCAGGGTTGGTGGTGTAGACGGCACCGGTCAGCCCGTATTCGGAATCGTTGGCAAGGGTCAGCGCGTGGTCGAAATCCCGCGCCTTGGTGACGGCCAGCACTGGACCAAATATCTCTTCCTGAAAGAGACGGTGGTGGCTTTCGATGCCGGTAAAAATGGTGGGGCGGATGAAATAGCCTTCTCCCGCGGCCCTGATGCCACCCGTAAGGAGGGAGCCCTCCTTGAGACCAATCTCGATGTAGCCGAGAATAGACTGCTCGGCCTTGGGGCCAATCACAGGGCCCATGAAGAAGGAAGGGTCGTCGGCGGGGCCTTGCGTGAGTGCTTCAGCCAGGGGTTTCAGACGGGCGACGAATTCGTCGTGAATGGATTCATCCACAATGAGACGGGAGCAGGCAGAACACTTCTGGCCCTGGAAGCCGAAGGCGGAGGCAATCACTCCCGCAGCGGCTACGTCAAGGTCATGCGCTTCCCGGTCGACGATGATGGCGTCTTTGCCACCCATCTCGGCAACCACTCGCTTGATCCACTTCTGACCGGGCTGGGGGCGGGCGGCGAGTTCATTGATGCGAAGGCCCACTTCCTTTGAGCCAGTAAAAGAGATGAAGCGGGTGAGGGGATCGAGGACGATGCGGTCTCCCACTTCAGCCCCCGAACCGGGCAGGAACTGGACGCTCTCCGGGGGAAAGCCGGCTTCGAGCAGAAGTTCCGTGAACTTGGCCCCGATGGTGGGTGTTTCGCTCGAAGGCTTGAGGACGACGGTATTTCCCGCGACGAGAGCGGCAGCGGTCATGCCGGCCAGGATGGCGAGTGGAAAATTCCAGGGAGGAATGACTACCCCGACGCCGAGTGGCAAATACTGCAGAACTCCATGCTCCCCGGGCATCTGGAGGAGAGCTTCGGGGTTGGCCCAGCGCAGCATCTGGCGGGCATAGTAGTTGCAGAAGTCGATGGCTTCGGCCGTATCGGCCTCAGCTTCCGGCCAGCTCTTGCCGGATTCCAAAATCAGCCAAGCGTTGAATTCATCTTTGCGCTGTTGGAGAATTTCCGCAGCGCGGAAGAGCCGGGCGGCGCGCTGTTCCGGCGTGACGGCGGCCCAGGTGGGGAAGTAGCGGAAGGCCTCGGCCACAGCGCGGCTGGCCTGCTCCGGGCTGGCCTTTTGATGAATGCCAATGACCTCGGTTGGCCGGGAGGGGTTATAGCTAATCAGCTTCTGGTCGCCGCCCGCTACTTCCACACCGCCAATTCGCAACAGGTACTCGTGGCCCAGTTGGTTGGCGCGGATGTGATCGAGGGCTGCCTGTTGGGCGGCCCTGGGTCCAGGCTGGGTGAAGTCGCGGTAGCTTTCGTTGGTGAAGGGAGGGAGAGCGGCGAGATTCATAAGCTGGCTCGCTAGCGCTTAGGCGTCGACTAGATTGCGGCCCTTTTCAAAGAGCTCGGAGGCTTCGTCGGCCAGCGCCTTGCCGCGTTCAAAGAGATCGCGGCCCTGGGAGAAGACCGTTTCGCTCTGCTCGCGGAGGCGTTCTCCGCCGCGGCGGGCGGCTGATCGGATTTGTGAACGAGTCTGCTCACCGGATTGGGGTGCGAAGAAGAGGCCGGCCGTGACGCCGATCGCGAGACCGGAGAGAAACCAGAGTGCATTGTTGGTAGAGTTTTGTGCCATGACACCTCTATTCTAAGGCTTGCGTGAATGGAATCCAGCCGAAGGCGGCGCGAGAGCGATAGAGGAAGGGGTCGGCAGTGAGGCGCTGGCCATCGGAGAGAATCGTGATCTGGCCGTGGGTGTCGGTGCGGAAAAGCAGAGAGTGGGCTGCGGCCAATCGCTCCTGAATCAAGGGGTGAGGGTGACCAAAGGGGTTCTGAAAGCCAGCGCTCGCGACGGCGATGGCGGGCCGGGTATGATCGAGGAAAGGCAGGGAACTGGAGGTCCGACTGCCGTGGTGCGCGACCTTGAGATAGTCGATTGAACCCAAGGCGGGGTCTTCGAGCAGACGGAGCTCCACGCTTTGTTCGATGTCTCCGGTCAACAGGAAGTGTTTGTTCCCATGGCGAAGCAGGAGCACCAGCGAGCTGAGATTGGACTTCTCGATGACTTCATCCCGGGGTGGCCAGAGAGTGGTAACTGCGAGTTCACCGAGCTGGAGACAATCGCCCCGGCTGAGTTCGCGAATTCGGATGCCGCGGCGGAGAGCTTTGTCGCGCAACTTCGTCCAAAGCGGCCCCCGGATTTGTGAGCCAACCCAGATTTCTCGCGGCAGGAAGTTGTCGTGGGCCGCGAGTAGACCGCCGATGTGATCGAGGTCGCCATGGGAGGCAATGAGGGTATCGAGTCTGGCAATGCGGCGGGACCAGAGATAGGGCGAGACGGTGGATTCGCCGGGATCAGAGCGGCTGCTACGGGAACCGCCTCCGTCGAGCAGAGCGAGGTGGCCGTTGGGGGTTGCGATGAAGAGGGCGTCGCCCTGGCCGACATCGATAGCGGTGAGTTCGAGTAAGCCTGGGTGGAGAATTGGATGTTTTGAATAGGGGTGGGCCGCGAGGTAGAAGAAGAGCGCGGCGCTTGTTGTCAACGGCAGGACAAGCCAGCGGCAACGGTGGTGGGCGGCCCAGGCGGTGGCGAGCAGCGATGCGGGAAAGAGAAGCAGAAACCAGAGCGGAGGGTCTGGAATCCGCAAGCCGGGATCCCAGCTCAGATGCCAATCGACAACGTCGCGCGAAGTGTGGAGGAGCCAGGCGAGGACGGGAGCGAGAGTCGGCCCGGTGAGCAAGGCAAGGAAGCCGAGCGGGAGGGTCAGGGTGAGGATGGCCACGACCGGGAGGTTGGCGCCAAGACTGGCGAACGAGAGGCGGTGGAAGTAAAGAATCATGGGCAGGCAAAGCCCGATGAGAATTACGGCGGAGGTAAAGAATAGATCGAGGAACCAGAGGGCGGCTTTGGTGGAGGGCAGCAGCAATCGGGCGAGCTTCGCTTCGGTGATCCTGAGCAGCCGGCTCAAGGTGAGCAGCAGCAGGCGGAACTCTACCCGGAAGCAAGCGGTACGGGGATCACGAACCGGGAAGACAGGGTTGTCGAGTTGATGGAGGGCCCTGGACCAGGTGCCGGTGGTCCATTCGAGAAAAGGAATAGCGAGGGTTGCCAGAGTGAGAACGGCCAGGAAGGAAAGTTGAAAGCTGGCTTCGAAGAGTTGGCCGGGGTCTGCGAGCAAGAACAGAATTGCGACCGCTGCGAGGATGTTGAGAATGCGGCCGCGGCGGTAGAAATAGCGGGCGCCCAGAAAGATCAGATAGCCGCCAGCGGCGCGGACGACGGGCGTGCTGAGATCACACACGAGAGCGTAGAGAGTGGCGAGTAGGGCGCAAAGCAAGTAAGCCTGAAACGCACGCAAGCCAAGGCATTGCAGCAGGAAGAAGAGTGCGCCGGTGAGAATTCCGACGTGCAGGCCGGAGATGACCAGGGCGTGATAAGTGCCAGTGTGGCGGTAAGCCCTGGTGTCGGCCTCCTCCAGCCTGGAGTTGTCGCCGAGCAGGAGCGCAGACAGCATGGCGCTCAGGTAGGCGTCTCCGGCAGAGACGGATTGGATGCGGTTGAGGAGTGCGGAGCGAAGCCGGTAGATCAGGGCCTGGACGGGGTGACCACAGGTGCCAGGTTGAAATTCAATGGGATAGCCGCTTGACACGCTGGCACTCCAGAAAATGGAGCGGTGCCCGAAGAAGCGCTCGGCATCGAAGTTACCGGGGTTGCCGGTATTGCGGATGGGCTTGAGGCGGAGAGGGAGCGTGAGGGAGTCGCCATAAGTCCAGGGCGGGGCAGCCTCATCCGGTTTGAGGTAGAGACTGACGCGGAGGCGTGCGCCGGGTGCGGCGGCAAAGTCGAATTGCAGCCGTTCGGCTTCCCGGCGGGGCAGGGAGTCAACACAGCCACTGAGGGAGACCCGTTCGCGGGGGGCGGAGTCAATTTGGGGGCGGGGAATTTCCGAGTACCGGCTGGCGCTGGCGGCACCAAGCCAGAAGCAGACCGCATTGCCGGCAACGATTGCGGCAACACCCAGTTGCCGCTGGCGGGCCAGCAGCCAGAGCAGGAAGCTGAGCGCGGCGAGAGCGAGAGCGGGGACCGGTGCGAAGCCAAGCCAGTTGACAAAAAGAATGCCGCTGAGAACCGCGAGAAGCGGTGGCACCAGCGGCGCATACAGTTTTCTGGAAATGGATTCGAAGCCGGATGGGGAGGGTAAACCATCCATCGCCAGAGTAGTCGAGCAGAGCGGCGAAAGCTCTCAGATTATTTGGCAGCCATCTCAGCGCGGGTCTTTTCGATCAGGGCAATGTATTGTTTGGCGCGCTCGGTGAAGACCTCGTAGTTGCCGTCCTTGATGGTCTGGGCGTCGATGAGTTCGCCACCGACGGCGACAGAGCAGGCCCCGGCGCGCAGAAAGTCAGCCGTGGTGTCGAGATTGACGCCACCGGTTGGAGCCATCTCAATCTGCGGGAAAGGACCCTTCAGCGCCTTGATGTACCTGGGCCCGCCGACGTTGCCGCAGGGGAAGACTTTGACGATGTCGGCGCCGGCGTCCCAGGCGGTGGAGACTTCCGTCGGGGTGAGCGCCCCGGGCAAAATCACCTTGGAGTAGCGCTTGGCCATCTCGATGGTCTTGAGATTGAGGGCGGGCGTGACGAAGAATTCCGCGCCGGAGAGCATGCAGATGCGGCAGGTTTCCGGGTCGAGGACCGTGCCCGCGCCGAGGGTGATCTTGTCGCCGAACTTTGCGGCGATCTGTTCGAGGGCCTTGATGGCGCCAGGGACGGTCATGGTGATCTCGGCGGTTTTGATGCCCCCTTCGTAAAGGGCTTCAATGGAGCGGATGGCTGCTTCCGCCGTGGCGGTGCGAACAACGGGGACGATGCCGCCCGTAATGAGGTTGGAAAGAATCTGTTGTTTCGTCATGGAAAATGGCTTCAGCGAATAGTCTAGCGGGATAGGAGAAAAGTTTGGTCCGTTTGCTCCGGGAAATGCACTTTAGGTCTATAGGATGAACCATAACGCGATTGATAAACTCATGCGAAGCGAATGGAATATCAAGTCGCGGACCGGTTGCTGGCCGAATGGGGCCAGGGTGACCGGGAATCGCTGGATGAATTGATGGGCCTGGTGTATCACGAACTGCACCGTATGGCCACAGGCGTGCTGCGGGGCGAGGCCACTACAAACCGCACCCGGCCGACGGCGCTCGTCAATGATCTGTATGTGGAATTGCAGCGACAGGGGCGGTTGGAGGCGCACGGACAAAAGCACTTTTTCGGAATTGCCGCATTTCTGATGCGGCAGATTCTGGTGACCCATGCCCGGAAGCGGAAATCGCAGAAGCGGGGCTCTGGACAAGTTCTGGAGCCGCTCAAGGCAACGCTGGGGCAGAACCTGGATTGGCGGGAAGAGCCTGAGATGCTGCTGGCGCTGAATGACGCGTTGGCCAAGCTGGAAGTAATGGACCCGGTGAAGGCAGCGATCGTGGATTTGCGATTCTTTGGTGATTTGTCCATTGAAGCGACAGCGGAGGCGCTCGATTTGTCTCCAACGACTGTAAAGCGGCACTGGGCCGTAGCCCGGGTTTGGCTGCATGAGCAGTTGCGAGGAGCGAGGTGAGGCCAGAAGTCTGGCGGAGAGTGGATGATTGTCTGGCGGATGCGCTGGAATTGCCAGCCGAAGAGCGAGCGGCTTATCTTGGCATCCGGCTGGGGGACGACCCGGAAGCCAGGGCGGAAGCGGAGCGGTTGATCGGTCAGGCTGAAGATGCCGAAAAGCTCTTTGCCCATTCTCCGGTAGCTGCCTGGAGTGGTTTGGGAGTGGGGAGCCGGATCGGTCCCTGGGAGTTGGAGCGGCCACTGGGCAGCGGCGGAATGGGGGTGGTATGGCTGGCTCGGCGAGCCGATGGGGAAGCCAATATGCGGGCAGCTATCAAGCTGCTTCCCCCCGCCCTGATGGGGCCGCTGAAAGCGAATCAGGAACTACTGCGGCGGTTCCTGCGGGAAAAACAAATTCTGGCGCGGTTGCGGCATCCCAATATCGCGCAATTGCTGGATGCGAGCGCGGGCGGCGGCGACACGCCGAACTTCGTGATGGAGTTCGTTGAGGGGCAGCCGATTACTGAATATCTGGCCAAGCAGCCTCTCGAATTGCGGGCACGGCTGGCGCTTTATTTAAAGGTCTGTGATGCCGTACAGTATGCTCATTCGAATCTGGTGATCCACCGGGATCTAAAGCCGCAGAACATCCTGGTAAACGAGGCCAGGGAGCCGAAGCTGCTGGATTTTGGGATCGCCAAGATTTTGAATGATCCTGCGGGGGAGGGCGCGGTGACTTTGCGTCGGGCCTTCAGTCTGGACTATGCGAGCCCGGAGCAGATACGCGGCGGGGAAATCCGGACTGGTGCGGATATTTATGCGTTGGGCCTCTTGCTGTATGAGGTGGTGACGGGGGAGCGTGCCCGGCGTTGGTCGGATCTGGCACTGGGAGAGGTGCTGGACAAACTGGAACGGTTTGAATTGACCTCGCTCGGGGCACTCGATGCGGAGTTGCGAGCGGTGCTGGAAAAGGCAACGGCGGGAGAGGAATCGCAGCGTTACCGCAGTGTGAGCGAGTTGGCGGCTGACCTGGAGCGCTATCTGGACGGACGGCCGGTGGAGGCGCGTGCAGCCGGGTTGGGTTATCAGGTGTGGTGTTTTGCCCGGCGGAATCGGCTGGCCGTATTGAGTTCCGTGCTGGCCATGGTGATTATCATCGGGCTGGGTGGCTGGGGCTGGATTTCTGCCAAGCGGGCAAGTCGGGGGGAGGCTGTAGCGCTGGCGAACTCCAAGAAGCTGATGCTGGCGCTCGATGCGGAACGTCAGGCCAGAAAAGCAGAAGGCCAGGAAAAACAACGCGCTGAGCAGATGGAAAATCTGGCACAGCAGCGGGAGGCCGAAGCGGAGGCGAGGCTGCGGGAACTTTTGAGCATCCTGGATCGATTGATGCGGTCTGCGCGGTCGGAGGTGGCGCAACTTTCCGGGGGACTCCCCGTTAGCGTCAAGTTGGTGGAGGGAGCGCTGAAGCAACTGGAAAGCATGAAGCCATCACCGGCCGTTGCCGCGAACTTGCTGCTATTGCGGTCGGACGCCCACAGCCAATTAGCGGAGCTGCTGGGCGGTGCAAACAGCAATTTGGGGGACAATGAAAAATCGGCCTGGCACTTGAGACAGTCCTTAGCGATTTGGGAAAAAATAGCAGAACTTCGGCCGGCACAGATTGACTGGCGTCGGGGATTGCTGGAGGCACGCTTCCGGGAGATCCGCCCGAGCTTGAATCGCAAAGACGTGGATCCTCGCTGGGCTGAATTTGAAAAGGAATTCCTGCAAATCGCAAAGCTGAAGCCAAATGATCTGGCGACAGCCCGGGCGGTCGGGTCATTCTACTTCCGGCGAGCGTCGCGAAATTCAGAATTTGGGGAAGATCGAAAGGCCGATTTTCTCAAGGCTTTGCGATGGTTTGAAGGTGCTCCGAAGAATCCTGAGAATCCGGCGGAGCAACTCCGTGACGTGGCTTTGATGCACAAGTATCTGTCGCCAATGTACGAGAACGAGCCGCGACGAAGATTGCACCATTCCCGGGAAGCACTTCGTTTGGACGAGCAGCGGCTGCGGCTGGATCCATCGAATGCGAGTGCGAGGATTGACTTGAGCTTCAGCATGGTTTCGGTGGCTGATGCGAATTGGGTGAATGAAGATCGATCTGCCGCCCTGCGTGAATATTGGGAGGCCTATGAATTCCGGAAAGCGATGGCACTGGCAGATCCGAGAAATGTGTTCCTTGCCCGAGCCCTGGTTTACCCGATCCGTGCGTATGGAATCGGTGCGGTATTGCTCAAAAACGGAGAAGGAGTGAGCCTGGCCATCAAAGAGTTTGACTGGCTTCGCGAACGCGATCAAAGCCTGCTGGATGCGGCGAGCCTGGCACACCTGGAAAGCTGGCGCGGACGCATTGCGCGCGAAGAGGGTCGGCATGCGGAAGCTTGCCAGCACTTTGAAAGCTCAATCAGAATATTTGGGGAAGGAAAGGGGCGGACCTGGGACTTTCCGAAACAGGAGATTGCCTCATTCGTAAAAGCCTGCCAAGCCCGCCCCTGAAGTTGCTTTACCAGTCGGTCACCGAACCGTCGAAGGAATCGTAGGTTTCCGGATTCCGCCAGTCATGCCCGATCTTGTCGGCCATGGCGTTTTCATCAAGCTCTACTCCGAGTCCCGGAGCGGTGGGAAGTTCGAGGTAACCGTCCGTAACCTTGAGCGGATTTTTAAGATAACCGTCGCCGAGGGAGACCTGTTCCTGAATCAGGAAGTTGGGGATGGACGCTGAGATTTGCAGTCCGGCCGCCAGCGAAATCGGGCCGAGCGGGTTATGCGGGGCAATCGCAGCATAGTAGGCTTCCGCCATACCGGCAATGAGACGGACCTCCGTGATACCTCCCGCATGGCACAAGTCAGGCTGCAGAATCGAGGCGGCGCGCTTTTCGAGCACTTCCTTAAAACCCCACTTGGTGAAGACGCGTTCTCCGGTGGCGATCGGTATGTGGGTACCTTTGGCTATTTCGGCCATGAGGTCATGGTCCTGGGCGTTGATCGGCTCCTCGATGAACATGGGGTTGTAAGGCTCCAACTTCTTGATCAGGACCCTGGCCAGTGCCGGGCCAACGCGGCCGTGGAAGTCGATGCCGATGTCGGCTTTGTCGCCAACTGCCTTGCGCAAGTCGGCAAAGCGTTCGACGATGTAGTCTACTTCGGCCGGTGGTTCCATGTAGCGGTGGAAGTTGTTGCGATTGGGTCCGGAAGCATTCTTGCCGTGGCTGCCGGTGGGGCCGGTTTTGAAGGCCGTGAAGCCGCGCGCCATCTGCTGGCGCATCACTTCCGGCGTGCCCGCGTGAGCATAAACACGCACGCGGTTCCGGGTAGGACCGCCAAGGAGTTCATAGACGGGGACTCCGAGGGCTTTGCCCTTGATATCCCAGAGAGCCTGGTCGATGCCGGAGAGCGCGCTCGTGAGAACCGGGCCGCCGCGATAGAAGGCATGACGATAGATGGCTTGCCAGTGGTGTGTAACAGGCCGGGGATCTTTGCCAATCAGGTAGGGTTCGATCTCTTTGACGGCTGTGGCAACGGTGAGGGCGCGGCCCTCGACCACGGGTTCGCCGAGTCCGACGATGCCAGCATTGGTATGAATTTTGAGGAAAAGCCAGCGTGGCTTGACGAGGATGGTTTCCAGTTTGGTGATCTTGAGATTGTCTTTGGCTGGAACAGGTACATCTTTGCGCTGGGCGAAGGCAGAGCCGGCTGCTGCCATGGAAGCAAAGGCAGCGCGAACAGCGTGGCGGCGGGATAAAGCGGACATGGGTTTGACTCCTAAGCGAAGTGGATCCAGAGGCCGATAATTGTGGCCGCTACGATCATGGTGAATATCATTTCACTTTTCCTGGCAACAATGGCGCCGCCTGGTGTGATCGTGATGTCGGCGATCTCGCTGACTGGCTTGGGTTGCGAGTAGCGGCTGATGGTGAACATCATGAGCAGGCAAAGGAAGAAGACCACAATCGAGTAGTTGAGAAAGCTGAATTGAACGAGCGCATTGAGCGGGCCGAGGTCCATTTTCATCGCGTTGTGGAGGATGTCGAGCAGGAAGCGTCCGGCGCCTAACAAGCCGCCGACGATCAAGGTGGTAAATGCGGCGGTGCCCGTTGCGCCGCGCCAGAGAATGCCGGTAAGGAAGACGGCGGTGATGGGGGCACCGACATAGGCCTGTACGCTTTGCAGATATTGATAGACCTCATTGTTGAGGCCGCGGATGAGCGGGATCCAGGCAATCGAGATGATGACGATGAAGCCCGTGGCGAGACGGCCAACATTGACCAGCCGGAACTCGCTGGCCTCCGGGTTGAGCTTCTTGTAAATGTCCATCGTGATCAGGGTGGAGCAGGAGTTGAACACGCTCGAGAGGCTGCTCATGAGGGCGGCCAGCAGTGCGGCGACCATGAGGCCCATCAGGCCGGGAGGTAGCAAGCGCGTAACCAGGAGCGGATAGGCATTGTCGCCAGTGACCTCGTCGGGCCAGATGGCGCGGGCGCAAAGGCCGGGAAGGACGAGCAGGAAGAGCGGCAGCACCTTAAGCGCGGCGCAGAAGAAGGCGCCTTTGCGGGCGTCGTCGACTCCGCGTGCGCTCAGCGTTTTCTGCACGATGACCTGGTCCGTACACCAGTACCAGATGCCGAGAATGAGGGTGCCGAGGGTAGTGCCAAGCCAGGGGTAAGAGGGATGATCGATGGGTTTGATCATGTGAAAGAAGTCTGGCGGCAAGCTTGCGCGCAGGCCTTCAAATCCGCCGGCTTTGTCGAGGCCGAGCCAGGTGAGGATCACGGCACCGATGACCAGGAGAACGGCCTGAAAAAGATCCGTGTAAATCACCGCGGCAAGACCGCCGAGTACGGTGTAGATCCCGGTAGCGACAACCAGCAGAATCGCGGTGGTCATGTAGTCCCAGCCGAAGACTTCACGAATGAGAATGCCGCCGGCGAAGAGTGAGACCGAGATCTTGGTGAAGACGTAGGCGAAGAGGGAAATGATTGTGAGGTACCAGCGGCACTTGGGGCCGAAGCGGCGTTCCAGGAATTCCGGCATCGTGTAGACCTTGCTCTTGAGGTAATGCGGGACAAAGACCCAACCAAGAATGAGCAGGCAGAAGCTGGCCGACCATTCGTAGCAACCGACTGCGAGGCCGGTGGAGGCGCCGGAACCAGCCAGTCCAATAAAGTGTTCGCTCGAGATGTTGGTGGCGAATAGAGAGGCGCCGATCGCCACCCAGCCCACGTTGCCACCCGCCAGGAAATAGTCGCGCGTATTGCGCTCATGTCGGGAATGGTAGTACCCGATGGCAAACACGATCAGAAAGTAGACGACAATGATGGCGGTGTCGAGCATTGGGGTAGTTTATATCGAGACAGGACCGGAGTGGAGGGACTAAATGTAGGCTAGTTCTATGACACGTCGCGAATGGTTGGCAGGCAGTATTGGTTCGATGGCAATGGCGCAGGGGCGGACCAGGCCCAATGTGGTGTTCATCCTCGCCGATGACCTGGGGATCGGCGATCTGGGTTGCTATGGTCAGAAGCAGATTGCAACACCCAATATTGATGCGTTAGCTGCTGCAGGCACTCGATTTGGATCCGCTTATGCGGGCTCGACGGTTTGCGCTCCCTCGCGCTCTTGCCTCATGACGGGGTATCACACGGGGCACACGCGGGTGCGCGGCAATGGCAAGAATGAAGATGTTTTGCGCAAGGAAGATGTGGTGCTTCCGGAAGTGCTGAAAGGGGCGGGCTACCAGACAGGCATGTTTGGCAAGTGGGCACTGGGTCGGATGGGGAAGCCTGGTTACCCGACCAAGAAGGGCTGGGATGAATGGTTCGGTTTTTTCTCCCAGACCCATGCGCACATGTACTATCCGCAGGCCCTTCATCACAACGATGAGATTGTCGAATTGAAGGGAAATACCGGCACCCGGCGGCTGGATTACGCGCCGGATGTGATTCACGCGAAGGCCCTCGAGTGGCTCGACCGGCAGCGTGCTGGCTCGCCGTTCTTCCTGTATTACACCTCGGTGATTCCGCACACGAACAATGAGCTGGGCCGGGATACCGGCAACGGCCAGGAAGTACCTGAAGATGCGCCTTACGGGGCAAAGAACTGGCCGCAAGTCGAGAAGAACTTTGCTGCGATGGTGAGCCGTCTGGACCGGCAGGTGGCGTCACTGGTTGAGAAGCTGAAGGAAAAGAAGGTCTACGACAATACGTTGATCGTGTTCACCTCTGACAATGGCGCGCATAACGAGGGCGGCCATCAGCACGAGTTCTTTGATTCCAACGGTCCGCTGAATGGCATCAAGCGTTCGCTGACTGAGGGCGGCATTCGCGTGCCGGCGATTGCCGTCTGGGCGGATCAGATTCCGGCGGGTAAGGTGAACGACACGCCGTGGGCATTCTGGGACGTGATGCCGACACTGGCGGGCCTGGCGGGCGCGAGTACGCCGAAGGGCATTGACGGGATCAATGTGATGGATGTGTGGCGGGGCAAATCGACAGTGACGCAGCCTTATTACTACTGGGAATTCCATGAAGGCGGCTTTGCGCAGGCGGTGCGACGGGGCGACTGGAAGTGCATCAAGCAGAAGACCGGGCAGATGCAGCTTTTCGATTTGAAGCAGGATCTTGAAGAGAAGAACGATCTGTCGGCGAGCCAGCCTCAGCTTGTGGCAGAACTGAAGGCCTTGATGTCTCGGGCGAGGACCGAGGATCCGGACTGGCCGACGGCTTAGAAGCGGATCGCGCGGAGCTGCTTCCACTCGACCTGCGTTTTTTCCATATGGATCTGCAGGCCAACCTGGCCTGCGGCAGGTTCGGCAGGTAAGTCGGCGGTGTGAGCGACTTCCACTCCGTCCACCCAGACTGTGCAGCGCTGGTCTTCCACGAGGACTTGCAGCAAGAACCAGCGGCCCTCGGTTTCTGAGGCGATGCGGGAGCGGGCCAGGCCATAGATGCTGCCCGTCGGGTAGACGGAATCCAGGGGTGAGTAGATCTGGACTTCCCAGCCACGATTCTGGTTTTTGTCCGGGTGACCGCGGAAGAAGACGCCGCCGTTGGCGTTGTTGGTGGAGCGGACCAGCGCGGAGAAGAGGAAATTCTTTAGTGGCGGGCCGCCGTAGAGGATGCCATGACCATCGGAGCCGGTGGCCCAGTCCGGGCCGGTCTTCCAGGTGCCGGCATCCCGCAGCGACCAAGGTTCCCAGCGGGTGGTGAGCCTGGCCTTGTCGCCCAGATCTACTGCGCTGAAGTTGCGGATTTCGTACTTGTGCAGAAGGTCCGCAAAGTGGAGAAAGCCTTTGCCCAGCTTCTGACGGGGAAGGGTGAGATCCTGCAGCAGTTCGCCATCATGCAGAAGGCGGAGTTTTTCGCCGTCCAGAGTGAGCTCGACCTTGTGCCATTGGTTGAAGGTAGCGGGTAGCAGGCGGAGCGGAGCTTTGACGCCGGCCAGTGCTCCCGTTGTGTAAAGCCCGGGCTTCTGGTGGAAGTCGTGTGCGAGGAAGAGGGAGACACCCTGCTGAACGGGGCGGCCTTCGCGGGGAGTGCGGAGAACGATGGCGGCCTCTGCCCATTGCGCCAACTTGTATTCAAAAGTGACGCGGACGTTTTCATACTCGCGCTCGCTGAACCAGCCTGGGTGCTGAGCGAGAAGGTTGGCGGCGAAAATGAAATACGCTAGCAACTTCATACCGCTAGTATGGACTCATGAGC
>CAZECF010000025.1:50699-58288 GCA_964510335.1 uncultured Bryobacter sp. | reverse complement strand
TTCTTAAGGTTCCGGAATCGCCGAGCCGTCGCCGCGGGGGTCCGAGGCGCCGTAGTTGATCCCCGTGCGGGTGTTCCGCATCACGGCATTGCCATGGCCCATGGCGTTCGAGAAGGCCCCCGTAATGTTGAGCTGGTGGCCCAGGGCGTTAAGCCCGGTCAGAGCTTCAAGGCCGGCGCGGTTCTCGATATAAATATCGCAACCCGTCACTTGCTGCTTGGTGAATCTTGGGGCTTCCATGGCGGCCTGGATGTTGAGTCCATAGTCGACAATGCTTGAGACAAACTGGGCGTGGGCCAGCGGCTGGTTGGCGCCCCCCATGATGCCGAAGCCGATCTGGATCTCGTCCTTCTCAAGCAGCGCCGGAATAATCGTGTGGAAGGGACGCTTGCCGGGCGCCAGCGCGTTGGGATGCTTGGGATCGAACACGAAGCCATTGCCACGATTGTGGAGCACGAAGCCCATGCCGTCGACCGTCACACCCGATCCCCACAGGAAGGCGACCGACTGGATCCACGAAGCCACATTGCCTTCTTTATCGACCACGCTGAAGTAAGTCGTATCGCTACCACCAGCAGGAGGCTGGCCGGGCAGGACAGCGCAATTGGCTTTGTTCGGATCAATGGCCTTGGCGCGGGCGGCGGCATAGTCCTTGGAAAGCATGCCAGCGGCGGGGACTTTGTTGGTGCGCGGGTCAGCGACGTAATAGAGATCGGCGTAGGCGAGCTTCATCGCTTCGACCTTGCGGTGGAAGTCGAGGGTGGAATTCTGAGGCGGCGCAGGGAAGGTTTCAAGCAGATTGAGCATCACGTTGGCCGCCAGCCCCTGGCCGTTGGGGGGAAGCTCATGGAGACGCCAGCCACGGTAACTTGTCGATAACGGCTTGACCCATTCGGGCTGATAGGCCGCCAGGTCCTTGGCCGCCAGCAAACCGCCGAGCTTCGCCGAGGAAGCCAGAATGGCCTTGGCGATTTCGCCTTCATAGAAGGAATCGGGGCCGTGGCTAGCCAGCAGACGATAAGCGCGGGCAAGATCGGGATTCTTGAAAAGATCACCCTCGGCCAGCGCTTTGCCCTGGGGGAAGTGAACGCGCAGGCTCTCGGGATGACGGCGCAAGAGCGGAGACTCCCAGTTGGCCGCAGAAAACTCATGCACAGGAAAACCGCTTTCAGCCAGCTCAATGGCAGGGGCAAAGAGGTCCGCCCACGGAAGCTTGCCGTAGCGCTTGTGCATGGCCTGCCAGCCGCGGACGCAGCCAGGTACCGTAGCGGAATGGATACCATCGACCGGCATTTTGTCGAGACCCTTCTTCCGAAGAGCGTCGATGGTCATGGCGGCGGGGGCTGGGCCGGAAGCGTTGAGTCCAGTAACGGCACCGGTTTTGGCTTCGCGGTAAATCACAAAGAGATCCCCGCCAAGGCCATTCATCATCGGTTCGGTCAAACCGAGGACGGCGTTGGCCGCGATGGCCGCGTCGGCCGCCGAGCCACCTTTGGCAAGAATCATTGCGCCGGCCTGCGAAGCGAGGGTCTGACTGGTGGCAACGATGCCCTTGGTCGAGAGAGTCATCGAGCGGCCCGTTGAACGTTCCGGGTAACGGCGCTGGGCAGGCAGTAAAGCCGCGAGGACAAGCAGGAACGGAACGAGGCGCATTAGCGGATCGAGATCAACTCGACGTCAAAGATGAGCGTGGCGTTAGGAGGAATGTCAGCACCGGCACCACGGGCACCGTAGCCGAGTTCAGAGGGAATATAAAGGCGGTATTTGGCACCAGTAGGCATCAGTTGCAGACCTTCCGTCCAGCCAGGGATAACGCGGTTGAGGGGAAACGAAATCGTCTCGTTCCGCTGGTAGCTGGAGTCAAAAACCTTACCGTTGGTCAGGCGGCCTTCGTAGTGCACCTCAACCGTGCTGGAGGCGGCGGGCTTGGGGCCGGTGCCATCGCGGAGCACTTCATACTGGAGGCCGGAAGGCGTAACCTGGATGCCGTCTTTTTTGGCGTTTTCTTCGAGAAATTCTTTTCCGTTTTGCATGAGGGGTTCTTCTTTATTCTGCACGAAGAGCAAAAGGAGCGCTCCGATCAGGACGACGGCCGCAAGGATGATGATGATCAGTTTCATTTCAGTTCTCTACCGGTAATGAGTTTACAGACAGCGGGAGTGGGCAGGCCGCCGGCTTCGAGCACAGCCTGATGGTAGGCGCGCAGGTTGAAGGCACCGCCCTTGACGTCCTTATAGATTTCACGCATGCGGACATGGTCCCGCCAGCCAGCGAAGTAAGTGACAAGTTGGACGCTCGACAGCTTGGCGCGCTGGAGCTTGGCGGTGGCTTCTTCGCGTTCCTGAAAGGTGTCTTCCGTCATCAGGCGGAGGGCGTCTTCATCGCTCAGGGTACCGGTGTGGAACTCAATGTCGAGGATGGCATTGGCGATCATGCGGAGCTGCTGCTTGAGGAAGGTGAGCTTGAGGTCAGGGTTGTTGTTGAGATAACCCTCTTCAAGCAACATCTGGGTGGAATAAATAGCCCAGCCTTCAGCGAAAGCACCATTGGCAAAGACGCTGCGGAGAAGGCGGCGGCCCCGCGGTTCGATGCGGTTCGCATATTCAAACTGGACGTAGTGGCCGGGCATGGCTTCGTGGATGGTAAGGAGCTTGAGGCCGTAGTCGTTGTACTCACGGAGCTTGGATTCAATGCGGTCTTTGGGCCAGTCGGCCGGGATGGGGGTGAGCCAGTATTGTGCGCCTAGATCGGGGGCCATCGCCGGAGCGGGATTAAAGCCACCCACGGCATAGATGCCGCGCATGAAGGCGGGCGTTTCGATCACGGTGAGGTTCTTATTGGGGGGCAGGCCGAGGAGGTCTTTTTGCTGGACAAAGGCCGTAGCTTCGCTCAAATCGCGGCGGGCGTTTTCAAAGTACTTTTCTGGAGTGGTGTGCTGAAGCGCGATCTGGTCGAGGCGTTTGCGGATGATCGGGTTGATGTCCCCTTTGCCTTGCCAGCCGCAAAGCCGGGCCATTTCTTCACGAACTTTTTGCAGCTCAGCGCGGGCGGCAGCCAGGAGTTCCGAGGGGGTTTCAGTGGTACCGAGTGTGAGCTGGAATTTCTTCGTGTACAGCACCCGGCCAAGACGCCACTCCCGGTCCTTGCCCGCGAGGTCATTGGCCAGAAAGTGGATGTACTGGTTGAGGGAAATAATGGCTTCGTCCGCGGCGGCATCAAATTTTTTCGAGATCTCGTCGGGACGCTCGCGCTTGAGCAGGACGATGAGATCAATGTTGCCTTTGGTTTCCTCGATCGCAACCTGACGCCAGAGGGGGGGCGAATCCTGAAGGTTGCCTTTGGCCTGCAGGACGCGGGAAGGGATGCGTTCAAGGCGCTTGAGGATGTCATAAAAGCGCTTGTTACGCGGCGCATACTCGAGCGTGTAGGGCACAAAGAGGGCAGTGCCGATAACTTCGGCGTAGAGCTGGGGAGTGTGATTCCAGGCAGCAATGTCTTCAAGCTCGAAACGGGCGAGGTCGATTTGCTGGCGGACGAGGTCGTAGTCAGCGCGGTCCTGAAGCGAAAGCTTTGTCGGGTCCACGTCGCGCTTCAGGCCCTGGAGGAAGCGGCCGTAATAAGCGCGCTGGCGGTTGGCCGTGGCGGGGGAGAACTCATCGAGCAGTTCGGTGAGGGGAACGCCGTTATGACGAATGTAGCCCGCGCTGGTGGCGGCGGACGGAGAGAAGGTCAGCGAGTTGAGCACGAACTCTTCGGAGATCTGCGAGAAGCGCTGGGGCTTGGGAGTACAAGCGGCCAAACAGACTAAGACAGCAAAGACGCAAAATACGCGCATACCTTGAGAATGACACCAGCTAGCGTCCGATGGAACGGAAGAATTTACCCATCTCGCCACACTACCTCACCACCCGCCCCATCCCCCACCCCGCCAGCCCCTTCACCAGCAACCACGCTTTCTCGCCCTTCTCCAGCTTCGGCCTCGCCTCCAGCACCCGGTACCCCACCCGCTCAATCTTATCGAGGATCGCCATCCCGCCCCGCGAGAAGAGCTCAATGTCCAGCGCCAGCCGCGCATCGAGTGTCTTCACCAGCGGCAGCCCCGCTCGAAACAAGCCCCGCGCGTAGTCCACCGCCTCCCGCATCGCCCCCTCAAACCGCTCGCTCTGCCGCAACTCCAGCACTTCCTCCTCACTCACCCCATGCCGCCGCAGCAAATCCTTTGGCAGATAAATTCGCCCCTTCCCCACATCCACCCGCACGTCCTGCCAGAAATTCGCCAACTGCAATCCGGAACACGTGTAGTCACTCAGCCGCGCCCGCTCCTCATCGTGATACCCGCACAAGGCCAGCACCAGCCGCCCCACCGGATTCGCCGAATACACGCAATAATCCAGCACCTCATCCCAATCCCCATAGCGCATCACCCGCTGGTCCCGCTCAAAGGCCGTAATCAGATTCTCAAAACAAACCATCGGCAACCGCCGCCGCTCCATCGTTCCCCGCAGCGCCACATACACCGGATGCCGGTCCTCCTCCCTGCCACCCAGCAATTCCCGCCACCAGCCCAGCAGCCGCAAGCTCTCCGCCCGATCCCCGATCTCATCTCCCAAATCATCTGCCCACCGGCAGAACGCATACACGTTATAGAAGTCCTGATGCAGGTCCTTCGGCAACAACAAACTAACTACCGGAAAATTCTCGTAATGGTGCGTCGCCAGCCACTTTGTGTAAGTCAGCGACTCCTCATACCCCCACCGCCGCTCCATCGCCTCAGGATCGGCCACAAAGGCCGCCGGCTCAAGGAATGATGGCTGTCTTGACGGCGCCATTCTTGTGCAATTGGTGCGAAAGGACTTCGTTCAAATTACTCAGCGGCTCTTCCCCGGTTACAAAATCGAGCGCCGTAATATAACCCGACACCACCGCCTCAAGCGCCTTCTTTACATGCCCGGGCGTATGGTGGAAACTCGCCGTGCACGTAATCTCGGAATAGTGCATCACATTGGTATCCAGTTGCACCACAGTATCCGTGGGGCAGCCGCCAAAGAAATTCACGACCCCACCCCGCCTCACCATCAACACGGACTGCTGCCAGGTCTCCACCGTCCCCACCGCTTCCATCACCACATCGGCACCATAGCCACCCGTCTCACGCTTCACCGCCGCCACAATATCTTTCTCCTCAAGGATCGACAGCACCTTTTGCGCGCCCAGCCGCATGGCCCGATCCAGTTGTGGCCGCCGCCGCCCGATCGCAATCACGTTGCAGCCCCGCAGCGCCAGCAACCGCACAAACATCAGCCCGATCGGCCCCACCCCAATCACCACCACCGTATCGCCACTCTTTACCCGCGTCTCGTCAATTCCGCGTATCACACAGGCCAGCGGCTCCACCAGCGCCGCATCCTGATACGCCACATGGTCCGGGATCTCGTGCATGTTCGTCTCGACGATGCGCGAAGGAATCCGGATGTACTCCGCATACGCACCATTGTTAAACAGCAAGTTGTCGCAAAGGTTCTCGTTGCTTTTCTTGCAATAAAAACATTCCCCACACGGTGCAGAATTTGCCGCCACCACCCGCTGACCCACGCCGAAGTTCCTGACTCCCTCACCCACTGCCACAATATCTCCAGCCAATTCATGGCCGAACAACGCCGGCGGCACGATCATCCGCGCATGATATCCCCGCCGGAAAACCTTTACGTCGGTTCCACAAGTCAACGCCGCCCGCACGCGCACCAACACGTCCCCGGCCCCAGGCTCCGGAATGGCTACCTTTTCGATCTCGACATGTTCCTTGCCGTACAGCACGGCAGCCAGCATTTCCTGCTTCACTCTTGCGGTGTCTCGATTCCCGTTCTCTTAATCCTGTTGGGGCAAAATCACGATCTTCAGTGAATCTTCCCCCGGTCGTGTCGCTAGTGCTACACCTGCCATGATCTCACTTAAACCATAGCGATGCGTAACCAGGTCTGCCACCGGGATTTCCCCCGAAAATACTAGCCTAGCGGATTCTTTCTGCAAATCAACATCCGCTGAGTAGGCGCCCATCAGAACTCGTTCATCCTTACAGATGTCAGCTCCAGAGATCTCGATGCGTTCTTTGTCGGAAGTCTGCGCAAACAGCACAATCCGCGCTCCCGGCCGCGTCGCCTCAATCGCCTGCTCCACAATCCCCGGCGCACTCGCCGCCACAAACACCACGTCTGCCCCGCGACCCTGCGTCCGTCTCCGTGCCTCCCCCGCCACGTCTTCCCGCATGGGGTCGAGGGCCTCGGCCGCCCCAAATCGTAAGCCCTGCCGCCGCCGTGCCTCCATCGCATCTGTCACGACTGTCTCGATGCCACGCTGTTTCAGCAACATTGTAAAAATCAAGCCGATCGGCCCCTGCCCCAGCACCATCGCCAGGTCCCCGGGCCGGACCCCCGATTGCTCCACACCTTTCAAACAGGTATTCACCGGCTCCACAAAGCTCGCCTGCTCATAGCTCACGCCAGGTGGAATCTTCTCTACCCCATGCTCAACAATCCACGGCATCACCCGCGCATACTCGGCATAGCCACCACCCGCCGGCTCAAAGCCCGCCGTGATCCCCACCTTCTTATACCCCTCGCACTGCGCATAGAGCTTCCGCTCACAGTAAAAACATTTCTTGCAGGGAATGTGGTGAAACCCAATCACGCGATCCCCCACCGCGAAACCGCTCACGCCTTCCCCTACCGCTGCCACCTCGCCTGCCGTCTCGTGCCCGAATACACGCGGCGGAGCCAGCAACCCGTATTCGATCTTTTTCAAATCCGTATGACAGATCCCGCAGGCTTCCACCCGGATCAGCAATTCCCCCGGCCCAATTTGCGGTACCGGAATCTCTTCAATCTCTACCTGCTGCTTTCCGCGATACACAGCGGCGCGCATCGTCTCAGGCAACTTCGGCGAATTTTGCGTCAAGCGCGGCTCCCAGTTGTTCCACGGCTACCAGCGATTGCCGCCGCAGCCGTAATAAGTTTGTAATCTTCATGATGCCAGCAATTGCGATCCGCGCGGTATGAAATCCACCCGCTTCATCCCGGTAAAGATTGAAGTCGAGCGGCAAATCTTCTTCCGCCCCGTCACTCACGGCCTTCAAACAGCCAAACTCGATCCCCTCCCGCCCGCACACTTCAGCCAGCGCCGCCGCCTCCATATCCACAATCTGCGCCCCCCGCTCAAAAAGTGCCCGCTTGTCCGCCGCCGTCACCGCCACCCGGTCTTGTGACCACAATACCGCGCTCTCGCCCTGCAATTCGATTCCCCCAAAACTCCCCAGCTCCGATTCCACCCGCCGCACCACCCGCACGTCTCCCACTCGCAAAGCCGGGTCCAGCGCCCCACACGTCCCCACCGACAACACCAGCCGCGGCCTCTCCTGCAGAATCTCCTTTTCCAATGCACGCCGCGCCGCCCGGAATCCCGGCCCGCTCACCACCACCCGCCAGCCCGCCCCCAGCGCCTTTGCCTCCATCCCCATCGCGCACACCACCAGAATTCCATCCCGATTCCCCATAAACTCTATCTTTGCATCCCCATGGGCCCCCTCCGGCAATTCC
>CAZECF010000025.1:0-50599 GCA_964510335.1 uncultured Bryobacter sp. | reverse complement strand
CCGGCCCAGCAGCAATGGCCAAACTACACCGCGCCTCTCGGCTTTGGCTCCAGCGGATAGCCACAACGATTCTTCACCAGGCCGGAAATCGACTTGCGCTCGGCTTCGGGAAATTCACTCAGGGACGCCCCAAGGGCAACGAGCATCGCTTTCCACGTTACCCATTGCTGGATGCGCGCAGGAATGCTTCCCGCGGCTGCATAGCCTCGCAACGGAGTCAGGTGCTCACTGGCGCTGGGGCCCAGAGCGCAAAACGCGCGGATCGCCGCGCTCCGGTCTTTGGTCCAGGTCTCTCTGGCCGCGGGTGCGGCGTTGAGCATTGCCAGCAACTGTGGAGCCGCGGCATTGCCACGCTCTACGAGGCGAAAGACCAGGTGGGTCGATTCAGCCCGCGCTGCGGGGTCCGCAAGTAGCGCATCCCAACGGGGGTCAGGACGGCGGAAAAGTTCTGCGGGGAGCGATTCGGCCAGCCGGTCCAACTCTTCAAAAGGTCCACCTCGCTTCAGCGAGGCCGCTTGCGGGAGGCGATCCAGCATGGCATCAAAGAGGGTGGGGGCGAGAGAGCTTTGGCGGCGGGCAAGGCTGGCCAGCCCGGGGAAGGACGTCAAGCGGGAATCCACGATCAGATTTCGCAGCCGGGCAAAATCTCTTCGTTCGGGGCCCTGCTGCATCAACTGCTCGATGTACAGGCCAGTCAACGAGGCAGCGGCATCTTCGGAACTCGCAGCTGTTCCCGCCAGAAATCGATCCAGTTGCTGGCGTACGGAAACCGGCGAGTTGCCCTTGGGGAGAGTCAGTTCAAACGGGGTATGCGTACTCAAAAATACGACCGGGTCAATATCCGTCTTGCGAACCTTTTTCTGGGCCCACTCCCAGGCACCCATTCCGACAAACGCGAGATGAAGTGGAGCAACCAGTTCTCCTGAACTCTGCGTCACTTCTCTCGCGATCAGTGTCTCGCCCGCGCGAAGTTCCAGCCCGGAGCTGAGCACGGGAATGGGTCCTGGCAAAAACTTCTTTTTGCCCGCATTGTTTTCATCAATGATTCGAAGCGTCAGCTCAGCAGGGGCAAGAGCCACTTCCTCACGCACCAGACATTCACCAGCCGCCATCCGCGTGAGCGCAGCCTCCCGGATGTATTTGGCAAAGTCCGATTTGAAGAGGAGTGGGCGGCCCAGGTGGGGCACCACCCTCTTGTCGTTGGGGCAAGAGCTGGCTTCTTCCAGCCGGTAGGCAATCGTCGTCGTACGAGCCTTTCGCCGCGTCCGGACTTCGCCGTAGGCAGGCGGAATCAACACCCTGTCCACATCCCGGCCATAAAGCAGCAGCAGACAAATATCCGGGCAATGCGCAATCGAGCGGTGTTGCGGGACTTCTATCGCCAAAGACCGGAGCGGGGAGAGGGTAGCGTTGCTGACATAGTTTTGCCTCTGCGCGCGAGCAAGAGCGTCACTGCTTTGCTGGTTGAACGATTCAGGCAATTTCATGGCGGCGAACCAGATCGCAATGGCACCAATGGCGATCGAATAGCCGGGATGCAGCCAACAGAACAGGACCCAGACCAGGCTGAACAAGAGCAGGTAAGCAGCGACCGTGGGGAGCATGGCGAGCACCACCCCGGGCAGAATGAACAAATAGAAGCCAAGCACAACCAGGCTCGGCTGAGAGTAAACGATCAAGGCCGGAATCCCGATCACCACATTCGCGGCAACCAGGAAGCGGAAGAAATTTTTGCGGAAACCGTGCACTGTCGATTAGGATCGGCAGGTACGGTGCAGAGGCTTAGAGGGAAATGCCCGACTCAGGCCTTCAGCAACTGCCGCGCAATTACCATCCGCTGGATCTCGCTCGTCCCTTCCCCAATCGTCATCAGCTTCACATCCCGGTAAAACTTCTCCACCGGATAATCCTTGATAAACCCGTAGCCGCCGTGCACCTGCACCGCCTCCCCGCATACCTCCACCGCCACCTCGCTCGCAAACAACTTCGCCATCGCCGATTCCCGCGTCACCGTCTCGCCCCGGTCCTTCTTCCACGCCGCCTGCATCACCAGCAGCCGCGACGCCTCAATCCCCGTCGCCATATCCGCCAACTTATGCTGAATCGCCTGAAACTCGCTGATAAACCGCCCGAATTGCTTCCGCTGCTTGGCATACTTCAGCGCCGCCTCATACGCCCCCTGCGCAATCCCCACACTCAGTGCGGCAATCGAGATCCGGCCCCCATCCAGAATCCGCAGCGCATCCTTGAACCCCTCGCCCTCTTCCCCCAGCAACTGCTCCGGCCCCAACGCGCAGTTCTCCAGCACCACTTCCCCGGTCGCTGAACTCCGCATCCCCATCTTGTTTTCTTTCTTCCCCAGCCGGTAGCCCGGCGTCCCCTTCTCAATCAAAAACGCCGAAATCCCGTGATGGCTCGCCGTCCGGTCCGTCGCCGCCATCGCCACGCACACGTCCGCATAATGCGCATTCGTCGTAAACGTCTTCGCCCCGTTCAACACCCACCCGCCGTCCTGCTTCACCGCCTGCGTCCGCGTCCCGCCCGCATCACTGCCCGCTTCCGGTTCGGTCAAACTCCAGCATCCGATCCACTCCCCCGTCACCAGCTTCGGCAAATACCGCTGCCGCTGCTCCGCATTACCCGCCACATAAACATGGTTCGTACACAGCGAATTGTGCGCCGCCACAATCAGTGCAAAGCTCGGGTCCACCCGCGCCAACTCCTCCACCACAATCGAATACTCGATGTAGCCCATCCCCGCCCCGCCATACTCTTCCGGAAAAATTACCCCTAGCAAACCCAGTTCCCCGGCCTTTTTCACCGCCGCCAGCGGAAACTCCTGCGCCTCATCCCAAGCGAGAACATGCGGCAGCAATTCCTTCGCCGCGAAGTCCCGCACCATCTTCCGCAACTCATTTTGCTCTTCGCTATAGGCAAATTCCATGGCTGCCTCCACAATATACGCATTCAGACGCCCGCCTCCCTGATAAAATTTCAGATTCAACATGAAAGCCGAATCTCCCGCCTCGCCCGCTCAATTCCTTGAGCTTATGCGGGATTGCCAACTCAACAAGCGCCGCATCGAAATTGCCGGAGCACGCTCCAAGCACCGCATGGGCGGCCCCGTCGCTGAAGCTGACATCCGCATCGAAACCCGCGCCCTCAATCGCGTTCTCGCCTACGACCCCCGCGACCTCACCATCAGCGTCGAGGCCGGCCTCAAATACTCCGACCTCACCGCCCTGCTGGCCGAAAAGAAGCAGTTCCTTCCCATCGAGCCGCCCTTTTCCAGTGACGCCACCATCGGCGGCATCCTCGCCACCCACTCCTCCGGCCACCGCCGCCGCCTCTTCGGCACCGTCCGCGACCTCGTCATCGGCATGCAGTTCGTCACCCTCTCCGGCCGCCTCGTCCAGTCCGGCGGCATGGTCGTCAAGAACGTCGCCGGCCTCGACTTCGCCAAACTCCTCACCGGCTCCTTCGGCACCCTCGCCGCCATCACCACTGTCAATTTCAAACTCATGCCCGCCCCGGCCGGGGCCAGAACTTTCCTCTACCAGAACGCCTCCGCCGCGGAAGTCTTCGCCAAACGCAACGCCCTCCTGAAGAGCGTCCTCCAGCCCGCCAGCATCGACTTTCTGAACCCCGCCGCCGCCGCCCAGCTCGGCCTCCCCGCCCGCTTCTCGCTTCTCGTCGAAGCCCTCGGCAGCGAAGCCGTCCTCGCCCGCTACCAGCGCGAACTCCCCTCCTGGCAGGTCACCGGCAATGAAATCTGGGCCCAAGTCCGGGAATTTACCCCCGGCTGGCTCGCCGCCCACCCTGCCGGCTCCGTCCTGCGCGTCTCCACCACACTCATGGGCATCGAACCCGCCCTCGCCCAACTTCCCGCTGACGCCGCCATCCTCGGCCGCGCCGGCAACGGCATCCTCTACGTCCACACCTCCGGACCCGCCACCATCCCCACCGGCCTCAAAGGCGCCATCGAGTTCTCTCCTTCCCAGCGCCCCGCTGCGGAAGCTCTCTGGCCCGCCCCCGGCTCGGACTTCTTCCTCATGAAAAAGCTCAAAGATTACTTCGACCCCGATTCGCTACTCAACCCTGGGAGGCTTTATGGCCGCATCTGAAACCGCCCTTCGCGTTCTCGAAAACCGTCACCCCGACGCTCCGCAACAAAAGGACCTCGACAAATGTGTCCACTGCGGACTCTGTCTCAACGCCTGCCCCACCTATCGCGAACTGGGCGTCGAAATGGATTCCCCCCGCGGTCGCATCTACCAGATGGTCCAGGTCGCCACCGGTGCCGCTCCCATGGACGACGGCTACCTCGAACACATGGCCCTCTGCCTCGGCTGCCGCGCCTGTGAAACCGCCTGCCCCTCCGGTGTCGAATACGGCAAACTCATTGAGGCCGCGCGCACGGAAATCCAGTCCAAGGTCAAAAGGTCCTTCCCCTGGAATGTCGTGGAAGACTTCGCCTACGGCACCCTGCTCAGTTCCCGCCTGCTCCTGCGCCTGATTGCCGGTCCCATGTGGCTCTATCAGCAATCCGGACTCCAGGCCCTCGTCCGCTCCTCGGGCTTGCTAAAGCTCATGGGCCCGCTCGGCAAGATTGAACACCTCACGCCCGAAGCCCAGCTCCCCACCTTCTTCACCCAATACGGCAAAGTCTTCTTCGCCGAAGGCGAGCGCAAATACCGCGTCGCCGTCCTCGGCGGCTGTATCGCCAACATCTTCTTCGCCCGCCTGCACGAGGCCACCGTCCGCGTCCTCCAGAAGAATGGCTGCGAAGTTGTCATCCCCATGAACCAGGGCTGCTGCGGCGCCCTCCACGCCCACGCCGGCCGTCGCGAAGAAGCCCGCGCCCTCGCCCGCAACAACATCGACGCCCTGCTGGCCTCCAACTTCGACGCCATCATTTCCAACACCGGCGGCTGCGGCGCAACGCTGAAGGAATACCACGAAATCCTCGAACACGACCACGCCTATCACGACAAGGCCAAAGTCTTTGTCTCCAAACTCAAGGACGTCAACGAATTCCTCGCCTCCATTGACCTCAACCTCAACATGCAACCGGTCAACCGCCGCGTCACCTACCAGGATTCCTGCCACCTCTGCCACGGCCAGAAGGTCAAAGCCGCCCCGCGCAAACTCCTCAAATCCATCCCCGGCCTCGACTTCGTCGAAATGCCCGCCAGCGACGTCTGCTGCGGCTCGGCCGGCGTCTACAACGTCGTCGAAAACGAGATGGCCGAACAGATCCTCGTCTCCAAGATGCGCCACGCCAACTCCGTCTCCCCAGACCAGATCGCCAGTTCCAACCCCGGCTGCATGATTCAGCTCAGCGCCGGCTGCAAACTGCACGGCACCGGCAAACTCAAGTCCAACCCGGACCCCGTCAAACACATCGTCGAACTCCTCGACGAAGCCTACCGCAAAGTCTGACTCATAAAGCGGTCGGAGCGGGTCGATAAGCTTTTCGCGGGGGGTTTATGATGCAATGGCGCAAAATCGTTGTTTCTGTCGGTGCAACCGCGCTCCTTGCGCTCGCAGTCACCTTACTCTGGTTCGCGGATTGGCAGTACTCCCTGCCTACCCCCCGGCCCGCCGGCTTGGTCGAAGTCCCTCTCGGCACCCCCTTCCATCTCGCCAGGCTCGGTGTCAACTATACCCTCGGCCAGCCCCTCTTTCTCTATTTTTTGAACCCCGATTGCCCCTGCTCTCGCTTCTCGGTTGATCACGTCCGCAACCTCGCCCGCCGTCACCCCGTCCGCTTTCTCGCCATCATCCCGGCCAACTCCACAGCCGCGTATAACCGGCTCAATTTAAAAATCCCCGCTCAGGAGGACCCCGGCGGCCATCTGGCCCGAAACTTCGGTCTTTATTCCACTCCCCAGGCAGCGCTCCTCGATGGGCAGCACCGCCTCTATTACCGCGGCAATTTCAATACCTCGCGCTACTGTGCGGACCCAGCTACCGAGTTCGCCCGCATCGCCATTGAACACCTTCTCGGTCACCAGCCCCTCCCGGCCTTCCCCCAGTCCGCAACCACCGCCTACGGTTGCCCCTACCCCCGCACATGATTCATCTCTCTCGCCATTTCTGGGATGACTCCTCCGGCTTCACCCGCGCCGAGGCCAACACAATTCTCACGCCCCACTACCACCGCGGCGACTCTTGGGTGCGTCTCTTTCTCCTCTTCCATTTTGCAGTTGCAGTAGCCCTCGCCCCCTTTTACGATACTTGGGCCCTCACGCTTCCCCTCGCCACCACCGCCATCGCCCTCTTTGAGCTCAGTGCCCGCCTGCTGCCCGCCACCTTCCTCACCCGTTGCCTCGCCGGCATCTCCATGCAGATCTTTGTCGCACTCCACATCTATCAGCTCCACGGCCTGCCGGAAATGCACTTTTTCTTCTTCTCTTCCTTCACCATGATGGTGATCTACCAGGACTGGCTTTGCATCTGGCCCGGCGCCACCCTCATCATCGGCCAACACATCCTCTTCGCTTTTCTCCACAATGCGGGCGTCCCCCTCATCTTTTACAACGACTCCTATATCGGCTTCACCAAACTCTTCTTCCACTTCAGCATCGCCATCTTTCACGTCGTCCTTTGCAGTTGCTGGGCGATCCTGCTCCGCAACCAGACCCTCCGCTTCCACCGTGACCAGCTCGATCTCCTGACCTTACAAAAACGTGCGGAATCCGCCACGGAAGCCAAAAGCAACTTCCTCGCCATGATGAGTCACGAAATTCGCACCCCCATGAATGCCGTCATGGGCATGCTCCAGTTGCTCAGCGACACCCCCCTCAATCCCACCCAGCGCCGCTATGCAGCCGCTTCCCTCACGGGCGCCCGTGGTCTCCTCAACCTCCTGAACGATGTGCTCGACTTCTCCAAGATTGAAGCGGGCAAAATGAGCTTTCAAACCGTTTCTTTCTCCCCGCGCGAGATCTTTGAAGAAACCACCGAGCTCCTCCGTGCCGACGCTCTCACCAAGGGTATTCTCCTCCATCTCGCCTGGCCTCCCGATGCCCCGCAATACGTCCTCGGTGACCCCGGCCGCATCCGCCAGATCCTGGTCAATCTCGCCGGCAACGCGGTCAAATTCACCACCAAGGGTTCTGTCCGCATCACCGTTGAATTTGCTACAAACAGTGCCCGATTCGCCGTCATCGACACCGGCCCCGGGATTCCGGTCGAAGCGCAGTCCCGGCTCTTTCAGGAATTCAGCCAGCTCAGTCACCAACCCGCTCATTCCCAAGGCGGCACCGGGCTGGGCCTTGCCATCTCCGCCCGCCTCGTCCGTCTCATGGGCGGCTCCATCGGCTGCCAGAGCAGTCCCGGTAAAGGCTCCACCTTCTGGGTAGAGCTTCCCTTGGCTGCCACCCAAGCCCCCATCGCCAAGTCCTCTTCCAAACTACAGCTCTCCACCCAGCTGAACGTCCTTGCGGCCGAAGACAATCCCGTCAACCAGCAGATCCTTCGCGCTTTTCTCCAGAAGCTTGGCTGCCAGGTCCAGATGGCCGCCAACGGCCACCAGGCCCTCGACCTCTGGCAATCCCAACCCTTCGATCTCATCCTCATGGATTGCCAGATGCCGGAACTCGACGGCCTCGAGGCCACCCGCGAAATCCGCCGCCGCGAGCAACCCGACCAGCACATCCCCATCATCGCCCTCACGGCCAACGCCATGAGCGGCGACCGCGAAATCTGCCTCGCCGCCGGCATGGACGATTACCTCAGCAAACCCCTCAGCCTCGCCCAACTGGACAGCACCCTCGCCTCTTTCAGCCCTAGTCGCGAAACTATTCCGGCAGGCTCATCCGCAACGCCAACCCAAACTCCCGCTCCTCCTCCGTCTTAGCCGCAAGCGCCTTTGAAGTGTTGCGCGTTCTCATCACCCCTCTTGCGCCTCGGCCCCCCGCACGCCCAGTCAGCCATCATGACGAGCACATTGCCAAGGAAATCCATGTCAGTCCCCCGCCACCGCCTGCGGCTCCCGGGCCCCCACCCGCCTCCGCCGCCGCGCCCACAGCTTGCTCAAGCTCCGGTTCCACCACATCAACACTCCCGTCACGGCCAGCACCGCCGGCGTCACTCCCATCACCACCCACAAAACCCGCGAAGGATGCCCCGCAAAGGTCCCAAAGTGCAGCCCGAAAATGTCCCGCTGCAGCCTCACTCCCAGCGGCAAATCCTTGTGATAAGTCACCCGCACCACCTCCGCCGTCTGCGGATGCACATACACGGCATTGTCCCCTTGCGTCCGCCAGTCTCCCGGCAAAATATGGTGCAGCGAGTGCACCTCGTTCGGCTTCGCCGCCGGCCTGAAGAGCGTCGGCGTCCCTCCCGGAATCGCCGCCATCGCCACTCGCAACACTTCATCCATCGGCGCATCGCCCAAACCTTCCACCCGCTCAATCCGCGGCGCATTCAACTTCACCGGTCCCCCCGTCAACTTCTCTATGCCCGCTTCATAGGTCTGCGGAAAGCTCCAGTACGCACCCGTCACCGCCAGCAGGATCAACGCCGCACTCGACCAGAACCCCGTCACCTTGTGCAGGTCATAATTCTGCCTCTTCCACCGCGCCCTCGTCTCATACACAAAGCCCTGCTTCCACCACCGCCGCCCCGGCCACCACACCACCATGCCCGTCACGCTGACCAGCGCCAGCCCCAGGCCACCCCACCCGTTCAGCCACTCCCCGAAATCCCCCATCAGCAAGTTCACATGCAAATCGTAGACCCACTGCAGGAACTTCCCGCGATACCGGTCCTCCCCCAGCACCACGCCCCGGTACGGATCCACATACACCTGAATCCTGCCTTCCGTCTTGCTCTGCATCCGGAAGCTCCAGCTCGTCCCCGGCTCCCAGTACAGATAGACATTCGACAGGCTCGCCTGCGGATACGCCTCCTTCACCGTCTGCATCATCGCCGCCAGCGACCCCCGCTCCCCCTGCGGCTCCACCCGGATCAGTCGCGGAATCATCGCCCGCTCCATCTCCTTCTTGTAAACAATCAAACCGCCCGTCAACGCCACCACCACGATGTAACCCGCCAGCCCCACCCCCAGCCACAAATGCACCTGAAACAGCGCCTTCCGCCACCACAGCTTCCGCGGTTCCGCTAAGTACCCCATAACTTCATCCTACTCGCTAAAAGAACCGTTCCTGCCGCCGCAAGGTCCCGAACGAACCCAGATTCGCGATCGCAAACGCCACCCGGAACTGGTTCTCATTACGCGTCCCAAAGCTGAAGCGCCGGTACTGCACCGAGAATCCACAACAATCCGTGTTGTAAGTCACCTGCGTATTGGCAAACTGCAACACGCCAATCCGGTAATCGTAAATCGCATTAAACGCCGCGTTCCAACCCCGCCGGTTATCCGCCCCCCAACCAATCAAACCCCGGAACTGGTTATTCTGCGGCGACAATGCCCGCACCGAATCTACCTGCGTATGCCCCGCCGAAACAAACCACTGGTTCACTCGTCCATCCACCGTAAACGTACTGTTCGCCACGGTTCCCCGTAACGGATCATAGTCCAGCCGCCACTCAACACCTGTACCCGGCAACGGCGTCATCCTCACCGCGCTCGCCACCGGCGAAGCATTTCTCTGCCCGGCTAAAAACGCGAACGGCGAAAACTCCATGCTCGACCGGTTCACGTTCCGCTGCCCCTCCACAATCGTTCCCCCAAAGCTCGGGTCCAGATACCGCTTCTGCCATACCTGCCACGACAAAAACTCCTGCGTCGTCCCGCCCCGCTTCGTATACAGCCGGTTCGTCAGGCTCACCTCCACTTCATGCGTATTCGTCAGGAGCTCGGTCTCGTCAAACCGGATCGTCCGTGCGAAGTCACTCACGCCCGATACATTCCGGTAACTCGCCCGCGGCTCGATCACATGCTTCATCTTCCCGCCGCCCATCCACTTCGGGCTCTTGTCAAACACGCGCGCAAAAGACGGCATCGTCAGATCCACAAACAAATCCCGCGCACTCCGCCGCACATTGCCCCCCGCTACCCGCTCCCCCTCTTTCGAACTCCCCCAATACGTCTCATGCAAGCCCAGACTCGGCATCAAACTGAATCCCGCAAAGCGCAGCGCCGTAGCAATCCGCGGTGAAAAATCAGCCCGCTCCACGTATTGCCGCGTCTGAAAGAGCGGCTGATTCCGCCGCACCAGTCCCGCCGTTGATTCCAGCGATACCCACACCGGAATCTTCTTCCAGATCTGCGAATCCCGCCGTGTATATTCCAGTTGCGGCAAGCGCCGGATCGTGATCGAGTCCCCCTCCACCGTCGATTGAAAATTCTGGCTTCGCGCAAACACCACCTGCACGTTATTTCCCGCCCACTGCTTCTCCACAAATCCCACCGAGTTCACTTCCGAAAAAATCGCCTCGTTAAAGGTCTGCGTAAACGCCTGCCGGAAGATGAACGACGACAGATAGTTCCCCACGCCCATCGCCCGCCAGCCCCGCCCCAACTCCGCTTTGCCATCAAAAATCACACTGTATCCACCCTGCTTTATCCGCCGCCCGTCATTCAACCGGAAACCTTTGTCCGCCACCCCATAAAGCGTCATCCCAAAGTCCGCCCCCGCCCGGGGCTTACCCCGGAATTCCACATTGTGCGCCAGGCCCCGCTCGGTAAAGTATTGCGGCCGGTAAGTCAGGTCATAACTCCGGTTGATCGCCCAGTAATAGCCAATTCCCACCATCTGCCCGAACCGGGACGAGTTCCCAAAGCTCGGCGTCAAAAATCCACTCCGTCGCGGCTGCTTCTCAAGCGACTTGTAAAAATACGGAAAGTAAAAAATCGGCACGCCCTTCAGCCGGAACATCGCCCGCTGCATCACCGCCCGCTGGTTCGGGATAATGTCAAACTTCGGTGCCTTCAATACCCACCACGGCCGCGGATACGTACAACTCGTAATCGTCCCCTGATACAGCACATACCGGTCCTCGATCCGCTCCGCCATCTTCCCTTGAAAGATGAATGGATTCGACGTCGTCAATACCCCCGGCCGCGCATCAATCCGCGCCGCAAAACTCCCCCGGATCTCATAAAATTTCCCCGTCGCATCCTTCGTGTTGTAGTCCGCCCGCGCACAATAGATGTCTTCCCCCTCTTCATAATTCTGATAGTGCACGTTCCCCCGCGCATGCGCCTCCCCCGTCTCCGTGTTGTAGTCGATTTCGTCCGCCGTCAGCTTCGACTCGGTAATCTCCACCTCCGCCCCCACCCTCAACTTCACCCAGTCCCCTTCCACCGTCTGCGACCCTTTCGCCCTCACCACCACCTTGTCCCTCGGCGGCGCTTCCGGCCTCGAAAAAGGTAACTTAATGTTCGGGTTAGTTGTCTTGGGATCTTGGGCACTACCTCCTGCCAACAAGGGAATACAAAGAAATAGCGAAAGCCAATGAAATGAAGAAATTACGTGACAATATGTCAGAAATATGTTAAGCAAAGTAGAGTAGTCTTTGGGGAGTAGTGCGACTCGGATCAAGGCTCAGGTTAACAAGCCCCCCTTGCCCCGCACAACCCACTCTACAGATCCCGGGCTCCGGCTCCGAAGAAAGGCATGTGACCATCGCGATGAAATGCGGCTCCTGCGGCTCCGATAATTCGTCCGAAGACCTCCGCTGCCATCTTTGCGGTCGCCGCCTCACGGGCCCACTGCTGGTCCCGGATTCCTACGGCAACACCGCCCCGCGCCTTGACACTCTGGAAGAACATCTCGCTGTCGAAGACCAGCGCTCCCGCCAGCCCGTCCAGGCCCGGCTCTTTCCCGTTCAGGAACCCAAGCGCGTCATCCCCTTTGAATCCATCTCGCCGGAAGCAGCCCGCGTCGCCCGCTCCACCCAGGAACGCAACGCCAAGACGCGCGTCCGCCAGCGCTTCTCAGACCGCATCGGCCTCAGCGGCGACGACCCCATCGAAATCCAGAAGGCCCTGGAATTTCCGGAGGACCGCTTTGAGCCCCGCGCGGTCGAACCGGTCGTCTACACCTCACACCCTGTCGCCATGCCCAACCACCGCGCCATGGCCGTCGCCTATGACCTCGCCATGATCTCGATCGGCGTCGGCATCCTCACCGCGATTTACTATTTCGGCGGCGTTCGTTTCGGGAGTGAACGCCTCGACGTGAGCACCTACGCCGTCGTCTCCCTCTGCGTGGCCCTGCTCTACAAACTGCTCTTCGCCTTGAGCGGCGGTGACACCCCGGGCATGAACGCCGTACATCTCCGCCTGCTCAATTTCGACGGCAACCGCCCCAGCCGCGAAGAGCGTCTCCTCCGTGTTCTCGTCAGCGTCGTCAGCCTCGCCTCATTGGGCCTCGGTCTGCTCTGGTGCCTCTTTGACGAAGAAAAGCTCACCTGGCACGACCACATCACCAAGACCTTCACCAGCCCTAAGTTCGAAAACTAGCCTGCCCCAGAATCAGCAGCTTTTCCCACACCGGCAACCGGTGCCGCGCCTTCAGCACTTCAAATCCCGAGCGCTCAATCCGCCGGTAAAGCCGCGAGTAAATCTCCATCAGCGCCCACAAGCTCCCCCGCGCATCCCGCTCCACGCATCCAATCAACGGCCGCGAATATTCGTAATACTCCCGCGCCCGCTGCCCCAGGTCGCTCAGTAAATTGCGCAGCCGCGGCGACACTTCCCGCTGTCCCAACTCCTCTGCCTTCACCCCGTACTGCCGCATCAGTTCGAGCGGCAAATAACTCCGCCCCAGCCCCGCATCCTCGCCCACATCCCGCAGGATATTCGTCAACTGAAAGGCAATCCCGCACTTCTCCGCCATCTCCAGCGCAACGGCACTCCGAAAGCCAAAGATGTGCGTGATCGTCAGCCCCACCACGCCCGCCACCTGATAGCAATAGCGGTAAAGATCCTCAAAGCTCCGCGGCTGCTCAAAACTCAAATCGCTCGTCACGCCCTCAAGCATGTCGTAGAGATAACTTCGCGGAATCTGATACCGGTTGACGGAGTCCACAAAGGCAGGCCACACCGGATGCGCCACCTCTTCCCCATCGAGCGCCCGGTCCAACTCCTCACGCCAACCGTCGAGCTTCGCCCGCGTCGCCCCGGCCTCATCGCTCAAATCGTCGCACTGCCGCATGAACGCATAGATGGCACACATCGCCCGCCGCTTGCCCTTGGGCAGCACAAGGAAGGCATAGTAGAAGTTCTTGGCCCGCGCCCGCGCCACGCCAATGCAATAGGCGTAGCTCTCCTCCACGCTGATACTGGTGCGCATCCCTCTAGCCTACCTCTTAGCGCAGCAAACCACGACTGAGCGGCGCAAAATCCTTTGCCGTACCCGACGCCAGCCGCAGCTTTGGCCTAGCCCCATGGCCCCTACGGCCACAACATGTCAGCACGCCTCGCCAACGGCAAAGAGGTCGATGTAGCGTACCGCTTCTCACCGACGACATAATGGGAGCAACAGGCGAGCACGATGACAACCAGATCTAGAAACAGGCGATGGGGAAAACTGCTCTTTCTCGCTATTCTTGAGTCCGGTAGAGCATGGTCACAACCAGTCAGCCCTCCGGACAACTCAATTGAAGCTTCTTTGCAACAGCAAATTCTGGCCAACTTCCGCTACTACGCAGAATGGCAATCTCAAGACGCCGTGCCAAACTATGCCGTCTGTTCAGTCAAGACTTTTGAGTCGAATGTAATGCTCTACTGCCTTCCAAACAAGGTTGCTTTAAAACTGAAGGTTCAGCCTGGCGGGGAATGCTTTGTCAGCGATATAAGAAGAGATCACGGATTTCGAGATTTTTCGCTTGGAAACCAAATTCTCGGCGCAAAGGCATTCCACTGCGGGCTCAACAACAATGTGCGTTATCCATTCGATCTCTCCCGGGCTGATACCGAAATCGATCCTGTAGTGCGGGATCAGTTATCAGGAACGGTTTTCGAAGACTTCGGCGATACTTATAAAGCGACGACTTACGAGTTACTGATTCCCAAAATCAGGAAACATGTTCGGTTTTTCGATGTATATCTTCTGAGGAAGGGCCAGCTCTACTTGGTATTTGAGTATGGACCGTCTCATGAGGACGGCCAGTGCTGCGTGTTAGGGCTTACCTTAACGGGAAGCGCAAAGCGGCGGTTTCCGGTTGGCGCATTCAACAAGATTAAGGCAAAGAAGACCTGGTTTCATCCACCCCAATAGCCCAGTCCCCAAAACTACCCCGTCTGATCAAAGACGACACTCGGATTGTTCTCGATCAGCCGCTTCATATCCCAGGTGGATTGAAACAGGAAGACCGGCCGGTCCTGATGATCCACCGCCAGCATAGTTCCCGTATGCTCCAATCCCCGCAATTTCCTCGCCTCAACCAATGGGATTCGCGGCCACCGGGCACCAACGTAGTTCAGAGGCGTGCTGATGGCTCGCACGGAATACTCCTCCACAAATCGCGCCTGCACCACATCAAACTGCAATTGCCCGACAGCCCCCAGTATCGGCTCGCGCCGCACAGCGTCCACCGAATGATAAACCTGCACCACACCTTCCTGGGAAAGTTGTTCAATCCCTTTGCGGAACTGCTTGTTCCGCGTAACGTCTTCATTCCGCAAGCTGCAAAAGTGCTCAGGCTGAAAGCTGGGAATCGGCGGATACTCTACGCCGGCTTCCGAACTCAGCGTATCGCCAATCACGAAAATCCCCGGATTCACAATTCCCACCACATCACCGGCAAAGGCTTCTTCCAGAGTCTCGCGGTCCCGGGCAAAGAGTCGATGCAGTTTCGTCATGCGAATCTTCTTGTCCAGGCGGGCATGATGCACCCACATGTCGCCAAAGAAGCGTCCCGAACAAATTCTCAGGATCGCCATGCTATCCCGGTGATTGGGATCCATATTGCCCTGGATCTTGAAAACGAAGGCTGAAAAGATCGAAGACTTGGGCTCGATCAAACCCTCCTTGCTCAGCCGGGCCACCGGTTCCGGAGCAAGTCCAACCAGCGCGTTCAGAAAAGTCTCCACGCCAAAATTGTTCAGCGCGCTGCCAAAAAAAATCGGCGTTTGCTCGCCACGCTTGAATTTCTCCTCATCAAAGGCGGGCAATACACCGTCAATTAGATCGAGCGTTTCCAGAAGCTCCTGTGCATCGTCTGGGCCAATTGCCTCCTCAAGAACATTACGATCTACCGCGAGGGTCTCAGCCTCCGTCTTCAACTGATTTAACGATGCGGTACTGAACTGAAGAAACCGCTTGGAGACAAGATCCACTACCCCACGAAAGCGGTTGCCGGACCCGACCGGCCAATTCAGCGGCGCGGCCGAAATTCCCAGCACCCGCTCCACTTCGTCAATCAGTTCCAGCGGGTCCCGCCCCACGTGGTCCATCTTGTTGATGAAAGTCAGAATGGGGATCTTTCGCAAACGGCAGGCGTCAAAAAGCTTCCTGGTTTGCGGCTCAATGCCTTTGGCGCTATCGAGCACCATCACCGCACTATCCACAGCGGTCAGGGTTCGATAAGTGTCTTCACTGAAGTCCTGATGGCCCGGGGTATCCAGCAGGTTAAAGAGGCAACCAGAATACTCAAACTGCAGCACGGTGGAAGTGATGCTGATGCCGCGAGCCTGTTCAATGGCCATCCAGTCGGATGTGGCATGACCCCGATTTTTCTTGGGTCGCACCGACCCGGCCGCATGCACGGCTCCGGCATAGAGCAGCAGCTTTTCGGTAAGCGTGGTCTTCCCCGCATCGGGGTGAGAAATGATGGCAAAGGTGCGGCGGCGCGATATTTCTGCGTTTAGGCTGGCGGAAGGAATTGACACTGAATAAGTTGAAAAACTGTAAAGCTAGAATTGCGGCGAAGCCCATAGTCGGGCCAGGTTCCTGAGATAGTCACCATAACCGGATGACTTATAGCGCTCAGCGCATTTGGTCACCTGTTCGGCTGTCAGGAATCCCTGATTGAGTGCCGCTTCTTCCGGACACCCGATCTTCAGGCCTTGACGCTGCTCAATCGTTTCGACAAAGTTTCCGGCCTGGAGTAAAGACTCATGCGTGCCCGTATCCAGCCACGCCACCCCGCGGCCAAACAACTCTACATTCAAGCTTCCCCGCTCAAGGTAGACATTATTGACCGTGGTGATTTCATACTCGCCGCGAGCCGAAGGCTGAACCGAAGCAGCCACTTCCGTGATGGCAGAATCGTAGAAGTACAAACCGACAACCGCGTAATGCGATCGGGGCTCCACCGGCTTTTCTTCGATCGACACTGCCCGGCCATCGGCCCCGAATTCCACCACGCCATAGCGCTCCGGATCCTTCACCCAATAGCCAAATACGGTTGCCCCCTGATCGCGCCGGGCTGCCCGCTGCAACTGCGCCGGAATCCCTTCCCCGTGAAACAGGTTGTCACCCAGAATCAATGCCGCCGGGCCACCAGCGATAAAGTCTTTGCCAATATGGAAAGCCTGTGCCAGTCCCTCCGGGCGAGGCTGCTCCGCATACTGAAGCTCAATGCCAAAGCGCTCTCCATTGCCAAGCAATCGCTGGAAGACCGGCAAATCCTGAGGCGTCGAAATGATCAGGATTTCTCGAATCCCCGCCAGGATCAACGTGGACAAGGGATAGTAGATCATCGGTTTGTCGTAAATTGGCAGCAGTTGTTTGCTCACCGATTCCGTAATGGGATAGAGCCGCGTGCCACTGCCACCGGCTAAGATGATGCCCTTCACAGAGCACTGCCAGAAAGCGCCGACAGGATGATGGGGTTCAAGGCCATAACCTCTAAGACTATCACTACGGTGCTTTTAAACCTTTCAGCACAGCCTCGCTGATTTGCCGGGCTTCCCTCACCCGCGGGTGATGTGGCGGCAGCGAAGCTTCGAATTCTTTTAGGCAAGCCCCCAATGCCTCACTCGCCGCAACAGACTTCCCTCCTTGGGCCATCGCCACCCCACGAAGCATTTGCAATTCCGCATTCCGCCAGTTTGCTTTGGGGTAAACCTTGCGACTAATCGCCATCGCTTCCTCAAGCAAAGGAAGCGCAGCGTCTCCCTTACCGGATCGAATCAAGACACGGGCAAGTGCCGCCAGGCCGCGTGAGATTTCCAGATGCGAGGCAGGAAAAACCTCGCGCTGCAGCGCCAACGCCTGCCTTGCCAGCCTCTCAGCCTCCGGCTCATTCAGATAAGCCTTTACCACCGCCAGTTGCAGTGCCGCCGTCAGGGTATTGGGATGACGCTCCCCGCCAGTCTTGCGGGCATGCGCATAGGCCTCTTCACAGATTTGTTTGGCCTGCGCATAGTCCCCTCGAAAAAAGGCAGCCCGCTGCAAACCAGACAAAGGATAAACCAGATTTCCCGGCGGCCCCGGCAAGGATCTCATCACCGTCGCCGCCTCCGCAAAATGCTTCTCCGCAGACTCCGCATCGCCGGCATCATCGCTCACCACGGCAAGATTGTTGATCATCGTCGCAGTCGTGAGGTGCTGATCGCCAAACTGGCGGCGCATCGCAACGAGCGCAGCCTCAAAGTGACGACGAGCCCCCGCAAGGTCAGCACGCCGGAAGTATGACTCCGCCAGCAGACTGTGCTGAAAGGGAAGATCCTCATGTTGCCGCGTCTCATGCCATCGGAGCGTACGCTCGAGGTCTGCCTGCGCACCCGCATAGTCTCCTGCTGCCAGCCGCAGGCGGCCCCGCGCTGTCAGCGCACGTGAGGTGACGGCGTGATCGTCGCCATAAAGACGCTCACTCAATTCAACCGCACGCTCAACATGCGGCTGCGCTTTCGCCCTTTCTCCCAAAGCAAGCAGTGCACTTCCAATGGTGGAACGCAGCCCCACCTCAATATCGGGACTACTCTTGAACTCCTCCCCCACTCGGGCTGCCGCGGTTTCAATCACATCCACAACTTTCAATTCCCTGCCCCCGCTAGCCAGCGGCGAAACTCCACCTTTGCGGGAAGCACCCAGCAAATTCTCCAGAAACATGGCCACCTGCACGGCCTTCATCCGTTCCCGTTCTGCCCGTTGTGCCTGGTCCAGGCTGTAGAGCGTGGCCCCCGCCAGGCTCAAAACAACCATCGTCGCGGCAGCCACCGCAAGCCGGTGCCGGCGCACAAATCGTCCGGCTCGATACCGCCAGGTGGGTCGTCTGGCCAGCACAGGCTCCCCCTCCAGGTGCCGTCGCAGATCCGCCGCAAAGTCCCTCACCGAGTCGTAGCGCTGCGCCCCCTCCCGGCTCAGTGCCTTCAAAAGAATGGCGTCCAGGTCCCCCGCCAGAGCTTTGTCGTGCCGGCTCGGGGCGATCAACTCCGCTTCGCATACAGCCCGCAAAAGCGCGGCTACATTCCCTGAATCAGCGGCGTAAGGCCACTGCCCGGTCAGCAACTCATAGAGCACAACGCCCAAACTGTAAACGTCCGTTCGAGTCGATCCCGAAAACCCGTTCACCTGCTCCGGACTCGCATAACGGGCCGTCAGCACCGGCATCGTCGTTTGGGCCGGATTGGAAGGCTCCTCCGGCTGTAGCAGCCGCGCGGTGCCAAAATCCAGCAACATCGGCTCACCCGAAGAATTCACCAGAATGTTGGCCGGCTTCAAGTCTCGATGAACAACAAGATGTTCATGCGCGTAGGCAACGGCTTCACAAATCTTCAGGAAAACCTCAGCCCTGCGCTGCCGGTTCAGCTTTTGCTCATCACACCACTGCGGCAGCGGGACGCCGTCAACATATTGCATGACGATGTAGGGGCTGCCATCGGCCGCTACTCCTCCGTCAAGAAACCGGGCGATGTTCGGATGATCCAGCTGGGACAGAATCTGGCGCTCCTCGAGAAACCGCTGCTGGAAGAATCCCGATTGAAAGGATACCCGCGCCAGCTTGATCGCCACCACTTGCTGAAAGTCAACGCCTTCCCGCCGCGCCAGCAAAACCACGCCCATGCCGCCGCGCCCCAACTCCTCCTCCACACGATAAGGGCCGATCCGCAAACCTGCGTAACCGCTCAGCGCCGGTACGTTCACCGGCTGATCCAGCGGCCCGGACTCCTCTTCCAGATAGCGCAGCAGCGATTCCACTTCCTGCCTCAGCTCGGGGTGGGCCAGCAACAAAGCCTCACGCGCCGCCGGGCTCGTTTCGGCGGCAACCGCCGCCAGATCGCTAATCTCCCGCCATCGTTCCGTATCCATCGAGATCCTTTTCCAGTTCACGATGCAGCCACATGCGAGCTACCGTCCAGTGGCGCTTGATTGTCGTCCGTGACACTTGCTTGAGTTCAGCAATCTCCGCCAGATCGAGGCCCCCAAAGTAGCGAAGTTCCACAATTTCACTGCGCTCCGGATCAAACTCTGCAAACCGGGTCAACGCTTCATCCACGGCCAGCACAGCGTTGCTGGCCGGCGCGGCCGCATCCAAGGCATCATCCACGGGCAAGTGAACAACGCCAGCCCCGCGTTTCACCGAGCCGTGCTTGCGGGCATGGTCCACAAGAATCCGGCGCATCATCTTGGCGGCCACGCCAAAAAAGTGCGCCCGGTCCTGCCAGCGGGCACTATGCTGGTCCACCATCTTGATATAAAGCTCGTGTACCAGCGCCGTCGGCTGAAGTGTATGCCCCTGGCGTTCTCCCCGCAAAAAACTATCGGCCATACGGCGCAGTTCGTCATACACCAGCGGAAGCAATTGCTCGCGCGCCTCTGGCTTGCCACCAGACCACTGCCGCAACAATTCAGTAACTTCGCCTTGGCCCATAGCCTCCCCAAAGACCCGAACAGGGTCTTTGAAATTATATCGGTGAGCTGCATTCGATGATTTCCTAGTACATTGCCAGTACTGTGTGGGTGGGCGACAACTGGATGATGGCCCACAGATGCGTCCCATCAGACCGCAGCGACCGGACTTCCGGTTGCGTTGCGTCCGGGATGTTGAGCGGAATGCTTTCAATCACCTTGCCCGATGAACTGAGCCGCACCAGCACCCCCGGATTGCTTTCATCCGTGGCCCAAATATTTTGACCATCGAATTCAAGCAGCCCCGGCTGAAAAGCCAGGTTTACCTTCTGCGTTGCAAATTCTCTCGGGCCCGTGACGGTGAGCCGCAGCAAGGCATTCTCAGCGGTACAGGACACCCAGGTGGAAGTGCCATCGTACACGATGCCCTTCATGGGCGAGCCAGCAGCACACGCCGCAAGATTGGCAACCGGCTCACCCTCCAGCAAGGGAAAACCTCTGACCTCACCAAGATCCGGATAGGTCGCCCACACCCAGGATTCCGCCCACACAAGATCCTCGATCTTGCCGGGCCCATCGGGTTCCCGGAAGACAACTTGCCCATCAAAACTCATCTGGAAAAATCTGTCATCTCCAGCACCAAAAAGCGATTTGCCATCGCTCAACAGCCGGAGGGAACGCGCCCAGGGAGTCGTCAACAGGACGGGGGTGTCGCGGTAAATCGAATGTCCGGCGATGGCGTGGTCCATGCCGCGCCACACCGTTACGCCGTCGTTGTAGGCCATATTCTGGCCGCCAACATTGGCGTCGTAACCGTTGTTCCATTCAGCACTCTCAACTTCCGTTGCGTTGTGCAGATTGCTCCGCCTCAGCTTCCAGAATCCACTCGGAGTGATGACCAGGATATTGTCATCCGCGATCGCAAGCGAAAGCGGCCTCTGGGCCTCGGAGCTTCGAATTCCCAAGCCCGCTTCACCGGTCCGCACCAGATCAAAGGCGTTGAGCAACCGCCTCGACCGGGCCCGGGTCGCTGCCATTCCGCCAATATTGAAACTGGTGCCGGAAGCACCGGCAGGTCCCTGCAAGCCTTGTGGCCCCTGCGTTCCCGCTGGTCCTTGCGGTCCCGGCGCACCGGGTGCTCCCGCAGGGCCAGCCACCCCAGCCCAGATCACTTCCAACCGCGGGGCATGCCCTGTCCCCGCATTCTCTTTGCTGTCCAACTGAAAGCTGGCATTGCCAATGGGGCTCAACAACAGCCCAAAATTCTGCGCCCCCGCCAGCCATGATTCCACCAGCGGCGTGACATCCACCTCCACAAACTGACCACCAAGGTTCACTGTCCCCGTAGCAATTCTTCGCGAGGAAGCCGGTAAGGTGGCATGGGTAATCGACCCCTCCGCCCAACGGGATCTCAGCGGTAGGACTTCAAACGATCCACCCGCAACCACGCGAGAAACAAACACAGTCAAGACAGCCCGGCTGAGAGTAGCGCCAGCAGGAGAAACGGGAGACCGGAACTGAATCAGACTTCGCTGATTCGGGCCAACCAGAAGATTGTCGCGATTCCCAAAGTTGGCCTGAGGCGAAAGGGTATCGGAGTAAGTGTCAGCCAGCGGCGGCAACGACTGGGCTCCAAGAGCAAAAGCAGTGAAAGCGAGAAGATATTTCATTTTGTTTTTCCTTACCGGCAGCGATTCTGACCCGAGCGAAAATACTTGCTGCCATTGAGATAGACCAGTCCCGAGCCCATACGCGTCGCCTGATATCGCCACTGCCGCCCATCGTTAAAAACCAGGCTGAGCAGTGCCCCCTCCCCGTTCGGCGCAGCCTGCCACTTACCGGCGCTGTTGTCGCCCGTACGCGAATACCCCATGGCCTGGGGCACATCAAACGAGGCGCTCGTTTGCTCCCCATAAAAGAACGTCCCGTTGCCGCAAAGGTAAATTTGCTCCTTGCCCTGGAACAATGTGGAGCGGGAAGCCCGGCTGAAATAAAAGCTCAACCGTGTCCCGGCAAAATAGCTCCGCATCTGCGGATCGATCTGCGGAGCTTCAGGTGCACCCAGCGCAATGCCGTTCACGATTTGCTGCGCGGCACCAGCCAGCTTCGGCCAGGATTCCGGCGTCGTTGCCACCAGCACAATGAAACAGCGGCCATTCTGGTGGCGCACTCCCGCCAGCAGCCCCTCCACCCTTTGTCCGTCCAGGCTGCCGCGCACTGGAAAAGCAATTCCCTTCCCCAACCCTGGATGGAGCCGGATCGCCTCTCCGGTAGGTGTCAGTGAAACCCCTTCCTCCTGATACCCGCTGCGCGAGGCTTCCACCAGTTCCTGCTCGGTGAAGCTCTCCCCCAATTCCAGAAACACCATCCCCGGCGTGCTCTTGGATCCAAACAGCACCAGCGATTCCTGCCGCGCCAGAAAGCCAAAGCCACCCGCCAGCCGGATCGAAAACCCCGCCTCGGCATCCCGAAAAGACTCCGGCGTCGCATCGCTCACCACCTCAGGGGCGGCAGCGCTTTCTTCCTGGCCGGCAAGCAGCCAGGGCAATAGCAAGAGGAAGAGGAAAAGGCGCATGGTGATTTGGGTTATTTGACACGCGCAGATTCCACCCAAAGTGGACCACCCTTTTTTCGGCCCCTCGATTGCACTACAAAGGGCCTCATGACCAATCGATCGAGCGCCAACTTGTTGTGGTTTGAAGAAATCGGCATGCAGGATGTGCCGCTGGTGGGTGGGAAAAATGCCTCACTGGGGGAAATGACCCGCAGTCTTGGCTCAAAAGGCATCCGTGTACCCAACGGCTTCGCCACCACCTCCAAGGCCTTTCGCGACTTTATTTCTGCTGCGAATCTCGGCCCCGCCCTGCGCGATGCGCTCAGCGGGCGACACCCCGATGATGTCGAAGCACTGCAATCCAGCGGCCAGCGAGCTCGCGACCTGATCCTCGCCGCACAGCTTCCCGCTCAATTGACGACCGAAATCGAAGCCGCCTATGACCGGCTTTGCGCCGAGTACGGTCCCGATACCGATGTCGCCGTCCGGTCCAGCGCCACCGCCGAAGACTTGCCCGAAGCCAGCTTTGCCGGCCAGCAGGAAACCTTCCTCAACGTCCGCGGCAAGCAGGACTTGCTCGAAGCCTGCCGCGCCTGCTTTGCTTCCCTTTTCAATGACCGCGCCATCCACTACCGCGAAGAACGCGGCTTTGACCACTTCTCGATTGCCCTGTCGGTCGGGGTGCAGAAGATGGTGCGCACCGACGCGGGCTGCTCTGGCGTGATGTTTACCATCGACACCGAGACCGGCTTCCCCGACGTCGTCCTCATCAATTCTTCCTACGGGCTCGGCGAGAGTATCGTCCAGGGCAGCGTCAACCCCGATGAGTACCTCGTCTTCAAGCCCACCCTGCTCACCGGACACTCGCCCATCCTGCGGCGTCGTCTCGGCACCAAGGAAATCAAACTGGTCTACAGCCAGGCCGGCGGCAAGCAGACGGAAATGGTTTCCGTGCCGGCGGAACAACAAATTCTTCATTCCCTGCATGACGACGAAGTCCTGGAACTCGCCCGCTGGGCCTGCCAGATTGAGCAGCACTATACCAGCCTCCGTGGCTCCGCTTGCCCCATGGATATCGAATGGGCGCTCGAAGAAAACACCCGCACACTCTTCATCCTCCAGGCCCGCCCGGAAACCGTGCGCAGCCGCGAAAGTGGCGCAATCCTTCGCACTTTCTCGCTCAAAGCTTCCGGGCCCGTGCTCGCAAAAGGCCGCGCCGTCGGCGATGGCATCGCCGTGGGGAAAGCTCGTCTGATTCAGAACGCCGCCCAGATGAGCCAACTCATTCCCGGCGAAGTTCTGGTCACCAACAAGACCGACCCGGACTGGGAACCCATCATGAAGAAGGCCTCGGCCATCGTCACCAATCAGGGCGGCCGCACCTGCCACGCCGCCATCGTAGCCCGGGAAATCGGCATCCCCGCCATCGTCGGCACCGAACACGGAACCTCCCAAATCGCCAGCGGCCAGGCCGTCACCGTAAGCTGCGCCGAAGGCGACGACGGCCATGTCTACGAAGGCGAACTTCCCTTTGAAGTGCTCGAATCCCGCATGGATGAGATCCGCCCGCTCCGCACCGAACTGATGATGAACCTTGCCCAACCGGGCGACGCCTTCCGGCTTTCCAGCTTGCCGAACGATGGCATCGGTCTCGCCCGCATCGAATTCATCATCGCCTCGGGAATTCAGATCCACCCTTTGGCCCTCGTGCATCCGGACCGCGTCTCTGACCCTTCCGCCCGAACCAAAATCGCCGAACTCACCGCCAGCTACGCCGACAAAACCGATTACTTTGTCGAAAAGCTGGCCGAGGGCGTCGGTGCCATCTGCGCTGCCTTCTATCCCAAGCCCGTGATCGTGCGCCTCTCCGACTTCAAAACCAACGAATACGCCACCCTCATCGGCGGCGCGGACTTTGAGCCCCCCGAAGAAAACCCCATGATCGGCTGGCGCGGCGCTTCCCGCTACTATGACCCCGACTACCGCGAAGGCTTTGCCCTCGAATGCCGCGCACTGAAGTCCGTGCGCGACAGGATGGGCCTGACCAACCTCATTGCCATGATTCCCTTTTGCCGGACCATCGCTGAGGGCGAAGCCGTACTGGCGGAAATGGCCGCCAACGGGTTTGCCCGCGGCGACAACGGCCTTGAGGTCTATGTCATGTGCGAGATCCCCAGCAATGCAATTCTCGCCGATGAATTCGCCAAAATCTTTGACGGCTTCTCCATCGGCTCCAATGACCTCACCCAGCTCGTGCTCGGCGTAGACCGCGATTCCGCCCGCATCTCGCGGCTCTTCGATGAGCGGGACCCGGCCGTCCTCAAGACCATCGCGATGGTCATCGAAGCCGCCCGCCGCAACAACCGCAAGATCGGAATTTGCGGCCAGGCCCCCAGCGATTTCCCCGACTTTGCCAGCTACCTGGTCAAGCTCGGCATCAACTCGATCAGCCTCAACCCGGATTCACTTCTGAAAATTCGCAGCGTGATCGCCAGCGCCGAAGAATCACTCTGAAGCCGAGGGCTCGCTGAGCCATTGCTGCCGCAGCTCCCTTTCCCGGGGCGCAATTTCCGTCTGCCAACAAAGGACAAACGCCTGCTTCCGCTCCTCCAGTTGAGCCTCTAGCGATTGGCCCGCTTCCGTATCGCGATAGCGCCGGGCAATCGCCCGCCGCAGTTGCCGTAAATCATTCAGTTGCCCCAACACCTTCTGCACCGGCACCAGCGCTTCGCTGCGGTCCGGCAGCTCCAACGCATCAAAACTGTAGCGGAGCCTCTTGACGGCCAGGCGAAACTGATGAATCTCGGCCAGAGTCGCACCTTCACTGGCAGCCTTGTAACCCCGATCAAAAAAACTTTCCACAAGCTTCTCGATTGCGGGCAAAGCCCCTGACAGGGAAGCCTCTTCAAACTCGACCCCGGAAAGATTCAACGCCGGCAAATGCCGCTGCAAGCGCCGCGTCAGTTTTTGCTCCAGTCCCTCGCGAGGGGGAAGGTCGATCCAGACACTCAGCTCATGACGCGACATCACATCAAGGTCGCGGATCTTGCCCAACACGGGCATCAATCGGCCCAGTGCATGGGTGAACTCTTCCGGCGCCGGGGAGGAGAGCAGCCCCATCCAGGCCTGCACCCTGCGAATGGCAATCCTCAACTCATGCACATTCCGGACGCTCGGACGCAGCACCACCCCGCCCAATTCCCTCGCCAAGCAATCTATCCACGGTGAAGAAGCCATCGCCAAGCCTGCCTCATTATGTGGCGGCGGCGCAAAAGGTGTCAATCCACGGGGCGCAGCGAGCGGGCGAAGTCTTGGGCGCGAATAAAGTCCGCTTCAATCCCACCAGCCGCAAGCTCGGCGCGCATCGACTCAATCTGCCGGGCCATGCCCGCCAGCGCCACGTCCACGTTCGCAGCATTGGTCGCCAGGATGTCTGCCCACAATTCATGACTCGACAACGCCAGCCGCGTCATATCCAGAATTCCCGGCCCTGCCACATTCCGCAGATCCTGATGGTTCAAATAACTCGCCAGCGCTGTCGAAAGCAACTGCGGCAAATGCGAACTCAGCGCCACGCGCCGGTCGTGCTCTTCCCCATCCAGAATCACCGGAATCGCGCCCAGCGCTTTCACAATACCCAGCAACTCCTCCTCCGGCTCGGTAAGCACCCAGGGCCGTCCGGCAAACAAATCCGCCGTAGCGCCCTCCGGCCCCCGCACTTCCCGCCCCGCCATCGGATGTCCCCCAACAAACCTGCCGTGATGCAAATGCGCCGCGGCCACCCGGCAAATTTCCGCTTTCGTACTCCCCACATCCGTCACCAGCGTCCCTGGCCGCAGATGCTGATCCAGCACCTTCAGCGTGTCCAGAATCCGGCGTACCGGCTGCGCCAGCAGCACCAGATCCGCCTGCGGCAATGCGTCTTCCAGCGTCGCAGCCTCATCAATGCCGCCTGCCTCCACGGCCTTGGCCACCACCGCCGGAGAACTCACCCCAATCACACGCTCAAACAGTTTGGCTCTCTTGACGGCCAGGCCAAAACTCGTCCCCAGCAGTCCCGTACCGGCTATCACCAGCGTCGGCATTATTCCTGCAGCCGCCGCATTTCGAGCATCACTGCCGTGTAAATGCGTTCGATCGCCTCGGGCGACAACGGCCCCAGATTCCGGCCCACCATGCCTTCCACCACCGCCCGCTCTCGACTCAACTCCACCACCGGCAATCCAGCCGCCCGCTTGGTAGCCCCAATCTCCAGGGCCACCGCAGCCCGGCGGTTCAATTGGTCCAATATCGAAGAGTCAATCTCGTCAATTCTTGCTCGAAAAAGCTTCAGTTTCTCGGTTGCCTCAGCCGCGTCCACGCAGTGCCCCTTGTTTGAGTTCCCTTGTCATCCGCTCTATCCTATCCAAGACTTCCTCGTCCGGTGTAGTCTCGATCGCCCGCACAAAGGCACTACCCACCACGACGCCATCAGCCACCGCGCCCACCTCCGCTGCCTGTTCGGCCGAAGAGATGCCAAAGCCCACACCAAGCGGCAAGGACGTAAACCTCCTCAACTTCTCTACCAGCGGCTTCACGGACGCTGACACCTGCGACTGTTCCCCCGTCACACCCGTCCGCGACACGACATACACAAATCCGGAACAATACTTCGCCACCAGCTCCAACCGGTGATCCGTGCTCGTCGGGGCCACCAGAAACACCGTGTCCAAGCCTTGCGCCTTCACTGCCGCCACAAAGATCTCTGCCTCTTCGACACTCAGGTCCGTCAACAAAAACCCATCAACGCCCACCTCCTTGGCCCGTGCGGCCAGGCGATCAAAGCCATAGCGCATCACCGGGTTCAAATAAGTGAACAATACAATCGGAATCTCACTCTTCTGCCGGATCGCCGCAGCCACGCCCAACACCTTCTCAACCGTCGTCCCGGCCGCCAAAGCCCGCTCACTGGCCCGCATAATCACCGGCCCGTCCGCTATCGGATCACTAAAGGGCACGCCGAGTTCAATGATGTCCGCACCGCCCCGCTCCAGGGCAGCGACAATCTCCACGGTTCTTTCCGGCGACGGATCCCCGGCCGTTACATATGCAATCAGGGCTGGCTCATTGGCCGCCCGCAGTTGGTCAAAACGCTGGCTGATGCGAGTCAGAATCAAGCTCCTTCAAATTCTCACGATAGATATCAATGTCCTTATCCCCGCGTCCACTCAGATTCACAAGAATCAATTGATCCTTGCCCGTCATCGGTGCCCGCCGGATCGCCTCGGCAACCGCATGGGCGCTTTCCATGGCCGGAATCAGCCCTTCCATCCGGGACAATTCCAATGCCGCACACAGCGCCGTCTTGTCGTCGCAATCCACATACTCGGCCCGGCCCAGGTCATGCAGATGCGCATGCTCCGGCCCGATCAGCGCGTAGTCAAGCCCGGCTGAAATCGAGTGCGTCAGGGCAACCTGCCCGTCGTCGTCCTGCAAAAGATAGCTATACGCACCATGCAAAACCCCCGGCGCACCCCCACTGAATCGCGCCGCATGCTCGCCCGTCTTCTTGCCTCGACCACCCGCCTCGACACCAATGAGCTGCACGGAGAGATCCGGCACAAAAGCATGAAAGAGCCCGATCGCATTCGATCCGCCCCCCACGCAAGCAATCGCCATGTCCGGCAAGCGGCCTTCCCGCTCCAGGAGCTGCGCCCGCGCTTCCACACCGATGCAACGGTGAAAGTCACGCACCATCAGCGGATAGGGATGCGCTCCCAACGCCGAACCCAGCAAATAGTAAGTGGACTGCACATTGGTAACCCAGTCCCGCATCGCCTCACTAATCGCATCCTTCAGCGTACGGGAACCATTGGTGACTCCGATTACTTCCGCCCCGCAAAGCCGCATCCGGAACACATTCAGCCGTTGCCGGCGCATGTCTTCCTCGCCCATGTATACCCTGCACTCCAGCCCCAACAGCGCGCATGCCGTTGCCGTGGCCACGCCATGCTGGCCCGCACCCGTTTCCGCGATGATCCGGTGCTTGCCCATCCGCTTTGCCAGCAGCGCCTGCCCCAGGGCATTGTTGATCTTGTGCGCCCCCGTATGCAACAGGTCTTCCCGCTTAAAGTAGATCTTGCCGCCACCAAGCTTCTCGCTCAGGCGCTTGGCATAGTACAGCGGAGTAGGCCGCCCGGCATAATTCTTGAGTAAATCGGATAACTCTGCCTGAAACCCGGCATCGTCTCGTGCCGCGGAATACGCCTGCTCCAATTCATCCAGCGGACTCATCAACACTTCAGGGACATAACGTCCCCCGTAGGGCCCAAAGTGGCCTCCGGCGTCCGGAACATTCAACATACTGTCTGATACTCCTTCCGCGCCGCCTCAATAAAGGCGCGCATTTTCGTCCGATCTTTTTTCCCTGGCTCGCTCTCAATCCGGGAGCAGGCATCTACGCCCCAAGGCTTCAAGCGCCGGATGGCTTCTGCTACATTCGATGCATCCAATCCACCCGCCAGCACAATCTTTCCCTGCAAGCCCGCCGCCAAATCCCAATCAAAGCTTCGTCCTGTCCCACCTTCAAGCGATCCAGCCGGAGTATCCAGCACCACCGCCTCCGCCTCCGCACCATCGATCTGCGCCTGTGTCAATTGCCCCTGCACGCTGATCGCCTTCCAAACCCGCAGCCCGCTGATGCTGTCCATCTTGTGCAACTGCACGATGTCCAGCCGGTGCCGCTCAACGGTTTCCCGCACATGCTCTACATCTTCATTCACAAAGAGGCCCACCCGCCAGAAGTCCATTGGCAAGTCGGCCAAAAACGCCGTGTCCTCAAGAAAGCGCGGACTCCCCGGCCAGAAGTTGAAGCCAATCGCATCCGCCCCGGCATCCAGCGCCGTTAGCGCATCCATCGCATTCGTTACCCCGCAAACCTTTACGATCACGCCACCAGCTCCCGCAGCGCAGCAGGGTTCCTCATCAGGCTCTCGCCCACCAGAAAGGCTTGATACCCGGCGGCCCGCAAAGTATCGACATGCTGCCGCGTAAAGATGCCACTCTCACTCACGCGCAACACCCCCGCAGGCATTTGCGCAGACAGCTCCAACGACGTCTCCAGCTTCACTTCAAAGCTGCGCAAGTCGCGGTTGTTCACGCCGATTGCGGTTGCGCCGCTGTCAATCGCCCGCTGCAACTCCACCGCATCATGCACCTCCACCAGTGCATCCAGCCCCAGGCTTCCCGCCACTTCCCGCAGTTCCAGCAACTGCCGGTCACTGAGAATCGCCGCAATCAACAAAATCGCATCCGCTCCATTGGCTGCCGCTTCCACCACCTGAATTGGTTCGAGCGTAAAATCTTTCCGGATAACCGGCAGCCCCACAGCTCCCCGCGCGGCCGCCATGTCAGCCAGCGAGCCCATGAAGAAATCCGCATCCGTCAGCACACTCAACGCCGCCGCACCGCCCAACTCATAAGTCCGGGCAATTTCCACCGGTTGAAAGTCTTCACTCAACAGTCCCCGCGACGGAGACGCCTTCTTGATCTCCGCAATCACGGCCGGAGAAATGATGGCCCGCACGCGCAACGCGGAAGCAAAGCCACGCTGCCGCCCCTTGTTGTCTGCCGCCCGCCGCTCAAATTCCAACTGCTTTGGCTTCAACAGCGCAATCTCTTCCACCTTGCGCGCCACAATCTTGGCCAGAATGTCAGGCACGCTCATCTACATGTACTCCGGCACGGCAATACCCAGCGTCGCAAGCGTGCGGTCCAGTTGCCGCGCAAAGTGGCTCGTCATCCAGATCAACACGGCCCGGCGGGCTTCATTGGCCTCATCGAGCACCCGGTAATCATGATAAAAGCGGCTGAATGCCTGCGCCAACTGAAAGGCATACTTGGCCAGCGCCGCCGGTTCGCCACTCGTTACCGCCGCCGCCAACACGCTCTCCAGCCGCGACACATCCAGCAGCAATTGCCACAGGTCTTCATTCGCCTCAAGCTCTTCGCGCAATACTTCTTCCGTCAGCACCGCCCCAAAATCAGGCATCGTCTCAATCTTCCGCAGGATGTTCTTGGCCCGCACCGCCGCATATTGCACATAGGGGCCGGTCTCGCCCTCAAAGCTCAACGCCTCCTGCAAATCAAAAGCAATCACACTCGTCCGCGTGAACTTCAGCAGAAAATACCGCAGCGCCCCCACCGCCAGTTGCGATGCCACCCGCGCCCGACTCTCCTCCGGCTTTGCTTCATGCCGGGAATCCACTTCCGTCCGCGCCCGCTCGATCAACTGGTCAATCAGGTCATCGGCCTTCACGCCCAAGCCCTTGCGGCCACTCATCTCGACATAGGCCTTGGCCTTGTCTTCTTCACTCAACTCAATCCCCAACTCCACGCAAGTCCGCGGACTCAGCGCTACCATCTCGTAGCTGAAATGGATGCTCTGCCCGGCCTGCTTCTCGTAACCCAACGCCTTCAAACCCGCCACCACAACATCCTGCAGGTAGCTCTGCCGCGAATCGATTACGTTATAAACACTCGTGCCGCCCCCAAAGCGAATCTCTTCTGCCCCCTCGGTGACGGCTTGCGACACATAACACGCATGCCCGTTCGGGTAAGTCCGCAACTTGCGGTAGTAAAAATCCTTGCCCAGCAATCCAAACTTCCAAAGCTGATACGCAATGTCTTTGCCAACATAGGTCACCGTGCCGTTTGAACGGACAATGACTTTAGAATCTTCTTCCCCGGCATTCTCCCGGAAAGCCGACCCCGGCATCACCCAACAGCCGGCGTTCTTGCCTTCTGTCTCAAAATAAATCGCCTGCTTTTCCTTGAGCAGTTCAAAGCAGTTCGCCCAGAACTTGAGATGCAGAATCTCGCTTTCCCGCGGCAGCACGTCGTACTCGATACCAAGCCGCAGCATCGTGTTCAAGTGGCACTCCACAATTGCGTCCGCCACCACATGGCCCAGCTCAGCCAGCTCGCCCTCGCCGCTTTCGATGGCATGCAGCGTTTCCACCCGCCACTGCTTGATTTCTTCCCGCTGCGCCACGCTCGAATAAAGATCCCAGCAGTAATAGTCAAAGCGCGGCTCGCGCGCCAGCTCCAACACCTGGGCTGCCGTTTTCTTTTGCACAAAATGAAAGCCGGCCACTACGTCGGCTACTTGCACGCCCGTGTTGTCGATATAGTTCTGCACTTCCACCCGCGTACCCATCGCCCGCATCATCCGCACAAAGGTATCGCCCAGAATCGCATTGCGCAGATGCCCGATATGGGCGGCCTTGTTCGGGTTGATGTTGGTGTGCTCAACGATGGTCTTGCGCGTTGAGAATTCCTGCGTGGCGATGTCGTTGCCTTCCAGTACCCGCCTCGCAAACCACCCACGCTCAAAGCGCACGTTCAGGTAGCCACTGGCCACCTCCAGCGCCTTTACCCCTTCCAGCTTTCCAGCCAGCCCCGCGGCTAGTTCTCCAGCGATGGCCGCCGGTGCTTTGCGCAGTTGGCGCGCCAACTGAAAAGCTACGGGCAAAGCAACTTCGCCGAAGCTGGATTGTTTGGGTTGCTCGGTCGTGACCGGAACTTCTACGTCAAATTGAGTTTTGAGGTGATGGGAAACGGCCCGCGAAATGGAGCGTTCAAGGCTGTGAAACACTGACTTCCAGTGTACCAACGCTATACTGTACTTTTACGCCAATCATGCCCAAAATCACCCTTTTGAACGATGGTTCCAGTTTCGAGTTCACCCCGGAAGAAATCCCCTACGGCGGCCACGGCAAGCCGCTCAGCTTACTCGATCTGGCCGAACATTTTGGCTTCCACATCGAACACGCCTGCGGTGGAAGCTGCGCCTGCACCACCTGTCACGTCATCATCAAAAAGGGCGACGACAATCTGTCCGAAATGGATGAGGACGAACAGGACCGCCTCGACATGGCCCCCGGCCTCACCCTGCACTCCCGCCTCGGTTGCCAGTGCATCGTTCAAGGCGATGTCGAGTTTGAAATCCCCAGTTGGAATCGCAACTACGTCAGCGAAGGCGGCGGCTCCATGAATCTCGGCGACGCCATCCCCAACCCCAAAAAATCCGCCTAAAGTCTCGGCTGCGGCGGCTTGATCAACTGATTGGCCCGGAGTCCCTTACGACGCATCTTGCGCCGGAAGACCTTCTCCCGGTTCGTCGTGTACAGATAATTCAACTCCGGCCCGCCGAAGACACAGTTGGACGGCACCAGCTTCTGCGGGTTGCTGAGGATGCCCACCACCCGCCCCGGCGCATCGCAAATCTGTATGCCCAGACGTGTCGCGACATAAAGATGCGCTTCCGTATCCATCGTCATGCCATCGCCGCCCGATTGTGAATTTTCATCCCAACACTCCAGCCGGTAATAGGGCTGACCGTTTGCCAGGCTGCCATCCGGCTGCACCTGAAAGCTCCAAACCCACTTCGAGCGGCTATCCACCGCCATCAGCAAACTCTGGTCCGGTGAGAGCACCACCCCATTCGGAAAATCCAGCCCCTCATGCACCAGCTTGCGCTTGCCCTTCGCGTCCTGAAACCAGATTTTGTGCGCCGCCGGCTCCGTCCACCACAACTCATTGCGGACATTCACGGCCAGGTCATTCGACCCAACATCGGTTGCGAGCACGTCAACAGAACTGTCCGGCCGGATCGCGACAATTTGGCGCTTCTTGTTCTGGCAAACATACAGGCGGCCATCCGCGCCAAACATCAACCCGTTGGCACCTCCACTTTGGTCCAGATACAACGACGCCTTACCCGTCGCATGGTCAATCTTATGAATCTTGTCGTTGCGGACATCCGTAAAATAAATGTCCCCTTTTGCATCCACGGCCGGCCCCTCGGTGAATCCGTGCCCCGCAGACACTTCTTCCCAGTCCCCCGCAGGATCGACAAACTCCGTCACGTAATGACGCTCGGAACCAGTCCGGCCCTTGGAGGCAACAACCGGCTGCCGCCAATTCGCCCACAGCCATTCCAGACTCTCGGCATACACCCGCGACGAGTGATTCGCGTTATGTCCGTCTGTCCCCTTCTCAAAGGTAAAGTCATAGCCGGAGTAGGCCAGCGAAGCGGCCAGCGTCTGGTTGGCGATCCACCAATTTCCCGAAAAGATATCCTGATCCCCCGAACCATCCTGCAAATAGATCTTGAGCGGCTTTGGCTCCGTCTTGCGCACAATATCGCCATACCAGTCGCCGCCCCGCAAATTCACATAGGACCCGATATAGCTCAATACCCGCCGAAACAGGTCCGGACGGTTCCACGCCGCCGTAAAGGCGCAAATCGCTCCCGAGCTTGATCCCCCAATGCCCCGCAGATTCGGATCGCTCGTCACTCGAGCCAGTTTGGAAACTTCCGGCAACAACTCCTCGTCCAGAAACCGCACATAGCGGTCCCCCAGCGCATCATACTCGTGGCTGCGGTTGAACCGCCCCTGTTGCGTCTCCGGATCCAGCGCCGGCAAGACACCAGGATTCACAAATACGCCGACCGTAGGCGGCATCGCCCCGCTCCCGATCAGCCGGTCAAAGACCTCAGCCGACTTGAAGCGCCCCGTCTCATTGATGAAACCCGCCCCATCCTGAATCACCATCAGCGCGTACCCGCCTGCCGGAGCTGGCACCCCCGGCACATAAACCCAGTAATCACGCACCGTACCCGGATAGTGCTTCACCGAGTGGAAGCTGGCTTTCGTAACGGTGCCTTTGGCTGTCGCGCTTTGCGCAAGCGCCGCCGTGGCAACGCTCGATTGGATTAGGAGTCGGCGGGAGATCACGGCGCTATTCTATCCCCAGCTCTGTTTCATTTCGGAGCGCCCATGCTCCAATTCGGCATGCTCATCAAACAAGTGATTCATTATCAACAAGATGGCTTTTGGCAAGCCACTTGCTTTATATACAAGCGTAGTCATGACCAAAGAGGCTCAAGGGACGAAGGGTTGTTCTCCGCTGTATCTACTCCTCGCTGACCCACCCCAATTTAACCCACCCCATTTGCCTACCTCTACGCCCTGCCCAACCAGTGCCCGGAGCCTCTTCCTGGTTCACCCTATCGGCAAGAGTCAAAAAAATCCTTCAGGTTTTCGCCCTATAGACCGATAAGAGCTTTGAGTAGAACAATGAAACAATTTATGGAATCCACCACCGAGACGCTCGAGCACATCCGCTTCCAACTCGACTTGCTCAACCTCACGTCGATGCCCATTGAACTCACCGGGCCCAGCGTAATGCAAGAAGTCGAAACCCAAAAAGAAGCCGTGCGGGCTGTCCAGGAACTTCAGATTGCCGCCAAATCCACCAAGTCCGCTTAGCAGCACCCCAGCGCTAAAGCGACAATAGGCTTAGGATCGTCGCTTTAGCATCTTGGAAACCCTCCGCAAAAAATCGCTTCTCCCAACCTCGTCGGCGGCTCACGCCGGATGAGTCGCGATCCAATCCTGTCGCTGATCTTGGCCATGGCTGCCCTGATGGTCTACGCCACGCTCTACCCCTTTCAGTTTGTGTCGCAGCCCGGTACCTTCTTTGTCTTCAGTTGGCCAGACACTTCGGGTAACTGGATGGATGTCGTCCTCAATTTTTATTTCTTCTTCCCCTTGGGGTTAGCCCTGGGCCTTCGCTTCCAGGGCCGCTCCGGCTTTCTACTGGGATTCCTGCTGGCCGGGGCCCTTTCTTCAGGTGTTGAATGGGCACAGGCCTACATTCCGGGCCGCCATTCTTCTTTCCGGGATGTCTTCATGAACGTCTTGGGAGCCAATGCTGGAATTCTGATTGCCAAATTGCCGCTTTTTGACGCGGACCGGTTGAGTTCCTTCCTTCGAGCCGCGCTCAGAATGCGCGGCATTACTCTCCTTTGCTTTCTGTGGTTCATTCATCAATTCTTCCCCTTCATCCCCTCCTTTCGGTGGGCAAGCCTGAACCATGCCCTCCATCAGCCCCTCGGGTGGGATCAAATCGGTTGGGCCCAATGGGAAGCTCTCGCTGTCGCGGCCATGCTCATCGTCTTGATCCGCGAAGTACACGGATCGCGAATCGCCCTGGGGATCGCGATTATGCTTCTGGCCATCATGCCTTTTCAACTCTTGATTGTGGGCCGCAATGCCACGTTAACTTCCTTGGGCATGACACTGGCTGGCCTCGTCTTGGGATCGGCGCTCGTCGTGCGGCAAGTCCCCCCCGCTTCCCGCACCTGGCTCATCCTGGCCATGGCATTGGTACTCATCCGACAAATTCAACCGCTAACGTGGGACCCGACTTCGTTTCATTCCTTCGAATGGGTGCCCTTCCGGGCAAGTTTTGAATCCGTTCGCGACGGGGCTCTTCGCATCCTCAGCCTGAAGTGTTTCCTCTATTGGTACCTGTTGCGGCAACTTTGCCGGCACGCGGCTTGGCCAACCTGGCGCATGGCCCTCATGGCGTCGGCCGTGCTTCTGGTGATGGAATTCGGTCAATGCTGGCAGCCGGGGCGATCCCCGGAAATCACGGATTCCCTGCTCTGCCTGCTTGGGGCACTCCCAGCCTTGGGCATCACCGACTACGGCTTGAATCGCGTCGAAAGGTAATCGAGCAGATTCGACTTCTGGTCGGCCGGAACCTGTGCTCCCCAACGAACCATCTTGTCCACTTCTTTTTCCCACTGCGCGCGCGTCAGGCGCTGGCCGCGAATCAGTTCTTCGTTGTGGCAGCCAAGGCAACTTCCCCGGTAAGCAGAGCTCTGCAAAGGCACAACTTCGGCACGAACCGTCTGCATCACATTCCACAAATATCCGCTCGGGTTCCATTCCTGCTCCGCAGGCTGGGAATATCCGTTGGCGTCCGTGGCTCGCGCCATGATCTTATAGGACCCGGGTGTCGCGCCCCAGGAATAATCCCAGGTCTGCCAGCCCCACCGGCCATTGGAAGACGTCAACCTTGCCGCGTTCCAGCTTCGGCCACCGTCCGTTGATACTTCCACCTTTGCCAGCGGTACTTCACCCGACCAGGCAGCCCCCGCGATGCGGCTCTGTCCCTGCGGCATGATGATGTTGTCTCGCGGCGTGGCAATCACGCTCTTGACCCTTACCGATTCCACCGGCTTCATCTGCGCCGGATCCACCGCACTTCCCGGCGTAACTCCCTTGCCAGGGTGCCGGTATCCGGTTTTCATGAAGAAACCGTCAAACTCTTTGTCGAGCACCGTTATCCCGGTCAGCCACTTCACCCAGCAATCTCCACCCCAACCCGGTATCACCGCCCGCAAGGGCGCTCCATGACTTTGCGGCAGGGGCTGCCCGTTCATCTCAAAAGCGAGCATGGTGTCCGGATCAAGTGCTTTCGCGACCGGGACGGTCCGCTGGAACTTCGGCATCGTACCAACCGGCACATCCGCTCCATCAAACAGAATGTGCTTGGCGCTGGACTTGATCCCCGCCTTCTTCAGCACATCCGCCAGCCGGACCCCCGCCCAGCGTGCGTTGCCTACACTGCCATACGTCCATTGCAAACCCGGCACTCGCGGACTGTAAAATCCACGCCCGTTGCCGGCACATTCCATCACTCCAACCAGCTCCACCCGTGGCATACGCTTCAATTCCCGCATCGACAGCGTCAGCGCCGTACCCACTTCGCCATTCACCTTGAGCGTGAATGCTTCTTCATCCACCTGGGGAGTATAGTGATGACTCCTCACATAGAACAGGTCGATGGGCGTGATCGCCTGCAGGAATCCTTCCAGCGGCATCTCGTAATCTTCCGGCTTTCGCGAATGTACGATCATCCGCGGCGATTTCGGATCCGCGGCAAAACTCTTTCGCGGCAGCAACAAAGAAGCGGAAGCGCCAAGAAAGGCGCGGCGGGCAAGGAAAGTGGCAGTACTCATTTTTTAATCTTGGTTCCATTGGATCGAGAGAGTCTGGACCACGCCTATCCGGACAGTGATATCCCGGGACTGCGCACTCAATCCTTCTTTAACTACTTCTAATGTATACGTTCCGGGAGGCAATTTGAGCACCGCCGGAGTCCGCTGGCCGCTGTCTCTCCCATTTACCCGGACCTGCGCCCCCACTGGATTGCTGTTTACAATCACTGTACCTTCCGGTTTCTCAAACGTCACACGCAGCCCGAGCTGGGACGGAACCCGCAAATTGCGCCGCACTTCCGGATAGCCCGCCAGCCGGGCGGTCACTTCATATTCCCCCGCCGGCAGATCCAAGGAACAGGGCGCGCTCGGGCAGCGGTCCTGCTCTCCTCCGTTGATCAGAAATTCAGCCCCCTCCGGCGCAGAGGCAAAGTTGACCGCATGTGTCACCGTTGCCGGGGGCGAAACCGGGGGCACCACCGGGGGCGACGGTTGAACTGTCCTCGGCAGCGCAGCTTCCACCGGGCTCTGCGGCTCCTCACTCGCCACCACGGGCGGTGCGACACGCACCGGCTCGTCCATCGGCGAAGGTTTCGGATCCGGCGGCGGTGCGGCCGGATCCGACAAGGAAGCACTCAGCGGCACCTCGACACTCGAGTTCGCTTGATACCAGATCCACCCACCAACAGCGGCCAGCACCACAAATCCTCCCAAAATGGCCTTCCACCGCGACGGGGGCGGCGGCGGCGGCGGAAGATTGAGCGACGGCAAATGAATCACCGGTGGCTCCGGCAATGCACTCACGATCAGGGTCGGTTCATCGCCAACCACCTCCCGGTTCGGCGTGTGCCGGGGAGGCTCCAACTCCAGCGCCCGGCCTAGCGCCGTCACAAAAGCCGAACAGTTCGGATACCGGTGCTCCGGCGATTTCGCTAGCACCCGCGCCAGAATCTGATTCGTCGCCGCGTTCAGCGTCGCCACCGGCGGCACCGGTTGCTGCGTAATCCGGAAGAGCAAGTTCGCCAGATTGTCGTTTTCAAAAGGCTTGGCTCCGGCAAGAAACTCATACGCCACCACGCCTAACCCGTATTGATCCGCCGCTCCCGTAATGGCACCCCCCGCGATCTGCTCCGGGCTCATGTAGCCCGGCGTCCCCAGCAGCCCGCCGGTTTGCGTAGAGTCCCGGTCAGCGAAGCGCGCGATCCCAAAGTCAGCAATTTTTACCTGTCCGCCACTCAACATCAAATTGCCCGGCTTGATGTCCCGGTGCACAATGCCACGCGCATGCGCGTAATCCAGCGCTTCCGCCGCCTGGCTGAGTATCGCAATCAGGTCCGCCGTCGGCATGCCCCGCGCAAAAACATCGAGCGTCGTGCCCTCTACATACTCCATGAAGATGTACGCATTGTTGGCATCCTCGGAAATGTCGTAGATAGTGACGATATTCGGGTGCGAAAGTACCCCTGCTGACTGAGCCTCCCTCAACAGCCGCGCCCGCAACTGGCCCCGTTCCGTTTCGTCGCGGATCTGGTCCAGTCGAATCGTCTTGATCGCAATTCTTCGCCCAATCGCCGGGTCGAAGGCACGATACACCACTCCCATGGCCCCCCGGCCCAGTTCGTGCTCCACCTGGTATCGCCCGATCTTATGCATCAGTCCGTGAAACGAGTTTGCCACACTCATGGGAATGCCAGAATAAAGAGATTCATGTTTGCCGGGAGTTTGAAACACGGAGTGGCGCTTCTGTTTCCAGTGCTGGCCGCGTTGGCCCTCTACCAGCGCAGCTTTCGCATCTGGTTCCTCAACGACGATTTTGCCTGGCTCGGCCTCGGATTGAGCCTCGAAAATGGAGGCACACTCTGGTCGGCTTTGTTCAGCCCCATGGCCCAGGGCACCATCCGTACCCTCAGCGAGCGTCTCTTCTTCCTCGCCTTTGAACGGAATTCCGGCCTCGAATCTCTGCCTCCCCGCCTCGCCACCTTCGCCACACTCGCCATCGCCCAGGTCCTCCTCATCCTGGTGGTCCGGCGCCTGAGCGGCAGTCTTGGGGCAGGCATTACCGCTGCCATCCTGTGGCCCCTCAATTTCGGCGTCACCGTGGCGCTGTGCTGGCTCTCCAGCTACAACCAGATCCTGCTCTCAGCCTTGCTCCTGGCCAGTTTCTACTGCTTCCTCCGCTTCGCCGAATCGCGCTCCACGCGCTGGTATGCCGCCGCCTGGCTCTTTTACCTGCTCGGCTTCGGTGCCCTCGAAAACATCATCGTCTTACCCGGTATTCTTCTCGCCTGGACCCTCCTCTTCCAACCCGCACTCTGGCGGCGTACCCTGCCCTTCTTCCTTCCGGCCCTGCTTTTCGCCTTCGCTCACCTCTTCCTCATCCCCAAACCTGTTGATGCCGGCACCTACCGCATGTATTTCGATGCCAGCCTCTTCACTTCCCTGCTGGTCTATTGGAACTGGTTCCTCGGTGCCTCCAAACTCACCGATTTCGACCCCGCCTGGCAGATCTACGTCACCCCCATCCAGTGGATTGTCACCAGCTCTCTGCTGGGCTTCGTTCTCTGGCGCAGTCTGCGCCGGGACTTCACCCCGCTCTTCGGCCTGCTCCTCAGCGCGGCCCTGATCGCCCCAGTCCTGCCACTACGCGAGCACCGCACCGATTATTACGTCGCCAGCGCCTCCCTCGGCCTCACCATCGCCCTCGCCCTCATGCCTTTCCGGCTACCCCGCTTTGCAGCCGCTGCCGCATGGGCCGTCCTGGCAATCTTTTCCCTTACCGCCTACGTCGTGCAGCAGAACACCATCGAGTGGTATCTGGCTCGCACCGCCCCGCTCCGCCCGCTCATCCGCGGCTTGTTCCACGGCGCCTCACTTCATCCCGGCAAGCTGATTCTGCTCGAAGGCATCACGAATGAAATCTACGACAGCGCTCTCGCCGATGACGCCCTCAGGCTCATCCCCAATGCAAAGATTCGCCTCGCTCCCGGCAACGGCCCTGCTCAAAACCCCCATGCCCTGGATAATTCCGCCGTTCGCAAAGCCTTTGAAGAGGATGCCGTAGTCGTTTATCGCTTCGATGGTTCACGCCTCCATGACGTCACCCGCCAGTGGGAATCCGGCCCCGCCCTCCTTCTCAGCTCTGGCCTGTCTGCTGAAGTGGACGCCGGCAGCCCCGTCTACAATCGACAATTTTCCGGCGGCTGGTTTCCTCCCGAAGACGGCAGACGCTGGCTCGGCCAGTCCGGCCTCGTTCATCTCGGAGGCCCTTTCTCGTCGCAGGCTCAACTTCACCTCCAGGGCTTCTCCCCTGCAGCCGCTAACCAGAACCGGCTGAAAGTCAAAATTGGCTCCTTTGAGCACACAGCCACCATCTCCCCCGGACCCTTCACCCTCAAAATTCCCCTCCCGGCACCCCTTCTTTCTCAAGCCAGTCTGGCAGTAGAACTCTCCGCCAACCAAACCATTTCCCCGCCCGGAGACGGTCGTGCACTCTCCTTTGTCTTTGGCTCCATCTCCATTCAATAATTTCCGCAACCGTTAAACAATTTTTGCGTCTCATAGTGAACTGAAGCTATTGGACAGATAAATTTGTCCGATAACGTAAGGCAGGCGATTTGACACGTCCGACTCCGTCGGAGAGGTCAAAATTGGCCTGAGAATAAATCTTAAGATCTTTTCAAATTTGTAGACACAATGGCTTGACAGCCATGGTATGATTCGTGATGTTGATTTTGGGCTCCAGATTTCCTCGGTTGGAGGATGCTGAGAGCGGACCTCGCGCTTCGTTCGTTGCCGTAGAGACCGCAATTCAATAGGGCTCCGGCAAGAAAGAAGCAATTCTTCAGTTTCAAGGCGAAGGGGTTCAATAAGCCCACTTGAAGATTAAAAAGTCTTCACTGGGTCTGAGTGAGAGGGACTAAGTTTTTTTTGAAACTTTCGCCTCGTTTTCTCGTCTGTACGATAGCAGTTGATGAAAACTGGATGAAAAAAATGGTGAAAAGCCGCTAAGGTGTTCGAGACAAACCAGTTTCAGGCACCCAAAGGCGGGGACGGCCCTACCAAAACGCCCCCACATAGGTAAAAGAAGTAGCTAAAAAGGAATAAAACAATGACAAAGCAAGAACTCAACAAGTTGAAGGACACTCTCGAAAAGAAGCAGGCCGAGCTGCTGAAGGTGATCGTGAACCGGGAAGGCATCGAAATCGAGAAGAGCCCCGATGCCCTTGACGAGGTGCAGCACGCCGCTGAGCGTGAACTCGCGATCCGTAACCTCGACCGCGACAGCGCCCTGCTCCGCAGCGTGCGCGCCGCGCTCGAAAGGGTGAAGGACGGCAGTTATGGCGTCTGTATGCACTGCGAAGAAGAAATCAGCCCCAAGCGTCTCAACGCAGTACCCTGGGCGGCCTTCTGCATCCAGTGCCAGGAAATTTCTGACCGCAATCAGGCGATGGGTCAGGAGAGCTTTGACGACATGCTCGTCAACGCCTAAACGACATCCCAAACCGGGGTTTGGCAAGCAGTTGGACAAGCCCCCTTACCGCAAGCACAATTGCACGAAAGCGCTGTCCGGATTCTTCCGGGCAGCGTTTTCCATTTAAGGCCTCAACCGCTCCAGCAGATCGACAAGCTGCGTGAGCTCCTCTTGCTGAAAATCCCGAATTTGCTCCGCATGCAAATCCAGCAGCGGCTGATCAATCTGCGCCAGCAAGCTCAGTCCGGATGGCGTGATGGAAATAACCACCACTCTCCGGTCCTCCGCCGAACGAGTACGCGCCACCAGCCCTTTGCCCGCCAGCCGGTCAAAAAGCCGCGTCACGTCCGGATCGTGCGATACCATTCGACGCGCAGCTTCAGTACAACTCAGCCCCGCTTCCCCAGCTCCCCGCAAAATTCGCAACATGTTGTATTGCGTCGTCGAAAGCTCAAATTCGCGCAACAGCTCCGCCAGCCCTTGCAGCAAGTATTCATAGCTGCGCGCCAGGTTCAGAAAAACCTCTTCCCCGGCACAACTGAATGGCTTCGTTTGTTGGATTTCGACTGCTACTTTACCGGACATTACTTCAACCGCAGCACGATGATATCGAAGTTCCTAAAGCCGTGTCTCCGTCGCCGCCTGCAATTTCACCTGCACCTTCATCAGTTTGCCACCGCGCATCAGCTCCACTTCAATCGTGTCGCCCGCCCGCTTGCCACGCAAACCCCGCGGAATCGAATTCGCATCTTCCGCCCGGCGGCCATTGATCGTCACCAGCAGGTCGCCACCTACGGCAACCTCATACCGGCCCAGAATCACCGCCTTGTTGCCGCCCCGGATTCCCGCAATGGCTGCCGAAGATCCACGCCGCACGGTTTGCACCAGCAAGCCACCCTGCGCCGGATAGCCCAATTCTTCCGCCAGATCCCCGCCAATCGGCAACACACTCACGCCCAAAACCGGCGGAGCATACTTGCGGCCACTCGCATAGGAATCCAGCATCTCCCGCGCCCGGTTAATCGGCATCGCAAACCCGATCCCGATCGAACCACTCGGTCCATAAATCGCCGTGTTGATCCCAATCGCATTGCCCTGTGAGTCCAGCAGCGGCCCCCCCGAATTCCCGGGGTTGATGCTCGCATCGGTCTGAATCATGCCCTCCAGCGTCCGGCCATTCTCATCGCTGATCGAACGCGCCAGCGAACTCACAATCCCCGTCGTCAGCGTGCCTTCCAACCCAAACGGATTCCCAATCGCCAGCACCTTCTGCCCAATCTGCACCTTATCGCTATCGCCCAGCTTCAGAAATGGAATATTGCCGCCCTTCAACTCCACCTGAATCAGCGCCAGATCATTGTCCGGGTCACGATCCAGCAACGTTGCCTTGTAATTCTTTTTGTCCGGCGTCGTCACAGTCAGCTCCTGCGACCCCGAAACCACGTGCCAGTTGGTCAGAATCTGCCCCCGGTCGTTGATCGCAAAGCCCGACCCCGTTGACTTCGACGGATAGACCTGCAGGAACCAGTCCTGCCTTAGCGTCGTCGACGTAATGAAGACCGTCGCCGGATGCGCCATCTTGTAGATCTCGACGTTGTTCGTCTCATCGGCGGAAAGCCCCGCCCCCTGCGTAACAGCAGGTCCGGACCACAACGGCGCCGCAATCCCCGAATCCCCCGTTGACCGGAATAGATTCTGCGGGTTCCACTTCGATACCGAAGTTGCCAGGACAAAGCCACCCACAATCACGGCGGCCAGGGTCAATATTCGAAATTTCATGCGTTCAGACTCCGAAGCGCGGCATAAACCGCGCGGGTTTGTTCAAGCGTGGAATCAAGCGTTCCCGATGTATCAATCAGATAATCGGCAAACTTCTTCTTTTCTTCGATTGGCAATTGGTTGGCCAGCCGCCGCCGGGCTTCCTCGCGGCTGATTCCAGACCGCGCCACCGCCCGCTCCAACATCAATTCTTCCGGGCACCAGGTGACAATCAACTTGTCAAAATTCTTATAGTTTCCCGTCTCTACCAGAATCGCCGCTTCCACAATCGCAATCGCCGAAGCATCCGATTCCTCCACCCCGCGCAACCACTCCTCCTCAAAAGCAAAGACGGCTGGATGCACGATACTGTTCAATTTCTCTAGCGCGCCCGGCTCACTAAATACCACCGACGCCAGCCGCCGCCGCTCAATCTGATCATCCGGACCCAGAATCGCCCGTCCAAATGCCGCAATCACCGGCTCATAACAGGCCCCGCCCTTCTCGAGCAAGCGGTGCCCCAGTTCATCCGCCTTCAACAAATGACAACCCAGCCGCACCATCTCTGCGCCCACAGTCGACTTGCCGCTGGCCATCCCTCCGGTCAACCCTACCTGGATCACTGCGCCAATCGCCCTTCCGCCGCCTGGATGGTATTCGACATCAGCATCGCAATCGTCAACGGGCCAACTCCTCCCGGCACCGGCGTATAAGCCGCACTCAGCCGCTTCATCGCTTCCGGATCCACATCTCCCGTCAGGCGGCCGTCAATGCGGTTCATCCCCACATCAATCACCACCGCACCCGGCTGGATATGATCCTCCCCTATCATCTCTGCCCGGCCAATCGCCGCCACCAGAATATCCGCACGCCGACACTCCTCCGCCAGGTTAGACGTGCGGCTATGGCAAATTGTCACGGTGGCATTGGCCGCCAGCAGCAAAATCGCCATGGGCTTACCCACAATATCGCTCCGCCCCACCACCACCGCCCGCCGCCCCGCCAACGGAATCTCATACCGCTTCAAAATCTGCATCACCCCCGACGGGGTGCAAGGCCGCAAACCCGGTGCCCCGGCCAGCAAACGCCCCGAATTGATCGGATGAAACCCGTCCACATCCTTGTCCGGATCAACCGCATCTAGCACCTTGCCCGCATCAATCTGCGGCGGCAACGGCAACTGCACCAGAATTCCATGCACCGCCGGATCCTGATTCAGCCCATCAATAATCGCCAGCAACTCCTCGGTCGAAAGCGTCTCCGGCGGCGTCAGCTTGCGGCTCCGGATGCCGATCTTCTCGCAAGCCGCAATCTTGTTGCGGACATAAACTTCGCTCGCGGGATTGTTGCCCACCAGCACCACGGCCAGCCCGGGCGGGTGCCCGGCCGCAGCCAGCGCCGCCACACGAGGCACCAGCTCCTCCAATATCTGATCCCGAATCAATTTGCCGTCGAGGATGATTGCCAAGCGCCGGCTCCTTTCAGTTGTTTTTGATAATACAAAGCCCCCGCCCCAATCACGGCACACGCCGTCAGCGCAATCCGCGGTTCCAGCGTCAGCCCGAACAAGGTCATCCACACTCCAACCACAATAAACACCACCGGCAGCACCGGCCACAGCAACGATACCGGGGCCAGCCGCTTCCACCCCGCCCGCCGGCGAAAACGAAACAGCGACGCCACACTCAACACCGAAAACGCATTCAACGTAAACCCGATAAAGAAAAACAGCGACGGCAAACTCGTCAGCGTCAATAGCATCGCCACACTCGCCTGCATCAGGATCGCCGGAGCCGGCGTCCTCCACTGCGCATCCACCCGGGCCGCCGCCCGAAAAAATGCTCCATTCCTCGCCATCGCATAAGCCACCCGCGGACCCACCGTCATCAGTGCATTGATCATCGCCAGCAACGCAATGGCAATCAAGGCGCTAAACAAATTCCCCACCGGCGCACCAAACAGCCGTGCCGCCGCCAGCGAACCAATCGCCGCCACGCCCTTCATCGCCCCCAGTGGCGCAGCATACACAAAGACCACATTCAACAACAGAAAAAGCACGGTAACAATGCCCGTCCCCAGCGCCAGCGCCCGCGGCAGATTCCTGGCCGGGTCCCGTAACTCCTCCGCCACGTAAGTTGCCGCATTCCAACCCGAGTAACTTACATATACATAGAAAAGACTAATGGCAAACTGCGCCCCCATCGGCATCGTCGTCTCGCGGATCGCCGGGAGCGAAAAGTTATCCCAGTTCCCTGCCCCCATCGTCAGTCCAAGAAAAATGAACGCACCAATCACGGCAATCTTCAAGCCCGTCAGCACCTTCTGCAACGCCGCCGCTTTTCCCACCCCATAAAGATTGGCAATCGTCACCACTCCAATCGCCGCACAAGCCAGCACCTGCGCCCCGCCAATCTGCAGGCTGAAAACTCCACTCCCCGCCCGCCAGAACACATTGTCTTCTTCAAAGACCGGAAAGAACGTGCCCGTATAGCCAGCAAAGGCCAGCGACGAGGCCGCCACCGGTGCCGCAAACCCGGCCAGAAAGCTCGTCCAGCCCGTCATGAATCCCCACACCGGCCCATAGGCTTGCGTCAGAAAGACATACTCGCCACCAGACGAAGGAAAGTTCACCCCCAGCTCGGAATAACACAAGGCCCCAATCCAGGCGATCAAACCTCCAGCTATCCAGATCGCAAAATACAGCGAAGGTTCACCCAGATCCCGCGCCAGATAGCCCGGTGCCGTAAAGATTCCCGTGCCCACCATGTTTGAAACCACCAGCGCCACGGCGCCACTCAGGCTGATCTGACGAACTAGGGTGGGGCTGGTCACTCTGTAGTCACTAGGATAACCGGAAGGGAAAAAAAGAGGCCGCCCGGGTCAGTTCGCCCAGCGGCCTTTCTGCTTCTGACCTGGGGAAGATCAGACAAACTACTGAGCCTAATGCAAAGCTCCCTTTTCGTCAACTGCAACCACTGCCGGGTGGTGACGCAGCCACCGCCAAAGCAGCAATACCGACACAACCCCCAGCCCCAAACTCAGCCCCATCCACAAGCCCGCCACTCCCTGCCCTCGCCAGAAACAGAGCCAGGCACCGATCGGTAATCCCAGCACCCAATACCCCAGCAGCCCCGCCAAAAATGGCGTCCGCGTATCGCCACGCCCCCGCAAGGCCCCCGTCGCCACCACCTGGATGCCGTCAAAAAGCTGAAAGGCCGCCGCCCAAAAAAGCAACGGAACTGCATACCGGATCACCGCCTCGTCCGTCGTATAAATCCCCAGAATCTGCCTCGGAAAAACAAACATGGCCACCGCCGACACCGCCATAAATACCGCCCCAAATACCAGCGCCGTACTGCCCGCCCGCCGGGCCGCCGGCGGATTCCCGGCCCCTAGTTCATTGCCCACCATCACTGCCGCCGAGCTCGAAATCCCCAGCGGAACCATATAAGCCAGCGCCGCATGGTTGAGCGTCACCTCATGCGCTGCCAGCGCCACTGCCGGAAAGCGCCCCGCCAGCGCCGTAGCAGCTGCAAAAACAGAAATTTCCGAGAAAATATGTCCCGCCGCCGGCAATCCCAGCCGGAACAAGGCGCCGATCCGCCCCCACTCCGGCCACTCAAAACGCAGCGCCATCGGCTCCCGCTGCCGCAACACCAGATAGAGAAATAGCGCCAGATAAACCCGCGACCCCACCGTTGCCCACGCAATTCCCGTTACCCCAAATTGCGGCAGCAACACAAAGTTCAACGCCACATTCACCAGGTTGGCGCTCAGCAGCGCCACACTCACCGGCCGCACAATATGCAAACACTGCAAATAGCGCCGTTGCGCCGTGTAAGCCGCAATCGGAAATACACTCAACGCCAGCACATAGCTATACGGCGAGGCCAGAGCGTATACCTCCGCATCCAGTCCCCAAAGCCCCATCAGAGGCACCAGCGCCCACATCACCAGCAACAGCACCGGCGTCACAATCGCCGCCAGCCAGAAACCCTGCCGCAGCGAATGCCGGCCATCCTCCGGCTTGTTGGCCCCAACCGCTTGCGACACCAGCGTATCGAGCCCCAGCAGCAAAGAAAACGCGATCAGCCCCACCGTATTGAAAAGAATGTTGCCAATCGCAACCGCCCCGATCGCCTCCGCACTCACCCGCCCCGCCATCACCAGATCAACGATCCCCATCATCATCCAGCCCAGTTCGGCAACGATCACCGGTATCGCCAGCCGAAGCAGCGGACGCAATTGAGACCCCATACTTGTCATAATCGCAGGATGCGATGGATTCCAGCGATTCTGCTGACGCCCTGCCTCTTTGGAGCAATCATTATCGAGGAATACAAGATTGTCCCGGACCCGGCGGAGGCCAGAGTGCGTCCCGGCGAAACTCTCGTCTTGCAGATCCGCGCCTACGGCCGCATCGAGAAGGATGGCGAACAAACCCGCCAGGGACGTCTTGAACCCGGCAACTTCCGGCTCCGCGTCCTCGAACCCGAAGGCGGCTGGCTCTCCAAATCCTTCCGCTTCCAGGGCAAGGACGACGAGACCATCGAGCGCGAACACACCACCGGCTGGAAGGCAGCCGTTTTTGAGAAAAAGTCCCAATACACCATGAAGGACAGCACTCTTTACACCGCTCCCCGCACCCCCGGCAAGTACACCGTCGAAGTCACCACCACCTCCGCCGGCCGCATCGTCACCGCCCAGCAAATCATCGAAGTAACGGAAGCCGAAGCCTCCCGCTGGGTCAACCCGGAAAGAACCTTCAGCCAGGAGCCGGTCGATCGCCGCCCCTACCGCAAGCTTGCCGAACGCTACGCCCCCTATATCGCCCAGGAAACCTGGTTCCATCCCCGCGCCGACTACCTCCATCGCTTCGACTACGACGGCGACTGGGAAGGCGACAACAATTGGGAAAATCTCGACAAAGGCTCACCCCAGGCCTTCGTCTACTACGCCGCGATGGAAACCTCGACGCACTGGTTCCTCCACTACAATTTCTTCCACGCCCGCGATTACTCCGACAACTGCATCGTCGGTACCTGTCATGAGAACGACAACGAGGGCGTCATCCTCACCATCAAGAAGGATGGCTCCGAATTCGGCCGCCTCGAAATCATGGAAACCCTGGCCCACAACAACGTCTACACCTACACCAACCGGCGCGATTTGCGCAGGAAACTCCACAACGTAGACGGGCCCCTCGAAGTGATGGACCAAACCCACCCCATTGTTTTCCTCGAAGCCGGTGGCCACGGCGCGATCGGTGGAGGAGACCGCAAGAGTTTCTACGACGCCAGACGCCTCCGCTGGAAGATGAATACCGGCATAACTTACAAGTTCAAAGGGGTAGCCGAAATTCCGCAAGGCGGCATGGATTCTGACATTGGCTACGAGTTACTTTCGATCTACGATCACTGGTGGACCAAACATGAAATGCGCGACGAATGGACCGCCAAAACCTTCTCGGACTTCAAGGAATACCGGCCCTACGGCAACCGCCCGCGCCCGAAGAATCCGGTGATTTCGCACGCCTTTTACGGCCTGACGCACGATGCCCACAAGGCCCGGCCCTTTTGGGGCTGGTTCGACATGCTGGGTAGCCAGCGCCGTATCCTCGCCCCGGGGCAATGGGCGCTCGACCCTGCCTATTCCATATTCCAAAGTCTCGCCTTCCCCCGCGGGGAAGCCTGGTCGATGGATTACATTTACAACCCTTACTTAGGTTTTGATGAGCAAGGCCAGTAAGTGAGTCCCTGGCAGTACGCGGCGGGAGCGGCCTGTGCCTTCATGGTCGGGATGGCGAAGACTGGCATGCCGGGCCTCGGCATTCTGGCTGTCCCCATGATGGTGCTCGCCGTGGGCGATGCCCGGCAGGCAGCAGGCTGGCTCCTGCCGATTCTCTGTTGCGCGGATCTCTTCGCGGTCTATTACTGGCGCAAACACGCCGCCGCCGGCCGGCTCTTTGCCTTGATGCCCTGGGTGATGGTGGGAGTGATTGTGGGAGCCTTCACACTGTCGCTGCCGGAGAAGCAAATACGCCCGCTCGTCGGAGGCATCATCCTGTTGATGCTGGTCCTCTATCTCTGGCGTCGTTACCGGGCCGATCAGATCAAACCGGCCCACCCGCTGCCCTACGGTATCGCGGCCGGCTTCGCAACCACGGTAGCCAACGCCGCAGGTCCGGTGATGAGCCTCTACCTACTATCCAAACGACTGCCAAAAGAGGACTTCGTCGCCACCGGCGCCTGGTTCTTCTTCTTCATCAATTTAGTGAAGCTACCGATATACGGCTGGCAGGGAATGATCACCGGCCCCTCGCTGAAATTCGGCTTGCTGGTCTCGCCCGCGGTCCTCCTGGGGGCCATCGCCGGCCGCTGGCTGATCCACCGCATCCCCACCGCCGTTTTTGAATTCTCCGTGATCGCCCTCACCGCGATCTCCACCCTGCTGCTGCTGCGCTAGCAGGGGCAAAGGCCACCAATTGGCTTCAGAAGCCCAAGCCCGCCACGCTCAACCCCAACTTCTTCGCCGAGCGAACCAGCCCACGGTCAAAAGTCCGAAACTGAGCCGAATCCGGTACTCCGCTCAAGTGAATCGCATCCGCCAGATCCATCCCTGCAGCGGCCCAGGCGAGCGCCAGTCTCACACCTTCCCCGTCCTCCACCTTCACCTGCTCCAGACCCAGCAGCCCTCCAAGTGTTGCCGCAACCTGACGGTCCTCAATTCCATAAACGCTGTCCAATACCCAGGCTGTCTCGAGCAGGACAGTCCGCGAAATCCAGACCACCTCGTGCTCAAACAAAGCACTTGCAGCCCTGCTCTGCTTCGGGTCATCGCCCACCAGCAGCCGCACGACAACGTTAGTATCTACCGCGATCATGACGCTCCCTGACCTTGCGCGCGATCCCCGCCTTCATCTCCTGAATGGTTTTCGTTTTGCCCTGATATCCGGCAGACCCCGCCACCTCTTCAAGCGTAGTCCGCGGAAAAAGCGCTGCGGGCTTGAGCAGAATTCCACCCTCCCGTTCCACTACCGTGAACTCCATCCCGGCCGGCCAGTTATGAGCAACCCGGATGCTCTTCGGCACAACCACTTGCCCTTTCGTCGAAAGCCGCGTAGTTTCCATAAAGTAAGACCTAAGTAAGATCATATCGCAACCATGAATCCCCAAAGGGGTCCCCTTGGGGTCGTCCCCTTGGGGTCCCCTTGGGGTCAGCCTGACTAGTCACACCGCGTTCTCCCGAAAATCCCCTCTACT
>CAZECF010000024.1:0-58489 GCA_964510335.1 uncultured Bryobacter sp. | reverse complement strand
CTTTATGCCACGTTGATCTTTGCACCCCGATAAACCACTATGCTGCTTGCTGTTGAAAATGTCTCCCACCGCTACGGCAATCTGCTGGCACTGAGCAGCTTTTCCATGCATCTGAACCGGCGCGAAATCGTAGGCTTGCTGGGCCCCAATGGTTCGGGGAAATCGACGTTGCTGCGGCTGATTTCCACCATGGCCCGACCACAAGAAGGCAAGGTGGAAGTATGTGGCTTTGATACCGCGCAGAACCCGCAAGCCGTGCGGGCGCGCATTGGAGTCGTGTTTCAGAGCCAGACACTCGATAAGCTTTTGACAGTCGAAGAGAACTTACTTGCTTGCGGCGCGTTTCATGGCTATTCCGGGCGGAACCTCATTGAACGGGTTCGCCAGGCGATGAAGCAACTGGGCATCTCTGACCGCCGGAATGATCTTGGGAAGTCGCTGTCTGGTGGCTTGCAACGCCGCGCGGAAATCGCTCGCGCTCTGCTCCATGAGCCCCAATTGCTGATATTGGACGAGCCCACTACTGGCCTTGATCCGGTTGCGCGGGAAGACTTCTGGCGGGCACTGGAAGAATTGCGGCAAAGCCACAGCACCGCCATCCTGGTTTCGACCCACCTCTTTGAAGAAGCAGAACATTGCGACAGCCTGATTCTGCTGGATCATGGTTTGCGGGTTGCGGAGGGCACGCCGGCTGAATTGAGCCGCATGATTGGAGGCCAGGTAATTGAGATTCGTACGGCCCATCCGGAGGAAGCCCTGGCTGTGCTCCGAAGCCGATTTTCGCAACCCATCAAACTGACGGATGGAGTTCTTTGGGTGGAGGCGGATGAGGCTCACCACTTGATTCCGCGTCTCGTCGAGGCCCTTCCGGAGCAGGTGCAATCCATTGCGCTGCATCAGCCCAGCCTGGCGGATGTCTTCCGAAAGCTGACCAACCGGGAGTCAATGGCGGTGGGCCAATGATCCTTTCTGCCGCCGCACTCGCTCGTCGCGAGTTGATCAAGTTCTGGCGGGAGAAAGCGCGAATTGCCGGCTTTGCCGCCGCGCCGCTGCTCTTCTGGCTGGTTGTGAGCGCGGGCTTCAATGACTTTTCGCGCTTCTTCAGCGGCTCGATTGCCCTGGCCTTGATGTTTTCGGCAGTCTTTTCCAACATGACCCTGATTGATGACCGCCGGGATGGCTTTCTGGCCGGAGTTTTGGTCACCCCGGCACCGCGAGCCGGCATCGTCCTGGGAAAAGTAGGTGGAGCGGCACTGCTTGCCTGGCTGCAAAGTTTGATCTTCTTGTTCTTCATTCCCCTGGCGGGACTCTCGCCGGGTTTCTTTGGCGTACTGGCCTGTCTGGGTATCCTGGCTTTGATTGCCCTCCTGTTTACGCTGGTCGGCTTCTTGTGCGCGTGGCGCATGCCCTCCACCCAAGCCTTTCATGGCGTGGTGAATATGCTGCTCATGCCGATGTGGATGTTGTCTGGCAGCCTCTTCCGCATTGAAGAGGCACACCCCTGGATGAAGCTGGCCATGCAGTTGAATCCCATGACCTATGGCATTTCGCTACTGAATGATGCGCTGGGCACGGGTGGCTCGTTTGGGCCCATCCTGAGTCTGGCCGTTCTCGTTGGATGGACGGCGATTCTCTTTTCTGTGGCGCTGTTTTGGGTCGGTCGGAGTAACTATGCGCAGGCGTGAGTTATTGGTCGCAGCGACATTGCTGGCGTCTTGCCAGAAGAAGACTGAGTTGCCTGAGCTCGGCTCCATTCCAGCCTTTGAATTGACCAATCAGGACGGCGTGCTTTTTTCCAGCAGCCAATTGCAGGGCAAGGTATGGGTCGCAGATTTCTTTTTCACCAATTGCCCCGGCCCCTGTCCGCGCATGGCCAACCAGCTCAAGCGCGTCCAACAGGAAAGCTCCATGCTCGCCAACCTGATGCTGGTCAGCATAACGGTCGATCCGGACCGGGATAACCCGGAGGTGCTCGCCGCCTACGCCAGGCGCTACCAGGCAACTCCGGGGAGGTGGGCTTTCCTCACGGGAAGCAAAGATTCCATCCGCACGCTCATGACCGGCGGCTTCATGCTGGGCTACGCCGACAACCTGCAGGAGCATTCCACGCGCTTTGTGCTGGTAGACAGCAACATGAAAATTCGCGGCTTTTACGACTCGTTTGCCAAAGACAGCATCGATAAGCTACTCGAGGATATTCGAACACTCCATGGAAATACGTGATCTCCCCACCGTCAATGCCAGCCTGAACGGCCTGGCCACCATTCTGCTTCTTTACGGCTACTCGCTCATCCGGGCGGGCAAGCGGGAACAACACAAGAAGGTAATGCTCAGCGCTTTTGCCGTCTCGGCCGTCTTTCTGGTTTGTTATCTCGTTTACCACTTTAACGTCGGCAGCGTGCCTTACCAGGGCCAAGGCCCCATGAGAACGGTCTATTTCACCATCCTCATTTCCCACGTCATCCTGGCCGCCACCGTACCCGTGCTGACCCTGCTTACGTTGTGGCGCGCCTTTCAGCAACGCTTTGACAAGCACAAGCGCATCGCCAGAATCACTTTCCCCATCTGGCTCTACGTTTCGATCACCGGCGTTATTGTTTACCTGATGCTTTACGTCCTTTAGCCAGCAAGAAAGCGCCGAGTACGCCGGCCCTCCCTTCGAGTTTGGCCGTAACGATCTCGGGCAAGGGCACATAGCCCTTCATTTCCTGGGCGGCTGCCTGCTGCACCATGCTGAGCATGTCCGGCCGGAGTGATATTCCGCCGCCAAGAATTACGATTTCCGGCGAGTAGGCGCAGGTCAAATTGACGACCATTTGCCCCAGATAATGGGCTGTCATGGGCCACGCTGGATGGCGATCCGGTAGAAGCTGGGCTTCCTTTACGTCCCAACGAGCGGCAATGGACGTGCCCGAGGCCAGTCCTTCGAGGCAATCATCATGGGTGGGGCAAGATCCCTTGTAAGCATCCCCGGCAAAGCGTCTGACGCGAAAGTGCCCGATTTCCGGATGCAGCAACCCGCGCAGAAGCCGGCCCCGGATCATCACCCCGCCGCCGATGCCGGTTCCTACGGTGACATAAACAAAGCTTTTCGAATGCCGGGCCGCACCCCATTTCGCCTCCGCCAGCGCAGCGCCATTCACATCCGTTTCCAGTTCCGCCTCACACCCCAACATCGCTTCTATCGCCGTTTTGATGGCGAAACCGCGCCATTTCTTCTTGGGAGTTGTACTCGTAATGCAGCCCTTCGCAATGTCGAGCGGCCCGAAACAGGCAATGCCCGCTCGCTGGATCTCCCGGCCGGCGAAGAAGGCAGCGACTTCCCCCAGGGTTTGATCCGGCGTCCGGGTTTTGATATCCCGGCTGATCTCCATTTTGTCCGGGCTGCTCCCGTACCCACAAATAAACTTGGTCCCACCGGCTTCAATCGCTGCGTACATAATGACTTAAACCAATATAAACTTGAAGGTTCCATGCGTCTCGCTCTTTTGCTACTCCCCGTGCTGGCACTGGCACAAATCAAACAGACCTTCATTTATGAAAGCGCTCCTTTCCCGGAATGCCACGCTTCGACCATTGTCGAAACGGCCGCTGGGGAATTCTATGCCTCCTGGTTTGGCGGCACGCGCGAAGGCGCCAAGGACGTTGCCATATGGGGGGCTCGCTTCAAAGAAGGTAGGTGGTCAGCACCGGTGGAAATTGCGCGAGAACCCAATTTCTCCACTTACAATCCGGTTCTGTTTCATACGAAGGACAAGACGCTGTGGCTCTATTACAAGTTCGGCTTGAGCCCCAGCACCTGGAACGGGGCCAGGGTTTCCAGCGCTGACGGCGGCCGCACCTGGGGCAGCAAAGAGTATCTCGCCGCTGGCGTCTATGGCCCGATCAAGAACAAGCCGCTGGTGCAAGCCGATGGCACGATTCTCTCGGGAACCAGCGTCGAAACCGATTTCGCCTGGACGGCCTGGGTGGAGCGTTCCACCGACAATGGCGCCACGTGGTCCAAGCATGGGCCGATCGTGTATCCGGACGTACCCAAGGGCATTATTCAACCGGCCATTGTACCGATCGGAAAGAACTTGCTGAGGATGTATCTGCGCTCGACACCCAAGATCGGTTTCATCACCTATTCGGATTCGCGCGATGGTGGCAGGACCTGGTCCAGCGCGAAGATTACGAATCTGCCAAACCCCAATTCCGGCATCGATGCCGTCACATTGAAGGATGGCCGCATCGCCCTGATTTACAACCACACCGCAAAGGGCCGGTCGCCTTTGAATGTGGCGGTTTCGAAAGATGGCGACAAGTGGAGCGAGCCGATTGTTCTCGAGTCAGAACCGGGCGAATACTCCTACCCGGCCATCATTCAGGCAGCGGACGGCAATGTGCACGCAACCTGGACGTGGCAGCGTAAAAAAGTGAAGCACGCTATTATTCCGCTGGCTGATCTGCCGAAATAAACCGGTAGCCGCTCAGCCACCAAAGTCCATCGCTACACCCAGCCTTCTCAGCCTTGGTGTCTTTTTACTATGATGCGCCGCCATTCGCGTGAGGATATCCGCCAGGGTCTCTACGGCTTGGACCACATAGGGTCCCTTGTTCAGCATTACGCATTCTGCTCGTTCTCCCATCGCCGCGTCTGTGATTTCAGACCGCGAAGGGCGGCCCGTTTTTGCCAGCGTCTCCAGCACCTGGGTTGCCCATACCACTGGCACATGCGCTGCTTCGGCGAACCACAAAATTTCCTCTTGTACTTCCGCAAGCCTTTCAAACCCGCACTCTACAGCCAAATCCCCCCGGGCAATCATTACCCCCAGCCCGTCGAAAGCCATCCCCTCGAGCAGCAACTCCGGCAAGTTCTCAAATCCTTCCCGTGTCTCAATCTTGAGCACCACCCCCAACCGGCTCCCGCCCATCTTTGATTTGAGCAGCCGAATGTCGTCCACCGTCCTCACAAACGAATAGGCAATCAAGTCCGCATGTCGTTTGGCAAAGTCCAAAGCTGCCAAATCGTCATCTGAAAGCGCAGGCACCTCCACTCTGGTGTCGGGCAAATTGATTCCCTTTTCGGCTCTCAGTTTGCTCCCGCCGGCCTTGGCCTGCCGGATCTGCACACCCACCTCGTTGTCGCGAAGTTCCTGCACCACGCCGCCAATCTTTCCGTCATCAAACCAAACCGCATCCCCCACCTTCAGGCTTTCAAAAACAGCATCGAGCGTGACGCCAATCCGCTTCCCTTCCCCCATTTTCAAGCCCTTCACCAGCCACAAGACGTCACCGGGCTTCACCGTCAGTGCTTGCTCTAGCGGCGGCAGCAAGCCCACCTTTGCTCCTTCAATCAGGGTACCCGCAGCCACATAGGCAGCCTCCTGTGCCTCCAGCCACCAACTCCGCCCCACCTTGCCCAAAACCCTCCAGCTCTTCTTTGCCCCGCGAGTGTCTACAAACTTCAAGTTGCGCCCGGCCTCAAGCCCACTCAACCACCGCGGCGGCATCGGCACCACCGAATCCGCTTCGGCGGGTGCGGGCTCCGGCCTTGTACTCGACGTCATCCAGATCCGCGCCTTGCGAGTCACCCGCCCATAGGCATCCTTCTTCGGCTGCACATGCAGCACTTGCACTGCCGGCCGGATTGAGCCTGTCCTCAGCTTCGGACCGGCCAGATCGAGTTGAACCTTACAACGCAGCCCTGTCTGCTTTTCGACCAGCCTCAAATTCCGCAGCATCCCCAGCCAGGCGTCTTCCCCATCGTGGGCACAATTGATGCGCACGCAGTTCATGCCAGCCTCTGCCAGCCGCTTTACCAGGTCATAGTCCGTCGCTGCTTCGCTCGGCATTGTCACCATGATCCGGGCAGTTCTCCCCACCGGCATCGCCCCAAGCAAAGACTCGGCATTTTTTCCCAACAGCTCACGGCCTTGAGATCTGGTGCAAGCACCCGCCTCATCTTTCCATCCATTCCCATCCAGCCGCTTCAAGACCCTCAACACCGCCCCGAGCCCAGTCATTACGTAGCCTTCTGTACGCCCCAGGCTTGACAATCCCAACTCCGCCAAGCGCTCCTGCAGCTCCCTCAAATCATGCCGCCTCAAAGCAAGATAGTGAAGTAAATTTGTTGCACTGACCCGCCGCTCCGCACTCAGGCCAGCAAGCATCTCGGCGTGATCGTTAACCAGCCCGTCCATCTCCAGGCGCAGCGTCTCGATTTTGCGAATCAGCCAACCCAGCTCAGGGACCATCACCCTACTGTATAAGGAAGTTCCTGTCCAGGCGGTTGAGGCAACATAAGAATCGATTCTGCAAGATCTGCCGAGTGCGGATCTTTTGCTTTTGTCCCCAAGGGGATTCCTGCTGTCCAGTTGCCGTTCCGAGGCAAGAAATTGCAGTAGCCCTTCTTCAATTTTTTCAACTTCACGGAATTGTGTCGATATGTTCTGTAACGCTGGCGAAACCCAGTAAGGCTTTGAAACGAAGCTGTAGGCAAGCCATGATTGTGAAACCAAATTAGGAAATTGAAAATGTCAACTATTGAGATTGGCAGTAAAGAAAAAGAAGCCATGAGAACATCGATTCGAAAAGCTTCCGAACAGGATACTGAAAATCTTCACGACCTCAGGGCAACCTTTTCTGCGATCGGGAAGTCGCTGGCGGTGATCGAATTTCAGATGGACGGCACGATCCTGGAGGCGAACGACAACTTTCTGAACACACTGGGCTATCGCCTGGATGAAATCCAGGGTAAACATCACAGCATCTTCACCGAACCCGGCTATGCAAGCAGCCCGGAATACAAGGAATTCTGGGCCAAACTGAATCGAGGCGAATACGATGCCGGTGAGTATAAGCGTATTGGCAAGGGTGGCAGAGAAGTTTGGATTCAGGCCTCTTACAATCCGATTCTCGACACGAACGGCAAGCCCTTTAAGGTAGTGAAGTTTGCTACCGACGTGACTGCCCAGAAACTTCAGAACGCGAATTTCACGGGTCAGATTGCGGCCATCGGGAGATCGCAGGCGGTGATCGAATTTCAGATGGACGGCACGATCCTGGAGGCGAACGAGAACTTCCTGAACACAGTCGGCTACCGCCTGGATGAAATCCAGGGCAAACATCACAGCATCTTTGCCGAACCCGGCTACGCAAGCAGCCCGGAATACAAAGAATTCTGGGCCAAGCTGAATCGAGGCGAATATCACGCCGGCGAGTATAGGCGCCTAGGCAAGGGTGGAAAAGAAGTGTGGATCCAAGCCTCTTATAACCCCATTTTTGATTTGAACGGCAAGCCTTTCAAGGTTGTAAAGTACGCTACCGACGCGACCCAACAGATCTCCAATCGTGTTGAGATTGTCAGGGTGATGCAGGCGGCAAGTTCTGGCGATCTGACTCAGGAAATTCGGACCAGCGGCAACGATCACCTTGCTCTGGTTGGCGAGCAAATGCGCGTGTTCTTCTCCGCGCTGAGAGCGAACCTGCAGCGAATTGGGCAGGCCGCCTCCACCTTAAGCGCTTCGTCGGAGGAATTGACAGCCATTAGTCAGCAGATGGCCGGCAACGCGGAAGAAACCGCTACTCAAGCTACCGTTGTATCCGCTGCGAGCGAACAAGTCTCAAGAAATGTCAGTGTTGTTGCAACGGGTTCCTCTGAGATGCAGGCCTCGATCCGTGAAATTTCCAAGAGCGCCAATGAGGCCGCTCGCGTCGCCAATAATGCCGTTACCGTGGCTGACAACACCAATCAGACCATCACCAAACTTGGTGATTCCAGCACAGAGATTGGCAAGGTGATCAAGTTGATTACTACGATTGCCCAACAAACGAATCTTCTCGCCTTGAATGCTACTATCGAAGCCGCCCGCGCCGGCGAAGCAGGCAAAGGGTTCGCGGTAGTCGCCAATGAAGTTAAAGAGTTGGCCAAGCAAACGGCCAAGGCCACTGAAGAAATCGGCAGGCAGATCGAGGATATTCAAGCGAATGCCAAGGGTGCCGTTCTGGCAATTCGGGAAGTTTCAAGCGTGATCAACAAGATCAACGACATCTCCTACAATATCGCCTCAGCGGTAGAAGAACAGACTGCAACCACCAGCGAAATTGGCCGAAACGTTGGTGAGGCGGCCAAGGGAACGGGGGATATCGCCAAGAATATTACAGGTGTGGCCACTGCGGCCCGTGAGACCACTCAAGGTGCCAATGAAACTCAAAAGGCTGCATCCGCGCTGAGCTCTCTGGCTAGCGACTTGCAATCGCTCGTGTCAAAGTTTCAAGTTTAGGCGACAATCCTGTGACTTCAAGCAGATGCTTCCACCAACGATGATCGATTTTTGGCAGGAACTCGCTGTAGATGGAATCGCACCCCTCATTACTGCCACCGTTGTCTTCGCCGACATGCATGCCAGGTGCGCCGTGGTGTAAGGGTCCATCACTTCGGCCCAGCGGACACGCGGACTTCTCCTCAACCAAGCGGTCCGTTCATGCGCGCGAGGAAACGATACGGGAGGCAATGAGGAAGGCCGAGGAGGTAGAGAGCAGGGACAAAATCCGGCACAGCGATAAATCTACCGAATTGGGCAGGGAATCACTTTCAACCGTGATCAATTGAACGTAAAGGGTTTGAGTGGTGCGCCCGACATGATTCGAACATGTGGCCTTTTGCTTCGGAGGCAAACGCTCTATCCGGGCTGAGCTACGGGCGCACGCGGTACTTTTTTACTTTAACATTATGCCCGCGAAGGCAGCAGCCAGAAGTATCCAGATTGTCGCGATGTTGGTGCGCAAAAGCAGCAGTGCTGACAGGCAGGCCAGGCCAACCGTGGCCGCGCTGTTCAGGGCGGAACTGCTCATGCCGGCAAGGGCAGACGCACTATAGGCTGAGGAGCCGATCACGACAAAGCGAATCGCCGATTGGAAGCGCGGATGATCCGTATGGCGGTTGAGACGCCGGAACAACGGAATGATCAGCAACGCAGGAGTCGCGAGGGCCAGCAAACCTGCCGCAGCTCCAGCCGGACCCGCGACAAAGTATCCAACCGAGACCACGTAAACACCCATCGGGCCGGGCGTGGATCGCCCGATCATGACGGCCGCATTCAACTGCCGGTCGTCAATCCAGTGGTGCTTTTCGACCAGCTCATGCCGGATGAGCGCCAGGCTGGACAGGCCAGAAAAGGAAGTGAGCATCGCGCTCAGCAGCACCCAATACAGAAGCAAGAGTTGCCCCATCACGCTCGCTTCCCGGGCAGGGCATAGCCGAGAATTCCCAACAGAATGAAAACCGGGAAGGGGTTGATTCCAAGCAGCGCAATCGCCAGCACGGCCAGGAAGATGCACAGAGTAGAAAGCCGGAGCTCCGGGCTCAAATAGGGCTTGACCATGCGCCAGATGCTGGCGGCGATCAAACCACAGACCGCCGCCGCCGCCCCCGCAAGGACTCCTTGCGCCAGCGGATGCTCAAAGACTGCCTGGTAGATCGCAGCCAGGAAGGCAGCCAGAATGGCACCGGGAACTGCTGCGATTGTGAGGGCCAGCGCAGCACCCGGGCCTCGATGCAAGTCCCAGCCAAGCCCGGTTACCAGTGCCAGAATACTTGTGCCTGGAGTGATTCGAGCCAGGCCAAAAAGCGCACGGAAACGGCCAAGCGGCAGCCAGCCGAATCTCTCGACAATGTCCCGCTCCAAAGCGACGGTGGTGACACTCCCTCCCCCGACGGTGAAGGTAGCGTGAGTGAGAACGAGGCGGCAAAACGCGGACAGCGTTGGGCCAGCCGGAGGCATCAGGCCTTCTTGGAATTCTGAACGAGCAATTCAACAAGATTGCGAAGATTGGCCTCTTCCATGTTGAAGAAGGCATCGCCGGCCGGGTAGCGGGCATGCAGCTTCCCTGCCCGGTTAAACACAACCATCGCGGGCACGTAAAGCTGTTCGACGCGCACGTCGAGGAACTTGCAGATGTCATCAATCGGTGCCCAACCCAGCGGGAAGGTGATGCCATAGGTTTTGGCGAATTCCAAAACCAGCGGTTCCGGATTCTGATCCACAGCCACGCCGACGGCCTTCAAGCCCTTCGCCGAAAAGTCCCGGAAAACTTTCTGGATGATGGGCAAGGACTTCTGGCAGTGCGGGCAATTTGTCTTGAAGATCGAGACCAGTGCCGGGCCGCCCGCAAGCTGGCTGGTCAGAAGAGATTTGCCAGCCGGGAGGCTGACCTTCAAAGAGGGCGTAGTGGGCTTTTGTGCTTGAGCTAGTGCGGCTGAAGCTGTGAAAATGAGTCCGCGTCGGGTCATGGGTTTACTCGCTGGATTTCTTGGTGGTGGTCTTCTTCGGTGCCGCGGCAGCAGGCTTCAAAGCATCTTCAATGAGCTTGCGAAAGTTACGCTCCCGTTCGGCGTCATTGCGGCCAAATACAAGATCGCCACCCATATACTGGCCAATGATCTTGCCGCTGCGATCGATCATGACGAAGGTGGGCATGTAGAGCTGGAGCATTGTCGGGTGCTGCAGGTAGCCATAGGCGGAATCTCTTGGGCCGTAGCCAATCGGGAAAGTCGCACCTTGCTCACGGGCAAAGTCGGGAACGAGCATCTTCGCCATGTCGTTGATGCATACGCCGAGCGGTTGGAAGCCCTTGGCCCCGTATTCTCTGTAGAGCTTTTCTACGGTGCGCACGGTGTCCTTGCAGTGCGGACAAGTCGTGAGGTAGAAGCCCAGCATGATCACCTTGCCCTTGTGTTGGCTGAGCAAGAGTTGCTTGCCACCGGGCAGCTCAAAGCCGAACTCAGGCGACTGACGAGGAACTGTCGCCGCCGGGAGCAAGCTCACATGGAGGAGGGAAAAAACCAGCGCGGTGGCTGCAATGAATCGCATTCTCAATTGCCTCGTACTTTCATCTCATTAGTTTATCGGAAGCCCTTCTTCGATGAAGACCTGACGGCCGGCGCGCCGCACCAAAAACGGGCCGCGGTCGCCTTTACCTGAAACAGTTTGCGAATCCCGCTTCACAATCTCCATCGTCTTCCAACGCTCACCGAGTACTGCAAGATAGGCGTTCATCCAACGGATCGCCGCCTCGTCATCCTTCCAAGTGGACGCGTGAGAGAGCAAATGGTTCCGCGTGCGCCGATTTTCATAGAGCTTATAGGATGCCCCGCGGAGGCTTTCGACAACTCCCTTGGGTTCCTGCTGGTAAGTCCGTAAAAGAATGCTGAGGTCGATTTCGCCCAGGGTGCCATCGGCGCGCGTGCGCCAACCCCTCGGTGAGGGAGGAGCCACAATCTTTTCTGGCAAGACACCGGAAAAATAAAGATCCGGGTGCATCACTTGAGAACTGGATCGGGGGGGATTCTCAAAGACATGGCTCAGGCAATTGGCAACCTTCTCACAGACGGCGGCCTGAAAGCGAAAGCCCCAGGAGTAGGGAAACAGGAGGCTTTCTTTCAAATAGAGCGGCACGGTATTCATCACCGGCGAGCCTCCATCGCCTTCGGTAGCATCACTGAAACGGCTGACCAGATCTGGGGATTCCCGTAAAGACGTCCCGGCCTCGCGAGCAGCATGCTCGGCCATGAGCCACATGGCCTGGCCCTCCATGACCGCCATGCGCGCCAGCGCGGCATCGTCATCTTTGGCCTTTCCCAGAAAGCGTCGCAAGCCGTAGCGCTGGTCCGCCAGAGCATGGCCCAATTCATGGATCAGCAGTTCGGGTCCTAAACTATCCTGAACGTGATCGAGGATGTAAAGCTTGCGGTCTTTGAAATCATAGAAGGCGGCCGCCTGTTCACCCAGCAGGTCCAGCGTGGTCTGCTTGAGTTGAAAATCCTGCGGAGCAAAACCAAAGAGCTTGAGCACCAGTTCTTCGGTTTCCACCTTCTTCGGGTCGACTTCCTTGTCCATCTTGGACTTCAGATATTGCTCCAGCTCCACCCGGCTCATCATGGCCGCAGGAACCTTGCGCTTGATGGGAAAACCGGTGAGCTGGGAAGTCTCCTTCAGGAACTGATCCACACGACCAAGCAGACCCGGGTCGGCCAGGAATAGAAGTAAGAGGTACTGCAAGCCTCTATTTCACCGCAATTGTGGTTCCGGCGGGAGAAGAGAAGGTTCCGCTGGACACAAGTACCGGCACGGCAGAGCCTGCTTCGATCCCAGCCGGAACTCTGGCGTTGATCTGAAAGACACCGCTCACCAGCCCGGGAGCCGGACCAGCGTAGACCACTTCTGCCAATTGCCCGGCGATCTGAACGGTGAGTGGAACGAGCAGTTCAGGCAGCGGCAGGCCGATTACCGCACCATCGACGGGAATTGTGCGGAAGCTGCCTGCCCCGCTGCCGTAAAGCACGACGAGACTGCCCCGCTCGGCCGGATTGCCGACGCTATTCACCGAAGAATCCTGATTGAGAGCAGCCACCTGGTTGCGGCCCGAAAAATCGACGCTAAAGAGTCCGGGCGATGCGGGTGCGACTGGCAGAGTGGCGGCGGCGCCCTTCACCCCGTTGTATTCGGCTACGATGCGGGTGCTGGTCTTGCCTGCCACAGCATAAGGAACGATGACACTCAATTGAGAGGCGGAGGTGTAAATCAGCGGCCCCGGCACATCGTCGAAGAATACCCGCGTTCCTGCCAGCACTGGCGATACGCGGCCTTGCGTATCGAGTTGGATCGTGGTCAAGGCAGGAGGCCCCAGGCGCTCTCCGTAAATGACCAGAATCTGACCTGGGCTCAGCGGTCCGGCGGCGGCAGTCGCCCCATGAACGATTCCAGCGCTACTGATTGCCGGCGCATTCGCTTCCGGTTGCAGCACCAGTGGGCCCGCATCGGCCAACCTGGTTGCTGCACTGCGATCGGTCATCGCCACTTCCTGTCGATCATCCGCAATGGCCGCAAAGTAATAGGTTCCCGGTGAGAGATTGGCCTCCAGTTGAAATGTTCCCGAGCAGCGCACCAACTCATCGGCAAGCAACCCCTGTGCCTCCTGACAACCGACCCCGGTGAAATTGTCCTGGTTGGTTACGGGCAGCTTGTCGGAGTAGTAAAATCCGGTGCGAAAACGTCCCGCCCCACGCGTGCCGATGTTTCGGATCGTGGCAAACAGGGAGATGGAATCGCGGACACGCGCAGCCGTTGGGGCCTCAAAACTGGTGATTGTCAGATTCGGCTCCGGTGCCGGGGGTGCGGCATTGGCAGCCTGGCGCAACGTGAATAGCTCCGTACCCAGGCTGATGGTGGCGGTTCTGGCATTCCCAAAGCGATTGGGCGATACCTGAAACTGAAAAGTCAGCCCGCTGCCATCGCGACGCGAGGAATGCTTCCGGATCCAGGAGGCATTGGGTTCCGTGATGAAAGTGCAGTCGCCAAAGGTTGGGGTAACCGTTAGCTCGACGGTTCCCCCGGAACTCGGGATCTCGGCAGTGGTGCGGTCAATTCGCGTTGTGCAGGTTCCGCTGCGCGTTTGAATTTTCCCCCAGTAGGTGCCCCACAAACTGGTGCCCGCATCGGACTTGGAAGCCGCAAACTGTTGCAGCGTCCAGAAGCCCGTATCATCCGCCGGGTCCACCACGGTTGAAGAGTAAGTACCCCAAAGATTGCTCAAAATGCCTTTGTCATAGGAGTCTTCCCCCGCCTTGAGCGGTACATCGAAGACCAGGCCCCCTGGCGGATCGGAAGCCCGCCGGAAGGCGACAAAAGAGCCAGCGAAATCATTTGAACTGAAGCGGTTGTACCCAATAAGAACGTCTCGATTGCGATTCACTGCAATTGAAGGATAGGCGTAGTAATACACACCCGTGGAATCATCAATTCGAACTCGCTCTGCTAGCGTCGGCAGGCCGCTGAAGGGCCAGTTGACGCCGTAGTACTGCACGACGGTACGAAAGCTCTGATTGAATCGCACGATCAGGGCATTCACGCACCAGACTCTTTCATCCCGCGCCACGCAATTGCTCATCAAGGGCTCTGGAAAATTCAAGCCGAAGCTGGTTCCTGCTTGAGGAAGAATGTCCAGGCTTAAGGATGTAGCAGCATCGCCGGCATTCAAAGGTACCCAGTCCCCAACCAGAATGTCGCCGGAGGGTGAGACAGTCACAGTCTTCACAATCAGGGCATAGTTGAGCGTAGCCGAGAAGAAAGCCGTGTTCACAAAGAGAATGCGGTTGCGGGTACGATCGGGGTCTGCAGCGGGAGCGTTTGTGCCAAATGAATCGTCAAAGCTGCGCACATTGAGCGAAGCGGTTGCCGAGAACAGTGAAGACAGAGAGATAACGTAGTTGGTCGTTTTCTCGTAACGGAGTCCCTGAAACACATCCAGGCTGATGGCCAGAGAGGAACCGGCGATTGCCATGTTGGGCAGACTGAAGCTGCGGCCCAGGGCTCCCGTTGAAATTCGAGTCATCCGCCACTCCCCCAACGGATCGGCTGAAGAGCTTCTGGCCAACAACATGGAAGATGTGGGTTGTCCGAAATCCGAAACCATAATGAGAACAAAGCGCTGCGCCGTATTGTCCCAAGCGATTCGCGGATAAACAAGAATCCCTCGAAACGGAGCAAGTTGAGCCCAAAAGCGTTCCATATTTACCGTTCGCAAGATTCTGCCATTGCGGTCTTGAATCCGGATTTCCGAGTTCAACGCAGTCACAACGTGATTCGGGCTGACCGCTCCGGCCATGTCAGGAGGAATGCTGGTGTTGTCATCATCAAGCGCTCGAAATCCATCCAACTGCAAATTCTGAAAAGGTAGACGAGTAGCGGTGCGAGGAAGAATCGCGGCTCCAGCTGCGGCCTGCAGGGTTCGCGCAGGCCGCTCCAACCGCATCGGTGTTTGCAGCTTCCGCAGTTCTGGACTGCTCTCATTCGGCAAGTTTCGCAATTGAGCACTTCGCCAGGGCTCTGACTCCACTCGCTTGACAGACCCGAACGAATCTTGCGCTTGCAAAGCAATTGAAACAATAAAGAAAACAATAAGATGAATATTTCTTAGCATAGAAACTGGAGTTGCTCTTCCAATTGAGAAAGAATAACTCAACACTGCTTCAATTGGCTATGAGTAATTGTGATCCTGTACTACACTCGATCCTATGACCTCAGAATTCAGTGAGCAGCTTGTAGGAGTCTTCCTGCAAAACCTCGACAACGAGATTCCCACGACCGCAAAAGTGATCGCGGCGGTTCCCGATACCCACCATGATTACCGGCCCGATCCAAAGTCAAAAACAGCGCTGGAGCTGGCCGGCCACATTGCCGCAACGGACATCTGGTTTTTTGAAGCCATAGCGGCGTCGAACTTCCAGATCACCCCCCCTGCAATACCGGAGAGCGCGAAATCGGGTGCTGACATCGCTTCCTGGTACACCGAAGCAGTAGAGGCTAGCAAGCAGAAGGTGGCGGCTTTATCCGGTGAGCAGCTAACGGTTCCGGTTGATTTCTTCGGTGTGATGAATTTGCCCGCGGTACTTTATCTGCAATTGTTGAATAACCATATGGTTCACCATCGCGGCCAGCTTTCAACTTACCTGCGGGCCATGGGCGGCAAGTGCCCCTCAATTTACGGCGGTAGCGCTGACGAGCCCTTTAACGGCTAAGTCTGCCCCGAACCCGGTAGTCTTCCACCGCGGGCATTTGTATGAGTTTGCACATTTCGTTCAAACGACTCCAGGCCCGCGCCCCGATCCGGTCACTGAGCGAATCCTTGGCCGAGTTTGAAGTGCCACCTGGCGGAGGCAGATTGGTGGTCACAATCACCGGTTTCCGGTGATTGCAGCGATGCGTGATGATCGACGCAACGGTGTCTTCTACCCAATCGGTGACACGATGGGCGCCGAGGTCGTCCAGGAGCAGAATTTCACAATCGAGAGCCAGCCGGTAGGCCTCCTTATCCATGGAACCGCTCGAACGGTCGTAACCACTTCGAATGCGATCGAGCAAGGTTTGGTAGTCAAAGAAGACTCCCTCAAAACCCCGCTGGATCAAAGCATTCAAAGCCGCCACGGCGAGGTGAGTTTTGCCCACGCCAGTTTCCCCAACCAGCATCAGACCCGGTCTGTCCACCACAGGATACTCGCGCGTATAAGTCCGCACGGCCAACATGACAGTGGCCAGCGCGCGGTGGGCAATCGGATTGTCCTTCGGCAATATGTAATTCTCAGTCGAGGCGTTTTCATACAGTGGCGGAATGCCACTGCGGGCAGCAAAGCGCTCGGCGCGGGTTTCTTCATCGCAGGAGCACCGCACGACCGCCTCCTGATCGTCAATCGTTTTGAAGATCCAGCCCGAGCCCCCGCAGCGGGGACAATTCTCAAGCGGCATCGGCTTCCACCACAACCAGCACCTGATTGCCATTCACACTTGCACCCACGGCAATGTCCACGCGGGCAACCATTCCGGCTATCGGGCTCTTCATCTCGTTTTGCATTTTCATCGCTTCGATTACGACCAAACCCTGACCAGCCACCACTCTATCGCCGGCCGCTACCAGCAGACGCACTACTTTGCCTGGCATGGGGCTCGAGATTTTGGCAAAGCCCGAACTGGATTGGGAAGCGGCCTGGGATGACCATGCTCGCGGATCTACGATTTCGATTCGAGTCTTGCGCCCGCGAAGAGTGACAACAAAGCCATCACCATCCTGCTCCAGACGCAGCTCGCGATGCGTCAGTCCCTCCAGCCAACTGAATACTCCAGGCTTGACTTGAATCAGTTCCATCGCAGGGGGATGTCCTTCCATCGGGATTTCGCAGGAGATACTGGCTTCTGAGCGACTTTCGAAAGCATGGCAGCAGCGGCTTTGGCGGCACCCAATTCCAGCTCAGTCCAATCCGGACGCTGTCGCCGGCTCTGCCATTCCTCCAGAAAGCCGGTGTGCAGATTCCCTGCGCAGAATTCCGGATCGAGCAGGATATCCAGAAAGAACTCAATGTTGGTCCGAATCCCGCCAATGTGCGTTTCTTCCAGCGCACGCCGCAACCGGGCAATGACCTCTTCACGCGATTCGGCCCAGGCAATCAGCTTGATCAAAAGTGGATCATATTCAAGCGGGACGCGCCAGCCGGCATAGACTCCGCTGTCCAGACGAATGCCCGGCCCGCCGGGCAAGGCAAGCGACGTAATCAAGCCGGGGCTGGGCATGTAGGAGTTGTCTGGATCTTCAGCGTAAAGCCGGCACTCCATGGCCCATCCGCGAAGCTGAACATCGCTTTGCTGCAAAGGCAGCTTTTCCCCAGCCGCAATTCGCAACTGCCACTTCACCAGATCCAGCCCCGTTACCAGTTCCGTCACGGGATGCTCCACTTGAAGGCGGGTGTTCATTTCCAGAAAGTAAAAACTGCCGGATTCATCCACCAGAAATTCGACCGTGCCTGCGTTGGTATAGCCGGCTTCTTTGGCTGCCGCGACAGCCGCCTCACCCATACGCCGGCGCAATTCCGGAAATCGATTCAAGTAGGGCGATGGAGCTTCTTCAATCACCTTTTGGTGGCGGCGCTGCAAGGAGCACTCGCGCTCACCGAGGTAAATCATGTTGCCATGGTGGTCACCCAGAATCTGAATCTCAATGTGGCGAGGCCGGACAATGAATTTTTCCAGATACACGCTGGCATTGCGGAAAGAACGTTCGGCTTCGCTCGAGGCGTCGCGCAGAGCACCTTCCAGATCCTCTTCCCGGTCTACCCGCCGCATCCCCTTGCCGCCCCCGCCAGCGGCCGCCTTGAGTATGACGGGATAGCCAACTTTCGCGGCCAGACTCCGCGTTTCTTCAATCGATTGCAGGGCTTGCTCTGTGCCGGGCGGGATGGGCGTTCCGGCCCGCTTGGCGAGCTCACGCGCCGAGGTTTTCGAGCCGAGCTTGGCAATTGCGCTGGAGGGTGGACCAATGAATACGATTCCGGAGTCTTCACAAAGCGCAGCGAATTCAGCGTTCTCGCTCAAGAAGCCGTAGCCAGGATGAATTGCGTCAGCGCCTGCTTCTCGTGCCGCAGCAAGAATGTTGTCAGGCCGGAGATAGCTTTCACTCGATGCGGCACCGCCGATCGCAACGGCCTCATCCGCCATCCGGACATGCAGCGCCGTGCGGTCCACGTCACTAAAAACCGCAACGCTCGGAATCCCCATTTCGCGGAGTGCGCGAATGATGCGTACGGCGATCTCGCCACGATTCGCGATCAGCACTTTATTCAGCACGAATTTTAGGGTAGCAGTGAGATAGGCTACTAGCCATGCCTGTTTTCCTGCTGCTCTTGATGGCGCAACACTTTGATTCCCGCACGCTGGCAACAGACTTGCGTGGCGGCTATCAGGTTCTGGCAGTAGATCTCAATCGAGATGGGAAACCGGACATCATTGCCCTGGCTCAAGCCATGGACCATCTGGACTGGTTTGAAAACCCCGGCATAGCGGGTGCGGAATGGAAGCGGCACACACTGGCCCGAGACTTGAGCCAGCCCATCAACATCGCTGCTCTTGACACCAACTCCGATGGCATACCCGAACTGTTGCTGGCCCATGAATTCTCATCCAATCCCGCCCGCTCCAAAGGTACCGTTTCTTTGTTGACTCACGACGGTGATCCGCGCGGACTGTGGAAGCGCCGCGACATTGATTCCATCCCCACCTCTCACCGAATCAAGGTGGCCAATGGCATCTTCATCAATGCTCCGCTGGCCGACCCCAAGAGTACGCCCCCTGAGTACCGCGGACGAATTCCCCTCACCGGTTACCGGTCTCCCGATTGGAAACCCATTTTGATCAATGACGAAGATTCCGGCGTGATGCACGGCATTCATGTGGACGACTTCAATGGGGACGGCCGCACGGATATCCTGACGGCCAGTTTCAATGGCATCGCCCTGCTGGAGGCGCAAAAGAATGGCACCTTCAAGCGGCGCATCTTGCATGCGGGAAATGCATCGCCGTGGCCGAAGTCAGGCTCCAGTGACGTCACGGTTGCACGCGCCGGCGGCAAGAAGTATCTCGCCGCGATTGATCCCTGGCATGGCCATGAGTTTGCGATCTATCATCCCAAAGGGACGGGCTACGAGCGGCAGGTGCTCGAAAATGAACTCAATGAAGGGCATACCGTGCTGGCGGTGGATCTGGACGTCGATGGGCATGAAGAAATCGTTTACGGCTCGCGTAAAGGCGACGTAACCCTGCGATACGCCAAGTTCGACCTTAAGGCGAAGCGATGGCAAACGCACACGATTCTTGATGGCAAGATCGCCACGGCATCCTGTGTTACGGCAGACTTCAATGCCGACGGGCGGCCGGACCTGGCCTGCATCGGTGGCATCACGCAAAACCTGATGATCTTTGAGAACCGCCCTTAACTACTGCTGTTGTTGCTGCTGTTGCTGTTGGGGCGAACTGTAATCTTCCAGCGGCGCGATGCGCTCGCCAAAAACGGGAGGATTGGAGTTGAATTGCAACTCCCGATTATGGTCTTCCACCACGGGCGCGGTGATCTGAACGACCCGCACCAGCACATCGAGTTCGCTCTGGGCGTCGCCCCGATACGTTCCGCGGGTGGGAGGCACATCTGAATAATCACGGCCAATTGCCGTCCGGATATGACGCTCCCCGGCGATCAAATCATTGGTCGGGTCAAAGCCAATCCAGCCGAAGCCCGGCAGCATGGCTTCTACCCAGGCGTGAGATGCTCCATCGGCGGACCGGTCGCGATTGGGCTTGCTGTGATAAAGGTAGCCCGAGACGTAGCGCGCCGGAATGCGGAGTTCCCGCAGCAAGGCGATCAGGATGTGCGCAAAGTCCTGGCAAACGCCCTTTCGGCCAGCCAGTGCGTGGTCAATCGGCGAGTCCACCCCGGTATGTTCGCGCGCGTACTCGAACTTGTCGTAAATGGCTTTGTTGAGTTCCCGCACCAGGCTGAGCGGATCGCGCCGGCGCTGTGCATCAATCTCGGCGGCAAATTCGGCAAGCAGCGGCGTTGGGCCGGCAAAATCACTCGGCATCAGGAATTCCCAGTGGTCTTCAAAGGTCAAAATTCGGTCCAACTCGTCCCAGGCCTGCTCCGGGAGCGCATCCGGTAAATCCGGAGCGGGAAAGACCTCTACCGTCGTCTCCGCAGTAATGAGCAACTGCGTATGCTTCGGCGCAACACTGAAATGATGAATGTGATTGCCCAGATGATCACGATAGATCAGCACGCGGGCTTTGGGATTCACCTTGATGAAACAACTCAGGCAACGTTGCTGCCACTCACTGCGCGGCTGCATCCGTAATTCCATGATGCTTTCGCTCACCGGGGAATCGTAGCGATATCGGGTTTGGTGCTGAATGGAATAAAGCATTAGGCAGGTAGTGAAGTCTCAATCGGATAGTCAATATAGGCTTGATGAATGGCCGAATGCATCTGCGCACATTGACGGATTACGTTGTCGAGCGCGAGTTGCAGTCCGCTGGACATGATCTCATCGACGCTCGAATAACTCAGGGTGGCCACAAGCCTTCCGGCGAGCCGGTCCACGCGGCTGCGCTGATTGCGCACGGACACGTCAGGCAAAGCCATAACGGAATCAGCCAGTCTCCGGACCCCGAACAGAATGGAGTGAGGATGCTGTGGATTCAAGAGCAGGAACTCGACAATGTTCTCAGCTGAAAATTCTGCCGTGTTCTTCTTCAGATATGCCTCAAAGGCGTTGCAGCTTCGCAGGAGTGCAAGCAATTCAAGATGCTCGATATCGGCTTCTCCACAAAGCTCAGCCGAATGAACTTTGAGCAGAATCGATGTATTGACAGCCCGCTCAATGTATCGGCCAATCTGGAGAAACCACCATTCTTCTCCTTGCGACATCGTGGAGTCGGTTTCGCCCTTGAAGAGGCTAATGTTGCGGCGAACTTCATTCAAAAATTCCAGCGGCAGATCCTGCTCCAAGTCTTCGGCATCATAACGCTTCACGAAGTGGTAGAGGCTGTTCAACTCACTCCACATCTCGCTTGAAATCTGCTCGCGAACCTGCCGGGCGTTTTCCCGCGCTTGCATGATGTTGCTGATAATGGAGACTTTCACCTTGGAATCAAAGATCAACGCATGCTCCAGCGCCGGCACACTGAGTTTGCCTTCGAGTTTTAGCGGCTCCCCAAGACACAAGTTAATTCGCCGCAATTGTCGTTCCACTGCTTGCGGCTTTTGTTCCAGCATCAATTGAATGTTGGCATCGAGCAGACGAGTGGTATGCTCGGCCCGTTCGAGGTATCGGGCCATCCAATAGAGACTGTCAGCGACGCGAGACAACATACCAGCTCCTCTAAGGTTCATCTACTACCCAGGTATCTTTACTGCCACCACCCTGCGAACTGTTCACCACCAACGAACCCTTTCTTAAGGCGACGCGCGTGAGACCGCCGGGAACGATGGAGATCCGGTCGCCATAGAGAATATATGGCCGCAGATCGACGTGGCGCGAATCAAAATCCCCATCAATAAAGCATGGTGCGCGGGAAAGCATCAAGGTCGGCTGCGCAATGTAATTCCGGGGATCAGCAAGAATCTTCAGTCGGAATTCTTCAATCTCTGCCTTTGTTGCATGAGGCCCAATCAACATGCCATAACCGCCGGATTCCCCGACGGCCTTGACCACCATCTTGTCGAGATTCTCGAGAGTGTATTTGCGCGCGTCGGCTTCGGCCAGAATGTGGGTATCCACATTGGGCAGAATGGCATCCTGATCGAGGTAGTATTTGATGATTCTCGGCACGTAGGCGTAGAGTGCCTTGTCATCCGCAATGCCGGTGCCGATTGCATTCGCCAGGGTGACATTGCCGGAGCGATAGGCATTGAAGAGGCCAGGAACACCCAGGATGGAATCATGACGGAAGGCAAGCGGATCGATAAAGTCATCATCAATGCGACGGTAAATCACATCCACTCGCGTCAAGCCGGAAGTGGTGCGCATGTATACAACGTTGTCGTGAACAATCAAGTCGCGGCCTTCCACCAGTTCGATACCCATCTGGCGCGCCAGGAAGGTGTGCTCAAAATAAGCACTGTTGTAAACGCCCGGGGTCAGCAAAACGATAGTTGGTTCATCTCGCCCATCCGGAGCAAGCGCATTGAGGCTTTGCAACAGAGCTTGTGGATAGCCTTCAATCGGCAACACCCCACTTTGACGGAAGACCTTGGGAAAGATTCGCTTCATCACCTGGCGTCCGGTCAGCATGTAGCTCACGCCACTGGGAACGCGGAGATTGTCCTCCAGCACCATGAAGCGGCCGTCGAGGTCGCGAATCAGATCGGTTCCGGTAACAGCGATGTAGACGCCTTTGGGAACATGGATGCCCTTCATCTGCCGCCGGAAGTACTTGCAGGTATAAACCAGTTCGCGCGGCACGATGCCATCATTCAGGATGCGGCCCTCATGATAGATGTCCTGCAGAAAGAGGTTTAAGGCAGTGATGCGCTGCGTGAGTCCCGCTTCCACATGCGCCCACTCCTTGCGCGTAATGACACGCGGCAGCAGGTCATGCGGGAATATTCGCTCTGTCCCTTCTTCCCGGCCATAGACCGTAAAGGTGATGCCCTGATTGAGGAAGATAAGGTCGCTCTCCTGCTTGGCGCGCCGAAGTTCGGTGGCTGTGGATTCGCGCAACATTTCAAACAACGGCGCATAATGGGGCCGGACAACTCCATGCGAGTCGAACATTTCGTCGAAGGCGCCGTCCAGTTGGTAGGAATCAAAGGGTGGGTTTAGTTTTGCCACGTTTCTATTTCAGAGATGCCGGTTTCAGAGCTTCTGCTGAGAATTCGCCCACTAAGATGCCGCGGACGAAGCCAGGGCCATTTGTGGAGTTTATCCCTTTTTCAACAGTTCGTAATGAAACAGACGATTTTGCTTTTGGAAATCGAAACCGGCGGAGGTATTGCCGGTGGCACGAGGTCGAATGCTCGTGACAACGTGGTCGACATTTTTTACCTTACCAGCTTCGATGCGAGGAGAATCGCGCAGACTCTCCTCGCTGAAGCTCTGCTTCCTTTCCTTACCAGATCAGCTTGAGAGCCAACTGGATATTCCGGGGCTCGCCCTGGCCCAGACCGGGTGCGCCGGACCCATTCCGGGTGTTTGTAATGAGCCCGAAGCTGGTGGCGGCGTTAAAGTTGGTGCCGGGATTGGCAAAGTTGGACCGGTTGAAGAGATTGAAAATCTCCACCCGGAACTCTGTCTTGATCCGCTCGGTGATCGGGGTCCGCTTGAAGATCGAGAAATCAACAGCAGCAAACCCGGGTCCTCTCAAGGCGTTTCGTCCGATATTGCCAAAAGTTCCGATGGCAGGCAGGGCGAATGCATCCGCATTAAAGTAGCGGCGAGAACCACCGGCATTGGCAGGTTCCTGCACTCCGACAATCGCAGTTCCCACTACATCGACACGATCGCGGTTGTCAAACGAATTTGAGCGGTTGACACCAGCAGTGATGTTCAAGGGTGTGCCCGTGGTGGCCTGGAAAAGATTGCCGAACTGCCATCCCTGCGTCAGCAACTTGGCCCGCGAAGTAAAGACTGGCAAATCGTAGGCGACATAGCCGGTCACGATATGCCGGAGATCAATTTCGCCAGGCCCATACTCCTGCCGCAAGTTGTAGCTGTTGGTCGGCAAGGCATTTCGCACCGTAGTGCCGTTATCCATCTGCCTGCTCCACGTATAGTTGCCATTGATCATCAGATTCTTCCAACGGGTCACCCGAATCGAAGACTGCCAGGAATGGTACTGGGAATTTCCGATTGACTCAAGCGTGTTGATCGCAGCGATTGTCGGGTACTCCGAATTGAAGGGACGGCGAGTTTGCAGCGCACCTGTCGTTCCAGGAGTTGGGGCGTTGATGTTGCGCAGCAGGCTGAGCTTGCGGCCGGTAGAAGCAACATAGCCGGTCTGGAGAATTGTTCCGCCGCCGAGCTGCTGCTGAATGTTCAGATTGTAGTTTTGAACATAAGGAATTCGGAAGTCCTGATTGATGGCATAGGCTCCGAAAGGAGGACGCGGCGCAGCGCTTCCGAAGATGGATTGGCCGGCTGCAATTTGCGTCGGAGCACCGGTCAGATTGATATTGAAGACCGGTTCAGGCCCACCGGGGTTGGCGTGAACCCCTGCCGCACCACCATTACCAGAGCCCGTGTTGGCGACGATAAAGTTCAAGGGCGGAACGTCATAAAAGATTCCCCAACTGCCGCGTACAACAGTCTTGCCGGAAGCGAAGGGCTGATAGGCAAAGCCAAAACGGGGAGCAAAGTTATTCAGGTCGTTTGGATAAAGACGGTCAATATCTTTGCCGGGTGTCACGAAGCCACGGCCCGGAATGAAATTCGTGATGGTGCGGTCGATGTCGTACAACACACCGTGGAAGGTATAGCGAACACCGAAGTTCAGATTGAGGCGGCGGTTGACCTGGAAGTTATCGTGAATCCACCAATCAAAGCTGTTCTGGCGGTAGTCACGCTGCAACTGTCCACGAGTGATCGTCGCGCCGTTGTTGGCCGTGGTCGTCATGGCCATGAAATCAGCCAGGCTGCGAACCTGAGCGGAGACAGATGTATCCCCACGCCAGGGGCCAGCCGATCCATCCCAGGTAAAGCTGCCGCGCTTGTTTGTGTCATAAAACACATCCAGCACGGCACGCCGGTACTCGCCGCCAAACTTCAATTGGTGGCGACCAACGGTATAGCTGAGGTTGTCGGTGATATGGCCGGTCGAGTCGATTCTCCCCAGCGGTTGCGTAAAGCCGGCACCCGCAAAGTTGGTAATGCGCAAGGAAGGCGTCCCGATCAGGCTGGCTTCGGTCACGTCCGTGTTGAAGCCCAAGGCCACCGGATTAAAGCTAGTGTCCTTGTCGTTGAAGACTTGAAGGAAGTAGTTCGCACCCAGAATCAGGTTGTTGAACATTCGCGGCGACAGAGTGGAATTTGCGACAACGCTTACGTTGTGCATGCGGCTGGGTGCCACTTGAAAGTATTCCTGGTAGACCGATCCCGATGACGCAGCCTGCTTGCCCGTACCGCCGTAATAGCGTGTGGCAATCGTGTGCCGGTCATTGATGTTGTAGTCCACCTTGATGATGCCGTTGTAGCTGTCGTAAACGTTCTGGTCGCTGGCCGCGAGATTGTTGGCCGTGGCAGGCAGTCCGTTATAGCGGCTCGGCCAGGCGGTGAGAACTCTGCTGGCCAGCGGGCTTTCCGCGACGTCGTAGCGACGCAGCAATCCACGCGCCTGTTCAACAAATGCAGTTGACGGGTGCGTTGACAGCAGACTGATGGCCGCGATGGCGTCCTGTGCCTCGCCAGTCATGAAGTAAAACAGCTTGTTCTTGATCACCGGGCCGCCCAGCGAAAATCCGTACTGGTCGTTGCGAATCACTCGCTTCTTGGACCCGGGAACCTGAAAGGGCGTGAGCGAAGCCAGTGCCTCCCGGCGGTTAAAGTAATAGGCACTTCCGTGCAGCTCATTGGTGCCGCTCTTGATCACAAGGTTCACATTGGAGCCTCCATTGCGGCCCGATTCTGCACTGGCATTGGAAGCAATGGCAAACTGATCGATTGCCTCCACCGGCAATAGCGTGCCGGCAATGCCTGCCACACCCCCCTGGTTCACAGCCGAAGTGTTGTGAAAGGCGTCATTGTTGTCGGCCCCGTCAATCTGATAGTTGTTCCCGGATGTGCGGTTGCCATTGACGCTGTTGTTCAGTGGATTCACACCAGGAGCCATCTTCAGCATCTGGCGGAAGTCGCGTCCGTTCATGGGCATGTCCTGCACCATCTGCGGATTCACGACATTGGCCAAGGTGGTGGAAGAGGTTTCGATGGCCGCCGCCGTCGCACTGATTTCAACCGTGGTGGCCTGAGAGGAGACTGCGAGAGTTACTGGAAGGTTGGTTACGCGGCTTACCGCCACTTCCACTTTGTCCACCTTCGTCGTCTGAAAACCGGTTTTTGTGAAGGTGAGTGTGTAAAAGCCCAAAGGTAAGTCGGGCATGTTGAAAGCACCGGTAGCGGTGGTGGTAGTTTCCCGGTTGAAGCCCGTGGAATCGTTCACCAGACGGATGATTGTGTCGGGTACAGCCGCGCCGGAAGAATCCACGACGCTTCCGGAAATCGAGCCACGAAAGGTTTGAGCAGTAAGCCCTGCCGCAAGTAGCGACAGCAAGGCCAGGGCGTTAGCAAATCTAAGTTTTGTTTTCACAAAAACCCCTAAGCATTTGGAACTGATCTGGATTTGCCGGTCAGACCAGGACCGATCAAGCACGTTGATTGGATACATACTACCATTCGCGTGGCCGGGCTGACAAATATAAGTCAAGCCAGCGGGGCTATCATCAATAGCACTTGGCAATTCCCAATCCATTCCGGCTGATGGCGGACCCGGTAGGCTTCTTCGCAACCATGGCGGAAGAACAGGGTTCTGTGGCACGAGTCCGTTTTGGCAGTCAGGAATTTGTCTTACTCAATGAACCCGCGTTGATTGAAGAGATCCTGGTCCGCCAGGCGCCTCAATTTGAAAAGTTTCCCCGTATCGCCCGAACCAAGGGCTTATTCGGCGAGGGATTACTCACGAGCGAAGAACCACTCCACCTCAAGCAACGCCGCTTGGCTCAGCCTGCATTCCACCGCGAGAAGCTTGCCTTGTATGCAGAAGAAATGGTGGCCGCAACGCTCCGCTTGACCACAGACTGGTCGGATCGCAGTACTCGCAACGCAGCCCACGACATGGGCGTTCTCGCTTTGGATATCGTTTCCCGCACGCTGTTTTCCACCCAGACCAACGAAGAGTCAGAGCGTATCAGTTCTGCTCTGGATGAAGTTGTCCGCACGCTCAATCATCTGGTTACGCCTTGGGGAAATCTTCTTCTGGGCCTGCCAACGCCTTTGCGGAGGCGGTACCGAGAAGCACTCAAGACCCTCGACGACATCATTTATGGCTTCATTGCGGAACGGCGACAACACCCGGTTGCCACGCATGATTTGCTGGCCATGCTGCTCGAAGCAAGGGATATCGAAACCGGCGAAACGATGCCTGACCTGCAGCTTCGCGATGAGTTGATGACCATGTTCGTTGCCGGTCATGACACAACCGCCAATGCCTTGACCTGGACACTTTACCTGCTTGCTGAACATCCCGAAGAGCGCGGCAAAGTTGAAGCTGAATTGGACGCAGCTCTGAACGGGAAGACTCCGACCATGGAGGATGTTGGCAATTTGCCTCAGCTCACCGCCGCCTTCCGCGAATCCTTGCGTCTCTTTCCGCCGGTGTGGATCTTGGGCCGCAGAGCTTTAACCGATATCACCAACCCGGTTCTCCCTCTCCGCAAAGGAACAATCGTTCTGGTGTCCACCGCCGTACTTCACCGCCGCAAAGAACTGTTTCCCGATCCCGACAGCTTTCGACCGGGCCGCCTGGAACCCTCCCATCGCTACGCATTCCTCCCCTTTGGCGCTGGGTCCCGCCTGTGCATCGGAGAAAGATTTGCCTGGCTTGAAGGCATTCTTTGCCTCGCCACAATCCTCCAGCATTGGCGTCTGGATCGAGCAAACCCCGAAGCCGTAGTACCCCAACCATTGCTCACCTTGCGTCCCCAAGGCGGTTTACCGATGGTGCTCCACCGCCGCTAACCATAGAATGGTGGGAATGCTGCCCCGTATCGTTTTGTTATTGGCGTTGCTCAGCGCCACTTTGAGTGCCCAGGCCATCCGCAACAACCCCTCGTTCTATACCAATCAACTGGAAAAGAATGACGACGGCTCGACCGAAGCCTACCAACTTGGGTTTCGCATCAACTTCTTTGGCCGCGCCCAGGACACACTCTACGTAAACAATAACGGCAACGTCACTTTTGATGCGCCGCTGGCAACCTACACTCCCCAACGGATCAGCGAAACGGGCCGGGTCATCATTGCGCCATTCTGGGCCGATGTCGATACTTCCGGGACACGTTCTGCTCCCGTCACCTACGGCCGCGGCGTCGTCAATGGCCGCCCTGCCTTTGCCGCCAACTGGCGCAACGTGGGCTACTACGTCCGCAAGGATGACAAGCTAAACTCCTTCCAACTCGTTTTGATTGACCGCTCCGACACCGCCCCGGGAAATTTCGACATCGAGTTCAACTACGAAACCATTCAGTGGGAGTCGGGCGATGTGTCTGGCGGCGCAGGCGGCACGGGGGGCTTCTCGGCCAGGGCTGGCTATTCCAACGGCTCTACCTTTCAACCGGAGGGAAATTTTGAGTTGCCCGGATCCGGCATCTCACGGTCTTTTCTGGATTCGAATGCAAACGGCCTGATCCGCCGCCGTTTGAACTCCGATGTCCCCGGCCGGATCGTTCTGGAAGTCCGCGCCGGCGGTGTCGCATCCACATTGACCGTGGATCCCGATTCGCTGCTTTTCACCACGGATAGCCCGGAGAACAAACCCGCTCTCCAGCGCATCAACATGTCCACCAATCAGGGCTCCATTCGCTACAACGTCACCACCTCAACCAGTCCCGTACAAACTCGCAACTGGCTCTTTGCTTCGCCCCAAAGCGGCCAAACCCCAGCCGTGATCAACGTCGATGTCACCACGGAAGATTTGCCGCGCGGCGGCTATGTGGGTTCCATTCGCATCGCTCCCGCAGGCACCACCTCAACTTTTGGCACCCAGGAGGTAGGCGTGATTTTGGCTATCGGCAACAATGTGCCTTTGGCCCTCCGCGCCGGGGTTGTAAACGCGGCCAGCTTCCTGCCCGGCGTCTTGAGCCCGGGTGGGATCTTTAGCGTCTTTGGTCTCAACCTGGCGGACACCACCACCGCGGTCACCCAAACGCCGGTGCCAGACTCCCTATCTAACGTTCGAGTCGAAATCAACAACCAGCGTTTGCCCATCTTCTTTGTGAGCCCCACGCAGATCAATGCGATGGTGCCGCATAACTACCAGCCGGTTCAGAATGCCGTCCTGCGCGTTGTCCGCAACAATGTTCCCGGCACACCGGTTCGAGTGGATGTTGTCCCGGCAGTACCGGGCGTCTTCCAACAGGCCGGTGGCATTGGGGTTGTCGTAAACCAGAACTTCAGCGTCAACAATGCCAGAACACCCGCCCCGGTTGGCAGTGCCATCGTCATTTACTCAACTGGCCTCGGGCCGGTGCGCAATCCTCCCAACGCCGGCGTACCCGCCAGCATGACGGAATTGAGTCCGACACTCCAACCTGTCACGGTCTCCATCGGTGGCAGAAATGCTGCGGTTGCTTTTTCTGGTTTGACGCCGGGCTTCATCGGTCTCTATCAGGTCAATGCCGTTGTGCCGGCAGGCTTAGCCCCGGGTCCACACTCGCTCGTAGTGACCAGCGGTGATGGTTATCCCAGTGCACCTGTGACGTTCTATGTGAACTAGGCTTACACTCTGACGTATGCGCGGAGTTTTACTTTTTCTTTTTGCGAGTCTGATCGGTGCCCAGACCTCGGTTTACGATCTTGTCATCACGAATGCCCGGATTGTAGATGGCACCGGTGCACCCTGGTTCTATGGAGATCTGGCAGTTAGCCAAAACCGGATCGCGAGAATTACCCCACGCGGTCTGCTCGCTAATGCCCCGGCGAACCAGCGAGTCGACGGTGGCGGTACTCTCGTGCTGTCCCCGGGCTTCATTGATATCCAGTCGCACTCCCGCGACGCGCTACTGAACGGCGACGGAAAAGTAATCAGCAAAGTCTCACAAGGCATCACGACCGAGATCATGGGCGAAGGGACATCTGACGCTCCGGCGAGCGCACTGTCGGCCACCGAAGCCGACCGCCGCTTCATCGGCCCGCACGGCTTCAATCGCTGGATGGAAGCCATCAAGGCTCGTGGGTCCAGCGTCAACTTTGGCTCGTTCGTCGGACAAGGAACCATCCGCGCCTTCGCCAAGGGCATGAGCGGAGGCAAGGCCAGCGCCGAAGAGATTTCTCAAATGCAGGCGGCTATGAAAGAAGCCATGGAAGATGGGGCCTTCGGTTTAGCCAGCGCACTCATCTACCCTCCTGGCTCCTATTCCGACACGGAAGAATTGATCGCTGTCGCCAAGGCCATGGCCCCCTTTGGGGGAACCTACATTACGCACATGCGGTCAGAAGCGGACGATATCTTCCCCGCCCTGAACGAAGCCATCCGCATCGGCAAGGACGCCGGCGTTCCGGTCGAGCTTTACCACCTCAAGATGGCGGGCCGCAAGAACTGGTCGAAGTCGAAGGAGCTGCTTGCCTCCATCAACAATGCCAGAGCGCAGGGCATTGACCTCCAAGCAAACATGTACCCTTACACCGCCGGGGCAACCGGGCTGACTGCTTGCCTGCCGCCTTGGTCGGCTGAGGGAGGCAAGCTTTACCAGAACATCGACAACGCCGAAATGCGTCAGAAGATGCAGCAGGAAATGCTCGCCGAAAAAACCGACTGGGAGAACCTGTGTGGGGCGGCCACCCCCGAAGGCGTGCTGGTCCTCGGACTGCTCAAGCCGGCCAACCAGAAATACGCAGGCAAGTACTTGAACGAAATTGCCGCCATGATGGGCAAGACCTGGACCGAGGCAGTCTTCGCATTGCTCAGCTCTGAAAAGCAACGCATTGGCACTGTCTATTTCATGATGAGCGACGAGAATGTCGAAGCCAAACTCCGCGAGCCCTGGATGAAATTTGGCACCGACGCCGGTGGCGTCAACCCGGAGACCGCGCAGAACCGGGTTCATCCCCGCAGCTACGGCACGGCAACTCGCATCCTCGGCCACTATGTTCGTGAGAAGAAAGTGCTGCCGCTTGAAGAGGCCCTTCGCAAACTCAGCTCCGCAACAGCGCTGCGCTTGCAGATTCTCGATCGCGGTCTCCTCAAGCCCGGCTTCTTTGCCGATCTCGTCCTTTTCGACCCGGAAACCATTGGCTCTCCCGCCACCTTCACAGAGCCGCATCAAGTCTCAACCGGCATCCATTCGGTTTACGTTAACGGTGTCGCGGTGTGGGCAGACGGCAAGCATACAGGAGCCAAGCCGGGCGAAATTGTGCGCGGGCCGGGCTACTCAAAGAATGGCGTTCAAGCCTACGATTTGGTCTACCAGAATGCGAGGCTGATTGATGGAACCGGTGCCGGTTGGTACTACGGAGACCTGGCGGTCAAGGATGGCAAGATCGCCACAATGACGCCGCCAGGCCTGTTAGCCAACGCCACCGCAAAAGAGCGTTTTGACCTCAAAGGATTGGCGCTGAGTCCGGGGTTTATCGACATCCAGTCCCATTCCCGCGATGCCTTGACCCGGGGCGACGGCCGGTTGATTTCAAAGGTGACGCAAGGCATCACCAGCGAAATCATGGGCGAGGGCTGGTCCAACGCACCCGCCAACGACAAGACCGGCGACCAGGCCGACGATCAATTCAAGGGCCCTCATTCGTTTGACCGCTGGTTGCGGACCATGCAATCCCGGGGTGCTTCCGCCAACTTTGGTTCCTTTGTCGGCGGCGGTACCATCCGCGCTTTCGGAAAAGGCTTCGCCATGGGCGATGCAACCGAAGCTGAACTCCGGACAATGACTGCCGCCGTGGAAGAAGCGATGCAGGACGGGGCTTTCGGTCTGGCCAGTGCCCTCATCTATCCTCCTGGCTCATACGCAAGTACCGCCGAACTCACCACCCTGGCGAAAACAGTTTCCCGCTACGGTGGCACTTACATCTCACACATTCGCTCCGAGGCTGCGGATCTCCTGCCCTCTCTGGAGGAAGCCGCGGTTATCGGCAAGCAGGGCGGAGTGGCCGTTGAGGTCTATCACCTCAAAGCAGCCGGACGAAAGAATTGGAAGCTGATGGAATCGGCCCTCGAATGGTTCCATCAACAGCGTGCCGCCGGTATCGACATCCAGGCCAACATGTATCCCTACGAAGCCTCAGGCACTTCACTTACGGCCATGCTGCCGGACTGGTCCGCCGCCGACGGCAAGCTTTGGGCCAATCTCAATAACGCCACCACTCGCACAAAGATCATTGCCGAAATGTTGCGCGACAACAAAGGCCGCGATCCGGATCTGGTCATGCCCATCGGTCTCCGCAAGCCAGCCAACCAGAAGTATCTGGGCAAACGCCTGCATCAGATTGCCGAAGAAATGCAGCTTCCCTGGCCGGATGCCGTCATGGCTCTGCTCCGCAGCGAGGGCCAAACCATTTCAACGATCTACTTTACGATCAATGAAACCAACATCGCCAATCAATTGAAGCAACCCTGGATCAAGATCTCTACCGATTCTGGCGGTATGGATCCGGCGAAAAGCAGTGGCAGCGCCCACCCTCGAACTTACGGAACTTATCCCCGCGTGCTCGGCTACTATGCACGGGAACTGAAAGTGATTCCTCTCGAAGATGCAGTTTTCAAGATGACCAGTGCCGTGGCCACCCGCCTTTCCCTTCACAACCGGGGCCTGCTCCGGCCGGGTATGGCAGCCGATCTGGTGGTCTTTGATCCGGCAACGGTAAAGGATCAGGCAACCTTTGAGAATCCGCATCAGCTTGCGACAGGCATCCATCAGGTAGTCGTGAACGGGACCCTTGTCGTGAGGGACGGCAAGCATACCGGAGCCAAGCCGGGCCAGATTTTGCGCGGCCCTGGCACGTCTCAGCAGAATTGATTCAGTCCCGCGGACCCCGGTCCAGCGCAAGAATCCCCCAGCGTCCGCCGGACAATTGAAACTGCCCGCGTTCCATCATGGGACTGCGCACATTTACCTTCTGGATAAAACCGCGTTTCCCCTGAAGCGTTTCCACCTCAACCCAGCCAAATGCCTCGGTTGCATCCGCATCCGCAATCAGCCGCACAATATCGAAGGCAAGGGTAGCAGTAACGGCTGAATCCCGGCGCGGCTCAGCCATCAAAGGCAGCGCGTCGAGGACCACCACCACGTGTGTGTTCGGATCCAGGTCGCGTGGAAATTTCCAAACAACATAAGGGCTCACAAATGTTTGTGGAGAAGCACGAAAGAATCCCAGATCCAGAAAATCAGCCAGTACATCCCAAACATGACTCTGCTGGTTATCGACCTGCCAGCGTTCTGCAAATGCCGCCCAGCCCTTTTCGTCTTTCTTGGTGAAGCCGCCAGTAATTACATCGTCATGCACCAGTTTGCGCAAAGCGCCAGCATCGCGCCGCGCAATGGCGGACTTCAGTTTCTTTGTGTAATCAGCAAAGCTCTTATCCCGGTTCGCATCATTCACGGGTGCCAGCTTACCGGATTGAGCCACCAGCAGAAGTGCGAGAAGGATTGCCATGCGCTTACAGTGTGACACCGAAGCCATATAGAATTGGGGCGATGGCGTCCTCTGCATCCTGGCTGATATTGCTGACCCTACCTCTCGCGGCCCTCACTCCCGGTGAGGAATTCTTCGAGAACAAGATCCGCCCCGTGCTCGCTACGCAGTGCGTAGGTTGCCACAATTCCCAACTGAAAGCACCCTTTGGCGGGCTACGGCTGGACAGCCGCCAGGCCATGTTGAAGGGTGGCGATAGCGGCCCCGCCATTGTTCCGGGCGATGCCAACGCAAGTCTGCTCCTCCGCGCTCTTCGCTATGAAAACCGCAAATTGCAGATGCCCCCCACGGGCCGCCTCAAGGACGATGTCATTGAGGCTTTTCGCGAGTGGATCAACATGGGTGCTCCCGATCCGCGCACGGAAGCTCCGATTCAAACCACCTCGACAGCCACGCCTCCCCTTTGGTCACTGACGCCACCGCGGCAACTGGAACTGCCATCGGTTGTCAATGCCAATTGGCTTCGTAGCGACATCGACCGCTTCGTGCTGGCAAAACTCGAATCAAAGCAACTGCAACCCGCTGCTTCGGTCGATCGGCGCGTCTTCATTCGCCGTCTCAGCTTTGACCTGCGCGGCCTGCCGCCAACGCTTCAGGAGATCCGCGATTACCTCGCCGACTCCTCATCCCAGGCCGAGGAAAGGCTGGTTGATCGCTTCCTCGCCTCTCCTCACTACGGCGAACGCATGGCGCGCCACTGGATGGACCTCGTTCGATTCTCCGAGACAAACGGCCATGAATTCGACAACGACAAGAACGATGCCTGGCGCTACCGCGACTACCTCATCCGCGCCTTCAATGAAGACTTGCCCTACAACCAGCTCGTGCAGGAACACATCGCAGGCGACTTGCTGGAGCAGCCGCGCTTAGCCAACGACGGCACTATTTTTGAATCCCCTCTCGGAACCGGCTTCTATTGGTTCGGTGAAGTCCTTAACAGCGCCACGGACTCGGTCAAGACTCGCGCCGACCGCGTAGACAACCAGATTGATGTCATCAGCAAAGCCTTTCTTGGGCTTACCGTTTCCTGTGCCCGCTGCCATGATCACAAGTTCGATCCCATCCCCACCCGCGACTACTACGGCCTGGCGGGCATTCTCCACAACACCTATGTGCGCGAAGCTGTTTTGGACACCCCGGGCCGCCAGCAGTCAATTGCGGCGGCCAGGGCCAGCATTGCAAAAGTCCACCGCGAACCCACCATCAGCGGCGGCAAACTTCAATTGCGGGAGGGTGACCAGGTCTTCGCCAACTTTGATTCATTGCAAGGCTGGCACAACGAAGGCCAGGCATTTGCAGCCGGCCCGCGCGATAGTGCGATCAGCTCACGCGGCGAAGGGTCCATGGCCCTGGTCGGCTCACTTACATCGCAGAAATTTCGCATGCCAAAGATGTATGCTCACGTCCGACTGGCAGGCTCCACACCGGACAAAAAGCGCTTCAGTGGAGGCGATCTCCGGGTCACTCTGGTGGCAGACGATCATAAGAGTGAACAATTCCACGCCGAACCAGAATGGCGCTGGAAAACCATCCGGATGACCAAGGAATTCGGCCGCGAATGCTACTTCGAAATCGTCGACCGTTCCCGCTCCGGCTTCATCGCCGTGGACGCAATTGTCCTTTCCGATTCAGCGGAGCCGCCACAAGTGGAAGGTGGCGAAATCCCTTTGACGTTTGCGGACCCCTCCGTCGAGGTTCCCGAATCCGCCTTCGGACTCATCAGCTTCGACGAGTCAGCAAAGGATCTCCCGCTCCACCTGCGGGGCAGCCATGAAAATCTTGGCGAAATCGTACCCAGAGGCGCACTCACGAAATTCCCTCACCAGACAGAGAAGATCCAGTCTGGCAGTGGCCGCCGTGAACTCGCCACCTGGCTTTCCAGCCCTCAGAACCCGCTGGTAGCAAGAGTGATCGTGAACCGGATCTGGCGTCAGCACTTCGGCCAGGGCCTGGTCCGGTCAGTGGATAACTTCGGTCGCATGGGCGAGGCCCCAGCTCACCTGGATTTACTCGACCACTTGACCTCCCGCTTCGTTTCGGAAGGTTGGAGCATCAAGCAGCTCCACCGCAAAATCGTGCTCAGCGCCGCATACCGGATGGGCCACAATCCGCAAAACTCAGAAGCCCAAAAACTGGACCCCCGCAATGAACTGCTCTGGCATTACCCGCCCCGCCGCCTCGAAGCAGAAGCCATACGTGATTCCATGCTCGCTGTGTCGCAGTCTCTTGACCTGACACTTTACGGACCCGGCATCCCACCTCACATCAGCCCCTATCAGGATGGCCGCGGCAAACCCGCTTCCGGTCCGCTCGACGGAGCCAACCGCCGCTCCCTCTACACGCAAGTGCGGCGCAATTTCCTGCCACCGCTCTTTCTTGCCTTCGACTATCCGCCCCCCATTTCCACCATCGGCGCAAGAGGCTCGGCAACCGTCCCCGCCCAGGCTTTGATGCTTTTGAACAATGAACTTGTCCACCTGGCCGCCTCCCGCTGGGCAAGCGCCTCCGAGTCTCAATCCTCAAGACTCGACTGGCTTTATGAAACCGCCTTCGGACGGCTTCCCAATGCCCAGGAGTCTGAAGCAGCAGCGACTTACTTGAAAGATCACAACTGGCAAAGCTTGTGCCACATCCTCCTGAACAGCGCGGAGTTTCTGTATGTCCAATAACTTCACCCGGCGGGAAATTCTCTGCCGTGCCGCCAACGGCTTCGGCGGGCTGGCACTGTTAAACATGTTGGCCAACCAGTCTGAGGCCGCAACCAAAGCGCCCCACTATCCCGCCAAAGCCAAATCAGTCATCTTTCTCTACATGGACGGCGGCCCATCGCAGATGGACAGCTTCGATCCCAAGCCTCGCCTCAACAAAGAGAACGGACAACCCCTCCCCTTCAAGCCTCCCGCCACAGTCTTCAACATCGGTGACCGCATCTACGCTTCGCCCTTTCAGTTCCAGCACTACGGGCAAAGCGGAGTTGAAGTCAGCGAACTCTTCCCGCACATCGCACGCCATGTTGATGACATGACGATCGTTCGCTCCATGGTGAGTGACCACTCCGAACACACTGCCGCCAACTATTTCCTCCATTCGGGTTCCGGCTTTCAGGGCCGGCCCAGCATGGGTGCCTGGGCCAACTTCGGCCTGGGCAGCGAAAGTGACAATCTGCCCGGCTTCATCGTGCTCGACAACGGCTTGATTCCTCCCGGTGGTATCGATTGCTTCGGCGCCGGCTTTCTCCCCGCCAGCTACCAGGCCACACTTTTCCGGCGCGGCGAACATCCCATCGCGGATTTGAAACCCGTCGAGTCCAGCCAATCCGAACAGCAGGACAAGCTCAAACTCCTGTCCCACTTGAACAAAGGTGTACTGGATCGCTTTGGCGCGATGAGCGACCTCGAAGCCACGATCGACAACTACAGCCTCGCCTTCAAAATGCAAAGTGCTGTACCCGAATTGCTGGATATTTCAAATGAATCGGAAACAACCCGCAAGCTCTACGGTCTTGAAGATGAGATCACCAGCGAGTTTGGCCGCAGTTGCCTCACCGCACGACGGCTGGTCGAGAAAGGAGTCCGCTTTATCGAGCTGCTGACTCCATTCCGTAAAGGTCTTGACCGTTGGGACCAGCATTCCTCTCTCGAAAAAGGCCACCGGCTCAACGCCAAATCCGTGGATCAGCCCATCGCCGCATTGCTCACCGACTTGAAAGCCCGCGGGCTACTGGATCAGACGCTCGTCATTTGGGGTGGTGAGTTTGGCAGAACCCCTTGCGCCCAGTTTCCAGACAACGGCGACACCACGCAGGTCGGTCGGGATCACAACCCCTTCGGCTACACCATGTGGCTTGCTGGCGGGGGCGTTCGCGGCGGCTGCGTTCACGGCGCGACAGACGAATACGGCTATTTTGCTGTCGAGAATAAAGTCCACCTGCACGACTTGCACGCCACCATCCTCCACCTCTTGGGTCTGGACCACCTCCGGCTCACCTTCCGCTACAGCGGGCGTGACATGCGGCTTACCGATGTCTTTGGCAACGTAGTGAAAGAGATTCTTGCCTGAGGTGCGGCTGCTCTTGCTCATCGCCGTCTGCCTGCCACTATCCGGCGAACCGCTGGCATTTCATTACCAGGCGCGGCTCATCCAGCCCCTGTCGATTCACGCCCAGCCGGGCACTGAATTTGAGACCAGTATTGTTGGCCCCTTGTCGCGAAAGCGCAAAGGCTTTCTCCCCGCTGACACTATCGTGAAAGGTCGCGTTTTGCGATCAGATCCAACCGGTTTAGGGATCAAGCGAGAGAAGGACCTGCTGGAGGTGGAACTCTACGCTTGTCGGTTGCCCTCGGGTGCGGAGGTGGATTGCGAAGCTTCCCTTATCGCGGTGGATAACGCTCGCGAATCAGTTTCCCGTCCAAATCGAATCCAGGGAATTCCGGTCGCGAACCATCCTCACTGCCTGATGAGTGGGTTGTGGGTTAGACCGACACTCCTGCGCGTGGGCCGCTCCGGCTTCGGACTTACCGGCGCGGGCGGCGTCATGCAATCCCAACTCTTGACCCATCCGCTGGCCAGCTTGGCTCTGGTCATTCCCAGAATGATTTTTCTGCGCTTGCCAAATGGTGACATCGATATCCCAGCCGGTGCCGACTTTGTTCTGGCTCTCAAGCATGGCCAATACAACCGGGCCGAAAGGTGGACGCCAATCGCCATTCCCGAAGGCCTTGCGCAAGCCCCCGCCTCCATTTACAACCAACAGGGAAAGCCTGCCGCGGACATCATTCAATTTGCCTTTTCTGCTGACCTGCCCACAATCGTGGAAGCATTCTATGCAGCCGGCTGGAACGGTACAGACCCGCTAACCAAAGAAAGCTTCCGCAAAGTCTATTCCGCTTTCTCGAACCTGAGTGGATACCCACGGGCACCGGTTTCGCCCATGTACTACGAAGGCCAGTTACCGGACCTGGTCTTCCAGAAGTCTTTAAACACGCTGGGTAAGCGTCATCACATCCGGCTCTGGCAGAAGTTGATCCAGGGCCAGGAGGTCTGGCTTGGTGCAGCCACGCATGACATCGCCATGAAGATTGACGTTCGCCGCGTCAACTTTACCCACATCGTAGACCCCAACATCGACCGGGAACGCAATGTAGTCATCAACGACCTCAACGCCTCTCAATGTATTGCCGGCCTCAGCGAAGTCGCAAGGCCCTTGTGGAGTACTTCTCACCCCAAGTCCATTCGCCAGACAGACGGCAAGCTGGCCGCGATTGAACTGAAGCGCTGCCGTTCTGCCGGGGTCCATCCGCAACCCCAGCAGGAGGCTCCGCGAGTGGGGGCAATCTTTGCTGGAACCAGACGAGTCATCCTCGAAACCCGAAACTACGCGATACGCGGCAATCCGTACTACTACGCCTTGAAGGCGCTGCGTGTTTATGGACGCCGTCCACCGGAACAAGCCGACTTCTAGTGTTAACCTAAACATTCCGGCCTCTCCACCATGTCAATTCAGATTTTCGTTGAAGGTAAAATCACGTCCAAAGGCGAGTTCCTGCGGCCCCGCGAAGGCCGCAATCATGAGGAGCTTTTGGGACGGCATCTTTACCTGAGCCTTGCAGGTGAGGTCATCCCGAGAACTCTTCTCGATCATTTGGGTCTCTCCAAAATGCTGTTGGGCGCTTCCAGCGGCAACCACTTCTTGCTCCTTCTTCCCATTGAGTTCCGCGGTGCAGCCGAAGCCTTCTTGCGGCTGGCCGCCGAAAGAATCGACCATCTCTCCGCTGGAGAGCTTGCTTTTGATTGGGCAATTACCGAAAACCTGGGAGACTGGACGGTCGTTCGCAAGCGTCTCTTTGAGGAGATGCAGCGCGGCATGGGCACCAAAGCAAGTCCGGATTCTTTCACCCCGGTCATGCTTCAAACCGACGTCGCCGACCACGACTTCTTCACCGCATTAGCCGCAGCCGCCCCTTCCGCCGTCTCCGTCGGGGCTGACGATGGCGACCCGGCCCGCTTCCACTTTGGTGAAAGCAAATTCAACTACAAGCTCGGCTATGACCAGGAATCCTTACCCTGGAATGCCCATCTCGACCTGACGAACCTCAAGCGCCGCAAGGGTGCCGCCATGACGGTTGCCGTCGACGCCCTGGAAATCCGGCTGCGCCGCGCCAACTCCATTGAAGAACACCTGCGCCTCAGCCATCTGTACAAGAATTTTTTCGCCGGCGAATTGCAAACTCTCCTGCTCCGGCTGCCGGATTGCACGGGCAAAATCGCGATCATCGATTCCGGCATGGAAGGCTTCACGGTTTACGGCGACATCGATGCCTTGCTGAAGGTTGCCCAGGAAATCCACCGCCTCTTCCACACCATGGCCGAAGTGAACCTCTCCGATACTGCGGGAGCAGAAGGCAAAACGCTCAGTGCCGCACTCGCTGCGGGAGACCAGGCAACAGCCGTTGCCGAGGTTCGCGGAGCGCTCCGGCTGGCCCAGGCTTCGTCCCGTGATTCCATCTTTCTCTGCGGGCGGGTTCTCGATTGGAAACTCGTTCCCGATGCTCTGGAGATCCGCGAACTCTGTTTGCGGATGATCCGCAACCATGGCGCAAGTCCGCAGTTTGTCTCTGAATTGTCAGCCTTCTTCCGTGAAGGTGCATACCAGAGCCTGCGGCGCAAGACCGGGCGTTTTGAACGTCCCTGGCGCTTGTACCGGCGAATGAGCCTCGCGCTCGAAACAGAAAACGAATCGCGTGACTTTGAACGCACGCGCAACCGGTTACTTGCCGAATTTATCGGCAAGAATGCCGGCCAAACGAGACTCCGGCCCGCAGGCCGCGTAGGCCTCGAACTCACCCGGATCTCGATCAACGCTTAACGCAAGGACACAACCATGTCGGATGACGCAGTAAATCAGGAAAAGCAGGCCGCGGAAGCTCCGCGTGCCGACCAGCGACCCAGAACAGGACGCCCTCCCCAACAAGGCGGCCGGCCCCCTCAAGGGAATCGTCCCCAAGGCGGCGGCGGTGCGAACCGTCCCCCTCGCCATGGCGACTACGCTCCCGACATCGATCTCGAAAAATTGATTGGCGACGCCCTGTATCTGGACAATCAGGCCCATGCCGTTGTCGCTCGACTCCGTGATATGGACTCGGGTACCAAAAGCCAGTTGCGCCGCTTTTACAATGCTGTCCGTCGCGCCTGCCGTAGCGTAGAGGCAGACCGCCAGCATGAGTTCGTTATGCTTCGCGCCCGGCTTGCTTACACCATCGCCCGTCATGGCTTGCGCAGCCTTGACGTGCTCGAGCGTCTGCTCCTCCAGGTGACTCGCAAGAACGAGCAACGCGGCTACGAACGTTTCCGTGATCTTTTCGAGGCCATTGTGGCCTACAACGAATAAAGGGACCCCACATGAGTTCACATACTGCACAAACCGAATTGGGATTTTTGGGCAAGCTTCTCATTGAAGCCAATCTCGTTTGCGAAACCGGCCTCCACATTGGCGCCGGCAAAGGGACCCTGGAAATTGGCGGCGCCGATAATCCTGTCGTCAAAGACGCTTTCGGCCGTCCTTACGTGCCAGGCTCCAGCTTGCGTGGCCGCCTTCGCTCCTTGCTTGAACAGGCTCTTGGCCTCGCCACTCCCAAAGAGTTGGTTTACGTCTCGCGTCGCAAGGGCCAGGAAGTCCGCATCCATGCCTCTGACCTTGCCAACGACGAAATTTGCCTCCTGTTCGGGCGCGCCCCGGGCCGTGTCGAACGTGTCGAAGGGGATGCGCTCAACCAGAACACGATCACTCCCGCGCGTCTCACCGTTTATGACGCCGCCCTGCAACTGGAGAGCATCACCCCGGCCATGCGGGAAAGTCTTGACGACGAGTTGACGGAAGTCAAAAGCGAAGCAGCCATCGATCGCATCACCAGCCAGAGCCAGGCCCGCACTCTTGAACGGGTTCCCGCCGGTGCCAGCTTCAAATTGCGTCTCGTTATGGACATCCTCTGTGCTGAGGACAAGGAATTGATCGCTACCCTCCTGCAAGGCCTGAGCCTGATGGAAGACGACACCCTTGGCGGTGGCGGCAGCCGCGGCAGCGGCCGCATTCGCTTTGCCGACATCAAGCTCAGCTGGCGCAATGCCGCCTATTACAAGGGTGGCGCGGAAGTCGAAGTCGCCGCGGCCCCTGACCTCGCAGCTCTGCGGGCCTCCGCATCCGACCTTGCCCTGAAGCTCGAGGCCTAATCGCGATGCCGTCTTCCATGCCAGAGCCGGCTTTACTGGTTCGCTTGCGCCCCACCGGGCCCTGGCGAATCGCCGGCGATAGCGGCCGCAGCGATGAACTCAGCGCGATCTTTCCCTCTGACCGCTTGTTTAGCGCAGTCTCCCAGGCTTTTTTGCAGCTCGGACAATTGCAGGAGTGGCTGGCCGCGACGGCAGAGAACTCTGTGCCCGCAGTGCGCTTCACTTCCATGTTTCCCTTCTTCGGCAAGCAACTTTACGCCCCTGCCCCGGTCACACTCTGGCCCCCGGCTCAAGCCACGGCCAAGATGAATTGGCATGCCGCCAAACTCATCCCGCTCGGTGTCGTAGAAGAATTGCTCGCCGGGGAAGGCTTTCGGGAAGACCGTTGGGAAGTAGACGGTCTCAGCGGCTGTCTTCTGCCTGCCGGCTCACAAACTCCCTTTCGGGAACGGGTCCGCGCGACGGCTCCGGTAGACCGCCTCACGGCAGTCAGTACAGAAGCCCACCTCAGTGGCTGTCTCGAATTCAACCAGGGCGTTGGGTTCTGGTTTGCTGTGCTTTTCGCGGACGAATCGGCTCGCGACCGCTGGCAGCAACCGTTGCGGGCCGCCTTCACCCTGCTGGCCGATTCCGGCTTTGGTAGCGAACGCTCCCGCGGTTGGGGACGTGCCGAAACACCCGACTTTCAATCCGGCACCTGGCCCTCCCTGTTGCTCACTTCCAACACCAACAGCGAAAGCTCCGGCTATTGGCTCTTGAGCAGCTTTGTGCCTTCTCCTGCCGATCAGGTCGACTGGCAAAGCGGCCACTACGAACTGCGCCGCCGCAATGGACGCGTGGAATCCACCGCAGGCTGGGGCGCCGTCAAAAAGAGTCTCAACATGGTGAAAGAAGGCAGCGTTCTCGTTGCGGCACAGCCACCCCTGGGTGCCGCTGTCGATGTGGCGCCGGACGGCTTTGCCCATCCCGTTTGGCGGGCTGGCTTTGCCGCCGCCATTACCCTTCCCTGGAAGGCTCCCAGCTTCCAGATGCCGCTCTCCCCTGCCAGACCGGAACCCGCGCGGCAACCGGAACCGGAAGCTCCTGCCGTACTGGCCGACATCTATCTGACGGACGCAGTCATTGTGGAAGAAGCCAACATCGTTGAAGAGGCCAATATCGTTGAAGAGCCCCGCTACGTGGAGGATGTCACCGAATGAAGTACCGCGTTACCGTTCTGACGCCAACCCTTGTCGGTGACGGACAAGCCCTGTCCCCCATTGACTACATGGTCTGGAAGGACCATGTCAATGTACTCGACCAGAACAAGATCTTTGCCATGATGGCCAAGCGTCCAGTCTTTGAGGGCTATCTCACGCAGTTGCGCAAAGCCGAGAAATTCGATTTCCAGAATTGGGGAGGATTGGCGCAAAGCGCTGCCCTGCGCCGCATTCCATTTGAAAGCCCCGCCTACACGCCGATTTGGGATCGCGCTCGCGCCGAGGATTTGTTCATCCCCACTTTTCGCAAAGGAGCACAGGGGCACTACCTGACGGGTACCTCCCTCCGCGGCGCTTTGCGAACGGCCCTCGTCCACAAGCAGTGGGCAGGCCGCGGTGAAAAACTTTTTGAGGCCTGGAAGCAGCAGTTTCAGAATGAACGAGGCTATCGCTTCGCAGCTCAGCCCGAGGAAAGCGCAGCCCTGGGTTCTCGCGGGAAAGACCGCATGCGGGCCATCAGTATTGGCGATTCCAACCCCATCCCGGCCGAAAGCTTTCGCGTCTATTTGACCCGTACCGCCAAGCTCGTCAAGCAGGGTGACCGCTTCTCGGTGGACTGGAAGCCTTCACCTGTCTTCGCCGAAATGGCCGTCCCCGGCACTCTATTTGAGGGTACTTTGAACGAGCGTGGCAACCTTAAGCCCTTTACCGATGCGGCCAATCTCTGGTCTGCGCAACAGCTTCAGATTCAGAAACAGTATGCCGAGCGCAGCAATCTACCTGTCTTGAATCAGATTCTCGGTGAATTGGACAAACGCCTGGAAATGATCCGCGCCTCCGGACGGGGTTGTCTGCTTCAGATCGGCTGGGGCGGCGGGTTCGCTACCAAGGCTGCGTTGGGTGATACTTCCAACCCCGCTTACCGGGAAATTCTTAAGAAAATGCCTTTCTATTCCTCGGCTCTTGCTACCGGGCTTCCCTTCCCCAAGACTCGACGAATTGTCTTCCTCGAAAATACTCCGGCAGCGCTCCCGGGTTGGATCCATTTGGAATGGTAATTTCTATAATTTTCCCGCATGTTACGATAAGTAATTCTAGGCGAGTAAATGTATAACGGCTTTTTCGGATTCAAAGAAGACCCCTTCAATCTCAGTCCTGACCCTGCTTTTCTCTATCGCAGCGGGCAACATGAAGAAGCCCTGGCGAACCTCATCTACGGCGTTCAATCCCGCAAAGGCTTCATCGTCCTCACCGGGGAAGTAGGCACCGGCAAAACCACCATGCTTGAATGCCTCCGGGATTATCTGGAGCAGGCTGGTGTGGAATTCGCCTTTGTCTTCAATTCCCGGATCACAGCAGACCAGTTCTTCGAGATGATCGCCTATGATCTCGACCTCCGCTGTGAACGGACTTCGAAAACGGAAGTCCTCTTTGCTCTCAATCATTTGCTCATCCAGCAGGCTAATGAAGGCCGCACCAGTGTCCTGATCGTGGACGAAGCCCACAATCTCGAATGGGACGTGCTGGAAGAAATCCGCCTGCTTGGGAACCTCGAGAACCCTCGGATTGGCAAGCTGCTCCAAATCATCCTCAGCGGCCAGCCTGAGTTAGACCGTAAGCTCGACGCCCCCAATCTCCGTCAGCTCAAGCAGCGCATTGTACTCCGATGCAACCTCCAGCCCTTGACGCTCAAGGAAAGCTCGGAATACATTGACTCGCGTCTGGCCCATTGTGGAATGACAGAGCAAACCGTATTCCCGGAACCCGTGCTCGCGGAAATTCACCTGCGCACGCAGGGCATCCCCCGTCTCATTAATGCGGTCTGTGACAACCTGCTGCTGAATGCTTTCGCTCAGGAGAGCAAGGTCTGCACTGTTGAAATGCTCGACGAAGTCAGCCGCGACATGCGCCTTGAATGGCCGGGCAAGCGTTCCGCCCGCCAACGAGGCCAGAGCGAATTCGAACCCACCGGCTACCATCCCGGGGACTAATCCGGATTCGCCTCCCGGCGATAAGACTCAGCCTTTTCCGGATTCCCCAAACGTCCGTAAATCTGGCTCAGTAGCATCAAGTTCTCTTTTTTCCTTTCCCCGTGCGCAATCGCCTGCTCCAGCGCATCCACGGCTTCCTCCAATCGATTGAGCTGCAGCAACGCGACGCCTCGATCCCGCCAGGCCAAGCCCATGAATGGCTGCTTCCGCAGCAACTGCTGAAACTGCCAAAGCGCCGCTTCAAACTGACCCTGCCGCATCAGAAACTGGGCATAGCGAAGCTGCACCTCCGCCGAGTTCTTTGGCCGCAAGGCACTCTCGGCCAAAGCGGCACGATAGTCATTGTCCGCCCCCTTGAATTCTCCCAGCACCTCCAGACTCACCGCCCGCGCACTCAAACTTTGCGCGTCTGTTCCCCCGCGCGGTCCAGCCGAGATGGCCGCCACTGCCTCTGCATGTTTACCCAAAGATTGCAGAATCTTGCCCCACTGGTAGCATGCGCGGGCCGGCTTAAAGTCTGCTTTACATGCTCTTTCCAGCGGTGCCAGCGAGGCCGGCAAATCCCCGCTTGCCGCTTTGGCCATGCCAAGTGCATGCCAGTAATCTCCGACCTCCGGCTTCTCCTGCGTAAGTTCCTCGAGCAATCGCGCTGCCGTGGAGTAATCCTGCTTTTCGAGCAGGCGCGAGGCCTCAGCGAACTTCGGTGAGAACTTCGGATCAAACTGCGAAGCCAGCAGAAGCAGACATAGGATCATGGCTGGTCAACGGGAGCGACAAGCGGGCCGTACAACCCGGCTTGCCGGAATTATTCTTCAACTCCAGAGTACCGCCATGTGCTTCAGCAATTTGCCGGCACAACACCAGCCCGATTCCACTGCCGCCCGGTTTCGTCGTGAAGAAGGGAACAAAGAGGTTCGCGGTATTGGCCAACCCGGGCCCGCCATCTTCCACCCACAACTCCCAGTGCGGGCTCGCCGCAGCAGCAACCACAGCCCACCCCACCTTGACTTCCGCCGCAGAATCCTCACTGGCCTCCACGGCGTTCTTGATCAGGTTTATCAATACCTGCTCGATCTGATCGGAGTCCACCTCCACGGTCAAGGCTGGCCCACCCACTACATTTACGGGATAGCCAGCCTTGATCACGGCAGCTCTTTGCACCAGACGGTCTACTTCTACGGCGGCCAATGTCGGCCGGGGAAGCTTCGCCATTTGGGCATAGGCGCTCAGGAATCGTTGCAGGCTTTCAGCCCGCGAGGCAACGATTCCCAATCCGTAGCGCATGTCCTCCCGCCAATCCTCCGGCAACGGTTCCTTCTCGACCAGGCTGCCCAGACTGCCAGCAATGGATTTGATCGGCGCCAGCGAGTTGTTCAACTCATGGCTGAGTACCCGCACGATGCGCTGCCAGGCTGCCAGTTCCTCTTCCCGCAACGGCCGCGTCAGATCGGTCAACACTAACAGTTGGTGCGGAACGCCCCCCTCCCGGAATGTGCTCGTGCTCACTCCCCATCGTCCACTGCCTCCGGGGAAAACCCGGCTCAAGGTACGCAAATCTCCCCGCAGGCAATCCTTCAAGCCAAGAGATTCCGCCGTCTCCCCAATCAACCGCTCCGTGGGCTGCTTGAGCAGGGATTGTCCGCTCTTGTTCACCAGCCGCAAGCGCTCTTGTCCGTCAAAGGCAAAGATGGCGACATTGATTTCTTCCATCACCTTTCGCAAGAGGGCCGTTGCTTCCAGCGCTCCCAGCCGCTGCTCCTGCATCGTGGCGCCCATCGCGTTCACCTGTTCCATCACTTCCCCGAGTGCATCATCGGCACCCTCCGAGCGGCCGCGAATCGAATAGTCTCCCTCACGAATCGCTTCGAGCAGATTGGCGATTGTCCGCAGCGGAGAAGCAACCCTTTCCCTTACGGCGCTCGAAAAGCCAAGCCAGCAAACCCAGATCAACGCGGTCAAGGTCCACTGGACTTTTGCCGAATAATCACCCCACCAAAGAATGCCCGTCGAGGTCAGCACGGCCGGCAAGCCTGCCGCCAGCGCAGCCAACTGCATTCGCCGTTCGTGGGCAAGTTTCATGCGGTGTAGCGCTGTAAATTGTATCGTTGCAAGCGGCGGTAGAGTGCACTGCGGCTCAGGCCCAATGCATTTGCGGCAGCACTGACATTGCCGCCAAAACGGTCGAGCGCCTTCTTGATCAAGTGCGCTTCTACATCTTCGAGGCTCATGTCTTCCAGTCGCTGCGAAGTCGTTGGCGTGCTCCGCAGCGCCAGATCCTGCGCCTTGATTTGCGTTCCCCCTGCCATCAATACCGCCCGCTCCACCACGTGATTCAGTTCCCGGACATTGCCCGGCCACCGGTGTTCGAGCAACGACTGACTCGCACCCCCATCAAAGCCGGCCAAGGCCTTCCGGTACCGCAAAGCGTGACGCTCCAGAAAGAACTCAGCCAGCGCCAATATATCTTCCCGCCGCTCTCTCAGCGGCGGAATATGAATCTCAATCGTATTGAGGCGAAAGAGCAGATCCTGCCGGAAGCGGCCTTCCGCCACCTCGCGATCGAGATCGGCATTGGTTGCGCTAATCACCCGTACGTCTACCTTCTTCGTTCGGGACGAACCCACTCTTTCCATCTCCCCGGTTTCCAGCACCCGCAGCAGCTTCGACTGCAAACTCATTGATACATTGGCAATTTCGTCCAGCAACAGCGTGCCACCGTCGGCCAATTCAAAACGCCCCACCCGGTCCGTCTTGGCATCCGTGAATGCCCCCTTGACGTGCCCGAATAACTCGCTCTCAAAAACCCCTTCCGCCAGACCACCCGCATTGACGCTTACCATCGGCTTGCCTGCCCGCGCCGAGATCGCATGCAGCTTCGACGCCACCACTTCTTTGCCCACTCCCGGTTCGCCCGTCACCAGCACATTCGCGTCGCTTGGCCCTACGCGGGCAATCAACTCAATCACAGGCGCCATCGACGCTGCCCTGGCAATCATCACCGGCCCGGCTTCTTCGCGCAAGATCTGGTTTTCCGCCTCCAGCCGTTGCTGCCGCTTGAGTGCCCGGCTCAGCTCAATCTGCGTCCGGATAATCGCAATCAGCCGCTCGTTCTCCCACGGCTTGGTCAGAAAATCTCGCGCCCCTTGCCGCATGGCCGCTACCGCAATCTCGACACTTCCCCACGCTGTCATCACCACCACCGGGAGCAGGGCATCGATCTCGCTCACCCGACGCAACAACGACAACCCTTCTTCTCCCGAAGTGGTGTCGCGCGTGTAGTTCAAGTCCATCAGCAGGGCATCATACTCGCGCCTTTCGAGCGATCTGATGACTTCTTCCGGACTCGCCACCACATCAATTTCATAACCTTCCGGCTTCAGCAATAAACGAAGCGCCGCCAGTACATCCGTCTGGTCATCCGCAATCAGAATTCGCGGCTTCACTTCTCGATCCAGCCATCGCGTATCTCGATCACCCGGTTGCCATAGGCCGCGTTGGCGTCCGAGTGCGTCACTTGAATGATCGTTGTTCCCGCTTCGTTCAACTTCTTGAACATCTCCATGATTTCGCGCCCCTGGCTGGTATGAAGATTCCCGGTAGGCTCATCGGCCAGAATCACTTTCGGATTGGCGACCATCGCGCGAGCGATACCAACCAGTTGTTGCTGGCCTCCCGAAAGCTGATTGGGAAACAGGTCCTTCTTGCCCACAATCTGAAAGCGATCCAAGGTATCCGCCACAATCGCTTCCCGGTCCGCCTTGCGGATATTGCGATAGGTGAGCGGCATCTCGATGTTCTCTGCCACCGTCAGGCTGTCGAGCAAGTGATAGCTCTGAAACACAAAGCCAAAGTTTTGTTTGTAGAGCTCATTGCGGTCCTTGCGGTTCAGCTTGTGTACCGGCTGGCCCAGAAAGTCATACTCCCCGGTCCAATCGCTATCGTGCATGCCGATCACATAGAGCAGGGTGCTCTTCCCCGCCCCGCTGGGCCCCATGATGGAAACAAACTCACCCTGTTGAATCGTCACGTTCACCCGGCGCAGGACAAACGTCCTCGCCGGACCTTGTTGATAGTATTTTTCGACTTGTCGCAGCTCAATCATAGTTTCCATTAATCATGGCGCAACGCATCGGCAGGGTCCATGGCCATTGCCCGTCTTGCCGGAAGATACATGGCCAGCGCTGACACCACGGCCAGCAAGAGCGTGACGGTGGACAGATTCCAGAAGTCAGAGGCGGTCACCCCGAAGAGCAGCCCGCTGGCCAGTTGAGCCAATCCAAAACCCGCCGCCAGCCCGAAGACAAGGCCTGCCCCGAAAATGCGCAATCCTTGTGATCCCAGCAGCCAGAGAATATCGGACGGTGCCGCGCCCATAGCCACTCTCATCCCAATTTCGCCCGTCCGCTCCATCACCACAAAGCTCATCACGCTATAAATGCCCAGGCAAGCCAACAGCAAGGCTACGGCCCCGATCATGCCCATCAAACTCGCTACAATCTTCAAGCCCGCCAGGGTATTGGCGATCAATTGCTGGTAAGACCAGAGCTGGTTGGCCGGCAGATCCGGGTCCAACTGCTGCAAGATCGCCTTCATATCACGCAACGCAGCTTCCATCGGCTGACTGGTCCGCAGCATCACGGAAAACTCGTCCGGAGCAGCCTGATCCAGGGGCCGGTAGATGGTGCTGCTGGGGCTCTTTGCCCAGGCCTCATTCAACTCCGCGCTCACCACGCCAACCACCTCACAGACCTCGCGCCGCGAGCCGCGGATCCTGACAACCTTCTGCCCCAATGGATTTCTGCCCGCGAAGCTGCGATCCACCAGGGTCTGATCAATCAGGCAAACAGGCGTACTCTGTTCCGTGTCCCGGGAGTCGAGCAATCTCCCCTGAACCAGACGCACCTGCATGAGCACGAAGTAGTCCGGGCTTGTAGCCAGATCCAGCGCATACGGCCGGTTGGCAACGGTCGGCTCTGCTTCTCCCTGAATCACATAAGGAGTCCCGGAGTAGCCGTTTGAAAGGGGTACGAAGTTAACCAGGCCCGTCGCCGAGACTCCGGCAATCGCCCCAATCCGGCTCGCCAGTCGCCGTTGAAACTCAATGCGCTGCGGAACGGTCTCGTAGCGAAGCTCAGGCAGCCGGATTCGCATCGTCGCCACTTCGCCCGGTCGCTTGGCGTCAAAGCGGCCCAGCGAAGCCTGCGCGGAGCGGATCATCAGGCCCGCGCCAATCAACAGAACCAGCGCCAGACCGATCTGCGAACTCACCAGCACTGCACGGTGCCAGTGCCGGGAAGCGCTGCCAGAAGCGGATCGCCCACCTTCCCGGAGGGCGGCTTGCGGGTCGGGGCGCATACTCACCCAGGCCGGAACCACCCCCGCAATGACGCCCGCCAACAACGCGAGGAGACTCGAATAAAGTAGCGCCGCGCGATCTACTCTCATCGTGGCCCACATCGGCACATACTGGGCATTCTCCGCAGGCAACATCTGTTTGATGAGGTCCAGGCTCCAGGTGCTCGCCAGCACTCCCAACAAAGCTCCGCCCGCACTCAGAATCAGGCTCTCCACCAGCACCTGCCGCGCAATTCGCCACCGACCCGCCCCCAGCGCCCCCAGGATCGCGAATTCTCTCGCTCGCGCCGATACCCTCGCCAATTGCAGATTCGCCACATTGGCACAGGCGATCAACAACGCGAAGGAAGTTGCCAACATCAGCATAATAATGAAATGCTTGCCCGTGTCATCGCTGCTGGTTACCCGTTCCCGCAAGGGTGCAATCTGCAGCGAACGGGCCTCGTGGGATTCACGGTATTGCCGGGCCAGCCGCGCTGCAATGCTGTCGATTTCTCCCTGGGCTTCCGCCCGGCTTACTCCGGTTTCCAGCTTTCCGGCAACAATCAGCTCAAAGGTGGCGCGGCCAGCGGAGAATTCGGCATTCCGCGGCATGGGCACATAAATTTGGGCCTGAGCAGGAAAGCGGCTTGTCTGCCGGCTCACTCCAATCACTTCGTGCTCCACCTGATTGATCTGAATCCGCCGGCCAAGGATCTTCGGATCTGCCCCATAGCGACGTCGCCAAAGGCCTTCGGCGATCACGGCCACCCGATGCCGCCCGGCCTCCTCTTCGCCCGGCCGGAAGCTCCGCCCCTCCAGCATCGCCATACCCAACAAGTCCAGCCAGTTTGTCGATACCTTCGCCCCGAATGCCTCTTCCGGCTCAAGGTCGCGTGTCAGGGTGATGGGCCACTCCTGCGCAAAGCCAATGGCCGAGAATGCTTTGGAGGAGCGCTCCAGATCCTCGAAATCCGCTGGCGAGACCGACGCAATCCCTCGACTGACCCCACGCGAATAGGACTCCAACACCACCAACTGATCGAGGTGGGCCAATTCGACCGGACGGAACAGAATCGCTTGCGCCAGCGAATAGACTGCCGTATTCACCCCGATGCCGAGCGCGAACGCGAGCAAGCCAGCAGCCAGGTGCAACGGGCTCTTGAGCAGGCGCCGCAGGGCGTGGTGGATTTCCTGCATGACCCTTACCGCAAGATCAGACGCGGTGCTTCCACATCCAGCGTTGGATAACTCACCTTCGATGGTCCGGCAATCCACTGCGATCGAATCTCACCGGCAATCAGGATCGCAATAATCAGCAGCACCGGCAGCAACTCAAAATAGCGGTCCAGTTGCTGTTTCATTTCCCGCCCTCGGCCGAGGCTGCCAGTTCCTGCGATTCCTCCACAATCCTGCCGTCAAAGAGCTTGATCGTACGGTCGGCGTAAAGGGCATAGCGCGGGTCATGCGTCACCATGCAAATCGTCGCCCCGCCCTGATGCAATTCCCGCATCAAGTCCATTACTGCTTCCCCGTTGGCCGAATCGAGATTCCCGGTCGGTTCATCGGCCAGCAGAATCGCCGGATCCCCCGCCAGTGCCCGCGCCACGGCAACCCGCTGCTGCTGACCACCCGATAGCTGTGACGGGTAATGCTTCACCCGGTGGCCCATCCCCACGCGCTCCAGTGCTTCATGCACCCGCTTCTTGCGCTCCGCACCGCTCATGCCCCGGTAGGTGAGCGGCAGCTCCACATTCTCGTAAACATTCAGATCCCCAATCAGATTGAAGGCTTGAAAAATGAAGCCAATTTCCCGGTTGCGGATACGAGCCCGCTCGCTCATCTTCAGACTCTGCACCGGACGCCCATTCAGCACGTAAGTGCCGCCCGACGGCGAATCCAGCAAGCCCAATATTGCAAGCAGCGTCGATTTGCCGCAGCCCGAAGGGCCGGAAATCGACACATACTCGCCCTTCCTGATATTCAAGTGGATGCCGCTCAGGGCGTGCGTTTCCACCTCGTCGGTGAGAAACACCTTCGTCACGCCTTCCATGGTCAAAAGATCCTGCTGTATTTCACTCATTGTCTTTCTCCTCGCTAGTTCAATCTCACCCGGCTATGGGCATCCCACTGGCTCATGTCCGACAACACCACTTTGTCTCCTGCAGCGAGACCGCTTACCACTTCGATCGTATTTACCGAGCTCCGCCCGAAGCGCACCTGCACCCGCTCGGCTTCCTTGCCATCCGTGTTCAGGCGGAACAAACCCACTGTTGCGTTGGCTTGCCCGATCACAGGCCTTTCGATATAGAGCACATCGCTCAGATTCTCAATCTCGATCGTCCCGTCCACGCTCAAGTCGGGGCGGGCACCCGGTGGCAACTCACCTAGCAAACGTACGTCAACCGTCACGGTCCCGTTCACGGCGGCCGGATCGATCCGCGCTACCTGACCTTTGATCATGCCGTTCCTCGTATCAATATCGGCCCGCATCCCGATCCGGATTTCGTTCATTTGCGTCTCGGGGATCTTCAACTCCGCCTTCAGTTTCCACGGCTGGCTCACCTTGGCCAGCACTGTGCCCAGCGTGACTCGTTGCCCCACCTGCACGGGCAGGTCCTGCAGGACGCCATCCACTCCGGCTCTCACCCGCAAGTCCTCTACTTGCTTGAGCTTGAGCTGAAAAGCCTCACGCAGTTTCTCAATGTTGACGCGCTTGGCTTCCACCTGCGCCTGAATCATGTCGTCGCTCGAGGCCAGGCGCTCCCGTTCGACATCCAGCCGGTGCTGTAATTCCTCGGCTTTGGCCTTGGACAATTTGACGGTCAAGTCCGCCGTAAGTCCTTCCTTGAACAACTTTTCGTCGCGGTCATAGGCCAACTGCGCCTGCACCTGTTCACTCTGAATCTGGGCGGTCTTGGACTTTTGCTCCAACTTCTCGCGATTCAACCGCACCTTCAAATCCAGCATCTCGGCTTCTGCCGCCTTCACCGCCCACCGCGCATCACTGAGCGCGGTCATCAATTCCTGGTTCGATAACTCCAGAATCACTGTCTTTGCGGAAACATTCGTGCCCGGCAACATCAGCCGCTTCTCCACTCTTCCTTCGCCATTGGCCGGGACAAAGAGGATCTCTTCCGGTACCAGCGTCCCCAAACCTCTTACCTGCCGCAGCATCGCCCCGCGCTTGGCCGAGCCAAACCACAACGTTGCGCTTTCAACCGACGGAGCCGCCGGCTTCAACCGGCTCAGCCCAAAGGTCGTAGCCCCCAATGCGGCCACCACGACGATCCCTAAAACCACGCGGCGAATCACTTTCTGGCGGCCTACCCCTTCTCGCTTGATATCCATATCTTTAGACCCTACCAGATGCAAGTGCCTTGCCATTGCCCTCAATTCATCGCAAGTGATTGACTTGCAAAATCTTAGCTCGTGCGGAACAAAGCCAGTTGAAGGGGCCAGACTGTCCGCTAATGGGACGGGCGGCTCACAGCCGGACACCCACTCGGCGTCAAAGGCCGATAGAATAGGCAAGCGCATGCAGCCCTTGACGCAATTGTCAGAAGACGAGTTGATGTTCCGTGATGTGGTGCGGCGCTTCGCCCGCCAGGAAATCGCGCCCCTCGTCCGCCGCATGGATGAGCAAGCCAAACTCGACCCGAAACTCCTTAAACAGCTCTTTGATCAGGGCTTTATGGCAGTTGATATTCCCGAAGAGTCTGGCGGCCAGGGCGGCACTTTTTTTCAAAGCATCCTGCTGATTGAAGAACTCGCCATGGTCGACCCCGCGATCAGCGTCTGTGTGGATGTCCAGAACACGCTTATCAACAACGCCATCGGGCGCTGGGGCAGCCCGGCGCAGAAGCAATTCTGGCTGCCGAAACTAAGCGCCAACACCCTCGGCAGCTATGCCCTCAGCGAAGCGGGCGCTGGCAGTGACGCCTTTGCCCTCGAAACTACTGCCACCCCCGATGGGGATGGCTGGCTCCTGCAGGGCCGCAAGCTGTGGATCACCAATGCCGCAGAAGCTGGCCTTTTCCTCGTCTTCGCCACCATCGATCGCAGCGCCGGCTACAAGGGCGTCACCTGCTTTTTGGTCGGCCGCGACACACCCGGCTTAAAGGTCGGCAAAAAGGAAGACAAACTCGGCATCCGCGCCTCTTCCACCTGCGAACTCATTCTCGACAGCGTGCGCGTCCCCTTTGATGCCGTCCTTGGCGAAACCGGCAAAGGCTATAAAGTTGCGATTGAGACGCTCAATGAAGGGCGCATCGGCATTGGCGCACAAATGGTTGGCCTCGCCCAGGGAGCCCTCGATCACGCCGTCGCCTATGCCCGCCAGCGCAAGCAGTTCGGCAAAGCCATTGGCGAATTCCAGGGCGTCCAGTTCACGCTGGCGGAATCTGCCGTCGAAATCGAGGCCGCCCGGTTGCTGGTTTACAACGCAGCCCGGCTTCGCGATGCGGGTCAGGATTTTGTCCAACAGGCCGCCATGGCCAAGTATTTCGCCTCCATCATTGCCGAAAACGTAGCCAGCCGCGCCATCGAAGTCTTTGGCGGGCTCGGCTTCACCCGCGAATGCCCCGTAGAAAAGCTCTATCGCGACGCCAAGATCGGGCGCATCTATGAGGGAACCAGTAACATGCAACGTGTTGTCATCGCCAAACATCTCTTGAGGTAACCCGTCATGAAAATTCTTGCGATCCTTGCCACCGCTGCACTCACCATGAGTGCCGCAGTCACGCTTAAAGACCCTAGTCCCGCTGAAATTGAGATGATCATCAAAAAATTCGCGGCGAAGGAAAGCGAGTTCGCGCGGGCCCGCCAGAACTATATCTACCGTCAGGTCACCCGGATGCAGGAATACGATTCCTCCCGCCGCCGCGTCATTGGCAAGTACGAAACCACCAGCGATTGGGGCTTCAGCGAAGGCAAGCGCATGGAGCGAGTTGTTTATGCTCCGCCGCAGTCCCTCCAGAATCTTCTTCTCGAACCGGAAGACTTGCAGGATATGCGTGACACCCTCCCCTTCGTTCTTACCTCAGAGGAACTGAATAGCTATCAAGTCAATTACCTCGGCCATGAGTTGGTCGATGAAGTGCCCTGCTATGTCTTCGCGATCAAACCCAAACAGGTGGAAGCCGGTAAGCGTTACTTCTCTGGCACCGCTTGGGTAGACGACCAGGAATTGCAGATCGTCAAGACTTATGGCCGCCCAATGGGCAAGAAGCGCAACCCGAACAGCCAGTACCCCAAGTTTGAAACCTACCGGGAACAGATCGACGGCAAATTCTGGTTTCCTACTTACACCAGCTCCTCCGATACGCTTGTTTTTGAGTCCGGCCCAGTGCCGATCAAATTAACGATAAAATATACCGACTACAAGCGCTTCGGTGCCGAATCTGATATCAAGTTCGGTGATGTGGTGGAAGAACCTTCCAAACCGAACAAGCCTTAGCGCTTACGGAAAGGAAGTCTCTACTTATGTCCATGATGGACGAATTCAAAACCTTTGCCATATCTGGCAATGTGCTGGACCTGGCTGTTGGCGTCGTGATCGGTGGTGCATTCGGTAAGATCACCACTTCGCTCGTAAACGACATCATCATGCCCCCTATTGGGCTATTGACGGCCAAAGTTGCCTTCAAAGACCTTTTTATCAACTTGAGCGACAAGGATGTAAAGTCGATTGACGAAGCCCAGAAGGCGGGCGTTGCCGTTCTCGCCTATGGCAACTTTATCCAAACCAGCATCGAATTTTTCATCATTGCTTTTACAATTTTCCTGGTGGTGAAACAGATCAACCGTTTCCGCAGGAAGTCCGCCGAGGAAACCAGCTAAATTTCAGCATTTGCCATATCGGGCGTAGCCCTTACGCCCGATATATGATTTTTGGTATGCTTCCAAGGTGATGATGCGTCCTTCTTTCACAGTTCTCTTATTCTGCCTTCTGGCAACTTTAGCTTGGTCGGCTGCCCCGCCTGCCAGGAATTCTGCGGTCAGAGCCAAGGCAGCAGCAAGAAAAGCTCCGCAGAAGAAAAGGGTCGCCTATCGCAAACCTGTAGCACGCAAGCCCTCTGCTCCGGCAACCCCAGCCTCCACCAGAATTCGTGCCGTCCAACAAGCCCTGATTGAACGCGGTTATCTCAACGGTGAGCCAAACGGGGTATGGGGCCCGCCAAGCGTTGAGGCAATGAAAAAGCTGGAAACCGATCAAAACGTCAAGGTCGATGGCAAAATCGATTCCAAGATGCTGATCGCCCTGGGCCTTGGCCCTCAATATGATTCCAACTTGAGCCTTCCGACTCCGGCTGACCTCGGCTTATCGGTAGCCGATGCACAACGCGACGAATAGCTCCCGTTCTGTCAGGATCGCGCTATGACTCCAAACATGTTGGGCGCTTATGGCGAGTGGGTCGATCAATCTGTCGCGGATCCGCCCCGCCTTTCCTTTCGCCAATCCGCTTTTCAAGATCTTCCATCCTGGCGCGCCCTGGCCCGATCCCGCTACCGGGAATTGCTGGCCAGCCCGGCACCCGGCGCCACCCCCCAGGCACTCCTCCAGCACAAATTTGAATTTGACGGTTTATCGATAGAGCACCTGCAGTGGCAATTGCCCTATGGCCCACCAACGGAAGCAATCCTGCTGAAACCCGCCAATGCCACCGGCAAATTGCCTGGCATCCTGGGGCTGCACGACCATGGCGGCAACAAATACTTCGGCCTGCGCAAAATCACGCGCATTTCCAACGACCCCCACCCATTGATGATTCGCCACCAGAATCATTACTACGGTGGCCTTGCCTGGGCGAACGAAATCGCCCGCCGTGGCTATGCCGTCCTGGTTCACGACACCTTTACCTTTGGCAGCCGGCGCATCCGGCTCTCAGACCTTCCCGGGCGCATCCGCAACGATCAGGTTGAAGCCAATCCGGAAGCGGAAGACGAAATCGTCCGCTATAACCAGATCACCGCCGCGCAGGAACACCTGATCGCCAAGAGCCTGGCCTGCTCCACCATGACCTGGCCCGGCATCTATGTCAACGACGATCAGCGGGCGCTCGACTACCTCGCGTCCCGGCCCGATGTGGACGCCACCCGCCTTGGCTGCGCCGGACTTTCCGGGGGCGGTGTGCGAACGGTCATGCTCGCCGGTGCTGACGAAAGGATTCGTTGCGCTACCTGCGTCGGCATGATGAGCACCTGGCGGGATTACCTGCTCAACAAATGCTTCACCCATACCTGGATGTGTTACATCCCCGGTATCGCCCGTGAACTCGACTATCCAGAGATTCTGGGCCTCAACGCGCCCAATCCGGTGTTGGTTCTCAACAACCGTCAGGACCAGCTTTTCACCCTCTCGGAAATGGAGCGGGCCGACCGCATCCTGGCGGAGGTGTACAGAAAGGCCGGAGCCTCAGACCGCTACCGTGCCAGCTTCTACGACGGGCCGCACAAATTCGATGCCGAAATGCAAAAAGAGGCCTTCGCCTGGTTTGACCGCTGGCTGAAACCCTCTGCCTGAAACTGTCATCATAGTTTCATGGCTCTCAACCGACGGGTCTTCATTGCTGCGTCTGCCGCCACCCTGGCAGCCGCCCCCCCCACCAAGACCTCCAAATCCATGAACCCTTTACTTGAATCCTGGCAGACTCCCTTCGGCCTGCCGCCTTTTGAGCGAATCGAAGCCAAGCACTTCGCCCCAGCCTTCACTGCTGCGCTTCAGCAAGCCCGCGCCGAAATTGACAAGATTGCCAAGCAATCCGCGCCAGCCACTTTCGCCAACACGATTGAGGCGCTTGAACTACAGGGCGAATTGATTGACCGCGTCAACGGTGTTTTTCAAAACCTCGCTTCGTCGCATACCTCCGATGAACTGCAGGCGATCGAGCGCGACATCAGCCCGAAACTCGCCGCCTATTCCAGTTCCATCGTCCTCAACCCCAAGCTCTTCGCCCGCATCGACAAAGTCTACGAGCAGCGCCAATCGCTCAACCTGAATCCGGAACAACTGCGGCTCATTGAGCGTTACCACCGGCGCTTCATTCTCTCCGGTGCCAAGCTTCCCCCTGCCCAGAAAAAGCGGCTGGCCGCGATCGACGAATCGCTCGCCACCCTCACTACACAGTTCACGCAGAACGTTCTGAACGACACCAAGCAATACATTCTCAAACTCGACAAGCCCGAAGACCGCGTCGGCCTGCCGGAGGAGATGAAGGAAGTCAGTCTCCAGCGTTCTTCCATCGAACCTTTCCTCATGCTGAGTCCGCGTCGCGATCTGCGCGAAAAGGCTTTCCGCGCCTGGGCTCGCCGTGGCGATAACGAGAATGAATACGACAACAAGGCGCTCATCCGCCAAATCCTGACGCTGCGCGTGGAAAAGTCCAAGCTCCTCGGCTATGACACCTACGCCAGCTACATTCTCGATGACGTCATGGCCAAGACGCAGGTGCAGGTCGACCACCTGATCGAGGAGA
>CAZECF010000023.1:0-59512 GCA_964510335.1 uncultured Bryobacter sp. | reverse complement strand
GTTCAGGGAAACCGGCGTGCCACTCTCACAAAAGCCCCGCCAGGTCGTGTCGAAAAAATTCGGATTTACCGTGACCGGAAGTAGCCATGGTATGTTGATAGCTTGGTACTACTATTCCCTCGGAGCCCTAACCCTTTTGTGAGTCTGTAAAGCACGGGCTGCACTTGTTTGCACTTTCCGCCCACCCGGAGCCAGTTTCCGCTCCCGCTTCCTTCCTGCCTTTTCAATCCTCCAAATCATCAACGGTAGTTTCAATCTACTCGTGTGCCCGTTCACTACATCTCTCTGGATCTCAATATGAATAATTTCCGACAGGACTGGTTGTCCAATGTCAAAAACGATTTACTCGCCGGCATCGTAGTCGCGCTCGCATTGATTCCTGAAGCCATCGCCTTCTCCATCATTGCTGGAGTGGACCCCAAAGTTGGCCTCTATGCTTCCTTCTGTATCGCCACTGTCACCGCCTTCACCGGTGGACGCCCCGGCATGATCTCCGCCGCGACAGGCGCCATGGCACTCGTCATGGTGACACTTGTGAAGACCCACGGCCTGCAATACCTGCTGGCGGCAACCCTGCTCACCGGTGTGCTGCAAATGGCTGCCGGAGCCATGCGACTCGGTTCCCTGATGCGTTTCGTATCACGCTCGGTGATTACTGGCTTCGTCAACGCACTGGCGATCCTGATCTTCCTGGCCCAACTGCCTGAACTGATCGGTGTCACTTGGGTTGTCTACGCTATGGTCCTGGGTGGCCTCGGAATCATTTACCTTTTCCCTTATGTATCCAAAGCGATTCCTTCGCCTTTGGTGGCTATTGTGACCCTGACCGGCCTTTCGATGGCGCTCAAGCTAAACGTCCGCACGGTGGGCGATATGGGCCAGCTTCCTGACCGCCTCCCAATATTTCTCCTCCCTGACATCCCGCTCAATTTCGAGACTCTCCAAATCATTTTCCCCGTCGCCGCCACACTGGCCGTTGTAGGCTTGCTTGAGTCCATGATGACGGCATCGATTGTCGACGACCTGACGGATTCGCCCAGTTCCAAAAACCGCGAATGCGTCGGTCAGGGCGTTGCCAACATTGCAGCCGGATTCCTCGGCGGTATGGCCGGCTGCGCGATGATTGGGCAGTCCATCATCAACATCAAATCCGGTGGCCGGGGCAGACTCTCGACACTTTCCGCAGGAGTGATTCTGCTGCTATTGGTAGTCTTTGCCGGGCCTTGGGTGGCCCAAATTCCGATGGGCGCACTGGTTGCCGTGATGATCATGGTCTCGATCGGCACCTTCAACTGGAACTCGATCAAGATGCTGCCGCAGCACCCGCGCAGTTCGAGCGCAGTCATGCTGGCAACTGTCGCTGTAGTCGTTTTCACCCACGATTTGGCCAAGGGCGTACTCGTTGGCGTTCTGCTCTCCGGCTTTTTCTTCGCACACAAAGTGGGCAAGATCCTCAATGTCAGCTCCCGTTCAGAAGAGGAAGGCCGCTTGCGAAGCTACCAGGTTGTTGGCCAGATATTCTTTGCCTCCGCCGACCGCTTTGTGCAGTCTTTTGATTTCAAGGAAGTGATCGAGAAGGTTCGCATTGACGTCCGGCGTGCTCATTTCTGGGACATCACCGCAGTGAGCGCGCTCGACAAAGTAGTGGTGAAATTCCGCCGCGAAGGCACTGAAGTTGAAGTGCTGGGCCTCAATGAAGCCAGCGCCACCATGGTTGACCGCTTTGCCGTTCACGACAAGCCCGACGCGGTAGAACAGTTGATGGGGCATTAAGCAGGCGAGCCATGAATAAAGGAAACAAAGTACTGGCCTGTGTCGACCAGTCACGCTTTGCCAATGACGTGGCGGATTACGCCGCCTGGGCTGCCCTCAAGCTAGACGCTCCACTCGAATTCCTGCATGTGATTGACCGCCACCCGGAACTCGGTAGCGGCGAAGACCACAGCGGCGCAATCGGAATCGATGCCCAGGAGCAATTGCTCACGGAACTCACTGAACGGGATGAGGCTCGTAGTCGCGCTACCCGCGAACAGGGACGCATCTTTCTGCGCCGTTTGTGGCAAGGAGCGGAAGCCTACGGGATAGAAAACATCGATGCCCGTCAGCGCTACGGCACGCTCGAAGAAACCCTCGTGGATCAGGAAGCGAGCGTGGGGCTATTTGTTTTGGGCCGACGAGGTGAGTCTGCTGAAACAACCCAGCGCGATTTGGGGCGCAATGTAGAGCGCGTGGTGCGGATGCTTCACAAGCCGATCCTTGCCGTGACGGAAGGATTTCGTGAACCCAAACAAGCGCTGATCGCCTTTGATGGCGGTACGCTTACGCGCCGGGGCGTCGAGATGGTTGCTGCCAGTCCGCTTTTTCAGGCAATGCCGGTTCACGTGGTGATGTCAGGAGATCGGTCGGAACAGAGCCTGCGGCAACTGGAATGGGCCCGCGGCGTTCTGGAGGCTCGCGGGATCGCTGCGAGTACTGCCTTGATTTCTGGCGACGCCGAGAGCGTCATTGCGCGCACCGTCCGCGAGCGCGAGATTGACATTCTGATCATGGGTGCCTACACGCACTCTCCGTTGCGCAATTTGCTTTTTGGCAGCAAAACCTCCGACTTGCTGCGCTCCTCGATGGTGCCTACTTTGCTAATCCGCTAATCCGCAAAGGCACGCTGATCAGGCTGGCCAGTATGACCAAGCCTGCCGCCCCCGCAAGCATTTGCGGTAAGGTCACGCCGAGGGTGAAAAGCCCACCCATCAAGGGCGGGCTGGCTGCGGCCGCAACCACGGCAAATGCCGAGGCCAGACTCCGGACACGCCCCACGTTCTCTCCACCATAAAGTTCAGCCCAAACAGCAGAGGCGACACTTCCGCTGGCTCCCGCCGTCAGCCCCGCCAGCACCATGTACACGAAGGCAAGCCAGGGCGAGGCTGCAATCGAAGCAACGATCAGGCCGACCGTAAGAGGCAGCATGTAGACCGGCAGGATGCGAGTTGCACTCAAGCGGTCGATCACCGGCCCGATGGCAAGCGACGATAGCGCCCTCGTTAACGCAAAAGCAGAGAAGGCGCCGGCAATCCATTCGAGCGACCATCCCTTTGCCTCTGCCAATGCTGCCTGATAGAGGAAGATTCCGGTCAGTACAAAAGGCGGCACCAATACCGATGGCATCACGAGATAAATACGGCGGTCGCGCCAAAGCTGAGAGCGGTCAAAACTGCTTGCCGGTTGATACCCAGGGCTGTCCGCATGCGGCAGTTTCGACGAATGGCCCGCTAGCAGCCGCAGCATGACAGGCAGCAAGACACCACCAGCAAAAAGCGCTACCCCAAACCACACCCAGCGCCAGTCGACCCCTCGCAACAGCAGTGCGAAAACAATGGGCAAGACCCCTTCGCCCAGCGGGTAGCCGATGCCGGCGACGCCAAGTGCTTTGCCACGGTCCGTATCGAAATCGCGTGCCATGACGGTTTGTGAAATGTGTCCCAATAGGCCTTGACCACAAAGCCTCAGTCCCAACAGACCGGCCGCGAAAACCCACATATTTGGCGCCAGCGACAAAGCCAATGCCGACATCGCAAGCCCGGCCACGGTACCCATCGCGTAGCGCCGCAGATTGACCCGGTCAATCGCGCCCCCAATCCAGGGCAGTAGCAGCGCCGAAGCCAGCGTGGCCGACCCGTACAGAAAGCCAAAACCACTCTTGCCAAGCTGGAAGTCGCCCTCGAAAGAAGGCAGGAAGAGGGAGATAAAAAAAGTCTGCCCGAAGCTGGTGGAAAACGCTGCCAACAAGCCAAAACTCAGCATTGCGCGGTTCGCGCGGAAGAACGAAAAATAGGCCATCGACGCTGCTAACGGGCCCCGGCACAGCGAATGCACAACTGGGGTTCCGGCCGGATCTGCTTGCGCTGCCGCACTTCCAAATTCAACTGCTGCGCCTGCATGGCGTCCTGCCGAGTGAGCCTGCCCATTGCATTGTCCGGGCTAACAGGTTGATGAAATTCCCGTATTTGATCTTCGGTCACTTCAAATCATTCCCACTACCGCGTTTGCCAGTAGCAGACCAAGCGCCAGGGGAATGAGGCGCTTCCAGCCCAAGTCCATTAACTGGTCATAGCGCAGGCGCGGCCAGGAGGCACGGAACCAGATGAGCACATAAAACACTGCGGCCACTTTCAGGAAGAACCAGATGGGCGCCCCGGCCAATTGGCCTACTTCAGCCACCAGAAATACTGCTCCTGCCAGCCCAAGCAGCACCGTAAACGGCCAGAGCTTCATTCGCCAGCAGCCATAAGCACTCAGCCCCAATAGCAACGATGGCACCAGGGAATCCATCGGCCAGGCGAGCCATTCCACACTTGCAAAAGGCCGCAGCCAGCCGCCGAAGAACAAGGTCACCGCGACGCAACAGAGGATAAAGATATTGGTGTATTCGGCCAGCATGTAGAAGGCCCAGCGGAAGCCGCTGTACTCGGTGTGATAGCCAGCTACGATTTCACTTTCCGCTTCCGGCAAGTCAAACGGCGCCCGGTTGATTTCGGCAATGGCCGCAATCAGAAAAACAAAAAAGCTCATCAGCATGAGGCCATAGTTGCCAAAGATGAACCAGACGCCCTGCTGCTGTTGGGCTTCCACAATGCCCACCATCGACAAAGTGCCGGCCAGCATCACCACCGTCAACATTGCCAGGGCCAGCGCTACTTCATAGCTGATCAATTGCGCCGCACCGCGCAACGCGCCTAGCAGCGAATAGTTGCTGTTGGCCGCCCAGCCGCCGAGAATGATCCCCAATACTCCTACTGCCGCGAAGGAAGCCAGCAGCAAAAGCCCTACGTTGACATCGGTGATCGTCAGGTATCGTGATACCGGAATCACGGCAAAGGAGGCAAACGCCATCGCCACACTCAGCATCGGCGCCAGCCGGAAGAGAACCTGGTCGGCTGCTGCCGGAATCAGATCTTCCTTCAACACGAGTTTGAGCGCGTCCGCAATCGGCTGCAGCAAGCCATGCGGACCCACCCGCATCGGCCCCAGCCTCGCCTGAAAGTCGGCCAGTAGCTTACGTTCAATCAGCACCAGATATCCCACCACCAGTGGGAAGGCGGCGGCAAACACAAGCGCGATCAAGTAGGGCTTCATCGCAATGCACTCCTCGCCCAAACGAGAAATGGCTCCGGATTCAGGCCCAATGCCAGGCTCAACACGGCCGCAAGGCCAACCGCTGCCCGCCAGCCAGAGCTCATTTCGAGCCTTGCCGGGTTGGCCTCCGGCTTTTCTGTCATCTCGCGCACGATCCGGAAGTAGTAATAAAGTGAGACAGCCACATACAACGCAGCCACCACCGCGACCCAATACTGCTGCGCCTGCACAAGCGCCAGAAAGATCTTGTACTTCGCCACAAAGCCCGCTGTCGGCGGCAGTCCAGCCAGGGACAACATGAGAATGATCAGCAGGATCGATACTCCGGGATGCCGGTAAAGTAGCCCTCGAAAATCAGTGACCCCTTCTCGTTCCAGCCCGGCCAGCAACAAAAAGGCACCCGCCGTCATCAGGGTGTATACCAACAGATAAAACAGAATGGCCTCAATGCCAGTTTGATTGCCGGCTACAAGCCCCAACAGGAGATATCCGGCATGACCAATGCTTGAATAGGCCAGGAGCCGCTTGGCGCTCGATTGCGTCAGCGCCGCCAGATTGCCAATCGTCAGGCTGGCTATCGCCGCAAAGAGGATCAAACCCTCCCAAGCCGGCCGGGTCTCATGCAGCGGACCCAGCAACAGTCGCAGCAGCATGCCAAATGCCGCCGCCTTCGCCGCTGTGGACAGAAAGGCAGTAGCCGGAGTCGGTGCGCCATCATAGGCGTCGGGCGCCCAAAGATGAAGCGGCGCGGCTGCTACCTTGAACAGCATCCCGATCAGAATGGGCACCACGGCCAGCACAATCAACGGATCATCAGCCGGCCGAGTCGCCAGCATCTCGCTGATTCGCGCGTAGTGGGTCGATCCGGAAAGCCCGTACAGGATCGAAAAACCATAGAGCAGCAACCCGCTTGAAAACGCTCCCAGCAGCAGATACTTGAGTGCTGCCTCGTTGGACAAACGATTTGTTCTTAGAAAGCCTGTCAGCGTATAGAGGCAAATCGCGGTAATTTCCAGGCCCACAAAAACGGTGATCAATTCCGTGCCGCAAATCATGAGATACATGCCGCTTTGCGCCAGGACAAGCAAGGCATAGAATTCCGGGTACTCTTCTTCGTGCCGCTCCAGATAGCGGTAGGCTCCCCAGGCGCTGAGCAGCGTGGCCAAGGCACAAACCCCGTTGAGAAATATCCCGAACGAATCCAGCAGAATCGCGCCGCTGAAGCCTGTCAGTCCAGGATAATCAGTCTGCCGCCAGAGTGCGAGTCCGGCAAGAACTTCCACACAAGTCACCAACACCACGGGCAGCCGTCCGCCATCCAGCCGCAACACCAGCATCGCGCAACCAAACAAGGCCAGCAGCGCAGCAGGCAGAATCACAAAGAGGTCGTTCACCGAAAAGCCGGGCATCTAGGGCTTCACCTTCTCGACAATCTCTTGTACCGGCGCAGCCAAAAGGGCAAAATGCTCCGCTGGCCGCAGGCCGATCCAGACCGACCATACAATCAGCGGCGCGGCGATCATCCATTCCCGCGGTGTCAAATCCGGCAGCTTTTCATTCTCGGGATGCGTCACCGGGCCCAGCATCGTGTAGCGATACAAGCGCAGCATATAGGCTGCTGCAATGACGATTCCGACAAGTGCTGTCGCCGCCCACCAGGGCCGTGCCGCGTAGGCACCGCGCAGGATGGTGAATTCACCAACAAAGCCATTTAGCAGCGGTAAGCCGATCGAACCCAGCAATCCCACCATGAATACGGCCGCAAAGCCGGGCATGGTTTTCGCCAGGCCGCCATAATCCATAATCAATCGGGTATGCCGCCGGTCGTAGGCAAAACCCACCACCAGAAAGAGCAATCCTGTCGAGATGCCATGATTGATCTGCTGCAGCATCGCCCCGGAGATCCCATTCGCATTCAAGCTGAATATGCCCAGCGTACAGAATCCCAGGTGGCTGACAGAGGAGTAAGCAATCAATCGCTTCCAGTCGCTTTGTCCCAGACAGATCCATCCGCCATAGAGAATCGCCACCAGCGAAAGTCCACCCAGAATCGAGGCCTCATTGCCGCCCGGTGGCAGCAAAGGCAATGCCAGCCGCACCATGCCGTAGGTTCCCATTTTCAACATCACCGCTGCCAGCATGACTGAGCCTGCCGTAGGTGCCTGCGTATGCGCATCGGGTAACCACGTATGCAGGGGAAACATGGGTATCTTTACCGCAAAGCCAAAGACCATCGCCCAGAAGATCAAGCGTCCCAGCCAGGGCTCGAGTGGCGTTGCGAGCAAAGGCTCCATCGCAAACCGGTAAGTTCCGGCTTGCAAACCGTGCTGAAAGTACAGCGCGAGAATACCCAACAGCAATGCAACACTGCCGGCTGCCGTGTAAAGAAAGAACTTGAAGGCGGCGTAGCGGCGGTCCTCGCCGCCATGGATTCCAATCAGGAAGTACATCGGAATCAGCACTGCCTCAAAGCAGATAAAGAAGAGCAGCAAATCCGCCGCAAGGAATACCCCGAAGCAGCCTGCTTCCAGCACGAGCAGCATCGCGTAAAAGCTGCGCGGCATTACGGGCGAAGCCAATGCTCCCAGCAGGGTCATCAGGCCCGTCAAGGCCACCAGTAAAAAGCTGATGCCATCGCTCTTGAGATCAAGCCTTGCGCCAATCGCCGGAATCCAGCCATAGCTCACGCTTCCATTCACCGGCAAGGTTGCCGCCGCAAACAGAATCGCCATCGTGGCAAAAAGCGACAGCGGCCAAGCCAAGCGCCGCGGAGCAAGCAGAATCACCAACGCCGCCAGCAACGGCAATCCCAAGAGCCAGATCATCGCAGCCAGTACCACCCCAGGCTGGCTGCCGCCGCGATCACCACTACCAGCGCATAGTGCTGCACTCTACCGCTTTGCAGCAAACGCACCGGATAACTCAACAGCACAAATGTTCCTGCCACCACTCGCACCAGCCCATCGACTCCAAAGCGATCGAGCCATCCCGATACCTCGCTCAAGCCGCTTGCGAGCCAACCCGCCGAGCGTGGCATCAAGTCCACGACATTGCGGTCTGTCCAGCCGAGAATTGCCGCGCCCTGCTTGCCCGCCCGCCGGACTAGCAAAGCCTCATACGCCTCGTTGACAAACCACTTGCGCACCAAAAATTGATTTACAAAATCCGGCAACCAGAGACGCCTGCCAAGCCAAAGTCCCGCGATTGCGATCACACCAGAGCTGATCAGGATCGGCCAGTGCAAGTCCAGGTGGGGTCCGAAAAATCCTGCCACAATGCTGCCCACTCCGAGGGGCCATAGCGGATGCAGCAAGCTTCCCTGCACTTCGTGCGCTTGCCGGTCATAGGCTCCATAAAAGATCCCCCAGAGCATCCGGCTTGTGTAAAGTGCCGTCAGGAAGCTCACCAGCAGGGCAATCCCCAGCAGCACCGGCGACTCCGCCGCTGCCACCAGAATGGCGTCTTTGCTGAAGAAGCCTGCCAGGCCGGGAAAGCCAGCCAGGCTCAACCCCGCCACCGTCATCAACCGGAAGGTCCACGGCATCTTGTCCTTCAGGCCGCCCATGTAGCGGATGTCCTGTTCACCGTGAAGCGCGTGAATCACGTTCCCTGCCGTAAGAAAAAGCAATGCCTTGAAGAAGGCATGCGTTGTGACATGAAACATGGCTGCACCCGTTGCTCCCAGCCCTGCCGCGAGAAACATCAATCCCAACTGGCTCACTGTTGAGTAAGCGAGAATCCGCTTAATGTCATGTTCCACCAAGGCCACGGTGGCCGCGAGCAATGCTGTAGCCGCTCCTACCACTGCGATGACCATTCCCGCTGCCGGATTTAGCGCCAGAAAGGAATCCAGCCGCGCAAACAGATAGATGCCCGCTGTCACCATGGTTGCCGCGTGAATCAGGGCCGATACCGGCGTCGGGCCCACCATCGCGTCCGGTAACCAGACGAATAGCGGCAACTGGGCTGACTTTCCCGTGGCCCCAAGTGCCAGGAGAATCGCCGCCGCCAAGGTCCATCCTGTGGGTGTCAGCTGGTTCAAGGCCCGAAATTCCAAAGTCCCCGCAATCCCCAGCAAGATCAGCGTACCCATCAGGAAGCCGGCATCGCCCGCCCGGTTATACAAAAACGCCTTGTTCGCGTTACGGTTCACGGTGGGCCGGTCATGGTGAAAGCCAATCAACAGGTAGCTCGCCAGCCCCACCCCTTCCCAGCCTGCAAAGAGCAGTAACAGATTGTTGGCCAGCACCAGCAGCAGCATGAAGAAGACAAAGAAATTCAGGCAGGCAAAATAGCGCCACAGCCCTGGCTCGCCCGCCATATAGCCGAGCGAATACAGGTGAATCAGCAGCCCGATGCCACTCACCACCAGCACCATCTGCGTGCTCAATGCGTCAGACAGAAAGCCGAACGGGATGCCCGGCAGCCATTCGTAGAGCACCACCTCGGGCGTGCCCTTCCAGAAATCCAGATACACTGCGATTGCATGTAAAAAGCTCAGGCCCACTGCCAGGCACGCAATCGCCCCCGCCGCCCGCCGGAACACAGCCGCGAGCGCCGCCCCCACCAGCGGATAAATCGGGATCCACCAGAAGTTTTGTACCAGGTTCACCATTTCAGCAAGTCAATCTCGTCAGCCAGTACCGTGCCCCGGTTGCGGTAGAGCGCAATCAATATCCCCAGTCCAACAGCCGCTTCGGCTACGGCTACCGAGATCACAAAGATCGCGAAAACCTGTCCTGTGACCTGCTGCCAATGCCGCGAAAACGCTACCAGGTTCAGGTTCACCGCATTCAGTATGAGCTCGATGGACATCAGCATGATGATGACGTTGCGCCGCATCAGCAGGCCCGCCGCCCCGATCACCAGCAGTGCCGCGCTGAGTGCCAGATAGTGCCCGGCCGTAATAGGAGCGAAACTCATGGCGCTACTTCTTTCTTGCGGGCTAGCCAGACTGCCCCCACGATGGCGATGAGCAGCAGCAGCGACACTGCCTCAAAAGGCAGCAGGTAGGTGGTTAACAACTCGTCTGCAATGCGCTCTGTATTTCCGGCCAGGCCGCTTGTGGGTGCCGCTGCCGCAGGCAAACCGGGTAATCCCAGTCTGGCCAGCAGAATCAGTTCCACTCCGATTACCGTTAAGGCGGCCAGGGCTACTGGCCACATGCGGCTGTATTGCCGCTCCTTTATCGCCTCTTCCAGTTGGATCAGCATGATCACGAACAAAAACAGTACCATCACGCCGCCAACGTAAAGCAGGATTTGTGCCGCGAACAGAAACTCCGCCCCTTCTACCAGAAAGAGTCCGGCAACGCCCAGCAAGGAAAGAATGAGACACACCGCCGCATGCACCGGATTGCGCCGGGTTACGGTCAGCAGCGCTCCAGCGAGCGTGATCGCCGCGAAGATGTAGAAGAGAACAGGGTCCATTAGCGCGTGTAACGAGTGGGCCGGGGGCCTTCCTCCAGCATTTGCCGGTCCCAGATCAACCCTTCGCGGGTGTAGGAAGCCATCTCAAAATCCTGCGTCAACTCCAGTGCATCCACCGGGCAGGCATCCTCGCACAAGCCGCAAAACATACAGCGCGAAAGGTCGTAAGTGAAGTAAGTCAAATCCAGCCGCCGCGTTTCTTTATTTCGCTCCGTGCCGACCACGATCAGATTTTCCGGGCACGCTTTGGCGCACAAATCGCAGCCAATGCAAAGTGTTTCGCCATTGTCCGGGTTGATGTTCAGGCGCGGTGCACCACGATACCGCTCGCCCACTTTCGGCCGGTCCTTCGGATACTGCTCCGTCACAATATGTTTTGTGCGCTGGGTCTTGAAAGTCACCCATAGCCCGTCAAGGAGATCGAGCAGGAAGATGCGCTTGAGGGTTGCGAGCATGACGTGAGGCTTCCTTTCCATTATCGGTCCACCTCACCCAACACAATGTCGATTGTCCCGATGATGGCAACGACATCCGCCACCAGTGCCCCCACTGCCATCTTCTCCAGCGAAGCCAGATTCAGGAAGCTCGGAGGCCTGACTCGCAGCCGGTAAGGATGCTGGCTGCCATCAGAAACAATGTAGTACCCCAGCTCACCTTTGGGGGCTTCTATGGACAGGTACACCTCTCCGGGCGCCGGCTTGAGCACTTTCGGTACTTTGGCCAGGATCCCCCCGCCTGGAATATTTGCCATCGCCTGGTCAATAATCCGCAGGCTCTGCCGCATCTCCTCAATCCGGATCAGGTAGCGGTCATAGCTGTCCGCCCCCTGCCGGACCGGCACTTCAAAGTCATATTGTTCATAGCCGGAATAGGGCTGCGCCTTGCGCAAATCCCAACCGACTCCCGCTGCCCGCAGCATCGGCCCTGAGACCGAATACGATTTGCATTCCGCCGCCGTCAGCACCCCAACACCCTTCAGTCGCTCCACCCAGATCGGGTTATTCGTCAACAACTTCTCATACTCATCCAGTCGCTCGCGAAACGAAGCCGAAAACGCCTGCACCTCTGCCTCAAACGTATCGTGCAATTCGTATTGCAGGCCGCCGATCCGGAAGGCATGCGTTGTCAACCGCGCCCCGCAATAGTTTTCGAAGATCTTCAATACGTCTTCCCGTTCCCGCATCGTGTAAAACAGCGCGGTCATCGCCCCCAGGTCGAGCGCCGACGTTCCCAGCCAAAGCAGGTGTGAGGCAATCCGGTTCAGCTCCGCAAAAATCACTCGCACGGCTTGCGCCCGCGGTGGCGCCTCTACCCCGATCAACTTCTCTACCGCCAGGCAATAGCCAAGCCCATTGGATACCGCCGCTATGTAGTCCATCCGGTCGACGTAGGGCGCAAACTGCGTGTAGGTCCGGTTTTCCCCGATCTTTTCGACGCCGCGGTGCAGATAGCCGATGACGCACTCCACCGCCTTGACCCGTTCCCCGTCCAACTTCAATACCAGCCGCAACACTCCGTGCGTCGACGGGTGTTGCGGGCCCATATTGAGCACCATCTCGGTATTTTCGAGGTAATCCGTCATTGGCCGCTCTCAATCCCCAGATGCCGCTGGACCCAGTCCTGATCCATGTCGAGGATGCTACGCTCCTTGCGCAGCGGAAAGCCCTGCCAGTCGTCCGGTAGCAGGATCCGCTTGAGATTCGGGTGCCCGGAAAAAACGATTCCAAACATGTCGTACACTTCCCGCTCCAGCCAGTTCGCTCCCGCAAAGAGGGCCGCTAGCGATACAGCTTCCTCGTCTTGCTTCACCCGCACCTTCACTCGCAGGTAGCGGTTGCTCAAAAAGGAATACAACGTCGCAACGATCTCAAACCGGACTTCGTCCTCTGGATAGTCAACCGCTGTCAGGTCTGCGAGATAGTCAAAGTTCTGTTGGGTATGCAGCCACTCCACCACCGCCAGATAACCATCTGGAGTGACTTCAATAAAGGGCTGCCCGCGAAAGCTTACCCGCCTGCGAATGACTGGGTTAAAAGTGGACTCGAGAAGGCTCGATAGGTCGTCTTCCCAAGCTTCCGTGGCCATAACCGGGGCCGGTTTGGCTTCTTGAGACATGATGAAATTATCAGGTTCGCACAGTTTTGTGCTGAAATTTTAAAGGTAACTCTAAATGTCACAAAGCGCGATTGATCAATTGCGGGCCACCCATGGTGTCGTCCCGGTTTCCCAAGAAGATGAAGGCCATAGCTGGAACAAGATTTCCAACGGCGTTTACGGCTTTACCTATGCTCCCGGTAATTCTGATGGGGGTTTGTTCCTGAAGCAACCCCGCCAGTGCTTTGAAATGCACAAGCTCGCCGATGGTGCCCTGCTCATCATCGGGTTCACCACGGCTGACCAGGCGGAGAAAATCAAGTCGAATGCCGCTCAGGACATTGCTCTTTACCCCGAGCCCCGCGAGGAATTTCAACAACTTGCCGCCCTTCCCCACGCGCGAATCGCCAGCGCCAAGGCCCTCGACCGTGACGACTTCAATTGCCTCCGGGTCAGCCTTCGCCCCTCGGCTTAGCCCAAGGGTGTAGTCCTTCAAAATCAAAAAGCTGTACGCAGCCGCTGCACTTCCTCTCCGATATGGAGAGGTAGATGGGAAACCACGCGCCTCTCTCACGAGGCTTCACGGACTTGCTTGTCCGTGATCTCGCCGCCGCCGTTGCGCCCCGGCAGCCACATTACCTGATACGGACCCAACCCCGCGCCAGCCGGCAGGTGCGCGATCGCTTGCTCGGCTATGGATTTTCGCCGATCAGTCTGAAGTTCATTCCCGGTTTCCTCTTTCTTCGCTTTCATCCCGCTCAGCGGCTGCAAATCGGCTCAATTCCCGGGGTGCATTCCATCGTTGGCTTTGCTTCCCAGCCCGCGCCCGTTGACGAGAATGAGCTCGAAGCACTCCGCCGGGTTGCCGACGCCTGTCTTCCCGTCGGCCCGGCTCCTTTTCCGGCTCCAGGCCGGTCTTGTCGGCTTGCTCGTGGCCCTCTTGAAGGGGTTCGTGGCATTGTTATGGGCCAACCGGACCGCCCGTTGATCGTGCTTAGCCTGACTTTGCTTCAGCGCAGCATTGCTGTTGCTGTTGAGCCTGACTGGGTAGGGCCCTTAAGTCCCGCCACATCTCGTTCGCTTCATTCCTCTGGAGACTCTTAATGCATCTTTATTTGTTGCTCTTTGTGTCGTTGGTCGCCACTGCCCAACCCCTACCGGCCCCCCCACAGCCGCTGGCTGCGCCGACGGCCAGCCTCCCCTTCCAGCGGCTGGGCCCCAATGATCTTCTGCACCTCAGCGTCTACGGTGCCCCGGAGTTAACTCGCCCCATCCGGGTCAGCAACGAGGGCAAAATTCTCGTACCCATGCTGAAGGACTTCTTCATCGCCGAAGGCAAGTTGCCCTCTGACCTGGAGAGTGAGATCGCGGCGGCGCTGTCTTCTTCTCAAATCCTGGTTGACCCTGTGGTGACGGTTACCGTTGCTGAGTACGTAAGCCGGCCCATTAGCGTGATCGGTTCCGTCAAGCAACCACTTACCTTCCAGGCATTCGGCAACATTACCCTGCTCGATGCCCTCAGCCGTGCTGGCGGCCTGACCACGGACGCCGGGCCGGAGATCCTGCTGAGCCGTCCGGCAAATGCTTCCCATTCTCAACTGGTAGACCGCATCCCCGTCCGCCAACTGATTGATCAGGCCGATCCAGCCCTGAATTACCCCCTGACGGGCGGCGAAGAAATCCGCATTCCGGAAGCCAGCAAGATCTTCGTTGTAGGCAACGTCAAAAAGCCCGGTGCCTTCCCGGTTCACGACAGCCAGGATACGACTGTTCTCAAAATGCTGGCGCTCAGCGAAGGTCTCCTGCCCTATGCCACCGATCTGGCCTATATTTACCGCCGCGAGGGCGGTGCCGGAGGCCGCAATGAGATCCCGATTCCGCTCGCCAAAATCATGGCCCGCAAGTCTCCCGACATGCCCCTGCTGCCCAACGACGTGCTTTATATTCCCGACAACAAAAGCAAAAGAATGACCATGTCAATGATCGACCGGATGGCCACCTTTGGCGCCGGCACCGTGAGCGGCATGCTCGTCTGGCGGCGTTAGCGATACTGGGTAAAGCATGAAAATCCTGATCTGCGGCGGTGCCGGCTACATCGGCAGCCACGTTGCCGCTGCCATTCACGATTCTGGCCACAGCCCGGTCGTTTTCGATAATCTCTCCGCCGGCCACCGCTGGGCTGTCCAATGGGGGCCGCTCGTCGAGGGTGACTTGCTCGATCGCCCCACCATTGAAGCCGCGCTACGCCAACACGAAATTGAAGCCGTAGTTCAGTTGGCGGGGTCGATCAACGTCGGCGAGAGCATGCAGGATCCCGGCAAGTACTTCCGCAACAACTTCTCCATCAGCCTCAACCTGCTCGAAGCGATGGATTCTGTCGGTGTTCGCAAGATCGTCTTCAGCTCAACGGCCGCCGTTTATGGTATCCCCCTTACCAGCCCCATTCCGGAGGACGCACCCAAGGCTCCGATCAATCCATACGGAGAAGCCAAATTCTTCGTCGAGCGCCTGTTGGATTGGTATACCCGTGCCCGCGGCTTTTCCTGCCTTGCCCTCCGCTATTTCAATGCTGCAGGTGCTGATCCGGCTGGCCGCATTGGCGAAATGCATAGCCCTGAGACGCACCTCATCCCGCTTGTCATCTATGGCGCAATGGGCAAGCGGCCACCGGTCAAAGTTTTCGGTACCGACTATCCCACTCCCGATGGCACTGCCGTGCGGGATTACATTCATGTCGCTGACCTCGCTCGTGCCCACGCTGCTGGAGTGGCTTACCTGGCCCAGGGCGGCTCAAGCACTGCGCTAAATCTCGGCACCGGCCAGGGCGTGAGCGTCCTTGAAGTCCTGGCGGCTGTAGAGCAGGTGAGCGGCAAGCCCGTGCCACACCAGTTGGAAGCTCGCCGGGCCGGCGATCCTCCCCATCTGGTGGCCGCGGCGGCCCAAGCCGCCCAGGTTCTTGGCTGGCAGCCTACCCGCTCCGGCATTGAAACCATCGTTGCCGATGCGTGGCAGTGGAGCGAAAAAGCCATCCGCGACGGGCTTTACAACGAGTAAGCGGCTATGATTCACTCGAATCGTGATGAATCGCCGCCAAGCCCTCTCCACCGCCATCGCTCCTCTTTTTGTTCCGCAAAGTGCCTTCGGCGCCAATGACCGTATCGCCTACGGCGTAATCGCTGTTGGGGGCCGCGGCCGCTATCTGAACCAAAAATTCTCCGCTCAATCCAATGCCTGCGTCGCCGTCTGCGATGTCTTCAAACCGAATATCGAAAGGGCGCTCAAAGATACCCCGCAGGCCAGGACCTTCACCGATTACGAAGAACTCCTCGCCATGAAGGGCCTCGACGCGGTCGTCATCGCCTCACCAGACCACCACCATTGCCCCATGCTTGTCGCCGCTCTCAAGGCAGGCAAGGATGTCTACCTCGAAAAACCCCTCTCAAAATCGCTCGAAGAGTCAAAGAAGATGATCGCGGCCGTTCGCTCAACCGACCGCATCGTCCAGATCGGCATGCAGCGGCGCAGCGCTCCCGCGATTATGAAGGCCAGGAAACTCATCGAGGATGGCGCCCTTGGCCGCGTCTCTCTGGTTCGCCCCCAGTGGTTCTGGAACATCGCCAAGCCCCTCAACAATGCTCCGCTCGAAGGCGAAATCGACTGGAAGCGTTTCGTCGGCAGCGCCTACCAGCGCCCGCTCGAACCCATGCGCTTTCGCAGTTGGCGCTACTTCTTCGATTACGCTGGTGGCAACATGACGGACCAGGGCACCCACCTCATGGACGTCGTCCAGTGGTTCATGGGCGCGCCTTCCGGGCCCCGCAGTGCCGTCAGCCAGGGCTTTGTCGCCAAGATGACGGGTGCCGAGCATCCCGACGTCTTTAGCGCTACCTTCGCCTACGACGGCTTCCTCGTCAATTGGACTCTCGACTACGGCAATTCCTTTCAGAACGGATGGTCGATTGCCTTCCACGGCGACCGTGGCACGCTGATCCTCGATGACGCGGGTTTCCGGCTCTATTCCGAACCTTGGAAGAAAGGCGCCCCTCCCGCCATCGAAGAAGCTTCCCCCGTTCCCGTTGAGGCCCACGTCAAGAACTTTACGGACTGCATGCGCTCCCGCCAGCAACCCAACTGCCCGGTTGAGATTGCAGCGCAAGCCGTCAGCGGTCCCCACCTGGCAAATCTCGCCATGTTCCGCGAACGCAAGCTCTATCTTGCCGAAGACGGCGTCAGCGTCTCTTAGCTGGCCGCGATTTCAAAAACAGCTTCCACTTCCACGGCCGCGCCAGTGGGCAAGCTTACAAATCCCAGCGCGGAGCGGGCGTGGTATCCGTCCCCGGTCTTGCCGAAGATCTCGTGCAGCAAGTCAGACGCACCATTGATCACCAAATGCTGTTCAATGAATTCCGGCGCTGAGTTTACGCAGCCCAGCACCTTGATCACGCGCAGCCCGTCGAGTGTGCCATGCGTATTCCAAACCGAGACCAGAATCTTCTCTACACATTCTCGCGCTGCGGCATAGCCTTCTTCCGTTGACAGCCCTGCTCCCAGCTTCCCCTTCAGTGTCGAGACATGCCCCGAGCTCAGCAACTGGTTGCCAGACTGGATGCAAAGATTCAAATACCCGGGCGTCTGTTTTTCAAAAACGATGCCGAGCGCTTCGGCTTTCTGTTGTGCGGACATGCCTCTTAGCATCCCAATTCCAAGCCCTACCGCGCAAACACAAAGAGCCGGCTCGGCGCATCTTCGGGCAAAAAATATAGCTTTCCGCCCCGCAGGGTCATCCCCTCATGCGCATAGCTGTAGCCGCGATCTGTCGCGTGCGTCTCAAGCTGCTTCACCAGGCTGAAGTCCGCCAGGCTGACCCAGTCCACGGCCCCCTTCTGCCGCCCCAACAGCCCTGAACCCATCAGGAGCCCTCCGTCCATCTTCATGTCCTGCCAGGAAGTTGGCTGGGGGTTGGCAACCTTTCGCAACTGCTTTCCCTCCCGGGTCCATTCATAAAGTGTCCGGCTGGACCAGGAGCCCCCGTAAACCCGGTCCTTTCCCACTGCGACGCAGCCGATATGGTCATCCACTTCAAAGCTCGCCTCCAGTTCAAGCGTCCGTTTGTTGCGCCTTTCCATGTTGGTTGGCCCGTCCCGGTCATACTCAGCCACCGGAATCCAGATACTTTCTCCGTCGAGCATAATGCCCCCCGGGTGAATCCGCTTCCCTTGCTGCACCTCTACTTGCAAGAGCAGCTTTCCCGTTTTCAGGTCGATTCGCGACAGATAACCCTTGCCTGCCTTGGCCTCTACGGAACTCACCCAAAGCACACCGTCCTCAACATCAATTCCCTGCACGTGATGCAAGTCCACCGCGATGGGAGTAACTGCCTCCTGCCGCCAATCCCGGAGCTGCGTCACCTCTTGCGTGAGCAATAAAAACCACAAAACTTTAAGCATCTTCTCGATAGCCTCTCACAGCTCTCTTACAGCGGAATGACGGGCCGATATGGGCCTCAGGAGAGTTATGTCAAGCTTAACCGCACTTGCCGGTGCGACCGGTTCTGGCTGGACTTCAAAGTCCAAAACCAGCCATCATCTAGATATGGGAACCACCCCGCCTCTGCTCACCCCTGAGCGCCCCCGGCTCAGCACACACCAGAAAGCGCTTTCGATCAACCTCGATCCCATCCGTTACGGCACCTTTGCCGAAATCGGTGCCGGCCAGGAAGTAGCCCGCTGGTTCTTCAAAGTAGGCGCGGCTGCGGGCACGATCTCCAAGTCCATCTCGGCCTATGACATGACCGTAAGTGATGCCATTTACGGTAAGTGCAAACGTTATGTTTCGCGCGAACGCCTGGAGCGGATGCTTGACTATGAGCACCGCCTCAACGTGGAACGTCTCGGTGCAGCCCGCGGGGATTCTACGGCCTTCTTCACCTTTGCCAATACCGTTTCTGCTCTCAACTTTAAAGGCACCAACGAATGTCACGGCTGGATGGGCGTCAAGTATCAGGCCTTCCCGGGCGATAGCGACAACCAGATCATTCTTCACGTCCGCATGCTCGACAAAGAGAATGCCCTCCAGCAGGAAGCCCTCGGCATCGTCGGCGTGAACCTCCTTTACGCAGCTTTTTTCCTTCATCACGCGCCCAACCAGATGCTGGAATCCTTGCTCGACAATCTCAGCACAGAGCGCCTCGAAATCGACATGATCGACTTTTCCGGCATCGAGTTCCGCCGTGTCGACAACCGCGTCATGAGCCTGAAGCTGGTCCAGCTTGGCTTGAGCGGCGCCGCCATGTTTGGCCCCAAGGGTGAAGTTCTCCAGCCCTCCGAAGTCTTGCGCAAACGCCCCATTCTTGTTGAGCGCGGCAGCTTCCGCCCTGTTACCAAGGTCAATATCGACATGATTGACAGCGCCCGCCGCCAGTTTGGCGATGAGGAAGATGTCAAGGGAGAGCAGGTCGTTGAGCTCATGGAAATCACCATGCGCAACCTGCTTGCCAGCGGTGATATTGATCTTCGCGATTTTCTCGCAAGGGCAGACCTGCTCTCGGCAGTGGGCAAGACGGTTCTCATTTCTGACTATTTTGAGTACTACCGTCTTGCTGCCTATCTTGGCCGCTACACCAACTCACCCATCGCCATCACCATGGGCGCGGCCAGCATCCTGGACCTTTTCAGCGAGCAGTTTTACTCCGGCCTGGAGGGCGGCATCCTCGAAGCCTTTGGCCGCCTCTTTACCCGCAATCTGCGCATTTACGTCTATCCACTCCTCGATCAGGCCAGCGGTGAATTGAAAACTGCGGAATCCATTGAGATCCCTTCAGACCTCAAGAACCTCTACCAGCACCTCATCGACCGGGGCCGCATTATCTCGCTGTCCGATTTTGACCGCAGCGTGCTCACGATCTTTTCCCGCGATGTCTTGCGCCGTATCAAGGAACAGGACAAATCCTGGGAAGCGATGGTCCCGCCTGAAATCGCGGAAACCATCAAGGCGCGGCGCTTCTTCGGCTATCAGCCAGACTAGGCCTCAGCCTCACGTCCAACTCCTGGTTCTGCGGCGTCACCAGCTTGTATACATAAGCGCTCGGCGTCCGCAGTACCACTTCATATCCGCGCAGCGCGTGAAACGCTTCGAGGCGCAACCGCACGTTCAACGGCCCCAACCCATCCACCATCCACTGCGGCTCAGACTCGCGGAAACGTCTCAATCGCTCTTCACAGCCCATACCCTGCATCCGCCGTGCGTCCTGCAAATGACGGTCCGCAAACACGCAGTTCAGCGGTTGGCTTTCCAGAAACGGCGTCCCACCCCGCATCCGTGCCATCGCGTCAATATCCGGACGGTAGCCCCACACAAAAAGCGTATCCTCCGGCTTGGCCTGCTCTTTCAGAAACAAAGCCACTGTCCGGCTATCCCGGAACAAATTGAGATCATCCCATCGCTCATTCCCTAGCGCCAACTGCACATCGCGGGGTCCGAAACGTAACACCGGCACCAGCAACAGCGCCAGAATCGCCCAACGCCACCTCGGCCTCATTCCTGCCAGCGCTTTTCCGGCCAGCACGACGCAAGGCACCAGGAGAAAGAAGTAATACCTCGGGAAAAACCGCTGCCCCATCGTCACGCTCACCAGCCCCAGCACAAGCCAGACCGCCTGACGCCAATCCAGCCGGGCAAAACACAAGCCCGCCATCGCCGCCGCCTGAAATCCCATCCAGTTCGCCGTTCGCCGGAAAAACTCCCATACCGGCTTCTCGACAAACGTGTTCTCCGCATACACCCGCCCCCACCACCACACCTGTTGCCAGTATTGCGCCCCCAACAACCCATGCACGGGCAGCGTCATCGCGAAGCCTGCCAGAAGCCGCCACCCCGGTGCCCAAAGCAGTGCCGCCGCCACAATAAAGATCGCTTTCGTGTGAATCAGCAGTCCTGCGCCCGCCACCAGCCCTGCCCAAAGCGGACGCCCGTTCTGCGCACACCACACCGCGCCCAGGTGCGGCGCAACCAGCAGCAGATCCGGCGCCAGCGCCATCACCGCCGAAGGTACCCCGAAGCTCAAATAAACAGCCAGCATCCAGGCTGCCCAGCGTCCACCCAGTTTCCCGGCCAATGCCGCGCATCCCATGACATAGGCGGCGCCCGCCACCCGCAATACCCAACCTGGCAATGCCCCCCACAGCAGGTAAAGCCAGGCCGCTCCGGGTGGCTTGTCAAACCAGAAGTCCACATACGGCCAGCGTCCGGCCAGAATCTGCTGCGCCGCCGCCATCGGATATGCCTCTTCAATCCACAAGACCCCCGCATGCGTCAGCCTTACGGCTAGCGTCATCGCGAAAATTAAGCCCAGTTCTTTAGTCACGCTTTTTGGCGTTCTTCGTCACCGCATCCCGATGATGCACCTTCAGATCAAAACCTGCCCGCTTCAGCCGCTTGGCCACTTCCTCGGCAATCATCACACTGCGATGCTGCCCACCCGTACAGCCAAAGCCGATCGTCAGATAGCTCTTGCCTTCCTGAATGTAGTGCGGCAAAAGATACACCAACATCTCCGTCACTCGCGACAGAAACTCCTTCGTTTGCGGAAAGCTCCGGATGTAGCGCGCTACACTCGGATGCTTGCCCGTCAACGGCTTGAACTCGGGAATGTAGTTCGGGTTTGGCAGGAAACGGACATCGAAGACCAGATCCGCATCCTGTTGAATTCCATTGCGGAAGCCAAAGCTCGATACGTGGATCGATACCTTCTTGGTCTGGCCCACCGCAAACTGTTCTTCAATCACGGCCTTCAACTGATGGACATTCAGCCGCGAGGTGTTGAGAACAAACGTGGAAAGTTGCTTCAACTCCTCCAACATTTGCCGTTCTGCCTTCACATTCTTGAGTACGGAACGACTCAGTCCCAGCGGATGGGGCCGTCTGGTCTCGGAAAATCGCCGTACTACCGTCGCATCATCGGCCTCAAGAAAGATCAGTTTGGTCGGCACCTTCGCCGACACTTCCTTGTACAGAGCGGGGAATCGCTCCAGCGACTCCCCCTCGCGTACATCCACCACCAATGCCGCCCGGCCGATCTTCGGCGAATCCTTCGTCAACTCGGCAAACTTGGGGAACAGGTCCAGCGGCAGATTGTCCACCGCGTAAAAGCCCATGTCCTCAAAGCACTTGAGTACGGTTCCTTTGCCGGAACCACTCAAGCCCGTGATGATGATGAGTTCTGCTGTTGAAGCCTGGGCTGGCATTAGCGCACTACAATCAAATCAAATTGGCTGTTGTCGCGCCGTACCATTACATGCATTGTGCCGGTGCCCACCTCTTCAAATACCAGATAATCCGAAGCTGGCTTGATCGTCAGAGCGGCATCTTCCACTGAAATCGGCTTGGCATAGCGCTGGATTTGCGTTGGCTTGGCTTTCTTGGCCGGAACAGCAACCGGCTTTACCTCCGGAATCGGCGACTTCTTGCCGTTGATGCCGACCCCATGCCGCTTGGAATCAATCCGCTTGTCATGAATCTTCTGCATCTGCTTTTCCAGCTTCACAATCGCCGCCAGCAGTGCCAAAAACTGGTCCTTGTGCAAGGCGTGCGCCGCTGCCAGTTGCCCGTAGAAGGTCATGTTTACTTCCGCCTTCTGCTGGTGCCGCTGGCTGGTCAGCACCACGTGTGCCTCCCGCTCGCCCTTGCGGTCTACCAGTTTGCCCAGCTTGGCAAAGTGGTTCTCCAGATTCTTCTTCTGTTCTTTATCGAGATCTACCAGTTTCCCGGTGTAATGAATTTTCATGATGGAGTTTAGGTTGTCTACTTCCTGACGCGCCTTTGGTGCGTCGAGGGGATCTTCATATCTTCCCGGTACTTGGCGACGGTCCGCCTCGTTACCGAGATTCCTTCTTCGTTCAGCCGTGCCGTGATCTGGTCATCGGTCAACGGGTGCGCAGAATCTTCTTCATCAATCATCCGCTTCACTTTGCGCTTCAATACCAGCAGCGCTGTGCCTGCACCAGCCGGCCCCTGCACGGCCTCAGAAAAGAAAAATCGCAATTCGAATACGCCTTGCGGTGTATGTACATACTTGCTTGCCACCGCCCGGCTCACCGTCGATGGATGCACCCCGATCTCTTCCGCCAGATCCTTGATCATCATGGGCTGCAGGCAATCAATGCCGTCTTCCAGAAAGTCCCGCTGTCTCTCAACAACACACTGACAAACCTTCAAAATCGTTTGCCGCCGCTGCTCGATATTCTTCATCAACATCAGCGCACTCGAATAGCGTTCGCGGATGTAGTTGCGGACGTCCTTCTCCGGCGTCGATTCTTTGTTATCCAGCATCCGGCGGTACCCGGAATTGAGCCGGATCTGCGGCAGGTCCTCGTCATTCAACTGGATCAGGTAATCGTCACCTTCCTTGAAGATGTATACATCCGGCTCCACCGTCTGAGCGGCCTGCCCCGAATAGCGCAACCCCGGTTGCGGGTCCAGCTTCCGGATCACGTTCAACGCAATTTCGATATGCTCCAGCGGCCGTCCCAGTTGCTTGGCGATTTCCTTGAATTCCCTGCGTTCAATCAGCCGCATGTGGTCTGCAACCATCTGCCAGGCTACCCCACCCTTGGCGCAATTGCTCTTCAACTGCAACAACAGGCATTCCCGTAAGTCCCGCGCCCCAATGCCCGCCGGGTCGAGCGACTGCACGATCTCGAGGCCATCCTCCATGTCATCGAAGCTCAGCCCCTCGTCCCGGGCCATGTCCTCCAGGCTTTCCTGCAGGTAGCCGTACTCGTTCAGGTTGCCAATGATTGCCTCAGCCGCCTGCCGCTCCCGGTCATTCATCAGGTCCAGGCTCAATTGGGACATCAGGTGTGTCGACAATGTCACTGGCGACGAAAGAAAAGTCTCGAAGGAGGGCTTTTCTGGTGTCTCGCCCATCGGCGCTTTGTGTCCGGGGTCGAGGTACTCATCAAAGTAGCTGCCAAAGTCGATTTCATCAAAGGGGTCGGTGGCCTTGGCCGCTTCAGGAAGCTCTCCAGATGTCTCGCCGGATGCCTCAGCTTCGCCTTCGGCCTCATAAGAGGCCGCCGCCGGCTGCGCCAGCATCTCCATCACCTGATGATCAGCCGGTTCCGTAATCCGCTCCGCCTCCAGCAGATTCTGCACTTCTTGCGGCGTCAGTTCTTCCCCGTCTTCGCCCTCGTCCAGAAACGGGTTCGCGACGATCTCCTGCGAGATCATCTCCTTCAATTCCAGCCGATTCAACTGGAGTACCGTGACCAACTGCACTAGGCCAGGGGTCAGCGTCTGCTTTTGCGAAACTTGCAGTCCTAAGCGTGGCGAAAGCATCTTTCCGCCTTCAGGATACCGCGCAAAGCCTGTTTACGCCTCGGAACCCGTATACAGGTTCTCCACCCACTTCCCGTAACCGTTGTATGGCAGCGTAGCAACTCTTTCCATATTTGGAATCAATTGTTCCACCGCCTGGCTCCAACGGGGGTGTGGTTTCTTGGGATTCACGTTTGCGTAAAATCCATATTCTCCTGGCACGGCCACATTCCAGAAAGTCGCCGGGCGCTTCTCCAGCAACTCAATCCGGACAATCGCCTTGGCACTCTTGAACCCATATTTCCAGGGCACCGCCAGCCGCAGCGGCGCACCGTTCTGGTTGGGCAACGGCTTGCCATACAAGCCAGTCACCAGAAAGGCCAGCGGGTTCATCGCCTCGTCCATTCGCAATCCCTCGTAATAAGGCCAGGGATAACTCCCCGAAAAGCGAATCCCCGGCATTTCCTCCGGCCGGTTCACCGAAACAAAGCGCACAAACTTGGCCTTCGCGTTCGGCTCGGCCCTCCGGATCAGCTCCGCCAGCGGAAAGCCCAACCAGGGCACCGCCATCGCCCAGGCTTCCACACAACGGTGACGGTAGAGCCTTTCCTCGATTGGCATTTCTTTTTCCAGATCCTCAATCCCCCAAACCCTCGGCTTGCCACATTGCCCCTTGATTTCTACCGTCCAGGGCCTCGGCTTGAACCCCTTCGCCAGGTCCTTAATCTTTTGCTTATCGGTCGAAAATTCGTAGTAGTTGTTGTAGCTCGTTGCCGCCCATTCCGGTGTCAAGGGACGGTCGAGCGTAAATTCCGGATTCTGCGTCGCACCCCGCGCAATCAGGGGGAAACCGAGTGCCGCCAGAATCTCCCGTCGCCGCCAAAACACGCCCTCCGGCGTCGCTTCGCTCTCCCGCATTTCCCACCCGCGCGCTACGTGGATTCGCATTGGTTCTCCCTTTTCTCTATGCTAATCTACGAATAGCTGAACCACCCTGCGCGGAGAGATGCCTGAGTGGTCGAAAGGAGCGGTTTGCTAAACCGTCGTAGTGCCTTAAAGCGCTACCGAGGGTTCGAATCCCTCTCTCTCCGCCATTCTTCCCTAATCCTCCTCCATCACTTCCAGACTCATATCCCGATCCAGCCAATCCGGCCGCTTCAGCACCTCTCTCGGCCGCGAACCATCCGGCGCACCGATGATCCCTTCCTTCTGCATCCGGTCGAGCATCCTCGCCGCGCGCCCATAGCCCAGCCGAAGCCGCCGCTGCAGGATCGAGGTCGACGCCTTCCCCATCTCGCACACCACCTTCACCGCGTCACCGTACATCGGGTCCGCATCGCCTTCGGCTCCATCCTCATCCAGCGGCTCATCGCCGTCTTCACTCGGAGGCGCCACCAGATAACTCTGGTCATACTCGGGCTTGGCCTGCTTCTTCCAGAACTCAACAACCGAGTTGATCTCCTGCTCGCCCACATAGGCCCCATGTACGCGGTGCAGCCGCGACGACGCCGGCGGCAGAAACAGCATGTCGCCCTTGCCCAGCAAATGCTCCGCCCCCATCGTGTCGAGAATCGTCCGCGAGTCCACGCGCGTCGTCACCCGGAAGCTCATCCGGGCCGGGAAATTCGCCTTGATCACGCCCGTGATCACGTCCACCGAAGGCCGCTGCGTCGCCAGCACCAGGTGCATGCCCACCGCACGCGCCATCTGCGCCAGCCGCGCTACCGATGTTTCCACATTGTTGCGTTCCAGCATCATCAGGTCCGCCAGCTCATCAATGATGATCAGGATGTAGGGCAGCGGACGCAGATCCTCTTCGAGCATCATCTCCGGGCTATCTTCGTCAAACAGGCTCCGCGGCTCATTCGCCAGCTGCCGCATTTTGCGGTTGAACTGCTCGATATTCCGCACCCCGTGTGATGCCAGCAACTTGTAGCGCCGTTCCATCTCTAGCACCGCATTCCGCAATGCATTCGATGCCTTCTTCGGGTCGGTGATCACCGGTGTCAGCAGGTGCGGGATGTCTTCATAAATTCCCAATTCCACGCGCTTCGGGTCAATCATCACCATGCGCACTTCGTCCGGCGTGGACTTGTACAGCACGCTCATGATCATCGAATTCAACATCACCGATTTGCCCGAACCGGTTGAACCCGCCACCAGCAAATGCGGCATCGTGTCGAGCGTAAAGATCTTGATCCGCCCGTTGATATCCTTGCCCAGCGACATCGCCAGCCGCGACCCGGCTCCCTGAAAATCTTCGCTCTCCAGGATCTCCCGCAGCGCAATCACTTCACTGTTCTTGTTCGGCACCTCAATGCCAATCGTCGGCTTGCCCGGAATCCGCTCAATCAGTACGGACTCGGCCTGCAAACCCAGGCAAAGATCTTCGGTCAGGTTCGTAATCTTGGAATACTTGATGCCCGCTTCCGGCTTGAATTCAAATGTCGTCACCACCGGCCCGGGGTTGATCTGAACTACGTTGCCCAGCACACCGAATTCTTCAAAACGTTCCTTGATGCGCGACGCGGTATCTCGCAATTCCTGCGAGTCAAACGCGCTCCGTGGTTGCGGCTCGGTCAACATCCCGGTTGGCGGCAATTTATAAAGCGTCGGTGCCGGACTGTCTTTCGCCTTCGCCCGCGAAGGCGGCGGCAATGTTTCCACCGGTAACGGTGAAGGCATGTCTTCGAACATCTTGATCGGGATGAACTCGTCCTGCTCTTCAATCGCAATTTCTTCGGCTTCCGCTGCTGCTTCATAAGCGGGCGTAGAAGACCCAACCGTCTTGGTCTCCCATGGCGGCAAATCCAGTTCTTCACCATCGGCCGGCCGGGGTGGCGCACGCCGTTTCGCGGCTCCCGTTTCGCCCTCTTGCGGCTTAGCCGCCCGCGCCTTCACCGGACGCCGTTCAAAGAATTTGAAGCTCGGCATCTTCACGCTGCGAAAAGCCTTGCCCAGTGCCTTCATCACTGCTGCTGGTCCCTCCATCCACTCCACCAGCACCGCCACCGAGAATGTCGAAATCAAATAGAGTGAGACCACGAGAGCCGTTGCTGTAAACAAAGCCGCACCCGTGAAGTTGAAGTAAAACACCAGCAAATCCGCCACCATCGTTCCCAGCACGCCCCCTGCCGGAATCGCCCCCGAAAATGCCTTCGCACCGGGTGCCAGCGAAAAACTCGTGCAGACTCCCAACACAAACATCACCGACCCCAACACCTTTACTCCTGCCGCCTCAATCGGCTTCGATTGCATCCACTTCCAGGCCAGCAGCAGAATCAGCGCGGGAATCACAAAACTCGACAAACCGAAAATCTGGAAGCAGACATCGCTCAAGTGCGACCCAAAGCGTCCCATCAGGTTCGACGGACGCACCACGCCCGTCGCCGTATTCCAACTGGGATCCACTGCCGAGTAAGAGATCAGGCTCAGAATAATGGCGAGCCCTAAAAATAGAAACACGAAGGATATCGCCTCGTTGAGGCGTTTGTGTGTGGTGGGACCTAAAAGCTTCATCCGTTTGCACGGACTAATGCCAGAGCGATCACTATTATGCCAAAGATTATCCGGTACGCAATGAACGGAGCTAAACCATAGCGCCGGATCACCCGCAGAAAGAACGCAATCACGCCAAGCCCCACCAGGGCACTCCCGGCAATTCCAATCACAAACGGTGCCAGCATTCCCTCGCCCAACCCATGCTTCGACAAGTCATAGACGGATTTCAAACCCGATGCCGCCACAATCGGCGTTGACAACAGAAAGGAGAAGCGCGCCGCTGCCGAATGCGTCAACCCGCGAAACAGCGCCGTCGAAATCGTAATTCCACTCCGCGACGTCCCCGGCACCAGCGCCAGCGCCTGCGACGTGCCCACAATCAACGTATCGGCCAGGCTCATTTCGCCAATATGTCGCTCCCGCTTGGACCACCGTTCCGCAATCCAAAGTAATCCCCCAATCAGGATCAGCATCGTTCCCATCACAAAGGGGCTGCGCAATTCCGTCTCGATCCGGTCCTTGAATAACAATCCAATTACTCCGGCAGGCACCGATGCCAGCGCCAGATACCAAAGCAATCGCGGGCTTTGTTTTAACTCCTCATCCTGTCCCCAGGCCAAGCCGAAGCCCTGCCCCACAATCTGCACCCAATCCCGGAAGAAGTAGATCAGCACCGCCAATAGCGTTCCAATATGCAACGCAATGTCAAAATCCAAACCCTGATCCGGCCATCCCACTAGCCACGGCACTAGATAAAGGTGTGCTGAGCTACTAATTGGTAAAAACTCCGTGAATCCTTGGACAATCGCCAGAACGATCGCCTGATAGATGGGCATAATGGGTATTGTACGGCCCTGTCTGCTGCCCGCTCAAAGGAATCCCCCGACAACACGAATGCCAAGCACCAAAATCGTAGCCACTCTGGGTCCTGCCACCGACTCACCTGAAATGATCCGTCGCTTGCTTGTAGCCGGAGTAGACGTCTTTCGCCTCAACGCAAGCCATGGCCACAAGGACGAACATGTCCGCCGCATCCAGCTGGTTCGCGAGATTGCCCGGGAGCTCGACATCCATGCCGGCATCCTGCTCGATCTGCAAGGCCCCAAGATTCGCTTGGGCGAATTTGAAAATGGCTCCTGCGTACTTGAAACGGGCCAGATCTTCACCCTCACCACGGAACAGGTTATGGGCAATGACAAGCTCGCCAGCACCACTTATGCCGAGTTTGCCCGCGACGTCAAGCCAGGCAACGCTGTTCTCATCGCCGACGGAGCAGTGAAACTCCGCGTGATTTCAACCGACGGTGTGGCCGCCCGCTGTGAAGTCGTCGGCGGCGGCACCATCGGCAACCGCAAGGGAATCAATTTGCCCGGAGTCGCCGTCAGCACTCCCTCCATCACCCGCAAGGACAAAGCCGATCTCCAGTTTGGTCTCGATGAAAAAGTGGATTTCATCGCCCTCAGTTTCGTCCGCCAGCCCAACGACGTCCTCCGCCTGAAGCTTTACCTCGAAGAGCGCGAAAGCAAGGCCCAGGTCATCGCCAAGATTGAAAAGCCGGAAGCGGTTGAAAACCTCAACGCCATCCTCGCAGAATCCGATGGTGTCATGGTGGCCCGCGGTGACCTCGGTGTTGAGATGGCAATCGAGAAAGTTCCTGCCATCCAGAAGACCATCATCCAGCGTGCTCGCAGCATGGGCAAGTTCGTCATCACGGCGACGCAGATGCTCGAAAGCATGATTGAGAATGCTTCCCCCACTCGCGCCGAAGTGAGCGATATCGCCAACGCCATCTACGACGGCACCGACGCGGTAATGCTTTCAGCCGAAACCTCCACAGGCAAATTTCCGGTTGAAGCAGCCAGCGTGATGGATCGCATCGCGGCTGAAACAGAGACGAATCTCCGCTACCGCGGCTACCAGGAATTACCCGCCATGGCCAACCCCAGCCACGCGGAAATTATTGCCGATGCTGCCTATCGCGCCGGTCGATACCTTGGTGTAGTCGCCATCGTTGTCTTTACCGCCAGCGGCGCAACTGCCCGGCTGATCAGCCGCTTCCGGCCCCCGGTACCCGTCTACGCTTTCACCGCGCACCCCGAATCCGCTCGCCAACTCTCGTTAATCTATGGCGTCACGGCAATTGTGGTTCCCGGCGCCGGTTCCACGGACGAAATGCTCGAGCAGATGGACCACGAACTCCAGCGCCGCGGTCTGATCAAACCTAACGATCAGGTAGTTTTCGTCAGCGGCCAACCCATCGGCGAACCCGGCAGCACCAACATGCTCAAACTCCACCGCGTCCGCGAGTGGCCAGCGCGCGGATAATGCCATTTCTAGAACAGCAAAAAGCCTCCTGCCCGGTAGGACAGGAGGCTTTTGAAGAAAGCTGTAATTAAAAAAGCAGCTTCAGTGCCAATTGGATTTGACGTTCTCCGTAGGCAGACGTGATGCGGCCAAATGCCGGGTCGCCGAATGCAATCACAGGGTTGTTGAACTGCGGAGTATTGGTGATGTTGAATGCTTCGCCGCGGAATTGGAGAGCGAAGCGTTCCGTAAGCGGGAAGCGGCGTGCCACCAGGACGTCCATGCCGTAGTAGCCGGGCCCCCGGATGCCGCCACAGTGGACCGGGCAGTTGCCATGAATGCCAGCGGGACGAGCGAAGTTCTCTGTACGGAACCAGCGGCCCAATGTGCGTTCTGCCAGCACAGGGGAACCACTACCCACGTAGTCCGGACGAGCAATGCGGATGGAACCAAGTTGCACAGTATTGGCCCCATTGGTGGTGATGTTGACAGGGAATCCGCCGCGCAAGGATAGAATGCCGCCGAGTTGCCAGTCGCGCACAAGGTAGCCGCCCAGGTTGCGCCATTGCCGACCATAAGGCAGCTCATAGTTGAAAGATGAAACGAAGTTGTGTTGGATGTCGTTGGCGTCAACCGCTCGCTCCGGACGCCAGTTGAAGGCGTCCTGCGCGTAGCTGGCACCGCGGGCGAGAAAGCCGGGGGAATTGGAAATCAAGCGCGCCCACGTATAGGAACTGGTAATAGACAGACCGGAAGCAAATCGCCGGTTCAGCCGGGACTGGAAGCCATGATAGATGGAATGGCCGCGCGTTTCCCGCCATTGGATGTCGCCAAATTCCGGAAAGGGCCGGGAGGCATTGGAGTTGGCAATCCGCTGCATGTTGAGATTGCGGAATGCGGAAAGGCTGGTGCCTTTGTTGCCCACATATCCGAGTTCAACCAGCCAGTTTGGACCGGGCTCCCACTGAATCGTGCCGTTCCACTGCTGGGTGTAGGGGACCTTTTGGCGCTCTTCCTGGGTTCGCAGTAAAATGCCTCCCCAGAAGCCGGGGCCTGCGTTGCTGAGTGCTTCCGGAGTTGCCGGTAAGTTGTTAAGTGCCGAGTTTAAGAAGGTCACAGCTTGGTCAACGGTTTGCACTGTCGGAGTAGTATTGAAGGCGAAGTTGCCATCGGCGGCAAACGGTGGATTGCCGGTAAGGACAGATTCGCTGCCATGGCGGTCTTCCATCATCGAGAAGATGCCATATCCTGCCCGGAAAACAAGCTTGGGATTGATCTGGTAAGCCAAACCCACCCGCGGGGCCCACGGACGGGTACCCCAGCTCACCAGGCGGCGGTCTGCTGCACTAGCGACCCGAATGCCGCCGCGTCCGCCGCGTCCCGCCGGATCAAAGTTGGCGTAGCGGTCTTCAGCTTCAGCCAGCGGTTGACCGAATTCGTACCGCAGACCGAGGTTGAGGGTGAGGCGGCGCGTGAGTTTCCAATCATCCTGCACAAAGCCGTAGGTGAAGACTTGGCCGTGCTGGAAAACGCCGGGCACGCTCAAGGTCGCATTGAAAGGCGCAAAGAAAAGGAAGTCAGCAATGGGGTCGCCCGTATTGGCGGCGTTCGCGGCATTGCGCGTGCGCTGACCATTGAAGGTGAACGCTCCCAGCAACGAGCGGATATCGAAGAATTCGTTGTTGGTCCGGCGCACTTCAGCCCCAACTTTGAGCGAATGAGCGTTAACGAGCCAACTGAAGGTGCTTTTGAAGGTATAAACATACGGCGCTTGATACTGATTGGCGAAATCGCCCCGCCCGAGGGGTGTCAGGTTCGTGATACGGAAATTAGGTAAACCGCCATCAATAATGGGGCTGGAAGGCAATCCACGAATGCCAGTCAGGTCAGTTGCCGGTCCGGAATCACTATTTAAAGGAAAGCGGCCATCCCGGACTTGCGACCAGCCGAAACGGAACTCATTCACGGCTCGCGGAGTGAGAACCCGCGTCCAGCCAAAGGCCAGTTGGTCGGAGTCTCGCTCAAAGTTCGCGTTGCCCGATCCGGTGCCGCCTTCGGCAAGACCGGGCAGGTTACCAGCATTCTGCTCAAAGGATTTCTGGTAGCTATAACGGCCGAAGAACCGGTCGCGCTCATTTGGCACATAATCGCCGCGCAGGTCGTAGCGGTTGTCATTTCGCGTAAGTACCGGGTTGAATTCATAGTTTTGAGCACCATCCGGATTGGTGCCGCGGTTTGGCTGAGGGTATAGCTCAAGCAAACGCATGGCCCGGGAGTCAAGGCCATCGGCAGTAGTCAGTCGGGCTGGAAGGGCTGCTTTGGTGTTGGGGTGGAAGATAGCAGGCCGGCCAGTGAAATCAAAGCCGGTCACTCGCCCAGCGGAATCACGGATGAAACGCGCGGGGTTCGGTACATTGGCCAGCCGTACGATCGTCTGATTGGCCCTCAGCCCTTCATAATCACCAAAAAAGAAGAGTTTGTTTTTTTGAACCGGACCACCGAAGGTCCCCCCAAATTGATGCTGGCGAAATGGCAACAGTTTTTGCTGGCTAAAGAAGTTGCGCGCGTTGATCGAACTGTCGCGAAAGAACTCCCAGCCGCTACCATGAAACTGGTTAGATCCAGATTTCAGAGTAGCGTTGAAGACAGCTCCGCCGCCCCGCCCAAACTCGGCTGAAAATGCGCTCGTTTGCAGCTTGAATTCTTCAATTGCGTCCACCGGTGGCTGGCTGAATGTCGTCCCACCCCTCGTATTGTTCGCCACAACATTGTTGTCAACTCCATCGAGAAGCCAATTGTTGTTCTGCCAGCGGTTCCCATTCACATTCACTGCCCCCGACAGTCCAGTGCCAGGAACCACCCCAGGGCTGAGCAGCGCTAGCCTTTGATAGTCGCGGTCGACCAGCGGAAGTTCTCGTATGGTTCGGCCATTCACCACTTGGCCGCGCCCAGCCGTTTCCAGTTCAAGCATGCTCGTTGCCTGATCGGTCACCGTGACGGATTCAGTCACCGCACCAATCTGCAATTCAACGTCGACGCGTAGGCGCTGCGCTACGGACAATTCAACACCGGTTCGCGTCCAGGAGCGAAAACCCGGGGCTTCCACCGTCAGTGTGTAGATGCCTGCCCGCTGAGCTACGAAAAGATAGGCTCCCAACCCATTTGCGCTTGCTTTTTGGACTATCCCCGAACCATCCCGGCTCAAAGTGATCGCGGCGTTGGCTATTCCGACACGCTGCGGACCAAATATGAAACCTGTAATCTCACTGTTGTCGAATTGCGCAAAGAGCGAAAATTGACAGATAAAAACCAACAGAAGCAATTGTTTTCCGAACATTGAAACTTCTCCTCGCCCTGAGTCTACGAGCGAGGAGAACATCCACAAAAGTGAAGTTGGAAGAACTTTTCTGTAATTTCACATGTGAAACCACGTTCACAGGCTTGCAATCTGAACATGTTAGCCTGTTGCCGTGGTACCGAAGGAAGCTCAAAGCGAGACCCAGGAGCTGAAACTGGCGTTGCTGCAGAAAGTGCTTGCCAGTCAATACTTTGCGCGCGCGAATCGGCTTTCCGCTTTGCTTTCTTACATCTGCGAAAAAAGCTTGAGCGGTTGTGCGGCCGCCGACCTCATTGAAAATCAAATCGGAATTCAGGTCTTCGGCCGCCAGCCGGGCTACAACCCGATGGAAGACAACATTGTTCGCTCCACGGTTCGTCTCCTGCGCCAACGCCTTTCTGAATACTACGAGGCGGAAGGCAAGTCTGACCCGCTGCGAATTGAGATTCCGAAGGGTCGTTATGTCCCGGAATTCGTACCCGTTGCAGCAATCTCGCCCAGCTTGGCGGAGCCTGTACTGGAAATTCTTCCTGGTCCAACCCTGGAGCCCGTTCCGGTTGAGTCGGCCGTGATTCCTCGCCGGAATATGCTGCGTTGGGCGGGGCTTGGTGCGGTGTCTATCTCGGGTTTAGCGCTCGTAGGCACTAGTTTGTTGCGTGCTCAGGAACCTCTATCCCGGTTTTGGAGCATGCTGCTCGAACAGAACCGGCGCACCATCATTGTTGCTAGCGACACCGCTTTGGTGCTGGCTCAGGACCTGGCCGGCCAGGACGTAAGCGTTGAAGATTATTTCAGTGGCCAATGGCGCGAACAAATTCTGAAACGGACCGCCAACCAATGGTTTGAAAAATCACTGGTGACCCGGCGCTACACAGGGATTGTTGACACAGACTTTGCTTTAAAGGTGTGCCGCCGCAAGGAAGCACGTGAGGTAGATGTCTCCCTGCGAATGTGCCGGGAACTACGCTTGCCGGACAGTCATGGCGCCAACCTGATTGTGCTCGGCGCGGCGCATGCCAATCCTTGGGTCAAGCTGCTGGACCGGGATGCCAACTTCAGCGTCGTACACTTTCAGAACGAGCACGGCTTCACTATCGAAAATCGAAAGCCGCTGGATAATGAGCCACGGAACTGGCGTTCCAAAGATCCGGAAAGGGTCTTTGGCGTAATTTCATTCTTGCCACGCCCGGACGGACAAGGTCACGCCTTGCTGCTGCAAGGAGCGTCCATTGCTGGAACCGAGTGCGCCATCAAATACGTTACGGAGCCAGAACTTTTTGCTTCGTTGTGGGCAAAGTTGGCACCGCAAGGAAAATCCTTTCCACACTTTGAAGCCGTATTGCAAACGTCAAGTCTTGGGGGGAATGCCTCCTCCGCCGAAATCGTTGGGCACCGCATACTTTCCTCATAACGCCTGCTCCAAATAGGCGAAGCCGCCAGTTCAACTGGCGGCCTCTGGTTATGACTGACAATTCCTTACCGTTTGACTTGATCCAGAAACCGTTTCACCGATTCCATTTGGGTCTTGATTTCGGCAATGCGGCGCTCCAGTTCACGTGCCTGGTTCCAGGCCTGAACGCTGTTGGCAGCGTATTCCTTCCAGGCTTCCGGCGAATGGCCTTCGGGTATAGGTGCCGTAGCGGCCTGCACCTCGTTTTGCACAGAAAAGCCGGTAAGCGATTCCTGCATTCCTCGCCACTCTCCCTCCAGGCGGATCTTGGCGAAGCGAAGCTGTTCGTAGCGTAATTCCTGCAACACGAGCAAAACAGCCTTGGTGGCCTTTGCTTCTTCTGGCTCAAGCCGGGGAGCTTGTGCCCAAAGGCATGACGCAACCAGAAGCTGGCAAAGCAGCTTACTGAATGTCACTAACGCGAATCTTCGCCGCATTGCCATGGTTCCTTCGGCGTGTCATCGTCGTGCTGCCCGTGATCGTGGCCGAGTAGTTGTTGAACGTATACTCACCGATCGGCAGTTTGGGCGGCTTCATGTTGGTGTCAGTTTCCGCGTCGGCATTGGCCTGGGACCACTTAGCATCCCAACCCCGCACGACACCCCATTTGGGCACCGTCATTGCGTCTCGGACTTGGACAACGCCTGCGTCCGTCGTGTCGTTTGCGTTAATTCCGGTAATGAAAGTCTCGATCCCAATCACCCGGAGAGCTTGATTCTGCGAATTTGTGATCATGTTTTTCACCCCAACATTAGCCAAAAGCGTGGCATTCGCAGCTGAATCGATCTGCGCAAATTTGATGTAGTTGCCATTGCTCACAACTACGTTTTTCGGGCTGAAGGACAACACGTAGTAGCCCTTATTGTAAAAGGTAGAAATTTTATAGGTGCTCCTCGCCGAGTCCCAAACGAGGGTGGCAGCGTTTGCCCAAACCTTGAACACAACCTTATTCCAGAAGTTGTGGAGTTGAACAACCGATTCTGCGGCTTCAAGCTGTGCCTTGGTCTGAATGTCCAGCACCCAGATGACATCGTTCAATTCCGGATAGGTTCCAGCCTTTACGGTATTGAAAAATGTCGAAAGGACTGCAAAGCACTTGTTAGCTGCTGAGCAACCTTCGTTCGACAAGCGCGATCCCTTGGCATCGTATTTCTTTAAGAACGTAAGCTGATCGTTGAACTGAGTTGAAGTGAGAGAAGTGATTTCGGTATTGGCGGGTGACCAATTTCGCGCCCGCAATTCGGCGTTGGTATCGCCATTCACCACTCTTGCATTCTTCATCGGCCGATAGGTAGATCCACTGCTGCCGTCGATGTTGGTCGTTCTCGACGGGCTGGAATCGTGCATAACAATGGCAACCTTGTTAGACGTCGTCTTCAAGTCGATTTCAATGGCCTTGTAGCCCAGATTTGAGGCGCGACGTGCCGCCCCAATGGTGTTTTCCACCAGATAACTGGAAGTATTATTGAGAAATACGCCCCGGTGGGCGACATTCCAGGTCGAGGTGCCATTTATCAGGTCTGTCATGGTTTGCGCATGGCTTGGGACGATGCCCAATAGCGCGATACTAAGAATTTTCCAATTCAATTGCATTTCTATGCTCCTGTAACGATTCATTGACGCCCGCAAGGCGTCTATTGCAGTCTGCGCCTGACTCGGGTGCCGATGCTAGGTGAAGTGCAAATGTTTTACCGTGAATTGTCTGTAGTTTCACGGCAAAATCTTGGTATTCCAAAAGAGTACCTTATGCCACGCATCATCTTCCTTTTCTTTATCTCATTGGGCCTCGCCGGCGCTTCCCCGGCCCCAGCGGCACGACTCGTTCTCGATTTGTTTGCGACAGCTCATGCCACTTTGCTCGATGAGCTAAGAGATCAATTGAGAGATCTTGCCCAGCGGGTTGCCGCTCTGCAAGTAGAAGCAGAGAAGGCCGAAAACCTGGCAACTTCCTACCAGCAAGGCTTGAACGAAGGGATTGCGCGAAACGAAATGGATCAGGAAGACCGTGACTTTGCCGAAAAACAAAGCATGCTATTTCGCCTCGAAGCAGAAAAAGCCTCGAGCGACCTCCGTCGGGCGAAGGAAAGCGAGAACCTGGCACTAACCCTGCTACCCAAGCTCGAAGCAGACCGGGAGCTTCTGCGAAGCCGGGGAGAAGGCTTTGCTACTCGCGAGGATTATTTTAACTTTGCCGCGAGACTGGAACTAGCTTGTCTTCAGGCGCAACAGCTCATCCTCATGCAGTCACTGAACGCATTGCAAACGCAGCAACATGAGGCAAAACACGAAATTGCCAGGGCCACCGTGGATATCGGTTTGCTTGAGGATTCACTTAAAATGGACTTCACGCAGGATGAAAAAGCACGCACCCGGCTCGACATTGCTAACTTCCGCAGAAGCGTCGAGCGCTGGACCAAGCTTCAGACGCAATGTGAGTCGGAAGGCAAGGTACTCAGCGCAGCAATTTCTTCCTTGCAGCAACAAATCGCCCACTCGGCAAATCTGCCGGGCACCGCAGTCGAGCGTTGGGCGAATGCGGCCACGACGGCGTCTTTGGCAGACTTCCTCGCACTTTTGAGCAAGAATCTGACAGACCAACGGGCGCAACAAGTAGAGTTCAGCCGGGGCGTTATTGAAACCGAAATTCGCAGAGTGCAGAATCAGATGCTGGTCCAGAAGAACGAACTCAAGTCCTGGCGGCAACTGGAAGAAAGCGATCAAGCCAAAGGGATTACCAGTCCGCTCACCACGGAATCGATTCAACAGTGCGAGGCGGTGTTGTCCCGCCTGACAAAGAGTTTGACTAGTTTGGCTGAAGAAAAGTCAGCGCTAGAAAAATTCAACTAGGAAATGAGCGCCTGTGGCAATTGGATTCAGCGCTATCAACCGCTTGTCGAATAGGCTCAGAGCCAATTTTTCCCAATCCGACGCGATTCATTAGCCGGGGCTACTCTGTTTAGGGGGATTTTCGTCACCGCCCCGACATACTCAGCAGGAGCAGCTTGATTACTCTTGGCACAAGCGCCTCGCAGGCGGATTTGGAACTCGTACGGGATGTTTTGCGGAAAGACCGCAAAGCAACCGCCGAATTCGTGCAGCTATATTCCGATCCGGTCTACCGCTACCTGCGCTTCCGGCTTCATCCCCGCATTGAAGCCGTTGACGATCTGATGCAGGAGGTCTTCCTCACCGCCTGGAAGTCGTTGGAAAGATATGCAGGGGACGCGCCGCTGCGGGCATGGATTTTAGGAATCGCCCGGCATAAAGTGCAGGACCACTACCGCCAGGTTCTGCGCGCCAGCCCCTTTCCAGAGGATGCTGAAGACCTGGTGGAACCGCGGGACTCTCTTGAGCTTGTCGCCATTCACCGTCAATCCCAGGACCACGTGTTAACCGTGCTGGCCGGTTTGAGTGACGACTACCGGCTAGTGCTTCTCTGGCGTTACTGGGAACAGAAAAGTGCTGCGGAGATCGCTGAAGAGATTGGCCGATCCACCAAGGCAGTGGAGCGCCTGCTATCTCGGGCGAGGCACAAATTCAAGCTGGCGTGGCAAAGTCAGGAGGCAGCGCAATGAACGATGAGTTGTGGTTTGAAAACCTGGCCGCTAACCAGGATGAAGTTGACGCCCTCACCCCGTCGTGTCTGCGCTCGCGGATCTATTCCAACCTGATCCTGGCCCAAGAAGAGTCCGGAGCGTTGGCCAGCCTGAAAGATACGGTTCGTGACGGTCGCCAATTGTGCGTTTTTGAAAAACTGATCGAAATCCTGCCGCAACAGCCAAACCTGCAAAGCTTTCAATACTGCAAGGTCTGCCACGCCAGGGTTGCGGGCGAGAATATCGAAAACGCTCCCATCTATTGGGCCAACTGCCCCTACTGCGAATTTCAAAACCGTTAGGCCTCAAAACTCCCGCACGAAGCCAAACTGGTTGAGAAAATTCAGCAACAGCGCTTTCCCCTGCGGGCGAAGTTGAGAACTGAACGGGTTGGCTGATACCGTTTCCCAAAAGGTATAGCGAAAGCGCCAGCCTGGCTTTACGGTAAGGTCAAGGCCCACCGCCGTCCGCCAGTAAGGCTTTTGCGCGGTGAATCTTGAAGCCGGCAGTCTCACTGCTCCGCTCGTGACCAGCCTTCCCCCCGCATCACTACTCAAGTGCAGCCAACCGGCCCCACCGCTCACATAAGGTCGAAAGATCTCGCCTCGCTTGCGAAAGTAAATGAGCCCGTCGATCCCGACTGTGCGCTGGCTGGACCGCCGCTCCTGCTCAAACGCCATGGCTCCGGCTCCCGACGTGTCCACCCCCACAAAGTTGACCTGATTGCGGTTCCAACTGAAGGCAGCCTGAAGTCCCAGATAGTTTCCGAACTGGCGGCCAGCAAAGCCCTGGGCAGCCAGCCCGATCTTGGGTTGATACTGCGCCGTTGCTGCCCTCTCTGGCTCGATCCTGCTGGCGCCGTCCCCCGACAGAGTTGAAATGCCACCGGTTCCCCCAGCAAACCATTGAGCGGCAGCAGCACCATTGATAAGCACTAACAATAAAAGCAACATCTTTTCCATTGTGAGGGGGATTCCATTGCATGTCACGACAGATCAAAGTGAAGCGCTTCTCAACTTGAACTCGAAAAGGATAGAACATGCGAAACAACTTTGCCGGACTCACCGGATTATTTATCTTGAGCGCTTTTGCAGCATTTGCCCAGCCCGGTCTGGGAACCAGATTTGTTGGTGTAGCAGGGCCTACGATGCTAACTGAACAGGGCAACTATTCACTCACCACCGGAGTGTCTATTAGTTCCTCCTCTGGCAATGGCATCATGATCACTGGAAACAACATTACGCTCGACTTGAACGGGCAAACCATCACCGGGACTAACTCCGGAGTTGGTATCAGGATCAGTGGAGCCCGCAACATCACCATCCGCAACGGCATTATCGAAGGCGCAATGATGGGAATCGTTTCAATGAACGCCAGCAATGTGCGCATCGAAAACGTTCAAATCCGCGGCCGCATGGCTGCTCCCCCCGAAGCAGGAATCATGCTGGTCCAGACAACCAACTCCATCCTGCGCAATAACCAGATTTGGAACACTGCGCTGGGAATTTTTGTTCGCGGCGGCAACACCTTCGGCAATCTCATCGAGGGCAACACGATTTCCACCGCAAGTCCTTCTGCCCCCTTTGGGATCTGCTACAACCCCGCCGACGGCGATCCTCAAGGCCCGAAGGGAGATCGCATTTCAGGCAATCTGATTCGAGGCTTCCAAACGGCGGTGGCTTTCTCGGAGACGTCGGAATACAACGTCGCCGAAGCCAACACCTTCATCTACCGTGCCGCCGCCGCCAGCAATCAGAACGAAACGAATCTGGTACTCGGCAATACGTCGGTCCGGATTCAATAACTCTACTGCCATCCTGGACGGGCGCTCGTGAAAATCGGCGCCCGTCTGCTTTCCGCACAATCAACCCCGCATCCTTGCTATGGGTCCCCGATTGACAGCAACAAATGCGTCCGATATCATCACGGCATCCGGATCCCTTCGAGGATTTATTGGAGCCAAGCCCTGCCATGACAATCCCTCGCCGATACTCTCCCCCTCGTCTCGCCCGCCGCCGCTTCCTGAAATCGGGCCTGGCCGCCGTCGCTTTGCCGGCCCTGGAAGCCTTTGGCGCGCCGGAACCCTCGGCGAACCAAGCTCGGACTTTCGTCTCCGTGGGCGCCTACCTCGGCTGGCACGCCCCGGCCTTCTTCCCCACGCAAACCGGCGCGGGCTACCAGATGCCTCCCCTGCTGGAGCCGCTCGCACCCCACCGCGATCATTTCACGATTTTTTCCGGACTCGATCATCGCGCTCCCAATGGCCACGAGGCCTGGAATAACTTTCTGTGCGGCAAGGTTCCCGGTTCATACTCCCTCGATCAAGTCATTGCCGACCGCATCGGCCAGCAGTCCCGCTTTCCTTCCCTCCATCTCATCGCCGGCGCGAGTGAACACACCAACGGCCGCCAGATCAGTTACACGAAAGAGGGAGTGCCGCTGCCGGAAATCGAGCGGCCAAGCGTGCTCTACAAGCGCCTCTTCATGTCGCCGGCCGATCGGGCCCGTGTCGCTTATGTTCTCTCCAGCGGCAAGAGCGTCCTCGACGATGTCCTCCACGATGCCAATCGCCTCCATGCCGCCCTGCCCGCCTCTGACAAGGCCAAGCTCGGCGAGTACTTCGAGTCCATTCGTACAGTCGAACGCCGCATGTCGCGCCAGCTTGAAACGATTGACGAACCCGTTCCCCAGCCCAACTATAAGCTTCCCGAAACCGACCCGATTACCCCGAATCTCATGATGGAGGCCGAAGAGGTCCTTTACGACTTGATGACCTTGGCCATACAGACTGAATCCACGCGCGTGATCACCTTCGGGCTTTATGGACTCGGCCAGGTTTTCAGCATTGACGGACAGCCCCTCTCTGCCGGCTACCATGCCCTCTCCCATCACGGCAATGATCCAGGCATGGTGCGCGACCTTGTCAAACTCGAGCGCTCCCACATGTCGAAACTCGCGGGCTTCCTGCAACAGCTTCGCGAGAAGAAGGACGCCCACGATCGCCCGCTGCTCGACTCGACGATCGTTCTCGTGGGAACCGGCATGGGTGACGCCAGCCGTCACAGCAACCAGAATCTGCCCACCCTCCTGGCCGGCGGCAGCTTTCAGCATGGCCGCCACATCGCCATCGACCGCAACGCCTCCGGCGCTCCCTTGCTCGGCGACCTTTACATTACCCTCATGCAGCGGCTTGGCATGGAGGTGGGCACCTTCTCCAATGCATCCCGAAACTTGAATCACCTGATCCGCTAGATGGCTTTGATGCGACCCATCCTGATCGTCGGCCTTGCTTTCGTCTCGCTCGCCGCCGAGCCCCTGCCCCCCGGCCCGGCCAAGACCATCCGCAACAACTGCCTTGGCTGCCATTCCACCGCTGCCCGCAAGGGTGGTGTTGACCTTCAGCGAACTACTCTCGACTGGAATGCTCCCGCCGAGCGTTCCCTCTGGGAACGTGCCCTGCGAGCCGTCGAAGAGCGGCGCATGCCGCCTCCACCGCTCCCGCGCCCCCCCGCTGCCGAACTCCAAGCCCTGTCTGCCTATCTTGGGGATCACCTCGCTCGATCTACCCCCTTCGGCGGCGACATTCCGCGCCGGCTCAATGCGGTCGAGTATGAAGCCACCATTCGCGAGCTCTTCCAACTGCCAAAGTTCCGGCTTCCCATGGGCTTCCCTCCCGACATCCTCCTGCATGGCTTCGACAACCTCGCCGCTGGCCTCACACTATCCGCGCCCCTCATGGAAGCCTACGCCAATACTGCCTCGGAGATTGCCGATACCGTCTTCCCGCAGCCCGGTCGCGCGCCCCAGAAGCGCACCTGGCACGCCCCTCCCGATGACATGGTGATCAGCTTCTCGGCCGCTACGGTCCGCCAGGGCGTGCTCCGGCTGGCCTCACGCGCCGAGGATGTCATGCGCAGTTGCACCTGGCCCGCCCGCATCGAGATCGTCGACTCCGGCGTCTACCGTATCACCGTCACCGCTTCGCGCTTCAAGCCGCGGCCCGGCCAGGCGATGACTCTCGAAGTCTGGGCTCGCGAAATCGACGCCACCGACCGCTCCAAGATTCACGTTTTCCGCCGTTTGCACTCCATGAAGGTCACCGACGAGTCGCCGCAAACCTTCACCTTCGATGCCGAACTCTACGAAGGCCAAACGCCACTCATCCGTTGGGCCGACGCCGAACTGGATCACACCAGCGCACAGCTCCCCGCCCTTTTCCGCGAGCGCTTCGCGCGCAATCCCCGCCTCCTGGCCGCTTATCTGCAAGCGCTCCATAACCCCGACGGTTCGCCCCGCTCCCCCGTCCGCCTGCGCGGCCGCAATGGCTATGACCTCATCAACCAGCTCATGCTGGACGAGTCCCTCGACATGACCCACGCCACCCTCGATTCCCCACGCACGCAACGCATGCTCAAAATGATCGGGACCACTGGCGGTTTGAATAACCTGCACGATACGCTGGCCCAGGAATACTTCGATCACGGGCCTTCGCTCCAGATCCACAATCTCGTCGTCGAAGGCCCCCTCGCACCCGCCCAGGGCCCCAAAGACAAGCAGCGCATAAAGATTCAGCACTCCCTTGCCGGCGTCGCTCCCGGTACTGTTTCGCCCGAGCAATACGCTCAGCGCATGGTCGACCGCTTTCTGCCCCTGGCCTTTCGTCGGCCCGTTGACGCAGCCACCCGCGCAAGCTTCCTCAATATTGCCACCCGCCACTGGCAGGAGGGCCACAGCTTCGCCGAAGGCATGCATCTCCTCTTGCGCACCATCCTGATATCGCCTCGCTTCCTCTATCGCGATATGCAACCCGGTCCACTCGATGGCTTCGACCTGGCCACGCGGCTGTCCTACTTCCTTCGTCTGGCTCCCCCCGACGAGGCTCTCCTCGACGCAGCGCAATCGGGCCGCCTCTTGAATCCAGCCGGGCTGCGCGCCGAGGCCGAACGCCTGCTGCCATCAAAGCCCGACGCCCCCATGATTCGCAACTTCACCAGCCAGTGGCTCGACACCCGCAAGCTCGCCTCCATCATGCCGGATCCCGCCTTCAAGTTCTCTGACGCGGATATTGCCATGGCTCGCCAGGAAGTGGAATGGTTTTTCGCCGAAATGCTGGGTCGCAATCTTCCGCTGAGCGACTTCATTGATCCGGATTTCACCTTCACCTCAAGCAGCTTCGCTGCCCGGAACTATGGTTATAAGGCGAGTTCCGACAGCGCGGCCGACGATTCCCGGCGTCTCGCCCGGATCCCTCTCCCCCGAGGCGGCCGCCATGGCGGGCTGCTTGGCATGGCGGCCACCATGCTCGCCACCGCCAACGGCGTCGACACCCAACCGGTCCTCCGCGGCGTCTGGGTTCTCGACAAGATTCTGGGTATGCCTCCACCGGCCCCGCCCAACGATGTGCCTGCGCTCACTCCCGACATTGGCGGTGCCACCACTCCCCGCGAACTACTCGCCGCTCACACGAATGAACCCCGCTGCGCCTCCTGCCATACTCGCATCGACCCCTTCGGCTTCGTCCTCGAAAACTACGACCCCGTGGGCCGTTGGCGCGATACCTGGCCCAAGTCCAACAAACCCGTCGCCTCCTCCGTCGTGTTGCCCGACGGCACCGCCGTCCGTGACGCCCTCGAATTGAAGCGCTGGCTGGTGTCCCACATCGACTTGTTTTCGGCCAGTTTCGGCGAGAAACTGCTCACTTACGCCACGGGACGAACCCCCAACTTCGCCGAGCGCCTGGAAATCCGGTCCATCGTCGCCGATGTCCGCCGTACCGGCGGCGGCACGCGGGACCTGACTCTCGCCCTGATCAACAGCCAGACTTTCCGCACCCGCTAGCACTTCCACCACCATTAAGGAGTTTTTCTCACCATGCTGCGCCGCTCATTTCTTGGCTCACTCACTGCCGCTTTCGCTGCCGCACCTTCACCCCTGAATATCACTCGCGTGGAAGCCTTTGTCATCCGCACCCCCAACACTCCGGTCACCAATGACGATCTGATGCAGATGTATCCACCCGGCGCAATGACCGGCGGCGAGGGTTTGTATAACCGGCTCGATCACGCCAGTCCCTCGCGCTCGAAGCAATTCGCCCAGGCGGTGCTGGTGAAGGTTACGGCCGGTGATCTCTATGGCTGGGGCGAGTGCCACGCCCCCGCCGCCCCACGGGTCCACCAGACAATCGTGACCGATATGCTCGCCCCTGTTCTTTTGGGTCAGGATGCGCGCGATGTAGAGGCTCTCTGGGACCGCATGTATTCCACCCAGCGTCTGCGCGGCTACTCCACTGGCTTTTACACCGAAGCAATCGCGGGCGTCGATCTCGCCCTCTGGGACATTCTCGGCAAGTATACAAATCAGCCTCTTTATCGCTTGCTCGGCGGCAAATATCGCGATCGCATTCCCACCTATCTGGGCATCGGCGGGTCAACGCCGGAACAGGTGGCCGCGCAGGCCACCAAAGCCATGGACCAGGGCTTCGCGGCCGTAAAGATGGGTTTGGGTAAAGGCGCGGGTACCCGCGATATGAACCGCGTCGCTGCTGCCGCTGCTGCAGTGAAGGGCAAAGGCCAGTTGCTACTCGATTCACTTGGCGCGTTCAAATTGCATGAGGCGGTGCAGCTCGGTCGTGAGTTGGATCGCCTGGGCACCATCGGCTGGTGGGAGGACGCGCTGATGCCAGAAGACACCGTCAGCTATCCCAAACTAGCCGATGCCATGGATACCGCAATCGTGGCGGGCGAGACTCTTTCCAACCGCTTCCAGTTCCGCGATTTGTTTTCGGCCAAGGCCGTGGACATCGTAAACCCGGATATCTGCCGCGCCGGGGGCATCACCGAATGCCGCAAAATCGCGATCCTTGCCGATGTTCATAGCGTACTCTGGTCGCCCCACGTCAGCATGGGCTCAACGCCCTATATGTCGGCCTCAATTCACATGGCCGTCGCAACCCCGAACTGCGTCATCATGGAGGGCGGCAACAAGCACGAAGGGCCCATGGGCAATGTCCTGTTGCAGCAGCCGCTTGACTATTTCCCCGGTTACGCCCAGCCGAGCGAACGGCCAGGGCTCGGAGTGGAATTCAACGAAGAGCAGTTGAAGCGCGTCATCGTAGCTTAGCGGGGCAGCATCCTACCGCCGCACCACGATCTTCTTCAGCGTCACATTCATTGCTGCATCTGAAACCCGCACGGTCACAATGCTTTCTCCTGCCGGGAGCTTCAGCTCTGCCCGCGCCGATTCCTCCAGCGAATCATAGATCCCGTCGCTTGCATCCAGAATCACCCAGCGCCCGGCATTCACCGCATACTCCACCCGCCGCACCGGCGAAGCTTCATCCCTCGCACGGATGGTGAGCACATCCCCTTCCAGCCGCGCCTCCACCTGCGGTGCCGTCTGATCCAGCAACACCGGCACACTCTCAAACACCGCCGTCCGCGCCGTGCTTCTGGAATTCGATAACTCATCGCTTGCCCTCACACGAAACAGGTAACGCCCATCGGCCAGCGTGTCCGCATCGATTGAATGCATCGCTTCGGTCATCTCTCTCTTCAACGGCTTCCACTCCCGTTCCTCCTCGGCCCGGAATTCCAACTCGTACTGCAACACATCGCTGTCAGGATCTTCTGCCACCCAACTCAAAGTGAGCTGCCGCCCGGCCGGTCTTTGGGCCAGCACGGACGCCGTACCCGCGCTTGCATTGCTTGAAGCCTCGCCTGTATCCGTCACAGTAAACGTATAGGTTGAACTGGCCCCCGTCGCCGGTTGCTGTCTCGGTGAATTGCTGGGCGTCATCGTCAACACTGCCGTCAAGCTCCTCACCACCGGTGGCTGATTGTGGGGCAAGTAGTGCAGCGTAGCCGAACGTAGCAAAAAGTCCTTTTCTGCCCGCAAGCGCCACTGCACATACCGCGCCGCCGGGCTCTTCACGTTCCCCGCTTCCAGCCCCTGCCAGGCCGACCACGTCCCATCCGGCTTCCCCGTATTCCCGCTCCTTGCCTCCAGCTTCGAGTCTCCACTCCCGCTCAGCCGCAAGGCCCCCCAACGCGCCACATTTTTCGCTTCATGCACCGGAGACTCAAACTCAAACGGACCCCTTGCTTCGCGCCCAACCTCCAGGACTTTCGGCCCACCCGTTGCCACCGCCAGCCAACCCTCCCGCACCGGCGCCAACCTTCCAATCTCCCCCTCTCCCGTTTCAACCAATAACGTTGCCAAACGGTCCGCCTCCAGCCGGTAAATCCGCCCCTGCCGGTCCGTCCCGAAGTACAACCTGCCATCCCGCTCCACCAGATCGTAAAGCGTCTCTTCCTTCGTCACATAAGCCTGATCCACGGTCAAATCCGCATTCAACCGGTAAATGGCCGAACGGTCCAGTCCGGGCACGTCAAAGCTTACCGTTGTCGCCGTCGCCGCTGGTGCCGCCGCAGGGGTTGCCGGCGCAGCCTTTGGCTTCAAATCAATCCCGGCTTGAGCCTCCTCCGTCACCGTAATCGTGGTCGTTACCTGTGGTGTCGTTCCCCCGCCCGTTGCGGGTGCCGGCTGCGTCAAATTCTGCTCCCGCTTCACCGCCGCGCCACCCATGGCCAGAAACCACAACTCCCCATTCGCTCGCGGCAAAATCGTCCGGATCTCGGTGAACGGCGCATCATAAAGCACCTGCGCCTGCTCTTTGGCCGTGATCTTGTAAAGGATCCCGTTCGGGTCCGATCCGGCATAGATCACTCCGCCCGGCCCACCGGCGAGGGTGGTGATGTTGGATTGGCCGCTGTCGTAATAAACTTCGCTGAGCGCCGTCGTCAACCGGTAAACCCGGCCCCCATCCGTCCCCGCAAACACTCCCTCCTTCGTCGCCAGAAGCGACCAGATCATCTTGGCCCCTGTCTGCCCGAACAGTTGCGCTCCGGCCTCACCAATCCGGTACACTTGTCCTCCCGGCGAGCCACCCGCGTAGACTGCCCCGTCTGGCCCCACGGCAATCGCAAACACATGACCTTCCGGCAGCGTTGCAATGCTGGTTAAGCTCCGCTCATTCGGCTTCTTGCGGTAAATGCGTCCCCGCGGCCCCGTTCCCAAATAAACTGTCCCGTCCCCTGCCACCGCCATCGACCAGGCCGAAACTTCCGGCAATGCGAAACTCGCAGTCACCCCCGGACCCGGCACCACCGTCCCCTCCCGCGTCACCGAGACATTCCGCATCTTCCCCTGCATCCAGTCCGCGTATTGCGTCAACTCCCAGGCCGCTGGTTCCGCCGCCCACACCACTCCGCACAAAAATCCTGCCGCCAGCCATTTCTTCATTTTTCGATTTCCAGTGTAAGACTCTTCGACCCCGCCACAATCCCCTGCGTCAGCCGTACTTCGCGGTCCAGCAGCCTCGATTGATAAAGCGGCAAGTAGGTCCCCGGGTTCTTCTGCAAACTCACCGCAATCGATGGCGGCAGATTTCCCAACTCCTGCCCACCTGCCTGGAAACCGGGGCTGGCACGAAATGCCCGTACATATAGTGCATTCGCTGGATGCAACCGGTTCAGCGTCTCAATCAGGTCGCGGGTCGAACGGAAGACCGGCCCGCCCGGCTGATAGAAACTCCGGAAGTCCAGCAAATTCGTCGTGAATCCATCCGCCACGGTCACCGTCAGGGTTTGTCCGCCCTCCAGCCACGCCGGTATGACAAATGGAGTTTCAATGACGCGCTCAGTTCCGCCTGCCCCGCCCAGCCGCGTGCGGATGGTTACCCTCTCCCCAGGCTTCGCCTTTCCATTTCCTGCCGTAATATGCTCGATCACCCAAGCCTCGCGCGACGGCCTTGCATCCAGCTCCACATTCACGGCTTCGGCAACCGTTGCCTCTTCCGCGTTCTGCTGCAAATACGCCACCGGAATGGCCGCGCCCAGCGACGCTGCAATCGGCAGATTGCTGTCCCCCGCATACCGCCCCTCCACCCGCAACGGCAGGCTCTCCCCCGGGTACTTCACTTCCATCTTCAAATCCACTGTCCCCAATCCCGCACTCCGGAAGTGATGATCCAGCGTGGAAAAAACCGCCATCTGCAAGAGCAGCGGCGAAAGCAATCCATGCCGCGCCATCTCGGTCTGGTAAACAGATTCCCCGCGCTCATCCCGGTAACGGATCCGCACCGGCGTTACTCGTGGAGTTCTCCCCAATTCCCCCGTGATCGCCGCATCCCCATCAAAGCCAATCGTTCCCAACGTAGATAAGGACTGGCTAATCTTGAAGGGCTGATTCAGGTTTGCCAGCGGTGTGATCACTTCCGCTTTCGCAAACGGAAATTCGACTGCGCCACCCCCCAGAAACCGATGCCCAAATGCGAAAATCTTGTTGCCGTCTACGTGGGTTACCGTCCCATCAGCCCCGGCATTCAAATCGCCCCGCATCAACTGCACCGAGATCATGTCCCCCGGCTTGACACTCCCGCCACCCGGTCCCGCTGAGCCGCCTCCCCCCTGTTGCAGCACCAGCCCAAGCCGCCGCCACTGGCCGGCAAAATGCTCGATCGTTGCAGCGGTGAAGCCCCCCACCGAAACCGGCGTGAATACGGTCTGTGGCCCTTCCCGTGGGTCATCGGTGCCGCCCGCAATCAAGGTTTCCGACCCTAGCGCAACTCTTGCTACCCGCAGCGGATTCGCTCTTGCTCCGCTCGCCAGCATCTCGTCAATTGGCCGGATCCCCGCAATCGGCTCCTTGGCAAAAGGAAAGGCAAAGGCAATTGCTCCTACCAGCTTTCCTTCGACATACACGGGGCTTCCGCTCATTCCCTGCATCACGCCAGTCTGCTCCAGGCGTTCAGTCAGCAGCCGAGCCAGGATAATGTTCTGTCCCGGCCCACTGTTTCGCATGACGCCCAGAATCTGCAAGGGGAAGTCCTCTGGCTCCTGCCCCCGAAAGACGGTCCTGGCCACACCTTGCATGTCAGGGCGCAATTGCGTAACAGGCAGAACCTGCATCTGCGCCAACAACACGGGCGTCACCAGGACGAATCGGCCAAGCAGCGCCAGCATCCCCCCAGTGTACAAGGGGGATGCAAGGATCAAAAGATCAGCTTGAGGCCAAGCTGGAGGATGCGTGCGTCGCGCGCACTCGTGATGATTCCGAATTGAGCGCGAGCATTGCGGCCGTCCGGCCCAGCGCCAAACGTATCATCAACCAGCCCATAGTTCACCTGATTGAAGGCGTTGAAGGCCTCCACGCGGAACTGCAGGTTAAAGCGCTCCAGGAAGCGTGTGTCTTTGATGAGTGACAAATCAAAGTTCATCGTGCCGGGGTGGCGGACATCCGGAAGCGTGCGCGAGACATTGCCCAGAGTGAACTGGGGCGGATTCACAAACTGGCTCGTATCGAACCAGCGGTCCGCTGTGCGTTCTCCGCGGGGCAAATTGGCGCTCACGCCCGTTGAGTTGGGCCGATCAGCAGCGTTGTTGCTGGCGCCACGGACAGTCAGAGGAATACCGGTTTGCATCACCGAAATCAAATTGACCTGCCAGCCGCCCACTAGTTTGCGTGCGGCAACATTACCCGGATTGAAGCGTTTACCAGGGCCAAAAGGCAGTTCATAGATGGCACTCGTAACCAGGCGCTGGCTCACGTCGGCCGGGTCCACCGACTTGTTCAACTGACGGTTATAGAGAGCGTCTTGGAAGCCATTATCGGTTACCTGTTCAATGGGTCCGAAGTTTACTGGGACATCAGCAGAATCACTGATCTTCTTGCCGCCCGTGTAAGCAAAGTTGAGCAGCAAGCCGCTGGCCATTCGGCGCTGGACGGAGAGCTGAATCTGATGAGAATTATAGTTGCCAAGTAAAGGGCTGCTGACCGTAACACCCGTGTAGTAGGGGAAGGGCATAAGCGATCGTTCGCGGGTGATGGTGGCGGCGCCGAGGCCGCCAGGGACAAGGCCGGCGTAGGGATTGGGAACGGGGGTGAACAGGCTTTGGCCAAGTTGTTCGCGAACGCGCGGGTCAACCTGATTCAGGTTGTAGCCGGAGGCCATGTAGCCATTCCCCTTCGACCCAGAGTAGTTGGCATCAATGAGCCAGCCCGCAATCTGGTGCTGAATACCGAGATTCCATTGCTGCGAGAGTGGTGTACCTTCGTTCGCCTGATTGAAGCTGACGCCTTGACCAAGCAGTGCCAGCGGACCGGCGGCAGCACCCGGGGAGGAAAGTGGTGCGCTCGGGAAGCCGCGAGAAAACTGGAAGGCCGCCAAGCCCGGCCCTTGAGCCACATAGTTGGTTCGCGTCGCGGAGAAAAGCTGCGGGTTGCCCATAAAGGGCCGGAAGAAGATCGAGGGGTAGTAAACACCATAGCCGCCGCGAAGGACAGTTTTGTTGTTGCCAAAAAGGTTGTAAGCAAAGCCAAAACGGGGGCCAAAGTCGTTAAAGTCGTTGCCGAAGAATTGCCGGGGAGCCCCATCGCGACCAGCGAAGAGGATCGCACCCTGGAAGGGGCTGTTCGGGACCCGCGCGTTGGCGTCAAACTGGATTAGGCCATCGTTGCGCTCATAGGGGCGTTGCTGCCAGTCCCAACGCAGACCGAAGTTGAGGGTAAGACGGCGGGAAACTTTCCAGTCGTCCTGGATGAAGGCGGACAGGGCGATGCCGTGGTTGGAATTTCCCAGGATCCGGTCAATCCCTGCGCTAGCGACGTCTCCAGTCAGGAATTGCGCCATGTTGAAGCCCGTGTTGGCCGGAATCTGCGGGTTGGTGGTGAGTCCGCCAAAAGCATAACTGCCCGAAAGTGCTGCGCCTTGTTGGTTACCACCGTAAAGAATCCGGTGATTGAAGCCCATCTTGATCGTGTGCCCACCCGTGATCTTGGTGAGCATGTTCTGGATATCCCAATTCAGGGAGCCCCGGGTGCCAAAGGCCTGCCCACCAATCGTGCCAAAGCCGAAGTTGATCTCGGGGAACTGGTCGTTAGGAACGATCTCGGGAAGTCCCAGTTTCCGAGGCCAATCCTGGCCACCGTTACTTGCTCGAAAGGTGAAGAACTGCCGCATGAGCCCGATGCGCAAATTGTTTATGAGCGTTGGAGAAAAAGTATGCGTGTCCGAAATCATGACGTTGCGGTTGAGCTGGTTGTCAATGCGGTCCGGTCCAACAGTGGGGTCGTTAAAGATGCTGTTGCCGCGCGTCCCGTGCTCCGATGAGGTATACCGGAAAAACGCAGAATTATTGTCTGTGAAGCGATGGTCGAGGCGGAAGTTCCACTGAGCCCAATCGGTTACGTTCAGACCGCTGTCCTGGAAGTTGTTGGCGAAGGTAAATGCATTGGTCGGAGGACGGTTGGGTTCCGGCCAGAATGCCAAAATTTTCGGCGTGATCGAATCGAAGCGGCCTTGGGGAACGATGTTTCCGGGATATTGATCGCGAATCAACCCGGCACCGTTGGGATTAGCGCGAGTGGTATTAGGGTCAAAGATCGGGATCAGCGCGCCACTGGCGTTGCGAAGATTCGAGAAATTGCCAGTACGCCATTCCGGGATCGGAACGCTCTGAATACGAGGGCTGGAGCGGCGGAGCCGGTACTCTTCCCAATTCCCAAAAACGAAAGTTCGATCCTTGATGATCGCCCCGCCGGCAGATGCGCCAAATTGGTTGTAGCGCAAAGGTAGGCGCACCGGGGCAAATGTATTTCGTGCGTCGAGCTTGTCATTGCGCAGAAACTCATAAGCAGTTCCGTGCAGTTGGTTCGTGCCCGACTTGGTAACCAGATTCACCGCGCCGCCGGCGGTAAAGCCGAACTCGGCGCTCATGGCGCCGCTTTGGACCTTGAATTCCTCGACGGAATCCACAGCCGGGGGAATCCCGACTTCGCCCACAAAGCTTAGGATGTTATTGTTGCCGTCAAGTGTCTGATTCACCATGGAACTAGGGCTGCCATTGACCGAAATCGAGGAAAGCTGAATGCCGCGGTCGCCAAAGCCCGAGTTGGTGGGTCCGGCGTTTGAGATAACACCCGGGGTCAGCAGGGCGAGGGCGAGAGCGGATCGACCGTTAAGGGGGAGATCCCGCACCCGGCGGTTCTCAATCACCGTGCCAAGGGTCGCACTGCCGGTATCCACCAGTGGCACTTCGCTGGTCACTTCAATGGACTCAGAAACCTGTCCCACTTCCAGGCGTACGTCGATCTGCGCATTCTGGTTGACCTGTAGCGTGATTCCCGAAATTGCCGCGCGCTTGAAGCCCTGCATGCGAACGACGATCTCGTACCCGCCAATCGGGAGACTGGGGGCCGTGTAGACTCCCCGGTCATTCGACTTCGTACGGAAAAGCGCATTGGTGCCGGTGTTGCGAATCTCGACTTCAGCACCAGCGATGGCGGCGTCTTGACCGTCCGTAATGACGCCGGAAATGGCACCGTTCTGTAGCTGTGAGAATGCTGGGCAAGCCAGTGCAAGGGTGAGCAGAATAATTGTCTTCATTGAGGGGACTCCTGGGAATAGCAACGGATTTCAAAAACACGGGCGAAGTCATCGCCGTGGGTCGCGTCTACGATAAGCCGGAGGGCTTGAGCGCGGACCGGATTGGTAAAGCGGTGGCGCACAAGGCGCTGGTGATTTTCTTTTTGTACAAGTAGAGACTGCCAGTTGGCATTGGCAGCCGGGCGGAATTCAAGGCGATAGTCTTTCACTGTTTCCGGCTGCGGACCACGCACAATTCCTCGATTGATGGCAGTGGAGGAAGTAAGCGTTAGCTCACGCTGAAAGCCGGAATCAAAGGTGATTTGCACTTGAGCGATGTCTTGCGCCGCATCCCATGCCAGCGCAATCCACGTATCGCCCCCAGGCTTGAGGGGAGCGGACCACTGGTGGCGGACACCCTTGGGAATGTCGCGGACTTCGCCAGTTTGCAACCTGGCGGGCGGTGTCTCCGGGTCCGAGTGCGAGGCCGTTACCGTTGCCCTGCGGGCAAGATCGGCGGGGTCCTCATTGCGTACACTCACTAAACTCTGGTCATCGCGAAGCAACACTTGCTGGAGCGTGCGCATCCGGGCAGCATCTTTGGCCAGCTGTCGCGGCAGGATCTTATGCTGAAGGCAAAGCGCGGCCGCCGTGCCAGCAGCCTGGCCTTCCACTGCACACGTGGCCATGACGCGCGTCGAAGTAAAGGCAACGTGTGATGCCGAAATGTTCCGTCCGGCCATCATCAGGTTCGTGATGCTCTTCGAATAAAGCGACCGCAGCGGAATGGAGAATACCTCTTTGGTGCGGATTTGCACCGCAGGCGGTAAATCCGAGCGATCAAAGCCGCCGGGAGGATGGTCGTCCATGGGCCAGCCACCAATCGCCACCGCATCGGGGAAGGGAACGCTGTTCGCCAGGTCATCCTGCTTGAGTATGTAGTCGCCTTCGAGCCGGCGGCTACCCCGTTTGCCTGGCATCATGCCAACCCAATCGAGGCCATAGTAGTCGCTGTCGCGGTGTTCGCCCGAATTCTTGATGTAATCCCAAACTCCCATCACAATCGAAAGAAGTTCAAAGCGGATCATCTCGTTATCGCGGATCGTGTCGCGATTGCCGCCCCATTCGATCCACCAATAGCCGTATTCCCAAGCCGCCGTGGAGCGAAACTTGAGATGCTCTTTTGTCACCTTGCGGGCCCATGCCGGGGGCTTGAACGGAACCGGCCGGTTGTAAAGCCGTGAAGTAAAGAGAATGCTCGACCCAAGAGTTTCTTGGTCGGCAATTTCCGGCGCAAGCGCTTCCTGAAACTCCGAGCGTGCCTCGCGCCCCGATCGCATCGCTGCACCCGCTTCCAGTCCAAGCCGGGAATCGCCCGTACAGTCGCAGTAGAGCTTGGCCTGAATGCGGTAAAGGTGCTCGCTCTTGTCGCATCGGGCGAGTACTTCAGTGATCTGCCCGTTTCGCACTGCAGCGCGGAAAACAACCGTTTCCAGCAAAAGCGTAATGTTCGGCTCGCTAATCACTTTGTCGTAAAGCAGCAGGTCCCACATCTCCCAGGACCGATGCGGGTTGTTGACAGCATCGTCCAGCCGGATTTCCTCAAGCAGCCCACCCTCACGCCAACCCGGCCGGCCCTTATGACTGTTGGAACCAACCACGTGCATCTTCACTTCGCTCGAAGAATTGCCACCCAGGCGGGACCTGTCCTGCACCAGAATGACCTTCGTGCCGTGGCGGGCAGCGGAAATGGCTGCCAGTACCCCCGCCAGACCTCCTCCCGCAACCAGGAGATCGGTCTTCAGGTCTACAGTTGTCAGGTGGGGTTCGGCGCTGGATGCTTTGGCAAGTGAGCGTGGCGGCGCAATTCGTTCAAACTCAGGACGGGTAAAAAGGCCCTGGAGTTCTGCACGGCTGGGAGTTGTGGCGGACGGCGGGAGCTGGGAGGCGTCTACTAGAAGGGAATAGGCCGAACTCAAGGCGGCTGCCGACACAAACTTTCTGCGCTGCATGGTGCGAATGGCATGATTTTGTCATACTGGCAATTTTCCTGCAATAAAATATTTCAGATTTCAGATTGTTAATTGAAAATAGTTGCGCCGAGTGTATCCTGTAAAGGTGGAACTGAGGCGGCTGCCGCGCATGCGGGCAACAGATGAAGTGTACGAAGTGTTGCGGCAAAAGATCTTAAGCTCCTCTTTCAAACCAGGCCAGCGGTTATTCGTGGATGAAATCTCACAGCAGTTGGGGGTAAGCCTGACCCCCGTCCGGGGGGCGATTCAACAACTGGCCACTGAAGGCTTGGTCGAAGTTAGACCCCGCAGCGGCACTTACGTCGCCGAATTGACCGCGCGGGATCTGGAAGAAACTTCCGACATTCGCTGCGCGCTGGAATGTCTGGCGGCGGAAAAGGCCGTGGAGCGGGTGGGAGACAAGGAACTGAACGAGTTCCGCCGGATGCTGGAGAAACTGGGCCGGGGCGCACGAAATGACCGGGAGCGTCGTCAGCACGAAGAAGAAAACCGCCAGTTTCACCGGCTCCTGATCGAGTCTTCGGGCAATCGGCGATTGGCGGAGATGTACGAGAGTTTGAATGCCCACTTGCAGATCGCACATTTGCACTCACGGGGGCAAAATTGGGCCGCTCGTCTGCCCGTGGAGCAAGCCGAGCACGAGGAAATTGTAGCGGCGCTGCAGGCCCGGAATCTACCGCGGCTCAAAAAAGCGCTTCAACTGCACATCCTGAGGGCACAGCAAAGTCTTGCCGACGGATTGTCGAACTAAGGAGAAAAACATGTTGCGAGGGGTTTTCCCGATTGTGGTGACGCCATTCAGCGGGGATGGTGCAGTAGATTATGAATCGCTGGACCGCTTGGTCGAACACCTGCTCGAGCAGGGTGCGCACGGATTAGGGCTCTTCGGCAATGCCAGTGAAGGCTACACCCTGCTGGGGGAAGAGCGAGTCACCATGCTCAAGCGAATCGTCGCACGCGTCAACGGTCGCGTGCCCCTGGTGGTCAGTTCCGGGCACACCGGGACGGTTGGCGCAGTGAGTTTGAGCAAACAGGCGCGCGATTTCGGAGCGGCTGCCTTGATGGTCCTGCCTCCCTATTTTCTCAAGCCGGATGGGGAAGGCCTCATGCGATATTTTGAAGCCATCTCTCGCGCCGCCGCCATCCCGATCATGGTGCAGGACGCTCCACTCATGAGCCAGGTTCCCATGCCCGTAGCTTTGCTGGCGCGCATGGCTCGCGAGATCGATCAGGTGAAGAGTGTCAAAGTAGAAGCACCCCCAACTGCCCCGAAAGTAGGTGCGTTGCACACGCAGGCGGGTGATAAGCTGGCGCTCTTTGGCGGCCTGAATGGCCAGTTCCTCATTGAGGAACTACAGCGAGGGGCGGTCGGCACGATGCCGTCTAGCGATATCACCTGGGTCTACGTGCGCGTCATGGAATTGGTCGAGCAGGGAAATCTGGATGAGGCCTGGCGCGTCTTTTCCGTAGCTCTCCCGCTGATCCGCTACGAGTTGCAGCCTGGCTTGGGCGTATCAGCGGCGAAGCTCAATTTGGTGGCGGAAGGCGTCATCGCCTCGGCGACAGTCAGAGAACCGACACAGACCGTAGATTCAGTGGGCCTCGATGAACTGAAGGTATTGCGGGAACGGGTTGCATCCGAACGGCCCAGATGAAGATCACGAAAATCACCGCCCGCGCCATCTGTCTGCCTCGCAACCTCAGTGCAGCGACGGGTACCGCTGGAACTCCCACAGCGATGGGAGCAGCTTCGGGAGACTACCGGTGGTCTGCCGTCTACCCCTGCCTTTACTCTCCCAATTTCGAAACCGCCCTCGTAAAGGTCGAAACCGATACCGGGCTCGTTGGCTGGGGCGAGGCCCAGGCCCCGTTAGCCCCACAAGTGGCTTGCACCATTGTGGATCGCCTCTTGGGGCCAGTGCTCGAAGGAGAAGATTTCTCCGATCCCACGCCCGCCCGCATTTCAGAGTTGTGGGACCGCATGTACGCAACCATGCGCGTCCGCGGACAGACCGGCGGCTTCATGGTGGATTCGATTGCCGCCCTCGACATCGCCCTTTGGGATATCGCCGGAAAGGCTGCCGGACTGCCGCTATCCCAATTGATTGCAGGCAGCCCCAAGCAACTCATTCCGGCTTACCTGAGTGGAATGCCGCCCGGTGAGACGGACTCCAATGGATTTGAACTCGTCAAAATGTTCTACGATACTTCTGGCGTGAAGGAATTTCTGGAGCATGTGGATGCCGTTCAGCGCACGGGTGCGAAAGTTGCCGTGGACGCACTATGGCGGCATACTCCTGCCACTGCACGATCCTTCGGCAAAGAATTGGACGCCCGCAATGTCAAGTGGTTTGAGGCACCCCTGCCCCCGGAGGACGTCGAGGAACATGCGGCGCTGGCCCTGGATATGAATACGCCTCTGGCTATTGGAGAAAGCTACCGGACACGCTTTGAAATGAAGCCCTTCTTCGCAGCCAAAGCGCTGGGTGTTTACCAGCCGGACCTCGGGCGCACAGGCATTACTGAAGGGCTGCGACTCGCACAGATGGCGGAAGCCGCCGGCGTGCCCGTCGTTCCCCACTTGTCAATCGCATTCGGACCCCAGGTCGCGGCGGCCCTGCATTTTGCCGCAGCCGTAAAGGGATGCAACCTGGCCGAGTACAACCCGCAAGTTCTGCACGTTGCAAACCGCTTCTTGCTCGAGCCGCTCCTGGTTGCCGAACAGGCCTATCAGGTACCACAAGGGACAGGCCTGGGAATCACTTTCCGGGAAACACCATGAAGGGCATGCGATGGGGAATAGCGGCGCTGCTCTTTCTGGCGACGGTCATCAACTACATCGACCGTCAAACCCTCAGCGTAGTTGCGCCCGTGCTCACCAAGGAATTGGGGATCTCCAATACCCAGTACGCTGACATCCTGACTGCTTTTTTGTTTCCTTACACGGTCATGTACGTCGTGTCGGGTTGGTTGTGTGATCGCTGGGGAACCCGCCGCGCGCTGGCAGTATTCATGGCCTGGTGGTCCGCAGCCAATGCTCTGCATGCCCTGGCCCGGACAGCCTTCGGCTTGGGCGCATTCCGCTTTCTGCTTGGCATGGGTGAAAGTGGAAACTTCATGGCGGCCGAAAAAGCCATCTCGGAATGGTTTCCCGCCCGCGAACGGGGCCTCGCCAACGGGCTGGTGAATGCTGCAGCGGCAACTGGCGCAATCATTTCGCCGCCGCTGATAGCCTGGATCACCCTGCGCTATGGCTGGCGCTTCGCGTTTGTCGTGACAGGGCTGATGGGCTTTGTCTGGCTGGTCTTCTGGCTCCTTTTGTACTACCGGCCCGAACAACACCCGCGCATCACCCGGGAAGAATTGGAATACATCACAACGGGGCGGCTGCAAAAGGTCTCGGCAGACAAGGTTTCCTACCGGGATTTGCTCCGCCGAAAAGAAGTTTGGGGCTTATTGCTGGCCCGCATCTTCGCCGACCCCGTCTGGTGGTTTTACCTCTTCTGGTTGCCAAAGTATCTTTCTGATGTGCGGCATTTTTCGATGGTTGAAATCGGGCTCTTTGCCTGGATGCCTTATTTGGCCGCGGATTTGGGCTCCATGGCCGGTGGCTGGATCTCCGGTCGGCTGGTAGCTGCCGGCCATGAGCCAGTCCGCGCGCGTTGCCGCACGATGATCCCGCTGGCGTTGCTCATGCCAGTCGGAATCGCCGTCAACTACCTGCCCTCGGGTCAGGCAATGGCTGTAATTTGCCTGGTCGCATTTGCCCACATGGCCTGGAAGACAAATCTCATGACGATGACAAATGACATTTTCCCGAGTGAAATTGTAGGCTCAGCGGCTGGAGTTGTCGGTTTGGGGAGTGGCCTGGCGGGCTTGATCTCAACACCCCTCGTGGGCCGCATGGTGGACTGGTTCGGCTATGACGGAGTCTTCTGGGTAATGGGTCTGCAGTATCCGGTCGCCATGGGAATCGTCCTTTTGCTGGTCGCGCGGGATCGAGACGGGTCCCCTAAAACGGTCTAGCGAAGCTTCAGACTCCCGCCATCCCGTTGGGCCAGTACCCCTAGCCCTGCAGGATCAGGTGAGCAAAGCCTCCAAAATTGTAAGATCATGCTGTTGTACCTTGAAGCATAGGCGAATTGTAATGTTCTCCGAAAGTTTGGAGTCTGCATGGATAGTCCTGTCGAGCTAAAAGAAGAAGCGTCTGCGCCAGCAACTGCTCCTGCGCCTTCACTTCCCAATCCGCCGCTAAGTTTCTGGGCGCCCCTGGCCTGGGTTACCGGGCTCATGCTCGTTTCTTTCTACCCCATGCTTGAGCGCTTGGTAAATCAATGGCTCAACGATGATGACATGGGGCATGGCTTCTTTGTTCCCGCCGTTGCGGCTTATATCGCCTGGCAACGCCGCGATGAAATACTTGCCCTCGATTTCGTACGCAATTATGTGGGCATCCCGATCATGCTCTGGGGTTCATTGCAGCTTGTTCTGGGCACAATTGCCGCAGAGAACTTCATTTCCCGCACAGCCATCATCTTCTGGATTGCCGGTGCCGTGCTCTTCGCCGGCGGACGCCAACTCCTCAAGATTTGCGCTTTCCCGATCTTTCTGCTCTGCTTCATGGTGCCGATCCCCGCCGTTATCTACAACCAGATCACTTTCCCCCTGCAACTCTTCGCCAGTTCCGTTGCCGAAACCACCCTCCTGCTGCTCGGTATTCCCGTCCTGCGCGACGGCAATATTCTTGAACTCGCCGAGCACAAACTTTCCGTGGTCGAAGCCTGCAGCGGCATCCGTTCACTCCTTTCCCTCACCTTTCTTTCGCTCGTCTACGGTTTTTTCTTCGAAACGCGGGGCTGGCTCCGCTTTCTCCTCCTGCTCGCCACTGTCCCCATCGCTATCG
>CAZECF010000022.1:60250-62022 GCA_964510335.1 uncultured Bryobacter sp. | reverse complement strand
AGCCGGACCCTTGTCAGCAGCAGCCGGGCCCGTGAACCCCGCAGCTCTATCCAGTAGCGACGGGGCAACCCAATTCTTCCGGGCACCAGCCGCACCGCCGCAATCCAGTGGGCCCGCGACTCCTCCCCCCCAGGCAGGACCCGGCGACTTTACGCGCATGATGAAAGTCCCACCACCGGCTTCCGCGCCAGCGGTCGGAGTACCCGTTCCCGCATCCAACGCTCCCGCAGCAGCGCCACAACCCCTTTTCTCCCAGCCGAGTGGTGCGGCTGCCGCAGCGCCAGCCCCGGCCCCGGAAGCTCCTGCCAAAAAAGGATTCCTTGGCGGCACCAGCCCCTGGGTGATCGCGGGAACGGTCGTGATTATACTTCTGGTGGTTTTATTAATTGTTGTAATTGTTAAGTCAAGTCGTTAACATTTACTAATCAATTCGCTAAGCTGGGAGTAAGTAAATGGATAAGACTCTTGCCATCCTCCTCGCTGGCGGCGCGGGCGAACGCCTCTCTCCGCTGACGCTGCACACTGCCAAGCCGGCGGTGCCCTTCGGTGGCATCTACCGCATCATTGACTTTACGCTTTCAAACTGCCTGAATTCGGGGCTACGGCGCATTTTTGTACTCACGCAATATAAGAGCCTTGACCTGACGCGGCACTTGCGGGACGGCTGGTCCATTTTTGCAGGCGAGATCGGGGAATTCATCGAATCGATGCCGCCCATGAAGCGCATGCATGACGACTGGTACTTAGGAACGGCCGACGCGGTTTATCAAAACATAGAATCCATTGAGGCGGAGCAGCCCGACAACGTACTTATACTTTCCGGCGATCACATTTACAAAATGAATTATGGCGAGATGACCACCTGGCACCAGCGTCAGAATGCCGATATCACTATTGCCACCATCCAGATTGCCCCGGAGGAAGCCGGCCGTTTTGGAGTCGCCCAAATCGATCCGACTTACCGGATTATCGGCTTTGAAGAAAAGCCGCAGCACGATCATCCGGCGCGCTCACCCTTTGACCCGACCATGGTCTCGGCCTCCATGGGCATCTATCTCTTCAACACCAACATTCTGCTTGAGGCTTTGCGAACGGATGCGGCTGATCCTGATTCCTCGCACGATTTTGGCAAGGACATCCTGCCGCGCTTGCTCAAGCAACACAAAGTTGTCGCCTACGACTTTCATGACCTCAATGCCAAATGCGTACGGTATTGGCGAGACGTGGGAACGCTTGATGCTTATTACGAAGCAAACATGGACCTGGTTTCTGTAACCCCGGAATTCAACCTCTACGACAAGGCCTGGCCCATTCGCACGAATCCGCCGATGTACCCACCGGCAAAATTCGTCTTTGCCCAGGAAGGCAATCGCATGGGCGTTGCCGTGGATTCCATTGTTGCCCCTGGTGTCATTGTCTCCGGCGGACGCGTACAAAAATCGGTGCTTTCCCCTGGCGTCCGGGTGAATTCCTACTCGGCCATCGACGATTGCATTCTACTGAACAATGCCGAAATCGGCCGTAATTCTCAATTGCGGCGCGTAATCGTATGTCCGAACGTCAAGTTGCCGGAAGGAACACGGGCGGGCTTTGATCCGGTAGCAGACCGCGCGGCGGGCTATGCCGTTACCGAATCCGGCATCACCGTTATTGCTTGACTTCCGCGAGTGCGGCGGTGAAATCTTCTCCCGGGTTGATGAACTGGTTGCGCTCAAACGCATGCTGGCGGTCATGGAGTTCGCGGTAGCGTCCGCTCAAAGACATGAGTTGGG
>CAZECF010000022.1:58614-60150 GCA_964510335.1 uncultured Bryobacter sp. | reverse complement strand
GCATGCTGGCGGTCATGGAGTTCGCGGTAGCGTCCGCTCAAAGACATGAGTTGGGCATGGTTTCCGCTCTCGACAATTTCTCCGCCTTCAATCACCAGAATCTGATCGGCCGCCCGAATCGTGGACAAGCGATGGGCGATCACAAAAGTGGTGCGCCCCTGACGAAGGGCCGAGAGTGCACCCTGGATCATGGCTTCGCTTTCGCTATCGAGACTCGAAGTGGCTTCGTCGAGAATCAGGATGCGCGGATCGGCCAGAATCGCACGGGCAATCGCAACGCGCTGCCGCTGGCCACCCGATAGCTTGACGCCTCGTTCGCCAACGATCGTGTCGTACCCATGCTCAAATCGTTCAATAAATTCGGCGCAATAGGCAATCCGGCACGCCTCTTCGACGTCAGCACGGCTCGCCGCCGGATTGGCGAATGAGATGTTGTCGGCGATGGTGCCATCGAAAAGAAAATTGTCCTGAAACACCACACCGAGATGAGCCCGGTATTCGCGCATTCGCAAATTGGCGAGGTCGCGGCCATCGACAAGAATGCGGCCGGACTGGGGCTGATTGAAGTTCATCACCAGGCTGATCAGTGTGCTCTTGCCGGAGCCGCTTGAACCAACCAGAGCCGTTGTTGTACCGGCTGGCGCACGAAAGCTGACGTGTTTGAGTACGGGAACACCGGGCTGATATTCAAAGCTCACGTCGGCAAACTCTACCTCTCCCCGCAGATCCCCAACTGTCGCCCGGCCCTCATCGTCAGCATCTTCACTCTTGATATCGAGCACTTCGCGGATACGGTCAAGCCCCGCCAGTGCCTCCGTGATTTGCGTGCCAATCGAGGCCAGCTCCACCACCGGCATCGCCATCATGCCCGTGAACGCGGCGTACATGAAGAGATCCCCGAGCGTCATTTCATTGCGCATCACCGCCGAACCGCCAACCAGAAAGATCACCATACCAATCGCGCCCACGATCATCGACGAAAAGGCCATCACGAAGCTTACGCCGGTCAGTGATTGTGCAATGTTGCGGAAAAGCTTGTGCACGCCCTTGGCGAATACCAGTTTTTCGCGACGCTCCGCCGTGTAGGCTTTGACTACGCGAATGCCGCCCAGACTCTCATTGAGCCGCCCCGTCACTTGTGACTGGATTTCGCCGCGCTCGCGGAAAAGGGGCCGCAATCGCTTGAATGCCACTGACAGCACGCCGCCGAAAACAGCCAGGACGCCAATGGTGATCAGCGTCATTTGCCAGTTGAGATAAAGCAGCACCACCAGGCACATTGCCGCGGTCACGAGCCCGCCCAACAGTTGCACCAGGCCACTGCCCACCAGGTTGCGGACGCCTTCGGCATCCTGCATGATGCGGGAGATCAGTTGGCCGGTTTTCATCGAATCGAAGTAGCTGACGGGCAGGCGTTCAATATGCGCGTGGACGCGCTTGCGCATTTCCGTGATCGCCCGCTGCGCCGCCACGCCCAGGACTTGCGACAGCGCAAAGGCCGTGATTGCCTGTAGCATCGTTGCGCCCAAGGCGACC
>CAZECF010000022.1:8309-58514 GCA_964510335.1 uncultured Bryobacter sp. | reverse complement strand
GTCGCCTGCAGGTCATGCACATCGATCTTGTCTTCCACGATATTGAGGCCCAACTCATCCGTCTTGCCAATCACTTGACCCGCCTTGATGCCGCCGCCGGCCATCCAGATCGAGTAGCCATTCGGGTGATGGTCGCGGCCCGCATTGTCTGCTTCCTCCGGGCGGCGAATTTCTGACATCGGAGTGCGGCCGAATTCGCCTCCCCAGACGACGAGAGTTTCGTCGAGCAATCCGCGCTGCTTCAGATCCGTCAGCAGCGCCGCTGTGGGCTGATCCGTTTGCGCGCAAAGTTTTGGCAAGCCATTGTTGATGGCCGAATGATGATCCCAGCCGGAATGCACCGTGAGTACAAAGCGAACTCCACGCTCCACCAGACGGCGGGCCAACAGAAGGTTTGTGCCGTACTGGCGGGAGGCGTCTTTGTTGATGCCATACATCTCGATCGTGGCCGGACTTTCCTTGCTCAGGTCCACCAGTTCCGGACCAGCGGATTGCATCCGGTAGGCCAACTCGTAGGAGTGAATGCGGGAGGCAATCTCGGCATCGCCTGTTCGCTCCAGATGTTCGGCATTTAGGTCGCGCAAAGCATCCAGTCGCGCGCGTTGTGCCTCAGCGGAGAGACCCTGCGGATTCGACAAATACAGGATCGGGTCGCCCGTCGAACGCAGGTTGGTGCCTTGATAGAGAGAAGGAAGAAAACCGTTAGTCCAGAGATCCGAACCGGCGCTGGAGCCGGGGCCGGACTGTAAGGCAACAAAAGCGGGCAGATTTTTCGATTCCGAACCCAGCCCGTAAGTCACCCACGATCCCATCGAGGGACGGCCACCGGTCATGTGCCCCGAGAATAGCAAAAGCTGACCGGGGTGGTGGTTGAAGGCTTCGGAATGCATGGACCGGATCAGGCAGATATCGTCGGCGTGCTTGGCGGTGTGCGGGATCAGATCGGATAGCTCGGCGCCGCTCTGGCCGAATCGGGAGAATTTGCGCGGGGAGGCAAGGATCTTGGCCGTGGGCTTGATGAAGGCCAGCTTCATGTCCTTCGTCATCGAAGGAGGCAAGGATTGCCCATGCCACTTTTGCAATTCCGGCTTGGGGTCAAAGAGATCCATCTGGGATGGCGCACCTTCCTGAAAGAGGAAGATGACGTTCTTTGCCTTGGCAGCGTAGTGGGGGGGCTTGGCGGCCAGCGGGTCGGCGACCTCGGCTGACTTCATCAGATCGGCCAGCGCAAGCGTCCCGATTCCCGCCAGGGAGCGGCGCAAAAAATCACGCCGCAAATGAGTTTCGATCAGTTCCTTTGCGTTCATTTTTTTACTCCCGGGTGATGAACTCATCAAGATTCAGGACGACACTAGCCAGGCTGGTCCAGACGGCCATTTCCAGTGGTGTGGAGCCATCTGGCTGGTAGGGCGCCAAATGGCTGATTGCTTTGGCATCATCGGCGAGCAACTCGCGCTGCCGGCCGTAATAATCTTTCAACCGCTGCGCCTCTTTGGAGTTCGGTTGGCGGCCTAGCGCTTGCTGATAGAGCATGGCCAGTCGCTGGTCAAAATCAGGCGAAGCTTCCGTGAGGATACGCGCAGCAAAGGCCTGTGCCGGTTCCATAAAGGCCGGATCGTTCAACAGGTTTAGCGCTTGCAACGCAGTATTGGATCGATCCCGGCGGCAGGCGGGGACGCTGGATTTGGGGGCGTCAAAGTTCACGAGCAAGGGGTAGGGCGTGGTGCGGAGAAACTGGATATACATTCCGCGCCGGTAGCGATTGGGCCCCATGTCTTCCGGCCAGACGGTGCCCCAGCCGCGCGAACCGTAGCCGGATTCAAGTACGCCTGCCGGCAGCGGTGGATGGATGCTTGGCCCGCCGAGTTCACGGGTAAGCAAGCCGCTGACAAGTAGCGCGGAATCTCGAATCAATTCACCCGGGAGACGAAGCCGGCGCTGCCTGGCAAGCAAAGTGTTCAATGGGTCACGTTGCTCCAACTCAGGGCGCGCCTGCGAGCTTTGCCGGTAAGTGGAGGAAGTGACAATCGCCCGAATGATCTGCTTGCGGCTCCAGCCCTGATCCATGAATTCACTGGCCAGCCAGTCGAGCAGTTCCGGATAAACGGGGGCGTCGCTGCGTACCCCAAAATCGTCGCTGCTGCTGGCCAGGCCCGCTCCAAAGAGCTCCTGCCAAATGCGGTTGACGGCAACGCGGGAGGTGAGTGGATTTTCTTTCGCCACCAGCCACTTGGCCAGATCCAGCCGCGTCTTGCGGCCGCCCGCGGGCAGCGCTGGCAGCACCGAAGGAGTTCCAGGATCGACCTCCACGCCGAAGCTGCGATAATCGCCACGCACGCGCAAATGGGTGGGAGACGCGGTGGGCGGTTCCTGGATCACCATGGCCTGGCTCAACTGCGGATATTCCTTCTTGAGTTCCCGCAGCTTTTTGGTCAACTCGTCGAGCTTGAGTTCCTTCCAGCGCTTGTTGCCGATCGCGAAATGATAGTTCGCGACAAAGTGGTCCGTCAGGATGGCGCGTTCGCGGGCGCTGCGCTTTTCCGGAGCAATCTGAACGATCTTGGCGCCGTCGCCACCATCAGTCAATTTGTTGACGCAATCCCAGGCAAGATCCCAATCGGTGCGCTCACCGGGATGCTGGATGGTGTAGAGGATGTTCTTTTCCCAGTCCGCTTGCAAGGGGGCCACGTTGTATTCGGCCAGCAAGGCCTCCCGCTTGCGTTGGTACTCAGCTTGAGTCCGCAGCCAGGGACCCACTTCACCCGGCAGCGGCGCATCCATGTTTACTTCTTCGGAATTGTCGAAGTAAGCGTAGAGGGCGTAAAAGTCCTTCTGCGAGATGGGATCGTACTTGTGATCGTGGCATTGCGCACACGCGACAGTGAGCCCTAGCCAAACCGAGGCCACTGTACTGCTGCGGTCGGCAGTTGCTTCAAAGCGGAACTGTTTGTCATCGATGCCGCCTTCGCGGTTGGTGAGCGTATTGCGGTGAAAGCCAGTGGCCAGCCGCGTTTCGGTAGTCGCGTTCGGCATCAGGTCGCCAGCAATCTGCTGGACGGTGAATTGATCAAAAGGCAGGTCCTTGTTGATGGCCTCAATCACCCAGTGACGCCAGCGCCAGGCCCAAGGCCGGATCCAGTCTTTTTCGTAGCCATCGGAATCGGCATAGCGAGCCTGATCGAGCCAGTGGCGGGCCCACTTCTCGCCAAAATGCGGGGAAGCGAGCAGGCGGTCCACCTCACGCTCATAGGCATCAGGCCGGGTGTCCGCGAGGAAGCGGTTCATTTCATCGGCCGTGGGAGGCAAGCCTGTGAGATCGAGACTCAATCGCCGCAGGAGCACGCGGCTGTCTGCTTCCGGGGCCGCATTCAGATTTTCTTTCGCCAGCCGGGCCAGGACAAACTTGTCGATGGCGTTGGTGCCGCCCGCGATGGTTGGAAGTTGTGGACGGGAGACGGGCTGAAAGGCCCAGTGCTTGTTCTGCGTCTTGCGCGGAGCGGATGAGACGCGAAGCGTATCGGGCATCTTTGCGCCCTCGTCGATCCAGGCCTTGAGGGTGGCAACATCTTCCGGCTTCAGCATCTTGCCGCCCGGCGGCATCGCAGGAACCCCCTTGGCACCACTTACGCGATGGAAAAGAGCGCTCTTGGCGCTATCACCGGGCAGGATGGAAGCTCCGCTGTAGCCGCCCTTGAGTGCCAGCTCGGCATCGTCAAGACGAAAGCCACTTTGCTGCATCGCCGGGCCATGACAGCCGTAACAATTGCGCCGCAGGATTGGCTGGACATCTTTGGTGAAATCCACAGCGGCCTCGAGCGGGGCCAACGCGCACAGAATCAAACCTGCGGCGATTACCTGGAAGGCGGAACCAAACATCTTCATAAGCACTTCCTTAATCTTTCACTCTTATTTCTATTTTCGCAAATCGGATTCCAGCTGCACCCAAAAGCAAACAGAAGGTCAGCAGGCTGATGCAGCGCCCCCAAATCACTTCCCGAGGAAAAGCCCAATGGAAACGGACATCCAGGTTGCCTTCAGGAACCGCAACCAGCATGAACCCAACGGGATCCCGAACAATGGGGACCGGCACTCCGTTCACGATTGCGCTCCAGGCGGAATCGAAGCTTTCCTGCACCGTCAGGGATTGGCCCGAGCCCGCCTTTGCGGCTAGCCGGATTTCTCGGGGAGAGACGCGAATCAGCTTGACGGGTTGGTCCGGGCCCTCTTCGATTGCCTTTACATAGGACCGCAAAACGTCGGCATTTTCATTCGTGAAGGGAACTCCCCCTACTTCCTGAATCTCCCGCGAGTTGACAATGCGAGCCAGGGCGGAAAAACGCCGGGGAACCTTATAAATCGTATTCCCCTCCCCATCCGCGTAAAGTGGCGCCAACAACCCGCCGTACTTTCCCGGATTTGCATAATCGTGGTAGATCACCTGGGAGGTTTGGTCGTGCATCACAACGCGGTCTGCGCCCATGGCTTTGAGCCAGTCGATATCCCGGCCTGGGATTTCATCCCGGGTCATCTGCCATTGTGCCAGCGCTAAGGCCGGGTTGAGCAGCCCTTGATCGGAGCCCCCTCCATCCTGCAAGCCGGTGTACCAGACATTGAACCAGTAGCGGAGGGAACCCGTCACATAGGTTCTGCCTTCAAAGGGATTCTGATGGAGCCAGTGCGCGATACGGTATTCCGGCCGGAGCTGCGGTTGAGGGTCTTCGACAACAACAGACCAGGGCTTTTCCAGATAGTTTTGCTGGAGCGGGACAAGGCTAAGCAATAGACCCAGCGCCCAACCCGGCCCCAGGCGGCGCAAAACCAGAATCAGGCCCAGAATCAAAACCACGTCCAACTCGGGGACAAAGCGGTGCGGTTCGCCCACAACACGAACCCCAACGCGGGCAAAGCCCACCACCCAATAAAGCATCAGCAACACCGCCCCCAGCGCGAAACCCTCCTCGGGGAAGATGGCTTGTCGCCTGGCCCAAAACCACATGCAGCCCGCAAAAACGGCCAGCAGGACGAAGGCTCCGATCCGGGAGGGAAGGTTTCCGGGCAATGCCACCAAACTGAGATTGACCGCCGTCAGGCTGAAGTAGCTGGGGGTCAGCCAGAAGGCATTCAGGCCGGCAGCAATCAGCCCGACGGTGCCTGCCCGCACCACGACCTTGCGATTGGGATTGTAGATCCAGAGCGCGAGAACCATCACTACAGCCAGTAGCGCCAACGCCACCGCCCCGTAGAAATTGTGGGCCACAACCAGCGCGCAAACGATACCCGCCGCATGGAGCCGAAGGCCGCCCGCTTGCAGTCCAACCCAGCAGAGTCCGAGGGCAAATGGCATGAGCGACAGCGAACTGACGTGGGGGCCTTCTCCATATTTGATCAACACATTGAGCCTTTGTGGCATGGCCAGTAGCGAATCCGACCCGTACAGGGGCAACAAAGCGAAGGAGGGTGAAACCAGCAACCAAGCCAGGCCACCTGCGCTGGCCCAGGTCCGATTTACCTTCAGGACACGCAGCAGAAAGAAGAGACCCGCGCCGCCCAAACAATAGAGGCTGGCTGTATACAGGTGGTAGGCCAAGGCGGTTGAAACGGACAGGAATTGAGCCAGCCAGGCCGTGCCATAGCGCAAAGCGGGGGGGTACACGTAAGCGAAACGGGTGCCCGCATACCACTGCGGAAGCCAGCCTGGCTCCGCCCCGCTTTCGTTCAGCATCCGGGCATCGGCGATGAAGGTGCTGTCGATGGAGCCCCAGTTGTCCAGATACTCAACCGAGAACAAGGGTGCAATCAGCAGGGCCGCCAAAACGATCAGTGCAAGGCCGATCCCGACATCGGCCGAGCATCGCCCCAAACGATTCATTCTTCTTTCATAGTCGCAAACCAGAATCATTCACAACTTTTTTGAGATTTTGTTGACTTCCTTTTCTCTCTTGTTTCCTGTCACTTAGAGCCCAGCAGCCAAGTGGAGCTGGCCAATTGGGGCACAGCCTGTGGGGGGCGGGTCTGCTAGCTTCACTGCGTGATGAAACTCGATTCGTTCAAGCATTCCATTGCGCTCGATGCGCTGACATTGACTCCGGTGCTCACGCCGCTGTTGCACCAATACCGTATGGGCCTCGACAGTGCGTTGCTGGCCAACCGGATCGAGCTCCAAATCGGTCTCAAGTATCACGGCGATGCATCGGTCTCCTGGGAGGCAGTTCCCGCCGATGGCGAGTTCGGCTTTCTCAAGGCCGCCGCAAAAACTTCGTTGCATCTACAAAAAACTATGCGCACCTGGCTGCAGATGCACTGGTTCGCCAATCCGGATAACTTTTCGGACTGCGACCGGACCGCAGCCCTGCTTGCCTATTTAGCCTGCAAACCCTTCTACGCGAAACTGAAGAACGTTTATACGTATGACCTGCTGGATGACTGGTCGGCGGGCGCAGTGGACCGCCAGATCAGACAGGAGATGCCCGAGGTGCTCGGCTCAGTATCGAGCCTGCTGCGGGTCCTTGGCCGCCACGAACTGGCCGACTATTACAACCCGGCGCATGCTGCCTGGTTTGTAGGCGAGATCCAACGCCGGGGGAAAGATTTCTATGAATTGCTGCGCCGTGAGTCGAAGATCATTCATGCCTGGGTGCCACGGCTGGGCAAGACTCTATCGGAACGCCAGATGCAGGAAGCTCGCAAGGAAACCCGCAGCGCACTCAATGAAATCTTCTATCGCGATGAGGATCTCTCCTGCTATGCGCCAGTATTTGAAATTGAAGCCGTCACAGCGGTGGATCTCTACATCGGCCGCAGTGCTGGCAGCACTTTGACCTTAGCCGGAAATCCGGAACCCGTCCCGCAGGCCGCCGCGTTGCTTGATGCCACGGCGCGAGCGAACGTGATTCCTTTTCCGGCTTCCCCCCGGCCCATCAAACTGCGGAATGAGCTGCTTGAGCTCAGCTCTTCCCGGCGGGCCGGAATAAAGGCCGCCTGAAGCGCCGCCACGGTTCCCGCAATTCGGTGGACTTTGCGGAACAGAGCCTGGCGCCGCGCGGCGGCCCTACTTCACCTTGGCGGAATCAGCCTCGCCCGGATTTGGCGGTCCGGGCGGTTTCTTGCTGATTCCGTCTTCCCCGGGGACCGGCACGGTCCAACCAGATTGCTTGGGTTTGCTACTGGATTGGCAGGACCTGCCGCGCCCCGGTTCCTTTCTAAACAAAAAGCCCCGCCAGCAGGGTGAGGCCCACTGGCGGGGTTGAGGGGAGAGTCATCGTGAAGCGAACTTCATCGAAACTCTGAAAAGCTTTTACTGATTGCCGCCGCGACCTCCGCTGCGGCTGCCGCCTCCGGCACCACCGGCCGGAGCAGCACCACCGCCACGAGATCCACCGCCACCGCCACCACGAACACCGCCCATGCTGCCGCCGCCCATGCCGCCACCGCCGGACGGGGAGCTCATGCGAGGGCTTGAGCCACCGCCACCACCGCCGCCGCCACGCATCCCTCCCGATGAGTAGCTTGGCGAAGATCCACCACCGCCGCGAATCCCACCGAAAGAACCCCAGCCGGAACCACCTTCACTCCCACGGCGCATACCGCCGCCGTAAGAATCCATCGATCCGCCCTGCTGGCGCACAGAACCGCCTGAGCTGCGTGAGCTGCCGCGTTCCACGATCCGGGGACTCACATCCACGGACCCGACGCTACCGGAACGGCCCGAGGGTGAAGACGTGCCCCGGTCGCGCTGGACGAAGCCATCGTTGTTCCGGCTGCCCCGGACACCACCGGAGTTGACGCCAGTTTCGCCGAAACGCTGCCAGCCGCTGCGGTCATTGCCTGAGGCACCGACGCCGCTGCCGCGAGTGCCTTCGCGCTGAACGAAGACATCTGAGCCAGCTCCGCGTACTCCAGCCGTATCGCCGCCCACGCGCCGGAAGCCATCGCTATTGGCTGTGCCGCTGCCGCGAGTGCCCTCGCGCTGAACGAAGCCATCTGAGCCAGCCCCGCGTACTCCAGCCGTATCGCCGCCCACGCGCCGGAAGCCATCGCTATTGGCCGTGCCGCTGCCGCGAGTGCCCTCGCGCTGAACGAAGCCATCTGAGCCAGCTCCGCGTACGCCAGCCGAATTGGCTGTGCCACGATCTGAGGAATCGAAGCCATTTGAACCGCGCACACCAGAATCTTCGCCACGGACCATTCCCGCGCCGCGCGCCATCTGTTCGACGTTCTGACGTTGTTGGTCAAAAGGCACCCGCTCCAGGGAAGCCGCTTCGCGACGGGCAGTAAAGCGCATATCTTCCCGGCCTTGCGAGGCAGCATTCTGCCCGCGCACTCCGCTATCGTTCGCCGCGAAGCGAACGCTTTCCCGATTGGGCGCAATTCCGACCGGACCGCGGAATTGGCTCGCGTTCGCCAGGTCAGCCGCCTGCGCCGCCCTCACACCGCCACCGGCATAGGCAGAGCCGCGATTGAAGTTCTGCGCATCGACATAGCTCACGCCTCCATTCACGCGTGCGTTGCGGTAGATGTTCGTAATGTTGACGTTGTTCACCACCGTCACGTTGTTGAAGCCACGGTTGCCATAAAAGCCCCGTCCCCACCAACGGTTGTAGGTTTCAAAGGGTGCCAGCGGAACCCAGCCCACGTTGCCCCAGCCGAAGCCGACACCAATGCCACGGCCGAAACCCACAAAGCTGACCAGTGCCGGAGACCAGAAGTGCCGCGGACCGCGCGCGCCGGGCCACCAGCACCAGCTACCCGCGTTCATGAACCAGCGGCCATAGTGATAGGGAGCCCAGCCCCAAGGGTCGTAGCTGACCCAACTCCAGCCATACCAGTCGAGCCAGGACCAGCGTCCTGCCCGGTAGGGAGCCCAGCCGGCCGCCACACGCGGACGCCACACATTGCCGTAAGGGGCCGAGTAAACCCAGTCACCGTGGGCATCAAGCTGCTCGCCACCGAATACGCCTTGCGGAAGATACTGATTGCTGCGGGAGGCCGACAGTTCACGATCCCGATTGCGGTTCCACTGATCCCAGGAATCCACCGGGGCTGGAGCTGCATCGAGAAAGCTGGTTTGGCCAGTCACTTCACGACGAATGGTCAGGCTGCGTCCGCCGCCCAGCCGGCGTGAGCCTTCCGGGGTGAAGATATCCACTTCACCGTCACGAACCGAAATTTCGGTTGAACCGTCTTCCAGCACTTGCACGCGGTATTCGCCGCGCCGCATCGGCCGCACACTGGCGACCGGCGTATTGATGTCTACTTCAGACTGTGAATTCTGCCATACCCGAAAGGTGATCAGGCCAACCGGCACGTTCACCTGGAAGCGTTGGTATTGCAGTTCCGCCAGGCGTACTTCCGTATTGGCGCCCAGGCGCACCATGTTTGCAAAATCGAATTGCACTTCGGCCCGCGCACCGGGCCCCGTCAGGACACGGTCCTGCGCCACCAGCGGCGCATTCAGCGTTGCCGCTACATTATCTCCGCTATCTCCGCGCTGGATCGAAACCTCCCCAGCAATTACACTCACCCGCGCAACACCGCGCGCGGTATCGTCGTCCTGCTGCGCAAACAGGGGCAACAAAGTGCCAACCAGCGTGATCGAAGTGTAGAGAAAGCCTTTCATGGCCGTATTCCTTTCACGCTTTCTATATACATTTCCTTTGCCAAACCGCTAAACCCTTGGAGATACTAGGTTTTGTGACGGATGCTCCCCCCTTGCGCGCCTTCCCCAGTGGTGCTTTTCAACCACTTTTGGCCCTCAGCAACCGGCTGGCCGGACCCGCGCTGCTCTTTCTCCTCATGGTGCTGGCCTTCTGGCGCATTCTGCTCACCGATCAATACACCTGGCTGAACGGCTATGACCTGAGCAGTCAGGTACTCCCCTGGCTGCAATTCCAGGCCAGCGAATGGCAGGCCGGACGCATCCCGCTGTGGAGCCCCTATGAATGGGCCGGACAGAATCTCATTGGGCAGGGACAGCCGGGCGTAGTGAATCCGCTGAACTGGCTGCTCTTTGCTGCGCCGCTTCGCCGTGGCTGGCTGCGGGAAGGAGTCCTGCACTGGTGGTTCTTCCTGATCCACTACATCGGGGCGTTGAATCTCTATTGGCTGGCAAGGTCGCTCGGAGCCAGCCGTTTGCCGGCAGTATTCGGCGGGCTGGTTTTCGGACTCTTCGGCTTTCTGGGTTCCAATGACTGGCCGCAAATGCTCAGTGGAGTCGTCTGGGCACCTCTGGTTTTCCGCTTTTTGCTGAGTTCGCGCACGAGCACCCGACCGTGGCGGGACGGGGCGTGGGCAGGTTTCTTTCTGGGTTTGTCCTGGCTGAGCGGTCACCACCAATTGCCGATTTTCGTGAGTCTGAGCGCCCTGGCTTGCGCCGTCACCCTTCGCATCTATCCGGCGGCCTTGAGCTTTGCGATTGGGGGCCTGATTGCCGCGCCCCAACTCTTAACGGGACTGGCTTACGGCAAACTCGCCGTGCGTTGGGTGGGCATGGAGAACCCGGTGGGCTGGCAAGACAAAGTTGCCTACTATGTCCATGAGCAGTTCGCCAATCCGCCAGCGGCCTTGCTTTCGATCCTGCTGCCGGGAGCGGAATCCCATACCAGCCTCTTTCTCGGTGCGACAGCGTTGCTGTTGGCAATTTACGCGCTGAAGCAGTTTTGGGATCGCGCAGAGGTGCGCTTCTTTCTTTGGCTGGGCGTAGCTGCTCTGCTTTATAACTTCGGCCGGAGTGGCGGCCTGGAACCCATCCTCTACAGCCTCTTGCCGATGATCGAGAAGGCGCGCAGCCCATCGATGGCGGCCGCCATGTTCACCCTACCCTTCGCCGTACTGGCTGCCTTGGGCCTCGATCGACTCCGCGGAAGCAGCGTCCCGGCCTGGATCCCCCGGGCGCATTGGGGCTTTTCCGGAGCGGTGATACTCCTTTTCGCGGTGGCCAAACTCTTTCCCGCCAGTACGTCGCAACTGGATCAACGCTGGTTCGGTGTTGCCTTGGCAAGCCTGGTGAGTGCGTTGGTCTATCAGTTGGGCCGGGGGCAGGTGCTGGTTCCGGCGCTGCTGGCAGTCTTGTTGATCGAATCCGCCAACATGACCTACTTCAACATGGCCAACCGGCACGATCCGAAGGCCGACAACCTTTTGCGCCCCATGTCACGCCATATGGATGTCCGGGACTTTCTTGCCACCCGTCCCGGCCCGGTCCGGGTGACGGTGGATGATCAGGCCATGCCTTTCAATTTTGGCGACTGGCATGGAATTGAGGTGATGGGCGGATACCTCGCCAGCCTGACAAAGATCCATACGGATGTCGACTGGTTTACGCAACGGTCGCTTCAGTTGCTGGGCGTCGGCTATCACGTCGGTCCTGGCCCAAAAGCAGAAGGCTCAACGCTGTTGCTGCAAGGGGAAGGGGGGATCAACGTGTGGCAGTATCCGCTTGAGCCAAACCCGCGCGCCTGGTTGAGTTCTTCCGTACTCCCTTATCGAAATTTGCAGGAACTCAAAGTGCTGATGGGTGCGGATTCGGTGGATCTGTCGCGGCAGGTTCTCAGCCCAGCCCCACTGCCGGGCCTTGGGAATTGCGCCGGGGGTGAGGCCGTTGTGTTGCGCCATGAGCCAGGAAAGGTTGTATTGCGAGCGCACGCCCAGTGTGCGTCGCTGTTGGTGTTGGCGGATTCTGACGATCCCGGTTGGGCAGTAAAGGTGGACGGCCAGGCTGCGGAGAAGTTGACGGTCTTCCATGCTTTGCGCGCCGTTGCCGTTCCGACGGGCCCGCATACTGTCGAGTGGACTTATTCGCCGCCAGGCTTCCGGCCGGGCTTAGCCTTGTGCGGAATCGGATTGCTGATCTTTGGCTGGCAAGTCGGCTTGAACCGGACCCGGAAGACTCGCAACGAGGTTGTTTAGGCTCAGCAGGACTTTCTCGGCTGCAGCCTCTTCTTCCGCACTCACACCAGTGAAGCGGATTCCGTCCAAGCGGCAAGACAAGTCTCGCATTTGGCTTTTGACCCGGTCGAATTCCTGCTCCAACTCAGCCAGTCGCTGCTCAAGTGAAAGCGGTACTGGCGCAGTAACAGTAGATTGCATGGACTCAACCATGCTGGCAAGCTTGTTGAGTTTGTCGAGGCAGGCTTCTTGAAATTGTGCGGAATCGAGGGGAGAAGGCTCCTTTGTACGCGCCACCAGTTGGTGCACCTGCCGGCGCCGCAATTCCGCTTGCTGGTTGAGATCTGAGCTCAGTTGCATAACAATCCTAGGTCAACATGGTCCGCAGCCCCTGAATCTCAGTGTGAAGCTGAGAGAGCCGGGAAGAAAACTCGGGTTGAGGCTCAGCCGGAGCCGCAGCCAGAGCGGGCGCCAGAGACAGAGCGGGAGCCGCAGCCGGAGCCAGAACCGGAGCCACAGCCGGAGCAGGAGCCGCAGCCACGGGCTGCCATCCCAATTGCCCGCCAATTGTCTCCATCTGCCGCTGAACAACTTCACATTGGGAAACCAGATTGTCGGCGAGGGCTTGTTGCTCCACCAGAGCCTTAACGTTGTGCAGTGCGGCAAGATAATCAGCTTCCTGCCCCGGACCTTGCTCTCCGCTGAGAATGTCGCTGCCCAGTTGCATCAGCAGCCTGTGCATTTCGCACAGGTCCTGAGGGAGATGCGAAAGCGCTTGCTTTTGTTGAATGAGACTTTCGGCCTGATTGGCAAGGCTCAGGTATTCGCTCAATAGTTCACGCCGCTGCGCCTTGTCGGTCATAGAATCAGGTTCCTCCAAGAGTCGTATCGGACAGCTTGAGGAATCCTTCAACTATTTTGGCGTTGTAATTTCGAGCAGTTCGATCTCGAAGATCAGCGCTGCGCCGCCCGGAATACTGCCCTGGCCGCGGTCCCCATAGGCAAGCGCCGAAGGGCAGACCAGTCTGGCGCGCCCGCCGACCTTCATTTTTTGAACACCCTCAGTCCAACACGGAATCACCTGGGTCAGCGGGAACTGGGCTGGCTCATTGCGCTTGAAAGAGCTATCAAATTCGGTGCCGTCGATGAGAGTTCCCCGGTAGTGGACCTTGACGGTATCGCTGGGAAGTGGCGAAGCGCCGGTGCCGGCTGCGAGCTCCCGGTATACGATTCCAGATTCGGTCTTGAGAGCACCCAGTTCGGCACCTGCCTGGGCAAGAAATGCCGCTGCCTTTTCCTTTTCTTTTTCTGCCACACGGGCCTGGCGGCTTTGTTGCAAGCCTTGCAGTTTGGGTCCCCATTCGCTGATCTCAATGGCGGGTTGCTTGAGGGAGGCATCTTTCAGCGCGCGCTGGAGAATCTCAATGTCTGCCGGTGTCGGGTCAAACGAGAGGATGGATCGGTAGATGGACAAACCCAGCGCGTAGACTGTTTTTTCCTCATCCGTCATGGGCGCTGGAGGCTTGGGAGCAACCGTCTTGCGAGCGATGCTGGTCTTTGGCGAGACGGCAGTCTTGGGGCTGACTGCGGTCTTGGGAGAGGCGGCAGTATTGGCGGCTGGGGTTGTCTTGGGGGCAACTTTGGGGGCAGCGGTGGTCTTCGGCGCGGTGGCCGTCTTGGGGGTGGTCGTTGTTTGAGCCAAAGCAGCAGCCAGGCAAATTATGGCGAAGGACATTTCCTTCAGACTAGCATTCACGGGAATCTGCACCACTACAATCGCCTGATTCTAAATAGGATTCTCCGCAAGTCAAGCTTCTTCGCGAATTGGTGCTGCTAAGTTTCCTTGCTGTGTGAGCTTCCGTCTCGCCAATACCCCCAAAGCTCGAAGAGGAGATTCCATGGAAAAGGAATCCGAAATCTTGACGGACCCTGGCGAAACCGAGGTCCAGACCCGCAAAAGAGAGCGTTACCGCTCCTTGCCGCCTATTTTGGTCAGCGATGTGGAAGATAGCCGCTGCTACCTACAACTGCTGGAGCGGCACTTTGCGGAAGTCGCGCCGCAGAACGTAATTCATGACGGGGACCTGATTTCTCTAATGCAACTGCGCTGGGCGGTAGGGCGGCTGCATAACCTCGCGGAAGCGGAACTGAACCAGCGCTTACGCTTGCCCCTGCTTCATAAGGATGCGGAGAGCCCGGCGCGGCTGCGCGCGGCTTATCTTTCCGGCTTGGGCGAAAAAACATTTGTGTTGTTGGGCAAACAACATCTTGATCACCTCAAGACATTAAACACGCTGGCAACCCGGGTGGAACGTTGGTCTGCGCCAAAGACAACACGCGCTGCAAAATCGAAAGGGGGGCTCTAATGGCTCGCAAGCGATCGACAGTACCCCGTCTTTACGCCCTGATTGCATCGCCGCCCCTGGAGCCACTGCCGGCCCAGACATCCGAGACGGGCAGTGTGCGGTTGGGCTATTTGCTGGACGTCATTGCCAAAGCGCTGGAGCCCTATGGGGAAGCCGCAGACGCAGTTGCCAATGCCGTCGAGAAACATCTGGATGGGAATCCAAACATCAGGATTGAGCCCTGATGGAGACCTCTTATGTACTCCGTCAAATGGCGAGCCGCCTGGACCCGGTCGCGTTTGCCCGGTATTTTCTCGGCATTAGCCCGGATGACAAGCAGTCCCAAGTGTTGCGCAGCAAGGCACCGCAGGTGATTCTCAATTGCTCCCGGCAGTGGGGCAAGTCCACCGTATCGAGCATTCTGGCTTTGCACCGCGCCTACTTCTGGCCCAAAAGTCTGGTGCTGGTAGTTAGCCCCACGCTTCGCCAAAGTGGCGAACTGCTGCGCAAAATCGTGGGCTACCTGCCAGCGCTTGGCATTCGCAAGCGGGGCGATGGCGTAAACTCCCTCTCGGTCGAGTTACCCAATGGTTCCCGCATTGTCGGCTTGCCCGGACGCGATGGCACCATCCGCGGCTTTTCCGGCACCAGTTTGTTGATCATTGACGAAGCCAGCCAGGTTGCCGATTCGCTCTACCGCAGCGTGCGGCCCTTTCTGGCCGCGTCGCGGGATGGACGGCTGTTCATTATGTCAACGCCCTTCGGGACGCGGGGATTCTTCTGGGAAGAATGGGAGCGGGGCGAGGGTTGGGAACGGATCGAGACGCCAGCCACGGAATGCCCACGCTTTGACGCTGAGTTTCTCGAACGGGAACGGAAGTCGATGGGCGAGTCCTGGTTCCGGCAGGAATACCTCTGCCAGTTTCTCGAAAACGAGAACACCTTCCTGCCACGCGAATGGGTGGAGGCAGCCTTTAGCCGCGACGTGGAAGCCCTTCGGCTCCAGGAGAATCCATGAGCAATCCACTGCAAAAAAACGATTACTTTCTGGGTCTCGACCTCGGGCGCAAGCAGGACCATTCCGCGCTGGTCATTGTCGAGCGAAGCCTTCGAGCGCTTAATACCCGCTATGTGGATGCCTACACCAAGTGGGAAAGTTTTATTAGTGTGCGCTACGCCAAGCAATGGAAGCTGGGTACGCCGTATGGCAAAGTAGCGGCTGAGGTCGGCGAGATCTTCCGCAAGGTCGAGACCTTGGGCCGCACCGTGCTGGTCTTTGACCAGACGGGCGTGGGCGACGCCGTCGATGAGATGATTCGCGAGCACCTGCGCGGGATGAGCGTCGAGGGCGTTGTGCTGACGCAGGAATTGAAACGCGACATGTATGCTGCGCTTGAGACAAGTCTGGAGCAGGGGCGGCTGAAGATTGCCGAAGGCTGCCAGGCAAGCCGGGAATTACGCCAGGAGTTACTTACCGTGGAAATCCGCCGCATCGGCTATGGCTACAAATACGGGGCCTTTGAGAAAGATGCCCACGACGATCTGGTGATGGCTCTGGCAATCGCCTGCTGGCGCGAACGGATTGGGAGCCGTCCGATTCAGCCGAGCCAGCGGCTGCCTGGCTTTTAGCGAATCCAGGCATACTGCAAGCCCTTGCCACCGACGTTGGCTTCAAAGCGGGCCGGGCCGGCGGGCAAATTGACGCCTTTCAGCTCCAGCTTTGTCTGACCCGCCAAAATCGGATGTTTGCCAAGCCAGGTGGCATCCAGCTCGACGGGTGCGTTCGGCGCGGCGAAAAGCAAAGTTACATCGTATTTTCCGGCTTCGTTCACCTGCACCTCCCAGTGGCCCAAACCGTTAGCATCCCAGGTTGCTTGTGGGCCCCGCCAATCCTGCCGGGTGAGCAAAGTGGAGGATTTGCGGTTGATCTGGATCCGGGGCGGCGCGTAGCCCTGGCTGCCCACGTCCTGGAACCAGGCATCGTAGGAAAGCCGCAATTGCCGGACCGTATTGGCTTCCGTTGCGGCAAGGTCTTTGCTTTCGGCCGGATCGGCGGCCAGGTCATAGAGTTCTTTGCCGTTCACCAGCTTCCAGCGCTGCGTTATGACGGCACTGTTCTCATAAGGCCGGGGCGCATCGCCGCGGTGCCACTGGAGGTAGACCGTCCGGTCGCTCCAGGTTTCTTTGGCCTTGGAATCCGTGAGCAGGGGCAGCAGGCTGCGACCATCAAGATTGGCAGGAGTGGCCGCACCGCAGGCATCCAACACGGTGGGAGTGAAGTCGATGTGAGCGGCCAGCCGGTCCACCTTGAGGCCCGCCTCAACTTTGCCGGGCCAGCGGACAAAGAAGGGGACGCGAATACCGCCCTCATAAGTAGTGCCCTTCAGCCCTCTCAGGCCAGCGTTGTAGCGAATCTGTTGGGGACCGTTGTCGGACATGAAGATCAAAATTGTGTTGTCTTCGAGATTGCGCTGCTTCAGGTGCGCCATGAGCTTGGCGACATTGTGGTCAATGTTGGCGATCATGCCGTAAATTTTGGCCGTGGTTTCGTCGATGCCGGGCTTGCGGAAGGGGGCCACCCACTCCTCGCCAATTTGCAGCGGCGTGTGGGGGGCATTGGTGGGCAGATAGCAGAAGAAGGGGCGCTCACGGTTTTCGTCGATGAAGCGAATCGCCTCGCGGAAATAGATGTCCGTGCAGTAGCCCTTTTGTTGCTCCCACTGGCCATTGCGCACCAGCATGGGATCAAAGTAAGAAGGCTTCACGCCGCTCAGAGCTTCCGGAATGTCGCCCGGCTGAGTCAGCCCGCCGCCGTGATGCAGGACGGAGTCATCAAAACCCTGGTCGATGGCGCGGAGCGGATAGTTGTCCCCGAGATGCCATTTGCCGAAAATACCCGTGCGGTAACCAGCCGGCCGGAGCAACTCGGCGATGGTTGATTCACTGGTACGCATCATGCTGCGCCCGAGGTAGGTATCGACAACCCCGGTGCGATAGTTGTAGCGGCCGGTCAGCAAGCTCGCCCGGGTAGGGGAACAAACCGGAGAGCTACAGAAACGCGTGAACTGCGCCCCCTGCTGGGCGATGCGATCCAGGTTGGGAGTTTTCAGTTCGGTATTGCCGTAGAGGGAAAGATCTCCGTAGCCCTGATCGTCGGTGAGGATAAAAACAACATTCGGTTTTCTTGTTTGGGCGAGCAAAGGACTGGCCAGAAGCGGCAGCATGGCCCGGCGGGTAATCATGCGCTGATTCTATCTGACAATAAAGAAGTGAAAGACGAAGCGCTGCTCGCACACATGGGCCGGCTGCCGCACGGGCGGGCAACCTTGAAGACACTGACGCGGGAGTTGGGCAACAAGGGAGTGCGGCGCGAAGAAGTAGAGCGCAGCGTGGAAAGGCTGAGCCGCAAAGGCCTGCTGATCGAGCTTCGCAACCGGACCTTTCAGTTGGCATCGAAGGCGCGGGAATTCAGCGCGGGCACGCTGCGCATGCACCGCGACGGCTTTGGCTTCGTCATCCTCGACCAGAAGCCGGAGGGCATCGAAGGCGATGTCTTCATCAACCAGGATTCAGCCCAGAAGGCCATGCACGGCGACCGGGTGCTGGTTCGGCTGGGGCGGATCGGGCATGACGGCCGGGTGAACGGGGAAATTGTCCGGGTCTTGCAGCGGGCCAATCAGCATCTGGTCGGGGAGTTCCGGCTGACCAAGCGGGGCGCCTTTGTGATCCCGTATGACCAGAAGGTCCGGCAGTGGATCCAGATCCCGGAGGGCATGGAGATTCCGCCGCCGGGAGGGAGTGCCGACCGGGTGGGGCAGCAGGAGATCCAGGTTAAGGAAGTAGCGGACCTGAACGGGATGATGGTCAACGTCGAGCTGCTCGAATTCCCGGACGACGAGACCAATGGCGTCGGGCGGGTGATTGAGTTGCTGGGCTTTGAGGATGACTTTGGCGTCGATGTCGAGATCATGATCCGCAAGCACCACCTGCCGCACCAGTTTCCGGCGGCGGTCCTGGAGGAAGCGCGCAGTGTTCGTAGAGAGATCGGTGAGAAGGAATGGGAAGGCCGCCGCGACTTCCGCGACTTCGACATCGTCACGATCGACGGCGAAACAGCGCGGGACTTCGATGATGCCGTGTGGGTGGAAAAGCTCGACAACGGCCATTATCAGTTGCAGGTACACATTGCCGATGTGAGCTGGTATGTGCGGCCCGGGTCGGCGATTGACCAGGAAGCCATGATGCGCGGCACGAGCGTCTATTTTCCGGACCGGGCAGTACCGATGTTGCCGGTTGAGCTTTCCACTGACATTTGCAGCTTGCGGCCGAATGAAGAGCGGCTGGTGATGAGCGCGCTGCTGGAGCTGGATCATCAGGGCCAGATTCTCAGCCAGGAGTTTTGCCGGGGGGTGATTCGCAGCCGTGAGCGGATGACCTATACCAACGTCTACAAGCTGCTGGAAGGCACGCCCGCCGAGCAGGCCGAATTGCGGAAGCGCTATGCGCCGCTGGTGCATCGCTTTGAGTTGATGAAGGAGTTGGCGCTGGTGCTGAACCGGATGCGGACCAAGCGCGGATCGATTGATTTCGATCTGCCTGAGCCGATTATCGAGTTTGACCAGTTTGGAGAAATGGTGGGGGTTTCGCGCAGCCCCCGCAATATTGCTCACCGCTTGATTGAAGAGCTGATGCTGATTGCCAATGAAGCGGTGGCGACCCACCTGGAAGATGCGGGCGTGCACAGCCTTTACCGGATTCATGAAATACCGGATGCCAAGCGTGTTGCGGAGTTTGAAGAGGCTGCTTCCCGCTTTGGTGTATCGCTGGGGCTGGGGGGAGTGGCGGTGAAGAAGTTCGCCAACATCAAGAGCACGCGGGATGGCCGCAAGCTGCGCAAGGACATTGTGATTGCGAACCCCGCGGCAACGGTCAGTTCCAAACATTACCAGAAGCTGGTGGCCCGGATTGAAGGAAAGCCGGAAGAGCGAATCCTCAGCTTTCTGATGCTGCGCTCGCTCAAGCAGGCGCGTTACTCCCACAGCAACGAAGGACATTTTGCGCTGGCCTCGGCGGCTTACACCCACTTCACTTCGCCGATTCGCCGGTATCCGGATCTGGTGGTGCACCGGATCCTGGCCGGGATGCGTTACGAGGAGGAAGCGCTCAAGGATCTGGGTAACGATACGAGCTTCACGGAGCGGCGGGCAGCGGAGGCGGAACGCGAACTGGTGGAGTGGAAGAAGATGCGCTTCATGACCGAGCGAGTGGGTGATGAATTCAATGCGCTGATTATCTCGACGACGAAATATGGCTGCTTTGTGGAACTGGAAGAGCTGTTTATTGAGGGGCTGATTCCCATCGACAGCTTGCCGAAGGACCACTACATGTATCAGGAAAACGCGCGGCGGATCGTCGGGCAGCGCTCCAAACGGACTTTTGCCATTGGCGATCAGGTACGGGTGGCGCTCGTGAAGGTGGATCTGTCGGAGAAGCGGCTGACCTTCATGCTCGTGAATCCTTGAGGCCGGTTGCTAAACTGGGCGCATGTCTACGCGTATAACTACTCTCATGGGGAATCCTCTTGCCCTGGCTGGCCCTGAACTCAAGGCTGGCGACAAGGCCCCGGAATTTGAACTCATCGGCTCCGACCTGAAGCCGGTCACATTGGGTGATGGCGGAACGGTACGCATCTTCAGCGTCGTGCCCAGCCTCGACACTCCCGTTTGCGATGCGCAGACGAAGCGCTTTAATGATGAACTCGCCAAGCTTGAGGGAGTGGAAATCATCACCGTTTCGATGGATCTGCCCTTTGCGCAGAGCCGTTGGTGCGGCGCGTTTGGCGTCGACAAGGTGAAGATGCTGAGCGACCACAAGTCAGCCAGTTTTGGCCTGAATTACGGAACGCTGATCGAGCCGCTGCGCATCGAAAGCCGGGCAATCTTTGTGGTGGACAAGAGCAACGTTCTCCAGCACGTTGAGTATGTCAGCGAGGTTTCCGAACACCCGAACTACGACACGGCGCTGGCCGCAGCCAAAGCCGCACTCTAGGATTCAGTAAGAGCAGAACCGCCAGGGCGGCCAACCACCAGCTATTCGGCTCGGGGATCGGCTCAAGCTCTGGCGGTTTTTCTATTGCCGGCTGAACTGGAGGGGGAGGCGGATTCGATTCTCCCGGCGGGTTCACTTCTCCGGGAACTCCCGGCGGAGTGAAGACGAAGGGGTGGGTACCGTCGCCGATCGGAAAGTCGGGAACCAGATAGCCGGGCGGGTGAAGGGGATCCGGGCCGCCGGGATTTCCGGGCAAGAGAGGAATGCCGAAGGCGATCAGGATGGGTGTGTTGAAGCCGATGGGGGTGTAATCGAAAGTCTGCAAGTTCAGGGCACTTCCCGGTGGCTGAAGGGGCAGCCAGGGATTGACAACAAGGCCGGGGACCTCAAGGTTTGGGGGATTGCTCCAAATGGGAAAGAGCGCCGAATCTTGAATGCGGATTTCGCCGCCCGGATCGCGCGGCTCACTCCAGGCACCGGGAAAATCTCCGCCAATCAAGCCAAGCGGCGGAGCGACGGCGAAGGACCCCGCGGGCAAGGCGGCAGCATCGGTGAGCGAGGGAGGCGGCAGATTGCCGGGCAATTTAAAAAGTGGGCTGTCACCCAGTTGGCGGAGAGCATCCTCAGATAGAGCCTGGAAGACGGGGACGTCGTAGCTGGGCTGATCGAAGGTGGCTTCGGTAGGTTCGGCGCCGGGCAGGATCGGGTGCTGGGGGACGGTTGAGATCCGATTTCCACAGCGGCCACGAAGCAGGTTCGCACCGTCGCTCAGGAGCAGTTCACCGGGCTTCAGATACATCCGGCGAGTGGTCCAGAAGACGCGGTTGCCGATGCGGTAGGACACGTAAGCGCTGGCTGGCTGGCTCAGCCGGAAGGGCTTTAACTGCCCCAGGTTGAGATTTGCATAGTGCTGTCTGACTATCGGATCGGCTGCTACTTTTGCTTTTACTTCGCCCGCATTGACTGTCCCGCCGGGCACAATCGAAAAAGGAAAAACCTTACGCTGGCTGAGATCCACTTTGTGGTCGGCGGGCAACTCCTCAACGTGAAATGTTGCAGCGACCTGGTTTTTTTCTGGCTGGCGGGAGCAGGACGCCGATAGGAGGAGTGCGACCCATGGCGCGAGGCTTTTGATCATCTCAGATGTTTACCTGAAAGGATAGCGGTTCTTTCCCAGTGTTACAATCCGATTTTGGTACTCACCGCGCTCCTTCAGTCCCAGAAACTGGATGCGATTGTTATTACCACCAAGGTAAACATTCGCTACTATTCCGGATTTTCTGGATCCAATTGCCTCCTGGTTGTGGATGCCAAAGGGGCTACCTTGTTCACTGACCCCCGCTACACTTTGCAAGCGCAGCAGGAATCCAGCTACCCGGTGAAGATCGCAACCGGTTCTTTGTTGAAGGCAGCAGGGCAATTGTTGCGACGCCGGAAGGCTCGCCGGATTGGCATTGAAGACACCCGTATTCCCCACCTGTTTTATTCCGGACTGGCGGAGTTCGGCAAACTGGTTCCGCTCGGCAAGGATATCGAGACCCCGCGCTACGTGAAATCGGCGGAAGAGATTGCCAGGATCCGGGCTAGCGTCAAGTTGAACTCGGATGCGCTTGCCCGAGGCTTGAAGCGGTTTCGGGTGGGGATGAAAGAATCTGATCTGGCAGCGGAGATCGAATACCAGATGCGGAAACTCGGGGCGAGCGGACCGGCCTTCGACACGATTGTGGCCGGGGGAGCACATTCGGCCTTGCCGCACGCGCAGCCGCGCCCGGTACCGATTGAGCGGGGCGGTTACCTGCTGATTGACATGGGTGCCTGCCGGAATGGTTATATGTCGGACATGACGCGCACCTTTGGCGTCGGCGACGTGCCCCAGCGGGCCAGGGACATTTACGAAGCGGTGCTTGAGGCACATCTGGCGGCAATTGACGCCGTGAAGCCCGGACGGCTGGCGGGACAGGTGCATGCCGCGGCAGTCAAGGTGCTACGCAAGCATGGGCTCGACAAATTTTTCATCCATTCCACCGGTCACGGCCTTGGCCTTGAAATTCACGAGGCACCGCGGCTCGGCCGGAACGACAAGACTCCACTGGTAGCCGGCATGGCCATCACGATCGAACCTGGTGTTTACGTAGAAGGTTTTGGTGGTGTGCGCATCGAAGACACAGTACTCGTGACCGCGACCGGAGTCGAGACACTCACGCAAAGTCCAAAGGCTTGGACGATACTAGGTTAGAACCCGTAATGACTATTGAAGAGATAAAAGAACTGATCCAACTCGCGCACGAAAGCGGCGTGGCGGAGCTTGAGGTGCAGCGCGGCGAACACCGCGTACGCATCCAGCGCGCCGGCCTCCAACGGGAAGTGGTTCTGCCTGCCGCCGCAGTTGCGGCGCCTCCGGTAGCGGCCACAGTTCCGGCAGCAGTTGCCGCACCTCCGGCCGCGGAGAATCTGATCACAATCAAGTCGCCGATTGTCGGCACTTTTTACGGCTCCCCATCTCCGGACGCAGCATCATTCGTCAAACCGGGCGATACGGTCACAGCCAAGACAACGGTGTGCATCATCGAATCGATGAAGCTGATGAACGAAATTGAAGCTGAAGTGTCGGGCACGGTGGTAGCGTGTCTGGTGGAGAACGGCAAGCCGGTGGAGTACGGCGAAGCGCTGTTCACGATCCGCCCGCAATAGTCAGCCATGTTTCAAAAAATCCTGATTGCCAACCGCGGAGAGATTGCCCTGCGGGTGATCTGCGCCGCTAAAGATTTAGGGATCAAGACGGTAGCGGTTTACTCCGAGGCCGACCGCCACAGCCTGCATGTGCGCTTTGCCGACGAAGCTGTTTGCATTGGCCCGGCCAAGAGCGCCCGCAGTTATCTCGATATCCCCAGTGTGATTAGCGCGGCCGAGATTACGAATTCCCAGGCCATCCATCCCGGCTACGGCTTCCTGAGCGAAAACGACCGATTTGCGGAAGTCTGCAAGCTGAGCGGCATCAAGTTCATTGGACCACCGCCGGATGTAACGCGCATGATGGGCCTGAAGCAGAAGGCGCGGCAAGTGATGCAGCAAGCGGGCGTGCCGGTGCTGCCGGGTTCGCAGGAAGCGCTCAAAAGTGCGGAAGAAGCGCTAGAGTTTGCCGAGCAAATTGGCTACCCCGTGATCTTGAAGGCGGCAGCGGGCGGTGGTGGCCGGGGCATGCGCGTGGTCAACAATGCGGAAGAACTGCCACACCTGTTGACGCAGGCGCAGAATGAGGCGGGCGCGGCCTTTAGTGTTCCCGATATTTATCTGGAGAAGTACATTGGCGCTCCACGGCATATTGAGTTCCAGGTGCTGGCCGATGAACACGGGAATGTGGAAGTGCTGGGGGAGCGCGAGTGCTCGATCCAACGCCGGCATCAGAAGCTGATTGAAGAAGCACCGTCGCCCGCGATGACTCCGGAGTTGCGTGCCGATACGGTGGCCGCGCTCAAAACGGCACTGAAGGCGATTGGCTACCAGAACGCGGGAACAGTGGAGTTCCTGATGGATGAAACCGGCAAGCTGTACTTCATTGAAGTAAACGCGCGGATTCAGGTGGAACATCCGGTGACGGAAATGATTACCGGTGTGGATCTGGTCAAGGCGCAAATTCGCGTTGCCGCCGGGGAGAAGCTGCCCGACATTCTGGGAGGCCCGATTCAGTTGCGGGGTCATGCGATTGAGTGCCGCATCAACGCCGAGCATCCCGACACCTTTGCGCCCTGCCCCGGGAAGATTACGGGACTCAATTTGCCTGGTGGAATCGGGGTTCGCGTGGATACGGCTGTTTATACGGACAGCGTGATTCCGCCTTATTATGATTCGCTGGTGGCCAAGCTGATTGTGCACGGCACGGACCGGGCAGAAGCCATAGCCCGGATGAAGCGAGCCCTGGACATGTTCGTAATTGAGGGAATCTTCACCTCGATTCCGCTGCAAAAGAAGATCCTGAACGACCCTGACTTTGCCGCGGGTAATATGGATACGACGTTTATTGCCCGGAAACTGGCAGCTTTCCAGAAACCTTAGGAGATACATCCATGTCGATCAGCTTTGACCCGAGAAATCTGCTTGCCTCAATGGTAGGCGAAGAGCATGGCTTGACCAGCACGGAGATTGCCAGTGCGCAGTCTGCGGCCCTGGGCGCGCTGAGCGGCTTCCGCCAGTCGTGGGAAGCAGGCAAGTATGGCTTCCCGGATTTGCCAGCGGATAAGGGCCTGGTGCGCGAGATTGAAGCGTTGGCCAAGAAGTTGGAAGGCAGCTACGACACGGTATGCGTGGTCGGCATTGGCGGCAGTGCGCTGGGTTGCTGGGCAGTGGATTGTGCGTTGCGCGGACCGCATCCGGTGCAAGGCACGCACTCGACAAAGCATCCGCGACTGGTCATTCTCGACAACGTGGATCCGGATTTTCTGAACAACGCGCTGGCCAGCATGACCCCGAAAAAGACGGTGGTGGTGGTGATTGCCAAGTCGGGGTCAACCGCCGAAACGATGAGCAGCTTTCTGATTGTGCGGGAGTGGCTGACGACGGCACTGGGCAAGAAGGCGGCGGGGCGGATTATTGCGGTGACGAGCGAAGGCCGGGGCGATTTGAAGGTGTTGGCGACGCGCGAAAATTATGCGACCTTCCACATTCCGGAAAATGTCGGCGGGCGTTTCAGCGTGCTTTCGGCGGTGGGATTGGTGCCGGCGGCATTGATCGGGGCTAATATCAAGAAGCTTTGCCGCGGTGCGGCAGCGATGACGGAAGCAAGCTGGAGTTCAGACCTCGATACAAACATTGCCTTGTCTTCGGCGCTGCACCACTGGCTGGTTTGGACGAAGAAGAACAAGTCGATTCAGGTGGCTTTCCCGTATTCCAATTTCTTGTGGGGCGGTGCCTTCTGGTTTCGGCAGCTTTGGGCCGAGTCACTGGGCAAGGCCAAGGACCGAACGGGCGCCTTGGTGAATGTGGGCCAGACGCCAGTGGCGGCGCTGGGCACAACGGACCAGCATTCGCAGGTGCAGCTTTACATGGAAGGCCCGAATGACAAGGTCTTCCGCTTCTGGGTGGTGGAGAAGCCGAAGAAGAGTCTGAAGGTGCCGAAGACGAAGTTGGGTCTCGATGGCTTCGACTATCTGGGCGGGCAATCCATGGGTAAGTTGCTTGATGCCGAGCGTCGGGCGACGGAAGCGGCACTGGCGACGAACGGCCGCCCGAATTGCACCTTTACGTTGGAACGCGTCGACGAAGAACATCTGGGTGCCTTCTTCCAGTTGATGGAATTTGAGACGGCCTTCATGGGTGAGTTGCTCAACATCGATGCATTTGATCAGGAAGGCGTGGAGTTGGGCAAGAAGTTCACCTATGCGCTAATGGGCCGGGCGGGCTGGGATGAATTCAAGCAGCGCTTTGAGGATTACGAGAAGAAACGCAGCTAAGCGGCTCGGGCCATGTTCCGGGAACGCCTGCTTGAGCTGAGTCTGGCTACGGTGGCAATCCTTGCGGTTGCGACCGAGTTATTCAGTGCCTTTCACGCGATTTCATTTCTTAGCGCGCTGATCACTACGCTCGCCATTGGGGCGCTTTGGTGGCGGGGATGGATTGCGCCGACGCTTGCGTGGCACTGGCCCACGGCAGTGCTGGCAGCAGGGGCGGCGGGACTTTGGGCCGTAGAGGGTTTGACGGCGTTAATCAGCCCTCCGAATTCTTCTGATGCGATGGCGTATCACATGCCGCGCATCATTTACTGGATTCAGCAGGGGAGTGTCGAGTTTTTCGCCACGCCCTACCTGAACCAGATCATGTTGCAGCCGCTCAATGAGTATGTGGTGATGCACCTGCAACTACTCACGGGTGGGGACCGTTTGGCCAACATGGTGGCGTGGCTGGCGACGGGTGGCTATGTGGTCGCGGCAAGCGTGGTTGCCAAGGCATTGGGTGGCTCAAAGCTGCAGCAGGCATTGGCGGCCTTCTTTGCGGCAACGCTGCCCAATGGCATCCTGCAAGCAAGCGGCGTCAAGAACGAAGCATTGCTGAGTTTGTTGCTGCTGAGCATGGTGTATTTTGCGCTCGTGCGCAAGCCCTGGCATGCGGGGCTGGCTTGTGCGTTGGCGTGTTTGACCAAGGGGACGGCTTTTCTCTTTGCCGGTCCGCTGCTTCTGCTGTTGTGGCCGCGCGCGATTCCTCATGCGGCGCTCCTGGTGCTGCTGATCAATGGCCCGTTCTTCTGGCGCAATATCGATTTGAGCGGTTCGCCGTTGGGCTTTGATTCGGCAAACGCTGACGGAAAGTATCGCTGGCGGAATGACTATTTGGGGTGGCAACCGCTGGCGTCGAATCTGGTGCGGCATTTTACTGAGCAAGTTGGATCGCGTCCGGAGAGCTGGAACCAAAGGGTATACGAGGCGGGGCTCAGCTTGCACCGGTGGATGGGTCTCAACGCCAATGATGCCGCGACGACCTGGCCGTTTACCGAGTACGCTGCGCCGCGAAGCGCGAATCATGAAACGGACGGAAACAATCGCTGGCACTTTGCGCTGATATTGGTGGCGGGCTTGTACTGCGTAAGGCGGCCGCGGTCGATGGAGGTGAGAATTCTGGCGGCCATCGCGATCTCGATTCTGGCCTTTAGCTTTTACCTGAAGTGGCAACCCTTCATGCTGCGGATGTGGCTGCCGCTTTACGTGCTGGCAGTGTCGGTAGCGGCGGTGGCCGCAGGCCGGCTGCACTGGTTAGCCCAAGTAGCCCTGTGTCTTTTTCTACTGAACGGCACGCGGTTGCCATTGCTCCAGAATTGGGTGCGGCCATTGCGAGGGCCGGAGAACATGTTCACCCAGACACGGGAAGATCTCTATTACAGCGACATGCGGCCGTGGAAAGTAAGGCCGCAATACGAAGAAGTGATGGCCGGCTTGCGGGCGTCCCCGTGCCGGGAGATTGCCTTCGACATCAACTACTTTCAGCTTGAGTATCCGATACAGGCGCTACTGCTGGAGCGTGATCGCGGCTACCGATTTGTACATGTCAACACGACGAACCCATCGCGGAAATACGAAGGCCGGATGGCTGGCATCCGGCCCTGCATGCTGGTTTGTCTGGCGTGTGACCGCTGGCTGGAGCCGCTGCCTTAAGCCTTGGCGCGGGGCACGAACTTGAGCGAAGCCGAATTCATGCAGAAGCGCAGACCGGTGGGTTTGGGGCCATCTTCAAAAACGTGTCCAAGGTGGGCATCGCAGCGGGCACAGGTGTTTTCAGTGCGCACCATGCCGAAGGAGTTGTCGCTCACGTTCTTGACGTTTTCTTTGGCGATGGGAGCCCAGAAACTCGGCCAGCCGGTACCGGAATCGAATTTGGTTTTGGAGTCAAACAAAGCTGTTCCGCAGCAAATGCAGCGGTAAATGCCGTCGGCGTAGTTCTTGTTCAGCGGACCCGAGAAGGCGCGCTCCGTACCGTGCTTGCGGGCGACTTCAAACTCGATGGGAGAGAGAATTTTCTTCCACTCAGCCTCGGGCTTTACGACCTTTTCGACTTCGATCAAGCCCTTGGGCTTGCCCGAGTCGTCAAAATCCATGATCTTCACTTTTGCGGGTGCGGCATTGAGGCCAACGGCGGTCAGAGTGAGCATAAAAGTCCTGCGCTTGGTGTGTTTCATCTATTTCTTCTTCCTGACGCAGCCGGGGAACTGCTTCTTCAGCTTTTCCACTTTGGGGTCGCTGACGGCCACAACGTAGGGCGTTTTGTTGTTGACCGAATAATTCTGGTGATAGCCCTCGGCGAGGTAGAACTTATCCATTGCCGAGACTTGGGTCACGATGGGCTTCTTGAAGACCTTGGCTTCATCAAGCTGCTTGATGTAGGCTTCGGTGATTTTCTTCTGCTCTTCACTGACATAGAAGATGTGGCTGCGGTACTGCGGGCCGACATCGTTGCCCTGACGGTTGAGCGTGGTGGGGTCGTGGGCGACGGCGAAGAAGATCTTGAGCAACTGGCCGTAGCTGACCTTTGAAGGGTCGTAGGTGATGAGGATGGCTTCGGCGTGGGCGGTGCGACCGGTGGATACAACATCGTACCTGGCAGTTTCCTTGGTGCCACCGGAGTAGCCGGAGACGACGTCTTCAACGCCTTCCATGATTTCAAAGACGGCCTCGGTGCACCAGAAGCAGCCGCCGGCGAGCACGGCAGTTGCCTTGCCGGGACTGGCGGCGAGCGGCGTATCGACAAGCGGGTCAGGAAAATCTGCGGACATGGCGGGTACTCCTTGCATGGCAAACAAAGCGCCGAGCGCGGCGGGCATCAGTTTTTGGATCAGTTTTCGCATACGGCAACCTATTGACTACTTTAATGGATGAAGTTACGGGGTGGAAATGTGCAAAACTCGCACGTCTCAAATTGATAGATGTGTGTGGCCAAATCCGGTTTCCTTCTTGAGACCGTAGCCGAAGACCCGGTCAAAGGCGATGTGGGCGGGCCAAACCAGCCAGAGCGGGTTGAATTCAGGCGGTGCTGCTAGCCAAAGCGCCAGAGCGAGCCCGCCCGCAACAACGTGGGTGTGGGAGAAGTTGTAAGCCCAGGCCCCCCAGCGCGGACCCTTCAGATAACCGAGCATGGTGAGATCGGGGAGCAGAAAGAGCGCCGCGAAGCCCCACCAACTGCCGCCGAGCTGGGCGAAGACCCAAAGCAGGAGGCCCAATTCAAGGAGTGCCTCGGCGCGGAGCCACCAGCCAATATGTACACCGTTCGTCTTCATACAGAACAGTGTATGTTTTCGGATGAAATGCGTCAAGCTGTACACTGTTAGCTATGCCGTTCCCCGCAAAAACAACACAGGAAGCCATCCTGAAGGCGGCGATTGAGCTGGTGGAGCAGGAGGGTTGGGCGGCACTTTCGATGCGGCGCTTGGGGCAATTGCTGGGAGTGCAGGCGTCGAGCCTCTATCACCACTTCCCGGACCGGGCGGCGCTGGAGGCTGCGCTGGGCCGGCTGGCGACACAGACGCTCTGGAACCGGCTTTCGCGGGCGGGAGTGCGGGGCAAGCTGAAGCCCCTGGCGAATGCCTATCTTGAGTTTGCGAGAGAGAATCCGGCCCTTTATCATCTGGTGGCTGGCGTGCCCAGCGCGGGGGATGAGAGCCCGGAAGCGAAGGCGGTGTGGAAACTGCTGCTGGAGGTTGTAGAAGATGACACCGCCGCGGCGGTGGCGGTGTGGTCCTTCCTGCATGGTTACGCGACGCTCGATGCGGCTGGCAAGTTTGGCAAGTCCGGTCCGCGCGGGGGCCTGGCCCGGGGGTTGACGGCCCTGGCGACAGGTTTGCGGGCGAAAGAACATATACTTTGAAGCGGTAACGCTTATGCTCCGTAGATCCTTTCTTTCCACTTCGGCCGCATCGCTGGCCTACAACCTTTCCGCCCAAAGTTTCGATGTCCAGAAGAAGCGCCGCGTGGGCATGATTGGCTCGGGCTGGTACGGGAAGTCCGACATTTTGCGGCTGGTACAGGTTGCGCCGGTAGAGATCGTCTCGATTTGTGACGTAGACAAGGTGATGCTCGACAAGGCGGCGGATTTGATTGCTTCGCGGCAGGCCTCGAAGAAGCGTCCGCGTGTCTTTACCGACTATCGCCAGATGCTGGCCGAGAAAGACCTGGACCTGGTGGAGATCGCAACACCCGATCACTGGCACGCGCTGCCGATGATTGAGGCGGCGAAGGCCGGAATCGATATGTATGTGCAGAAGCCGATCTCCGTTGATGTGGTGGAGGGCGAAGCCATGCTGGCTGCCGCGAGAAAGTATAACCGCGTGGTGCAGATTGGAACGCAGCGGCGCTCGACACCGCACCTGATGGAAGCCAAGGAGCGGTATCTGGATACCGGGAAGCTGGGCCATATCGGACTGGTGGAGATCTATTGCTACTACCATATGCGGGCAAAAGAGAATCCGCCGGATAGCGCGCCGCCGCCGAATCTCGATTATGAAATGTGGACGGGCCCCGCGCCGATGCGGCCTTACAATCCGCTGGTGCATCCGCGGCGCTGGCGGGCCTTCACCGAATACGGCAACGGCATCATGGGCGATATGTGCGTGCACATGCTGGACATGGTGCGCTGGATGATGAACCTCGGTTGGCCGGGGGCCGTTTCTTCCTCGGGAGGCATTCTGATCGACAAAGCCTCGAAGGCGAATATCCCCGACACGCAGGAAGCCAGCTTTGATTTTGGCAACGTGAAGGTGCACTGGATTCATCGCTCGTGGGGCGCGCCGCCGGACCCCAAGTACCCCTGGGGTGCCACGTTCTATGGCGATAAGGGGACGCTCAAGGCAGGCGTCAACAGCTACGACTACATACCGCTAGCCAAAGGGGAAGAGGCAGTCCATAAGGACGTCACCTTCGAGTTTGAGCAGTATCCGGAAGACCGGACCGAGCAGGATCTGGAGCGCCATGTGGCACCGGCCATCCGGGGGCATATGCGTGATCTGCTGGCCGCGATAGACAAGAAGTCACGACCGGTTGCGGACATTGAGCAAGGCCATATTTCGACGGCGAGTTGCATACTCGCCAACCTCGCCATGCAACTGGGGCGGACGCTGCGTTATGATCCGGCGCGGCGGATTGTACTGAATGATGCGGAAGCCACGGCGCTCTTGCGACGTCCGTACCGGGCACCCTACGTGCATCCGTCGCCAGAGACAGTTTAGAACTTTGCGTCTTCGGCCCGCTGGGCTAGCTGCTGGTTGAGCGTGTCCCGCTTTTTGGTCTCGGCTGCAATCTGGTCGCGCTGGGCGACGATCTTTCCATCGATGTCGGAGAGTTCGGTGGCGTAACGCTGGATGCGTTCCTGCTGTCCGCTCACGTTGCGAAGGGTACTCAGGTTCTGGCGCACGCGTTCCTGATCTTTGGCGAGTTCGCTCACTTGCTGATTCAGGTTGCGGATCAGGTTGTTGCTTTCGGCCACCTGGCGGCGTAGCGCTGCAATCTCGGTGAGGACTTTGCGGGCCTCGGCGGAGAGACGATTAGTGGCGATCCAAAGCCGGATCTCGGCATCGCCAAAGTTGCTCAATTGATACTGCTCGAAGATCGTGCGCTCTTCCTTTACCGTGAAGGTTTGGGATGGCTCGCCGGTGAGGCGGACTTCAAAGCGGTAGTGAGTCGCGGTTTGCTCGGAGGGCTTGGCGTCGATGAGTTTGTAGTCGGTGCGGATGGGGTGCTCAATCATCAGCGTCTTGGCCTTTTTGTCAACGTTGGTGATTTTATAGACGGCGCTGTTTTCAGCCGTGAAAGTTTGCGAAACGATGCCGTTGGCGGCCTTGAGGGTGCGGCGGACGGTTTCACTTTCTGATGAGTCTTCCACTACGCGGGTTCCGAGGTCGCTCGCGTAGCTGAGCAGGCGCTTGTCGTCAGCCTTGAAAGTGTTGACGAGGGCCTCACCGGCATAGACGCCGCCATCGTAGACACTTAAGGGGCCCCCGTCGAGGGTCTTACCCGTTGAGTTCGTCAGTTCCACGGAGTTGAACGGGTTCTCGCTGCGGGAAGAGAACGTGTAGATCAGCAACTTGCGGGCGTTAATTTCCTGCTGCACAAAAGGCAGCATGGCGGATTCATTGCGCTTGACGGTTACAGGCTGGGCGAAACGGTATTCAAAGAGTTCGCCGGCTTCGCGGGTTTGGGTTTCGACACTCAGAGTTGAGGGACTCGCAGCAACAGCCACTTCCGCCATCGCCTTGGGCATCTGGGAGCTCCTAAGGCCGCCAACAACACCACCGGCCCCTCCCCTGCCGGCACCGAAACCGTCTGGAAGTGGCGAGGGAGCCATCCCGGCACGATAAACCTGGGGAGCAAGCGGCGATTCCTCCGCAAGTTCAGCCGTGGCCCGGGCGATGTACTTGGGCTCGTAGAGCTTGGAGATAAAGCTGATGGGGCGGCCGGAAATGACGCTGAGATCGACGCGAGTCCAATCTTCGTTGGTGGTGTTGTCGATAATCGCCCAGCCTTCGAGCATTGGCTTCTTGTTGGTGCCGGCATCGAGCACGAGCCGGTAGCTGGACTTCCACATGGGCATGGGGATGGCGTAGGCGACGCCGAGCTTGCGGGCCGCGTCGCGGGCGGAATCGATATAGACGCTCTTCTGGTCGCGGCTGCGGCTGACATTCAGGCTACGGAGATATTCCGAGAGCTGGAGTTGCAGCGAGGCATCGGCCAGACGCATGGACGTGACGGCCGTGAGGTCGTGCGTAACGATGTCGCCGTCATCGGTGAGCAGGCTGAGAAGTTCCGTGGTGGTTTGAGCACGTTCGGAACTGGGGGCCACACGGGCGCCGACGATTTGACCGGCGGCAGTTCCCTGCCCCAGCTTGAGCGTGATGCGAGCGCCTTTTAGCTGATCGAGAAAGTCTGCCAGGGGAGACTTGTCGCCGAGTCGGAAGGGGAATTCGGCGAGTTTGGAGCTGAGCGGGAGACTGGAATCGTAGCGGACACCGGCGACGGAATTGCCGCTCTGATCGATGATGGTGAGCGATTTGAGAACGTCATTCATATCACCGGCCTTGAAGTCGAGCCGGGCCGATTCACCGGCGGGGATTTCGCCAGCCCGTTCAAAGTAACCGATGCCGTGTTTATAGAGAATTACTTTGCGAACGGCTAACTCTGCTGCGTAGCTCTGTTGCAGGATGAGGAGGATCGTTAAGGTGGTGGTAAGTTGGCGCATAATGTGCCTGTGAGTATTTTGACACCGCGATTGCTGCGTCTGTTTCCGATGGACGCGATGTTGCCGATAAGCGTTGCAGCGGGATGGAACCAAACGGAAAAAGATTGGGCCAGACTGCTTGAGCTGAATCCGGACTTGGCTTGGGGAATCGAGTGCGAAGGGCAACTGGCATCGACCATCACGGCCTACCTGGACCCGGAGGGCTGGGCCTGGATCGGGATGGTGCTGACGCTGCCTGCCTTTCGGGGGCAAGGTATGGCGCGAAGGCTGCTCGATCACTTGCTTGGGGAGTTGGATCGGGCTGGCATCAAGAGTATTGGCCTGGATGCGACGCCCATGGGCGAGCCTGTTTACAAGGCCTATGGCTTCACCGGCTCGCGGCAATTGGAGCGATGGGCGCGGGAGGGAGTTCCACTTGACAGTCTGGAATCCGACAGCGGCATCGAATACCGGAAGCCCTTGCATGCACTGTTGGCCCGGGATGGAGCGGTTTGGTGTGAAGGCGATTCACAGTTGTACGTACGGCCTGGTTGGCGGGCGAATCACTGTGGGCCCTTTTTTGCGCCCGATGAAGAGGAAGCGCGCCGATTACTCGATCGGGTTCCGGCTGAGGCTTCGCTTTATTGGGATCTGCTGGCTGACAATCCTGTGGCCAGAAAGCTTGCCCGGTCGATGGGGCTTGTGCCCGTAAGAACGCTGACCAGGATGTGGCGAGGGCCGACAGTCGAGATTCATCCTCCCGAGCAAATTGCAAACTCCAGCTTTGAGTACGGCTGCTAGGATACGCTAGCGCATATGGAAGGTTTTCGGAGTGAAGCCGAACTTGAAGAATTTCTCGCCCGCCCGAGCGCGGCCGACATTGCTGCCGTAGGGGCGCTGGAAGGAGACTTTCTGATTCTGGGCGCGGGTGGCAAGATGGGGCCAACCCTGGCCATGCGTATCCAACGCGCCATCAATGAGGCGGGCACGGGGCAATGCGTCACCGCCGTCTCGCGCTTTAGTGATCCGCAGGCAAAAGAAACGCTGAAGCTGGCGGGAGTGGAAATACGCAATGCCGACCTGCTCAACAAGAACAGTCTTGACAATCTACCCAATGCGGCGAATGTCATTTATCTGGTGGGCCGCAAGTTTGGCTCAACGGGAAATGCCGGCCTGACCTGGGCAATGAATGTTCTGGTGCCGGGGAGAGTGGCAGAACATTTTGCCGAATCCCGGATTGCCGCGCTGTCGAGCGGGAATATCTATCCGCTGGCGCCACTCGATTCCGGTGGGGCGCGGGAGACGGATGCTACGGGGCCGGTAGGCGAATATGCACAGACGGTGCTGGGCCGCGAAAGAGTATTCGAGTATGCGTCGGAAACATTCGGGACGCGAGTGGTAAACCTTCGCCTGAATTACGCGCTAGAATTGCGCTACGGCATTCTGGCTGACATTGGCGGGCGGGTTTGGAACGGGGAGAGCATCGACGTCACGATGCCGGCGGTGAACTTTATCTGGCAAGGGGATGCGAACTCTTATGTGCTGCAATCGCTGGCGATGGCTTCTTCTCCGTCCAGTGTTCTGAACATTGCCGGAGCCGACATGCTGCGTGTTCGCGACCTTGCCCACGAGTTTGGCAAACGCTGGAACAAGCCGGTGGAGTTAACGGGCGTGGAAGCGCCGACTGCCTTGTTAAATAACGGCTCGCTCTGCCATGAGCGTTACGGCGCACCTTCAGTTAGCTGGAGGCAGATGCTGGACTGGACGGCGGACTGGATCGAAAGAGGGGGCCGCTCGCTCGGCAAGCCCACGCACTTTGAAGTCCGCGACGGAATGTTCTAATGCGGGTCCGGGAGAAATTGCGGGAAGGGCTGGTGATCCCGGCCCATCCGCTGGCCTTGACGATAGAACGAAAGATCGACGAGGAACGGCAGCGGGGACTCACGCGCTATTACGCCGCAGCGGGGGCGGGGGCGATCGCCGTTGGAGTGCATACGACACAGTTCACCATCCGGGAGCATGGCTTGCTCGAAGTGGTGTTGCGGATGGCGCGCGAGGAATGGGCGGCAACGGGCCGGCCGGCGATTGCCGGAGTTTGCGGGTTGACGGGCGTGGCGGCGACGGAGGCCTATCTGGCGGCCGAATTGGGCTATGACGCAGCGCTGCTGAGCTTGAGTGCGTTTCGAGAAGCAAGCGAAGAAAGGATGCTGGAGCACGTGTGGGCGATTTCCGCAATTCTGCCGGTGGTGGGTTTCTACTTGCAGCCGGCTGTAGGTGGACGGGAATTGTCTTATTCGTTCTGGCGGCGCTTCTGTGAGATCGACAACGTGGTGGCGATCAAGATCGCGCCCTTTCACCGTTATCAGACGATTGATGTCGTGCGGGCGGTGGCAGAGAGCGGGCGGGCCAACGAGATTTCGTTGTATACAGGCAACGACGACAACATCATCAATGATCTGCTGACGGTTTACGAATTCGGTGGCGTGCGGTTAAGGATGGTGGGCGGCTTGTTGGGGCAGTGGGCGGTGTGGACGCGACGGGCGGTGGAGATCCTGGGGCAGGTTCATCAGATCCATCGGGAGTGGACTGCCATTCCGCCGGAGTTGCTCACTTTGAATGCCCAGTTGACGGATGCGAATGCGGCGATCTTTGATGTGGCCAACCACTTTCATGGCTGCATTGCCGGGATCCATGAAGTGTTGCGGCGGGATGGATTGCTCAACGGCATTTGGTGTCTGGACCCGGCCGAGGAATTGGGGCCCGGGCAGGCGGCGGAGATTGATCGCGTGGTAGCGGCTTATCCGTGGTTACGCGATCCGGCTTCGTAGCGCAACAAGCGGCCAAAGACCAGGGGTTCGGCAGCGTTGACCAGTTCCGGACCTTCCACTACCCATACCTGGGATCCACGAACGGCGAAGCCAGGTTGAGCGGCGGGCTTTGCATCCGGTGCCACGGAAGCCAGGGAGGGCGAGAGCCAGCAGGAACCCTTGGGAGCGGGACCGGCAAGGGCTTCGTGAATTTTTTGAGCCAGCTCGGCAGGCGGGAGAGTGCTGGAATCCAGGATGAGATCGTAGTTGGACCAGTTCTCACAGTCGATGCCGTAATACTGCTGGAAGCGTACGTTTTCGATTTCCTGGCGCTGGGCGTTGGCAGTGTAGGCGGCGGCAGCGTCGGCGTAAGATTCATCGGTGCGATTGGCGCTGAAGACACGTTGTGCGGCGATGGCGGTATCGACCACGAGGTGGATCTTGTAAGAGTTGGGAATGAAGTGCCAGGCGAGGCGTGAATCCACAATGAGCGAGTCTGGAGAAGCTCCGAGCGCCTTCAGTTGGTCATCGATGAATTTATCGATGGAGCCGTCGGTCTTGGCGATTTCATTGAGTTCAATGAGCGAGAGCTGGCGCTCCTCGGCCATGCGGCGCAGGATGGTGCCGGCGGAAACAACGCGCCAACCGGTTAAAGCGGAAAGCTCGCGGCAGACGCTGGTTTTGCCGCTGCCGATGAGGCCGGAGACGGTGAGGATGGTGGGGGTAGGGGCAGATGCCATGTCGATGAAGAAAAGAACCTAAGTACGCAGTCTAGCCAATAGCCAGACCCCGATGAGAGAAAAAAGTGCGCCGGGGCTCCAGGCGGCCAGTACTGGCGGCAACTGGCCGACGTTGCCGACCTGTTCAAAAACGCTGCTGACGGTCCAATACGCGATGGCAATGCCGAGGCTGACGCCCACGCCGGCCATAGCACCGCGGCTGCCGGTCATAAAGGCGAAGGGAACGCTCAGCAGGGCCATGATGAAGGCGAAAAGAGGCACGGCGAACTTCTTGTGATACTGCACCTGGAGGCGGGTGGTATCGAGGCCGGATTGTTGCAGGGTCTGGATGTAATTCCAAAGCTGGTGGAAGTTCATCTGCTTGTCCTGAATGAGTTCCTGCAGGAAGTAATCCGGGGTTTCGGTCAACTCCGCGAAGGTTGCGGTTGAGCCGAGGAAGGGTTTGTAAGCGATAGCGTGAATGCCGTTGTAATCCCGCTGGTAGCCGGACTGGAAGACCCAGCGCTTGAGGTTGGGCTCCCAACGGGCGAGCTCGGCGGCGATCATGCGCTTCATCGAGAAGGAGTCGCAATCGAGCTCATAGACGCGCGGGCTGACCATGACCTTTTGCACCGGGTCGAGGAACTTGTAATAGAAGATCCGGCAGCCCTCTCCATAGACGAATTTGCGATCGGGCTGGACGTAGGTTTGCGGGGCCTTGCCCTTGATCTCACTGCGGAGGGCGTCCTGTTTGCGATTGGCCTCGGGGACGTAGTAGTAATCGAAGGCGAAAAGGCTGGCACTCAATACGAGGCTGGCCAGCAGAATCGACATGGCGAGCCGGTGGAGGCTCACGCCACAGGCCTTGAAGGCAATGACTTCATTGGACTTGCTGAGAATGCCGAAGGTGACGAGTACGCCGACAAGCACGCTGACGGGCGTGGTCTGGTAGATCAATTGCGGGGCGAGGAAGAGGAGATAGGTGGTGGTCTTGGATGTCTCGATATTGTTGCGGATGATGTCGCCGAGCAATTCAAAGAAGGTGAAGACTTCCGTCATCATGACGAAGCTGATCAGCAGGAGCAGGAAGTAGAAGAGGAAGGTGCGGAGGACGTAGACGTCCATGATCATGCTGAAGAGGGAGACTCCGGGTACGCGCACCACTTTGTAAAAGCCCGATTCGAGGGCCTGGGTGGCGGTCTGGGGCGATGCGCCGCGGAAGCGGGCGAAGAGTGCGTCGAGACGGCTTTGGACGACACCCACGAGGTCGAGATCACCGGGCCGTTCCATGCGCGTGAGTAAAAGGGTTGCCAGCAGGATGAAGATCAAGTTCGGACCCCAGGCGGCGACCTCGACGGGAAAGCCCCCGCGCCGGGCCATTTGCTGGAGGCTGATCATCGTCATGTAGTAGAGGAAAGCGAGGAGCACCGTTACGACGAAGGCAGCGCTCTTGCCGCCCTTGCGCCGCGAGATGCCTAGCGGCACGCCTACCAGAGCCAGCAGCAGGCAGGCGAAGGGCAGGGCGATGCGCTGATGCAGTTCGAGCCGGGCATCAACGGTTTCGCTGCGGGGCTTGCCCTCGATCCAGCGGTAGAGCGGCAGGGTATCCATTTCGAGGAAGTTATTGGAGCGGCGGTATTCGCCGGGTTCTTTGGCCTGCAGGCCGAGATCGCTGCGCGGAGAGAAGGAGGTGGCATCCTGGGCCGGGTCCTGGCCAATTTCGTAAGTACTGCCATTTTTCATGGCGAGTTGGATGCGGTTGTTTTCGAGGTCGGAAACGGCGAGGGCTTCTTCGCCGAGAAGGATGCGCGGTTCATCGGAACGATCCCGCGCGCCCGTATTGCGCTCAGAGCCGGCGCGCAAATCGGCCATGAAAATCTTGCGCCACTTGACGGTAGGGCCGGCGATCACGTCGCCGACATAGAGAATCGTATTGGGAAAGCCTTCTTCGAATACGCGAGGCTGGATCTCGGCGGTGACCTGGGCGGCCAGGGCGGTATTCATGAGCTTGGTGGACTGCCGGAAGCTCCAGGGCGTGAGCCAGGTGGTGGATGCAGCCGTCAAAAGAAAACCCAGGAAGGCGAAGGCCATCACGGGGCCGACGACGCGGCGGGCGGGGGAGCCCGTGGCCCGGAGAGCGGTGATCTCGTTGTCGCCCGACATCCGGCTCAAGCCAATGAGGACGCCGACGAGGACGCCGACAGGCAACGTGAAGGGCGAAGTGGGCGGAACGATGAGGAAGAAGAGATAGAGGGCGGTTTGCCAGTCTGTCGAGTTGCGCAGGACGAGCTCAAAGAGCTTGCCGCTGCCGAGCCGCTGCAGGAAGAGGACGAACGTGAAGAGGAGCACGCCCAACAGCGCGCTGGAGGCGACTTCACGAAAGATGGCTCGCGACAGAATTTTCACGGGTGGCGAGAAGCTCCTCCCGGTTAGAGGGACATGGGTGGCGGCGGCACGGCGGGCAGCTTTGGCAATTCTACCTGCGGGTGTTCGAGTTCGATGTCTTCAAAGAGAATGCTGGGCGCTACGGTGCTGCAGCCAAAAACGTAATTGCCACCACCGACGATAGCGAAGGGGGCGCCGTTGGCGAGGTAGTCAAACTGGTATTCATCATCACCGGCAGCCATGATGTCTTTGAGCGCGCGCACATTGAGGCCACGAAAGCGTACGCCGCGCACCAGTTCTTCGCGGCCATCGGGATAGACGCGGTAAGCCAGCAATGGCAGGGGGGCCGGCCGGGAACTCATGCCGGCCATCATGCCGCGCAACTCGTCGAAGGAGGCGGTTGAGGGGAAGTCGAGCTTGCGGATGAGCATGCCATAGGGTTTGTTGCGTTGCTGGATCAGTTCGATCAGCTTCTGCTTCATCGAAGCGGCGGGGACGGTCTCTTCTGATTTGACGAAGAGGTTGCTGGCGTAGGCTACATAACCGCCGAAGTTACCGGGCAGGCGGGCGTGTCCATTGGAGGATTGCGTTTCGCGGGTCGGGACGCGAGTGGAAAGGTAGTCTTTGAAGTTGCCTTTTTCGACGAGGACAACCGGCTTGGGGGCAACGCCTTCGAGGTCCACCGGGAAGTGTCCCATGAGTTGACGCCCTTTATAAGTCTGCTGGGTGGGGTCATCGACAACCGTAAAAGAAGTGGGGAGAATGCGGGAGTTACGGCGGCCTTCCAACTCGCCAGTAGGCAAATTGATGGGGCGGCTGGGCTCGGCAACGGGCTTGCGGTTGATGGCGGCCTGGCTGCCGATGAGGTCGGAGAATAACTGGGCAGAAGCTTCTGCCTCAAACAGGACCGGGCCCGAGTAGTTTTCGCCTACGGGAGCTTGTAGCAAAGCCTTGAGCTCGGCGGCAGACTTCTGGATTCCCTTCTCCATGTCCGCCTCGGAGGGAAGTTTGCTGACATCGGTGGCAAAGAAGAAAGCGTTGCCGCGCAGGCGCATGCCATCGGCAGCCTGGCCGTTGGCACGAACGCGGACAAAGGCGAGCAACTCCGTGTAGCGAATCTCGGTGCCTTCGTTATTGGCGAGGTAGTAAGTGTCGCGGGAGGATTCAAAGTCAACGGAGGAAGTATAGATCTCCGGGTAGGCGGCGAAGACTTTGGAGAGCTTGGCCGTGCGGGCCTTCCAGGCTTCTTCATCGAGGGTCCATGTTGGGATCGGGTCGATACGCTGTACCGGGGGCGCGGCTGAGAAATCGGGGAGTTCTTCCGCCTGGGTGATGTTGCGCAAGGCCGCGCGTTTGCGACCGATGGCTTCAAGGGCGGTCTTGTAGGCTCGGTCAATGGCCAGCCAGAATCCCTGCCGCAGCGCCGACACGTTGTTATCGAGCGGGAATTGTTCAGGATCAAAGCGCGTGCCCATGAAGAGCTGCGAGAAGACGTAATTCGAATTGTCGAATTTCATGTCGCCAATCCGCATATTGACGCGGGGAATGCGGAAGGCTGAAGAGTTTGCGTTAAACAGGGCACCCAAGCTGGCGGTAGCGCGGAAGGATTGGGCGTCGTCGAGGGCGCATTCCAGATAATAGATTGGCTGGCCGCCCACGACGCTTAGCGGTTTGGCGCGTGCCATTTCTTCACGCATGGCGCGCAGAATAGGATCCGTCGAGGCAGCCGGAGTCTGGGCCAATGCGGCGGCAGGCAGCAGGAAAGCAAAGTCACGGCGGCGCATTAGTTGACACCTCCCGTGATGGTTGGGCCGGCTGGCCGGTCGAGGTAAGGAGGCCGTTCTTGCGAGCGTTCGCGAAGGGAGACTTCAATCTCGCTCACCATCAGGGCTGGCGAAGAAGCGGAAACCGGAACCTGGCCGGATTCCGCACCGCAATAGCCATTGAAGACCGTGGTTTCATTGGAGGTCTGAACGATCTTGGAGAAGCTTGTTAACGGCGTTCCCACGATGTCGGCACCGCGGATCAATTGGTCCGGTTTGCCATCGGGGAAAACCTTGTAGACCATGACGGGGAAGACGCTGAAGGCCTGAAGGCCACGGCGGCTGGTGATGGTAAAGCCGCTTGAGACTTCTTCAAAGTAAAGTCCATAGGGTTTGTTTTGGCGCTTGATTTCTTCAATCAGTTGCTTGCGCAACTCGGCGCTGGTGACAGCCTTTGAGCTTTCCACGACGAGATTTGACTGGCGGGCCACGACTTCGGCGCCGGGTTGCTTGCGCCCGTGACCGTTGGAGGCCGGGAAGCCATCGATGGGGGATCGCGACATGAGGAAGTTCTCGAGGACACCCGCCTTGACGACACTGACCGGGCGGGCTTGCACGCCTTCGTCGTCATAGTTGTACCAACCGAAGAGGTCAATGCCGGCGAGCTGATGCAAGGTGGGATCCATCTTGATGGAAAGAAAATCGGGCAGGATTTTTTGGCCCACCATTTTGGTGAAGGTCTGGCCTTCGCTTTCGTCCTTTTGGCGGTGGCCTTCAATGCGGTGGCCGAAAATTTCGTGGAAGAATACACCGGCGGACTTGCCGGACAGAATTGCGGGACCGTTGTAGGGCTCGGCGAGCGGGGCCTTCAAGAGTGCGGCGAGTTTTTGGTGGACCTTTTCCACGGCCTTCTGGACCGTCTTTTCATCCGGGAGGCGGCTGAGGTCTTCCGCTTCAAAAGTTTCACTGGCCGCAAGATTCATGCCGTCGGCAGCCTTGCCCCGGGCGCTGATGAGGATACGGGCGAATTGGCGGCCGTGGTGAAGCCGGGTGCCTTCAGTGGTCACCAGGGTCTTTACCTCGCGTTGACCGACAACGACCACGCTGCTGGCGAGCACTTCGGGCTTGTTGGCAAAGTACTGGCTCCACTTGCGAGCCCGTTCCTGCCAGAGGGCTTTATCGAACTTGAGGGCAGGCACGGCGTCGATTTTTACGACCGGGGTGACGGGGGAGAAGTCGCCCGATTTGTCGTCACTTTCGAGCTTGACCTGCTGGTTGGTGCGGATGTTGATGAGCCGTTGGGCGCCGGTGCGGTAGACGCGGTCTGTTTCGAGCCAGAGCCGGCGGCGCAGGGCATTCGGTTCGTCCTCCAGTGGCATGGCAATGGCACCTGAAAATTGCGGGCGGTCACCGCGAATCTGACGGTAGTTGTCGAGCTTGGGGTCACCGATGCGGATGGAGACGTCGAGGTTGCGGCTACGGTTGGCATTGGAACCTTGCAAGGCACCCAGCGCGGCGCTGACCGAAACGCCTTCCTGCTCGACGACCTGATAAGACATGAAGTAGGCAGCAGGATCAGCCTTGCTAAGGGCTGCAAAATTGCGGTTCAACTCCCCTTCAAGCACCTCAACCAGCTTGGACTGGGCGGCCAGTGGTGCACTGCTGAGCAGCGCCAGCAAAGGCCAATACGCGCAATGGCGCGAGAAATGCGATAACACAACCCGAGGATATCACGCTGGTTTTTCCTGTCCCCAAGTGAAACCAGACCTGAAACTGGGATATCTTGAGGGCATGAAACGTGTCCTGATGCCCGTCGACTTTTCACCGCGTGATGCCGCGGCGGCGCACTATGTCCTGCAATTGCGGCGCAAGTTTGACTTTGAGACGATCCTGGTGCACGTGGTGCCGCCCCCGGACTATGAGGCGGCAGTGCTCGAGGCAGGCGGACCGATTCTGCAGCAATTGATGGAAACACGGCGCAAGCTGGCCCAGGAAAGACTGGATGCGACCTGCGTGAAGGAACTGGCCGGGGTTCCCATCGAGCGCGTTTTGCTTGAGGGTTTTCCCAGTGAGCGCATTGTAGAGTTCGCCGCCGAGCACGAAGTAGACATGATTGTGCTGCCCACCCATGGCTATGGACCGTTTCGCCGCTTCCTGCTCGGTAGCGTCACGATGAAGGTGCTGCACGATGCCAAATGCCCCGTGCTCACCGGTGCCCATATGGAAGATCCGAAGTTTGAGGATATTCACTTCAACAAAATTGCAGCGGCGGTGGACTTTAGCGAGAGTTCTGCTCACGTGATTGCCGAAGCGAAAGCACTGGCGGACAAACTGGGAGCGGAACTGGTGGTGATGCACGCACTCAGCGGATTGAGCGGCCATATCGGGTTTAACTTCCAGAGGCCGCACGAAGTTGCCTTTGACAATGCAGCCAAGGAAAAGCTGGCGGAATTGACGGCCGGCATGAATGTCAAGACCTTGATCGAAACGGGTGATCCCGGCAAGACGATTGCATCGCTGGTGGAACACTCCGGCACGGACCTGGTGGTGATCGCCCGCAGCACGGCTCATGGCCTGGCTGCGATGCGATCTTATACTTACTCGATTATTCGTGAGTGTGGGGTGCCGGTTCTCAGCGTCTAGCGGGAAGAAACCAGGATCACCCCGCCGAGCACGAGTCCGGTACCGGCGAGTTGCGTAAGCGTGATGGCTTCGCCGAGAAACAGGTAGCCGAGCCAGATCGTGAAAACAGGCCCGATCGAGGCCACAATTGAGGTACGGCTGGAGCCGATGCGGCGTATGGCTTCTGAGGTGAAGAAGATGGGCAGGATGGTTGAGAAGATAGCCAGTGCGCCGGCCACCCAATAGATGGGGAGCGGCTGAGCGAGGGCACTCAATGGATGCGTAAGCAGGAAGTGCGCCACGATAAAGCCGCTGGCTACACTGACCACGATGCCGGTCAGGCGAACGGTGCCGATGCGCTGAATCACGCTGCCGGACCCCACCAGATAAATGGCATAGGTAATGGAAGACAGCAAGATCAGCAAGGCACCTTTGGAGACATCGCCCGGTTGCTGGCTGGTGCGCAGATCGTTGTAAAAGACCAAGGCGATACCGAGCCACGATAAAAGCAGGGATCCGTATTCGAGCTTGCGTATGGGCCGCTTGAAAAAGATTGCATTGAGCAGGAGCACAATGCCCGGGTAAGTGAAGAGGATCAAACGCTCCAGCGAAGCGGTGACGTACTGGAGCCCCCAGAAGTCGAAAAAGCTTGCAATGTAGTAGCCATTAAAGCCAAGCCAGACGAGCATCCATTTGTCGCGTCGGCTGAGTGCATCGTTTTCGCGATTACCCTGCCAGGCCATCAGCAGGAATACCGGCACGGAGAAGAGCACCCGCAAGGCGAGGATGGTGGTGGAGTCGATTGGCGCCAGTTGGTAGGCGATTTTGATGAGGATAGCTTTTGCGGCGAAACCTAGCGCACCGAGGGCGGCGAAGGCTGAGCCGAGCCAGATGCCCCGGGGCGTTGCCATAATCTATATATGAGTTTGCCATCACCGCAGATGCCGTTGACCGTTGAAGGCTCGGCACTGCTGCACCAAATGTTCCGGATCAATTGGGGAGCCTGGCGGAGCCTGGACGCAGAAACGCGGTCGCGCCTGGTGGGAGAACTGACCAGGACGCTCGCCAACATGGGTGCGGGCACGGGCTTGTTCAGCATGTATGGGCACAAGGCAGACTTCATGCTGGTGCATTTCCGGCAGGACTTTGCCGCACTGAGCGAAACCGAATGGGAAATTCGCAAGCTGGGGATCTGGGAGTATTGCGAGCCGACGACATCGTATGTGAGCGTTGTTGAATTGGGCCTTTATGAGAGCACGGGGAAGGTCTATAACGGACTGATGACGGAGGGCGTGACGCCGCATTCGGAACCGTGGAAGGCGTTTATTTCCGAAACGCTGGATAGGCAGCGTACGGCCATGGCTCCGCGGCTTTATCCGGAAGTGCCGGCGACACAGTATTGCTGTTTCTATCCCATGGACCGGCGACGGGGTGAAGACAAGAACTGGTATAGCTTGCCACTTGAGGAACGCGCTGCGCTGATGCATGAGCATGGCCTGGTGGGACGCCGCTATGCTGGCGAGGTGCGCCAGATCATTTCGGGATCGATCGGCTTTGATGACTGGGAGTGGGGCGTGGACCTGTTCTCGGACGATGCACTGGTGTTCAAGAAGTTGATTTATGAAATGCGCTTTGACCCGGTCAGCGCGATTTATGCCCAGTTTGGCGCATTCTATCTGGGAATTCGTTGCAACCACGAGAGGCTTGCGCAACTCCTACAACTATGAGGCGACGTGTGTTTCTTTCCGGGGCAGTGGCCGCCCTGCTGCCTGCCCAGGATTGGCGTCATTCGGAAGCATTCCACCGCCTGTACAATCTGGACTTCGATTCTGCTATTGCTTTGTTGAAGCAGGATGCGGCAAAGGATCCGAAAGATCCGGATCATCACAACAATCTGGCTTATGCGATTTTGTATCGGGCGCTCTTTTCGGCCGATGCGCTGGAGGGTGGTGTTGCGCTGAGCGTGGCTGAGTATTTGCGGCGGTCCAAGGTTGCCTTCTCAGCCGAAGAGCGGCAGCGCTTTCATGCCGCACTGGGCAGAGCCGAAGCGGCAGCAAACGCGCTCGGCGAATCGCCGGCATCGCTTTACGCTCTGGGAGTCAGCCAAACGCATCGCGCCAATCTGGCGCTGCTCGTTGATAAAGAGTGGCGTCCGGCGCTGCAAAGTGGCGGCGAGGCCCGCAAACTGCATGCCCGTGCGCTTGAACTGAAGCCGGATTTTGTGGACGCAATGCTGGTGCCCAGCTTCCATGAATACATCGTCGGCAGCTTGCCCTTTTACCTGAAGGCATTGGGCTTTCTGGTTGGCTTCAGCGGAAACAAAGACAAGGGCTTGGAGGGCTTGCGGCAAGTCGCAGCCAAGGGATTGCGAGCCAAACTGGAAGCGCAAGTGCTGCTGGCTTTGGTGGAGCAGCGCGAAGATCATCCGGAGCGTGGCGTACCCATCATGCGCGAGTTGGTAAAGGAATTTCCTTCCAATCATCTCTACCGCAGAGAGTATGCATTGCTCCTGGTAGCGAGCAAGCGGCGCGAGGAAGCCAGACGGGAGTTTGCCGAGTTGGCGAATCCGAAGTATCGTTTTTTGAAGCCAGGCAAGCTGGCGGATTACCGGCGGGACTTTGAGGCCAAGCTGAGGGCGTGAAGGGCTGGGTCTTTCTGTTGTTGATGACCTCTTTTGCCTGCTCGAGCGGCCCTGGGCTGACGCCCATGGAACAGGACGGGCTGGAGACGCTGGAAGCGCCGCTTGAGGCACCGATTCTATTCACGCAGGACGAAGCGGGCAATGCTCCGGTGACCTTGCTGGCAGTATTCGAGGAATTCAAGAAGACGCCGCTGGTTTTGCATATTGTTTGGCGCACTCCTCAAGCGCCCCGCACGGGGGATTTCGCTCAATTCCCTGGCAAGCGTATCAAGCAGTATTGGGACCCCAAAGGCCTGACGCCTTCAACGAAGGGGCAAGTGCGCGTTCTGGGCAAACTGGTGGAAGAAGAACTGCTTTCTCTGCGCCTGGCCTTTGCCCGTGCCGCCGCGCTGCCACAATAGGATAATGCCTTCAAAGCAACGCCAGCGGGAAGTGCTGGAACTTGCCTGGATCGGTGATGCGGTTCTGGCGCTCTATGCCCGCCGCCGTATTCTGGCCGAAGGAAGCGGCATCGACAATGCGAAAGCGATTCGCATGACCTGCAACCGGTTTTTGCAGATCAAGGGAGAGGCTTCCAGCGTCGAGGCCCGGATCGGGCGATTGTTTGAAGAAGCAGGTCTTGAGGCAGCATTTTCGTGGATTGAAGCCGAGCTCATGCCTCTCCATGAAAAGCAAGAGCGGAGGATTGCTCCTCCGCCCCACATTCCAAAACGATGATGATTCTTTACCAGCGTGGCTCGCGGCGCTCGCGCCCGTAACCCCCTCCTCCACCACCGGGACGGGGCCCGCGCTCTTCGCGCGGACGAGCTTCGTTTACTTGCAAAGCGCGCCCTCCCAAGTCTTTTCCATTCATCGACGCAATAGCGCGTTGAGCTTCTTCAGCGTTTGGCATCTCCACGAAACCGAAGCCGCGGCTACGGCCAGTTTCGCGCTCTTTCACGATCGTGGCTTTGTCGACCGCACCGTAAGCGGAAAAAGCCGCTTCCAGATCCATCTCGGTCGTACGGAAGGAAAGGTTCCCCACGTATATATTCGTCATCATGTCTCCTAAACTCTGTACTACTATTGATCGTTCGTGAGGGAATCCGAGCCAGCCATGCTCATCGCCAATACCGACAGGAGCCAACCTCAAGACAATACTCTTATCTTAACCACAACTATGCCTGCCCGATTGCTACTGGTTCTCACGGAGTTTCCCCCCTCGTTTGGCGGGATGCAAACTCATGCAGTGGCACTTTGTCATTGGCTGCATGGACGCGGTTATCAGATAGAGGTAGCGACTTACCGGCTCGAGGATGGACCGGCCGCGGCGCAGGACTATCCCTTCCCGGTTCATCGCATCCTTTCGCGAGTTGCTTACCATGCCAACCTGAAGCGGCTGGTACAACTTGCCCGGCGTACAGAAGCACAATTGATTTATTCCTCGACGGTCTACTACGGGGATCTATCGGAGCTGACGCAGTTGCCGGTGCTATGCCGGAGCGCGGGCAATGACGTGCTGCGGCCGTGGATCGCCTGGCCTTTCGCGATTGGCAGTGCTTTACTCGACTTACCTTGGGTGGAGCAGCAGTTATACCGCCGGTGGAAGCATTGGCGCTGGCCGGAGCGCCTTGAGGGTTTGCTACTGCGCGAACGTCATGCAGCCATGCGGCAGTCCGCCCGGCAGATGACCCGGATCTTTGCAAATTCTGTATTTACGAAGCAACTTTTAACCGCATTGCCTGTGCCGGACGAGCGCGTGGTTACGTTACCGGGAGGGGTTGATTCCCAGTTCTTCACTCCCGGCCGGACGACGCGCCAGGGATTGAACTTGTCGGAAACGGACTTCTTTCTGACCACGGCGTGCCGGCTGGTGGACAAAAAGGGCCTTGAGATACTTGTCGAGGCAGTCGCGCTTGTGCGGGAACGCGGCCTGCCCGTGCAATTGCTGATCGCCGGTGAAGGACGCAAGCGCTCGCGCATTGAGCAAATCATTGCGGAAAAGCAGTTGGGCTCAGCCGTTCATCTGCTTGGCTATTTGCCCCAGGACCAGCTCCGGGACTATCTGCACGCGAGTGATCTTTTCGTCCTTTCGAGCATTGAAGTGGTGGATGCCCGGACCGGCTTGCGGGATGCCGAAACGATGGGCCGGGCGCTGTGTGAAGCTGCTGCCTGTGGCTTGCCGGTTGTATCGACCGAGAGCGGGGGAATTCCCAGCGTGGTTGAGCATGGCGTAGATGGCTGGCTGGTGCCACCGGGCCGGGTGGAAGAGTTAGCCAACGCGATTGAATACCTTTTGAAGAACCGCGCTGTTGCGCAAACGCTGGCCGGCAATGCCCGCCAGCGGGCGGAGCAGCAGTTCGACTGGAGATTCCTGTTCCGCGAGCACGAGCAGGCCATCCAGACCTTGCTGGCTAGTGGGAGCGAATTCCCTCGATAGTAACTGCCGAGTCGATTTGCTCATCGGGCGTCAGTTCCGTCCAGCCTGACTCGAAATCAGGCATCTCCACTTCCGGCCCTTCCCCGCTGAGCATCGCCAATTGCTCGGGGCTTAGAGTGCCACCATAGCGGGTGCGGGCAACCGTCACATGGGCGAAGACATCACACTCAATCCAACGGCCGGAATGATAGAAGCGCACCGGGCACTCGACAAACTGAACCGACTCGTGCTCGCCGGAGCTGGTTGGAACCTTGCCTTCATTCCAGGCACCAAAGAAGAGATCCCTGATCGTGCCGAGGAGCCGCCCGCCGGTATGGAACAATTGCAATTCCATCAGGTCTTCCGTCACATTGAGCGAGAAACTCTCGGCTGCATGAATGCGGATCCGGACGGAATCCACAGCGGCCATTTCACAGACAGCGTTCATAAACCGTCATTGTCGCAAAGGTTCAAAACTCAATCGAAATGAGGATCTCGGAAGGCTTCTTGTCGAAGGCCTTGCAGATGGCGAGAAAACTTTCAAGCGAGGGCAAGTGCGCTCCCCGTTCGATGGAACTGATCTGACTAACGCTGAGATTGGTGGCCGCTGCAACGTCCTTCAAGCTCCAGTCTTTTTCGACGCGCAAAAGTTTGATGCGGTGCCCCAAGCGCTCGCGAAGCCGATCCTGGGCCGCTCTGCCCAAGCCAAAGGCTTCGATGGCATTGCCGAGCGTGGTTCGCAACTGGGCAAGGCTAAATGGTTTAGTGAGGTAATCAAAGGCCTTGCGCTTCAGCGCGGATCGCATATCGTCGAGCGACGGGTAGCCGGTGACGATAATCACGCAGAGAGTGGGCCAGCGGCTCAGCAACTGATCGAGGACCTGTTCGCCTTGAAAGTCGCCCATCTTCATATCGAGCAGGACAATATCGGGCAATTTCTGCTCTGCGGCGAGATAGAGATCATCGGGATGGGAGTAGCCACGCACGGAAAATTGCTGATCCTCGACCAGCACGTCTTCCATGTAGGTGCGGAAATCGTTATCATCGTCGAGCACGGCCACATCGACGAGAGCCGGTGAAGGCTGAGTTTCCATAACCTCTACTGTAGAACCAAAGCAATGCGAAACCAAACCCGGCGCTCCCTGTTAGCCACACTTTCCGGAGGACTCCTCGGCGCTCAAACAACGCGACCCAATATAGTTTTGGTCCTTTTCGATGACCTGGGCTGGCGGGACTTTGGCTGCTACGGCAGCCCGACAAACCGGACTCCGAACATCGACGCGCTTGCGGCCGAAGGAGTGCGGTTTACCCAGGCCTATGCCGCCTGTCCGGTATGCAGTCCGTCACGGGCCGCGCTGCTGACGGGCCGCTATCCGGTCCGGAGTGGCGTCACGGATTGGATCGCCGGACGCCCGCAATGGCCAACCGCCCGCTTGGTGACACCGCGCACCCGCACGGCCCTTCCCCGTGAAGAGACTACGATTGCCGAGGCCTTGCGCCCACTGGGTTATCGCAGCGCTTCCATTGGCAAATGGCATCTTGGTGGAGCCGATGGCGGCTTTCTGCCGGCCGCGCAGGGCTTCGATTTGAATGTAGGGGGCGATCATCGCGGCGCGAACAGCTATTTTGGTCCTTTCGCGATGCCGGGCCTGGAAGGCCGCGACAAGTCACACTACCTGACGCAGGAGTTGGGCAAGGCGGAGCGCAAATTTGCGGCTGAGACGCGCGATCCGTTCTTTCTCTATTCGTCGCACTATGCTGTGCATCTGCCGCTGGAAGCTCCGGGCTTCAAAGGACCGGACGGCACCTATGCGGAAATGCTTCGAATTGCAGATGAGCAAATTGGAGGGCTCCGCGATCAATTGAAGCGGGATGGCAGGTATGAGAATACGCTTTGGATTTTAACTTCC
>CAZECF010000022.1:0-8299 GCA_964510335.1 uncultured Bryobacter sp. | reverse complement strand
GGGGGCTTGCTATACGAAGGGAAATCGACGCGGCAGGTCACCAGCAATAGCCCGTTGCGTGCTGGCAAGGGCCACCTTTACGAGGGTGGCATCCGGGTGCCGATGATCTTGAGAGGTCCGGGCATCCAGGGCGGCCGTACGGTGGAAGAACGCGTTTCGGGCATCGACGTTATGCCGACAATTCTTGATGCTCTTGGGGCCACGCCGCCAGCCGGCATGGACGGAGTTTCTCTCATGCCCATCGTTTCGCGTGCTGCGCGGCGCCTTGCAAGGCGCGATCTATATTGGCACTATCCGCACTATTCCAACCAGGGCGGTGTGCCGGGCACGGTGTTGATCGAAGGGGATTGGAAGTTGATTGAGTTTCACGAAGAGAAGCGGATGGAGTTGTATCAACTCAAAGCCGATCCGGGCGAAACACGCAACCTGGTTGAGAAGGAAAAATCGAGAGTTGCGAAAATGGCCCGAAAGATCGGGCAGTGGAGATTGTCTACAGGCGCAATCCTGCCGCAACTCAATACGAATTACGATCCAGCCAAAGCGGATCAGGGTCTATTCGGCGCAGAGCGGCCCACGGAGCCAGTTCGCCGCTAGGGAACCAGTACGGAGGCAGTGCTCAACAAGCGACTGAAGATGTGGCTGATGGAAGGGACAATCCCGCTGGGGAAGAATGCCCAGATCGCCAACACCATGAAGCCGCTGAGCAGTGCATACTCAACCAGATCCTGGCCTTTGGTGTCGGAACGCAACGCCGCGAGTTGTTGGCGTACGAGGCTGAAACTGAGGTGATGCATGTTCTAGTACTCCGTGCTCTTTGGTTACTTCTATAGTGGGCCAAAAAGGCAGTGGCTTCAACTAAGTAAAACACGTAGTAATACGGTATTTTGTCATTAGTACTTTAGTAGGGGAACACGAAAAGTCTCTCAGGTGCGGCTACTCGTAGCGGAGTGCTTCCACCGGATCGAGCCGGGCGGCCTTGATGGCTGGCCAGGTGCCAAAGAAGACTCCAACCGCCACACTGGTACCCAAGCCGGCGACGATGGCCCAAACGGGAGTGGAACTTGGCAGGGCTGGAAAAATCGCTGCCACCAGGATGGTGACGAGGATGGCAAAGACGATGCCAATGATTCCCCCCATGACGGTCAGGCTGGAGGCCTCCAGCAGAAACTGAAAGACGATGTCCGGCTTGCGTGCGCCGAGCGCCTTCCGGATTCCGATTTCCCGCGTGCGTTCGGTCACGCTGACCAGCATGATGTTCATGACGCCAATGCCGCCCACCAGCAGGCCTAATCCGGAGATGGCGATGGAAACCAGCACCACGAGGCCGGTGATCTTGTCGAACTGTTCAATGATCTGATCGGCAGTGGAGATGTTGAAGTCGTTATCTTGACCGGTTTTTACATTCCGGATGCGCCGCATCGCCGCCTGCATTTCCTCGAAGGCCTGCTCCCGCATTCCCTCGCGCGCCCGGCCGGTGAGAAAGAAGTTGTCCGCAAAGGGGAACTTCTGCCGCGCCACGCTCAAAGGAATTTCAATGTTGCGATCCAGACCGTTCTCGCCAAAGAAGCCGCCCTTGGCCTTTTCAAAGACGCCAAGAATCCGGTATTCCGTTCCGTCCACGGTCACCATGCGGCCGAGGGGCTGCCCATCCGGGAACAATGCCTCTGCTACGCTGGCGCCGATGACACAAACTCGCAAGGCCCGTGTTTCTTCGTCTGGAGTGTAAACGCGCCCCTGCTGGAGTTCGCGAGGCTGCACCAGATAAGAGTTTGCCGTGCGCCCTTGCAAGCCGATGGTGTCGCTTTCAAAACCAGGCACCTTTGCCGAAAGGGCTTTGCCACCCTGAACCGTGGGGATAAAGAGTGAAACGGAGACACGCTCGACAGCGGGGCTCGTTCTTTCGATAAATTCGGCATAGGAAGGCTGGATCGGCCGGCGGCGCTGCTCTTTGGGTGAACCTCCCGAGTTGGGATCACCAGAAAAGCGGGAGATGAAGATGGAATCCGGACCGAATTCTTCAAAGAAGGTCACAATCCCGGCTCGCACACCCGTCAATAAACTCGCAACCGTGACGACGGTCGTGATCCCGATCACGATGCCGAGAATGGTGAGCCCGGAACGAAAGCGGTTCACCCAGATGGATTCCGCGGCAAGCTTTATGGTTTCTGCTACCGGTACGCTCATGGAATTATTCCGCCCTCAAGGCTTCAATCGGATCCAGCCGGGCCGCCCGCCGCGCCGGGTACCAGCCGGAAATCAACCCCACCCCGCTCGACACCAGGATCGCGAGCAGGACATAGGGATAAGTAATGCGCATCTTGACCTGCAGGGCGGAAATTAAAATTTCCACGGCGCCCCAGGCAATTGCAATTCCAAGTAGACCGCCCAAAGCGGAGACCACAAAGCTCTCCAATAGAATTTGCACCAAAATATCGGAGTGACGGGCGCCGAGAGACTTGCGGATGCCGATTTCCTTGGTACGCTCCGTGACGCTAACCAACATGATGTTCATGATGACGATGCCACCGACGATGAGTGAAATCAGCGTTACCGGCACGACTACGACGCGGATGAGGCCAAGGATATTGTCCACGAAGCCGCGGATGGAATCCGGCGTGAGAAAGTCGAAGTTGTCTTCTTTCTTGGGGCCAAGGTGGTTCCGCACCCGCATGGCACCGCGTGTCTCCTCCAACGCTTCATCCAGGCTAAGGCCCGATTCCGGCCGGGCACGGGCAAAGATGCTCATCGAGCGGGCGGGGCCATAAAGCTTCTCAAAGGTGGTGTCGGGGATGTAAACAGAGTTGTCCTGACTGCGGCCAAAACTGGAGCCGAGTTTTTCCTGTACGCCGATGATGAGGAAGTCATAGCCACGCAGTTTAATGGTTTGCCCGATAGGGGATGCCCCCGGAAAGAAGAAGGTGCGAATTTCATCTCCAACCACTGCGACGAAAGCTTTGGAGCGTTCTTCCTGCTCTGTGAAGAAGCGGCCGTCCACAACGCCAACGTCGCGAATTTCGGCCAGCGATGCGGCCACGCCAATAATGCTGCAAGCCTCAAGGGTGCGCTCGTCGCGCTTGACATCTTCAATGCGCTGACTATAGGAGCTGTACATGACTTCATCGCCGGTGGAAGCCACGAGATAGTTCAGGTCTTCACGCCGCAATTGGCGGTTGTTACGAAGCTTTGCGGCGCGTTCCTTCGGCGTCAGCCGTCCGACGTTGGCGATTTGGGCAAGCAGATAGGACTCGGTCCCAAAGGCCTTGGAGGTGGTCTCTTCGGCGGTCATACCGAGACCTTCGATGCCTGCCCCGACCAGGATGACACTGGCCACCCCAATAACAACACCAAGCAGAGTCAGGAAGCTGCGCAGGCGGTGAGCAGTAATGGAGTCAAGCGCGAGCGTTAATGCGGTGTAGAAAGATGTGGACACAAGCCTCTTACATTAGAGTCCGTGCAGCGCAAGCAGATCTTCGATTCGCTGAAAATCACTGTCTTCTATCTTCAGCGTAGCTGATTTGATTACGCCGTCCACCTGCGCCCCGTTTCTCAAGCCAACGATGGCACCGGTGACAGCCGGGTGGTGTAGCGTCCAGGCGATGGATAGCTCGCCAACCGTTGCGTTGTATTTGCCGGCAATTTCGCGCAAGTCTTCGACGAGGTTCAGGGTTGAAGTCAGGCGCGGTTCCTGGAAGTAAGGACTGCGCTTGCGGAAGTCATCTTCGGGAAGATTTTCGACTCGCTCTTTGGTCATGCGGCCGCTCAGGAGTCCGTTCTTCATGGGCGAATAGACAATTACGCCTACGCTGGTCGCTGCAGCATGCGGCAGGATTCCTTCCTCAATTTCACGCTGGACGAGCGAATATGGCGGCTGAAGCGAGGTAATGGGTGCGATGGACTGGGCGCGCTTCATTTGTTCTGCGCTGAAGTTTGACACGCCAATCCAGCGCACTTTGCCTTCCTGCTGCAGGCGGGCCATCTCCGTCCAGCCTTCTTCCACATCCTCGTCCGGCTCAGGCCAGTGGATCTGGTAGAGATCAATGACGTCCACCTTCAACCGCCGCAAGCTTGCTTCAGCCTCGCGGCGAATCGAATCGGCCTTCAGGCTCTTGCCGATCACTCGCTTTTCGTCCCAAACGCGGGCGCACTTGGTGAAGACGTAGGGTTTTTTCGAGTAGCCTTCCAGCGCCTTGGCCACCACTTCTTCGGAATGCCCCAGCCCGTAGACCGCGGCCGTATCAATCCAGTTCATGCCAGCGTCGAGGCCGGCCCGAATGGCGTCAATCGAATCCTGGTCTTCCTGGTGGCCCCAGCCAAAGGCCCAACCGCCGCCGCCAATGGCCCAGGCACCTACTCCGAGGGGAGTGATTTCAAGATCGCTATTGCCTAATCGTTTCGTCTGCATAATGTTTGTTTAATGCTCCAGTCTAGCGAAAGCTGAGGATCAGAGTAAACTTTCCGCGCAGAGTCGTCGATCCCTTATAGGACATAAGTCCTAGTAGTGATTTGATTTCTTCCTATGCAGTACTGGATTGACTTCGAAAACACTTAACTCAAACTAGGTGTAGGGCAGGAATTTGCGCATGAGGGCGCACTTGTTGCTTTGTCTTGGAGGGTTTTTATGACATCACTGCACGTGCCCTTGGCTGCTGCGGCGCAGTCGAGATTGGTTGTTGGCCAACGAACGTCAATTGACGGACGGCAGGGGATCCATACGATTGTTTGGCGGCCCGGCTTGTTGGAACAAATTCGTTCTTATGCTGCAAGCACTTACATCTCCCGCAGCGGCAAAGGGGATGATGTTGGTGGTGTTTTGTTTGGCAACTGCGAAGAAGGCGAGATCAACGTGATGGCCTGGCGACCGATTGAACGGGGCCAGGAAGCAACTTCACACTTTTATCTGGAGCCTCGAGAAGAACGCAAGCTTGCCCGAATGTTGGAAACCTGCCCCAAGGACGAGAACCTTGAGGGGCTGGAGATCCTTGGTTGGTTCCGGTCCCGGACCAAGGGCGAAACAGTACTCGAAGGGCACGACATTCATTTTCATGAAAAGCATTTTTCCGACCCTGGACACTTTGTCATGATCGTGCGGCCCAGCCACCAGCGGCCTGCCGCAGCTGCTCTTTATTTGCGCAACAATGATGGCCAGTTTGAGACCCTCATTCCATCCGCCCGCCTGAGTATTCACCCTGGCCCGGTGCTTCACCCTGTCGATGACCAGGAGCAGGAAGCGCCCCAGCGTAAACGCAAGTTCTCCTGGCCGCTAATGCTCAGTATGCTCGCCCTCATCGCTACTACATCGTGCGCCGCCATTTTTGCCATGCAATGGAACGATGCGCGCGACGAAGCCAAACAAAGCCAAACCTTGAACTTTCAGCTAATTTTCAATGGTGATGAGCTCAAGGCGACCTGGGATTCTCATACTTCTGCGATTCTGGCGGCAGATTCCGCCCAACTCCATCTCGGCGGGGATCGTCTCCAGTTGAGTCACGCGGAATTGGTACAAGGCTTCCTGAGGATACCGCTCTCATCGAAAATTTCAGACGATATGGAAGTGATTTTCAAGGTTGGCAACCGCGAAGAAGTCGCTCAATTGATCCTCGCCCCAAAAAATAAAAATCTGTCGTACTAAAGTTCTCATCAGTGTGGGTGAAAGAAACAATCTTTCACACACTAGGAGAACAATTATGAAAAAAGCCTTTCTCGGCACCTTTCTGCTTCTGACTTCGGCGACCTTCAGCTTTGCGGCTGACATCGTTGACACCGCCATTGCTGCTGGCAGCTTCAAGACTCTCGTATCGCTGGTCCAGAAGGCTGGGCTGGTGGACACCCTGAAGAGCGCAGGCCCCTTCACGGTATTTGCTCCTACGGACGAAGCTTTCGCCAAGGTCCCCAAGGCCACTCTCGACATGCTGGCCGCAAATCCGGACAAGCTGAAGGCCGTGTTGACCTACCACGTGGTTGGCGGGAAGGTGATGGCTGCCGACGTAAAGACGGGTGCAGTAAAGACCGTTAATGGCCAGTCCGCTCAATTGAAGGCTTCTGGTGGCAAGGTAACGATCGACAAGGCCAGTGTTGTTAAGGCCGACATCGTGACCGACAACGGCGTGATCCACGTCATCGACTCAGTTATTCTGCCCAAGCTCTAAGCGCTTGTCAGAGTGAAATAAAGGCCCGCTTACCGGCGGGCCTTTTCTATTTCCGGAGGCTTTCGCCGGTCATCTCTGGTGGCTTCGGAATTTCAAGCAAATCGAGGATGGTAGGAGCCAGATCTCTCAGGCTGCCCCGAAAGTCGGCCTGATCCGTTCTCAAGCTATGTGGCTCATTTTCAACCACAATTACCGGCACCGGGTTCGTCGTGTGGTAAGTATGGATGCCCTTCGTGACCGGATCAATCATCGTCTCGGCATTGCCGTGATCGGCGGTGATGATCCACGCATAGCTTCCATGCTTCTCCAGCGCCTTGTGGATTCTGCCCACGCATAGGTCGGCGGTCTCGACAGCCTTCATCGCAGCTTCAAATACACCGGAATGCCCGACCATATCCGGATTGGCGAAGTTCACCACGATTACCCCGTACTTGTGAGAATCAATTGCGGCTACCACAATGTCGCAAACGCCTTCGGCCGACATTTCCGGCATCAGGTCGTAGGTTGCTACTTTGGGGGACGGCATCATTTGCCGGTCTTCGCCTTCGTAAGGCTGTTCCACTCCACCGTTGAAGAAGAAGGTCACGTGCGGGTACTTCTCTGTTTCCGCCACGCGAAGATTGGTGACTCCATTCGCCGCCAGCCATTCGCCCAAAACATTCTGATGGCTTTCTGATTTGAAGACGTAGGGATGGCTGAAGGTACGGTCGTACTGCGTCATCATCGTGAAGCGGAGGTTGCCGTCACGCGTGAGCCGTTCGGTAATCTCCCGTGCCCGGTCGGCACGGTAATTGAAGAAGATGCAGGAATCGCCCGGCTGAATCAGTCCGACAGGACGACCCTCCTCATCGGTGATTGTTACCGGTTCCACAAACTCGTCGGTCACGCCAGCAGCGTAGCTTTCGGCCATGACACCGGCGGTGGAAGTGCTCGTTTTGGCTTGGCCCACCGTCATTGCCTCGACGGCTTTCTCTACTCTTTCCCAGCGTTTGTCACGGTCCATGGCGTAATAGCGACCAATGACGGAAGCAATCCTGGCGTCATGCAGGTGCGGCTTCAGTTCAGCCAAAAAGCCCGCGCCCGATTGCGGTGGCGTGTCGCGACCATCCATGAAGCAATGCACATAGACTTCTTCTACACCTTCCCGCCGGGCCATGTCGAGCAGCGCGTAAAGGTGAGTATTCATCGAGTGCACCCCGCCATCGCTGACCAGGCCCAGCAAGTGGAGGCGCCGGGTCTGCATGGCTGCTTTCAATTCCGGTAGTTCAAAAAACTCGCCGGTCTCGATGGCGTAGTCGATGCGGGACACATCCATACGGATGATGCGCCCCGAACCGATATTGAGATGGCCGACTTCGCTATTGCCCATCTGGCCCACGGGTAGTCCTACCCAGGGGCCAGAGGCTTCGATCAAGGTATGCGGATGAGTTGCCCAGAGCCGGTCAAAGTTGGGCTTATGGGCAGCCACTACGGCGTTTCCTTCGGTTTCTTCCCGCCAGCCGAAGCCGTCGAGAATCGTCAGCACTACCAGTTCCGGTTTCGCCATTATTGCTTGAAAGCCTTCTTGCCGGCATAGCGAGCCGAGGAACCGAGTTCTTCTTCAATGCGCAGCAACTGGTTGTACTTGGCAATGCGGTCAGTCCGCGATGCCGAGCCGGTCTTGATCTGACCGCAGCCGGTGGCGACGGCCAAATCGGCGATAAAGGTGTCTTCCGTTTCGCCCGAACGATGCGAAGCCATGGAGGTGTAGTTGGCTGCTGCGGCCATGGACATTGCTTCCAGCGTCTCGGTCAGGGTGCCGATCTGATTGACCTTGATCAGAATCGAATTTGCCACGCCCTTTTCAATGCCGCGGGCGAGGATTTCGGTGTTGGTCACAAAGAGGTCATCGCCGACCAATTGGAGTTTGTCACCCAGTTTCTCGGTAATGGTTTTCCAGCCGGCCCAGTCGTTCTCATCGAGGCCATCTTCAATCGAGATGATCGGGTACTGTTTGGCCCAGCTTTCCCAGAGAGCAACGATTTCATCAGACGTGTATTCGCTGTTGTCGCTCTTCTTGAAGACGTACTTGCCCTTGGCCTTGTCGTACATTTCGGAAGCCGCGCAATCGAGAGCGAGCGCGATCTGATCGCCGGGGGTGTAGCCGGCCTTCT
>CAZECF010000021.1:0-62365 GCA_964510335.1 uncultured Bryobacter sp. | reverse complement strand
TGAGCGAGGTGCGGGTTGAAAGTTGGGAGCAACTGAACGAGTGCCTTTACGCGGAAAGCTGGTACCAGCCGCACGGCAGATTCCGCTCTCCGTACGCGTTTCGGGGATTGCCTGATTGGCGCTACGACCGCCGGACTTCGCTTGACCGGATGGGCGGAAGATATGCCGAGGTGGAAGATGATCTGCTGCGGAACTTCCGGAAGTATGGCTCAAGAATGGAGGCCGCGCTCGCCGATTCGTGGTGGAACTGGCTGGCCATGGGACAGCATCACGGGTTGCCGACGCGGCTCCTGGATTGGACCTTTTCGCCTTACGTGGCGCAGCATTTTGTAACGAGTAATGCCGACCTGTTTCCGATTGACGGCGTGATCTGGTGTATTGATTTCATCAAGGTGCGACGGTATCTTCCGCCGAGTTTGAAGGCCATTTTGAAGAAAGACCAGGCAGTCTTTTTCACGGCTGAGATGCTGGACCGTTATGCTCCTACGCTGGAAGAATTTGATGCTCGCGTGCGAGCCGAGTCTGAGCCCGGGCAAGACTGCATGATCTTCTTTGAGCCACCGTCGCTCGATGACCGGATTGTGAACCAGGCGGCGCTCTTTTCGATGATTTCCAGCCCGTTGGTACAACTGGAGGAGTGGCTGAAGGTTCATGAAGGTGAACAGCCCGACATCTTTCGCAAGATCATCGTTCCGGCGGTACTGAAGTGGGAAGTGCGGGACAAGCTCGACATGGCCAACATCACCGAACGCCTGGTTTTTCCCGGGCCGGATGGGCTGGGGGCATGGCTGCGGCGTTACTACTCGCCGAATCACCTGCTGGAGATTCGCAGTGGATCGAGGCGGTATCTGGCGCGGGTGCAAAAGATTGAGAAATTGCGGATGCACGTGACCCTGTATGAGGGCCGGGAGGCGGTGCGCGATACCGAATTGACTTCACTGCCGCAGAGCCAGTGGTGGGATCTGGGGGCGGATTGCCCGGTCGAAGTTTTGGGACGTCCAAGCCAACTTGGCTTCATTCCGGATTAGGCAATTCTGTTACACTCAAAGGCGTCAACTAGTGTGGCGCCATCGTCTAGCGGTTAGGACGGAGCCCTCTCACGGCTTAAACAGGGGTTCGATTCCCCTTGGCGCTACCACCCTCCTTTTTCTGTGCAAGCCCCACTTGGACTCATTGTTTTTGGTCAGGATCATTTTCTGATTCGGGGACCACTTCCGTCTGAAGCCACGGCACTGGAACTGGTGCGGCGCTGGATCTTTCCGGGAGTGGAAGACATGCTGGGCACGAAGCCTCCGCTGACGCAATGGCGCATCACGACGCGGGAGTTCCGCGAGGACATCGAGTGGGCCATCTTGATGGAGCGGGTTGAAGCTCCAAGTGAGGCTGTGGCGCAATTGTTGCGCGAAGTGGAAGCGCGCGGAGTCCCCGTGCAGCGAATCCCGGGACTTCAGATTTAAGCGGCAGCGCTGTCGAAGAGGACCGTCTGGAGCGGGCGGTCCGGGCGCAATTGGCTTAGTTCCGCCGGGAAGCGCCGGACGAGTTCACGCGGGGCTCGAATGTTGTCCAGACCAAGCAATTGCTGCATCTGGAAGGCATTGACAAGACCGCGGGCGCCGGTGTCGTTGGAAAAGACCACAAAGCTGCGCTTGGCGTAGCGGCTGACCTTGCGGATGCGGTGGGTCCAGTCGGCCAATTCGTCCTGCGAATACTGGTAAGGCCCGGAAAAGGTGCGTCCGGTCAGGCGGACGTAGGCGATTGGGTTCGTGCGGAAGGCCGTGGGAGGCATGGCCCGGGAATGGTCTGGCTGGTCGATGTTGCAAAAGCCCAAGTGATAGTCGATGAGCATGCCGAGGGCGTCCTCTTCCATCCAGGAGGCGTGACGGAACTCGGCAACCAGGGGAAGCTGACGCAATTCACGGCGTAAATGAACGAGGCGAGCCCGGTTTTCGGCGGTGAAGCGGAAGCTGCTCGGAAACTGCAAAAGGACTGCGCCGAGGCGGCCGGCGTCTTCAAGCGGACGGATGCCTTCGCGGAATGCGCTGACGTCTGCCGCAGCCGGATTGGCTTCGAAGGTGAGTTTACGCCAGGCACGGACGCTGAACTGGAAATTTGGGTTTGATCGCACCTGGTGGCACCAAAGGCGGCTCAACTCCGGACGGAGCGGGGAAAAGAAGCTGCTGGTGAGCTCCACGCTGTTGAAAAAACGGGCCGTATACTCCAATTGGTGAAAGTCCTTGGAGCGGACCGTCGGATAAAAGAGCCCTTGCCATTGGGGGTGAGCCCAGCCGGAAGGGCCACAGTGCAGGGGACCAGTTGTTGGTAGAGACATTTTCGCCACCTCTTCGCTGAGTCCAGAGTAGGGCGAAGAAGAGACGAAGTCAAGAGTTATTTTTGCTTATTCTTCGCCTTCTGTTTGGGAGTAGAGACGAACTCGTAACTACCTCGAATGAGTTCCTCGATTTCCTCCCAGTCGGGCTTGTTGGAAAGGGCGAGGCTCACCCAGCCGTGATGGCCGAGGTAGGGTGTCTTGCTGAAGCGGGGGTCGGCCAGGAAGATGGGCTGCGACTCTTTTTCGACCTTAATGCTAAGACGATCGCCGTCGTCGCCGGAGTAGATGGCAAAGGGCTTATTGAGCCATTTGAAAAACGGATGGCCGAATTGGATGACCTCGCAGGTGTCCGGGAGGGAGAGGGAAATTTGCCGGATTCTCTCCAGAAGATTGAGCCGTTTGGACATAGGTCAGTGGTTTGCTAAGATAAAAGGAGTTTATCCTGTAGAGGAGCTCCTTGAAATGGCTGCTAAACCCGCATTTGCCACCGGCGCCCAGGTGGAGCACCCCAAGTTTGGACTTGGCTCGGTGCTGGAATGTACGGAAGATTCAATTCGTATCAAATTTGACGAAGATGGTGAGAAGAAGTTTGTCCTCTCCATTGTTCAACCTAACCTGAAAAAGTCTGACCGGCAACCCCCTGCCGAGAAGAAGCGGGCAACCCGCAAGAAGGCAGCTACCGCATAGCCTGAATCCATAGTTTTGATCGCGAAGGGCCACTCTCGGAGTGGCCCTTTCTGCTAAACTCAAGGCTCCCCTCATGAAATTCGGAGTCGTAGTGTTTCCCGGCTCGAATTGCGATCACGACGCGCATTATGCGGCGACTCGCAATCTCGGGCAGCAAGCCGATTTTGTCTGGCACGACAGCGAGAACCTGAATGGCTTTGACGCCATCATCCTGCCGGGCGGATTTTCTTACGGCGACCATTTGCGTTGTGGCGCGATTGCGCGGTTTTCCCCGGTGATGCGAGCCGTAAAGCGCTTCGCACAAGCCGGCGGACTGGTAGCGGGCTTCTGCAATGGTTTTCAGATCCTGACGGAAGCGCACATCCTGCCCGGGGCGCTGATCCGGAACAAGGGCTTGCGCTACATCTGCAAGACCGTGGATCTCGTAACCGCTACTTCCAACTCCGCTTTCACCAGCGCACTGACGAATGGACAGAAGATTGCTGTTCCGATCGCGCATGGCGAAGGCTGTTATGTTGCTGATGACGCCACGCTGGATCAGTTGGAAGCAGAAGACCGGGTGGTGTTTCGCTATGCGGATAACCCGAATGGGTCCATGCGCGACATTGCCGGCATTCTTTCGCCGGGACGCAATGTGATGGGGATGATGCCGCACCCGGAACGGGTATCTGACCCGCTCATGCCGGGAACGGATGGTCTGGCAATTTTTGAATCCATGGTGAGCTCACTGGCCCGTACCTCCCGATGACTGAAACGAATTCAAAGCAACTGGAAGCCCTCCTCAAGACGCACAAGCTGACGCGGGGCGAATACGACAAGATTGTGGAATTGCTGGGGCGCGAGCCGAACCTGACCGAGATGGGAATTTTCTCGGTGATGTGGAGCGAGCACTGTTCCTATAAAAGCTCAAAGGTCCATTTGAAGAAGTTGCCCACGCGGAGCGAGCGTGTGTTGCAGGGGCCGGGAGAGAACGCCGGCATCATCGACATCGGCGACGGCTATGCGATCGCCTTCAAGATCGAGTCGCACAATCACCCCAGCTTTATCGAGCCATTTCAGGGCGCGGCGACGGGCGTGGGCGGAATTCTGCGTGACATCTTCACGATGGGTGCGCGGCCGATTGCGGTGATGGATGCCTTGCGCTTTGGGCCGCTCGACAGCGCGGAAAACGGCGCGCGGAACCGGCGCATTCTGGATGGCGTGGTGCAGGGGATTTCGCACTACGGGAATTGTTTTGGCGTGCCGACGGTGGGCGGGGAAACGGCATTTGAGAGCTGCTATGACGGCAACCCGCTGGTGAACGTTTTCGCGCTGGGTGTCTTCCGGCATGATGAGATCTTCTATGGCCGGGCCACGGGCGTCGGCAATCCGGTGATCTATGTCGGGGCGCGGACAGGCCGTGATGGGATTCACGGCGCTTCGATGGCGTCGGATGTGTTTACGGAAGAATCGAAGCAGCAACGGCCAACGGTGCAAGTGGGCGATCCGTTCATGGAGAAGCTGCTGCTGGAGGCGTGTCTGGAGGCGATGAAGACGGGCGCGATCGTCGGTATCCAGGACATGGGTGCGGCGGGGCTGACTTCTTCGACTTGCGAGATGGGCTCGCGAGCCGGCACGGGCATCGACTTTGATGTGAAGCATATTCCGCAAAGAGAAACCGGCATGACGCCTTACGAGATCATGCTTTCGGAATCGCAGGAGCGGATGCTGCTGGTTGCCGAGAAGGGACGGGAGCAGGAGATTCTGGACGTCTTCCAGAAATGGGGACTTGAGAGCGCAGTGATTGGTGAGGTAACGGGCGACGGAATGTTGCGGGTGCGGGAAAACGGCGTCGTGGTTGCGGAAATTCGCAATCGCGATCTGGCTGATGAAGCACCGCTCTACACGCGACCCTTTACCAAGCCATTCCGGGCTGCACCGATGGATGGGCCGGAGTTCCAGAGCGCGAGCGTGGAGCAGGATTTGCTGCGGTTGCTGGCCAGCAATGACCTTTGTTCCAAGCGCTGGATCTGGGAACAGTACGACTACATGGTGCGCACCAATACCGTGGCCGGGCCTGGATACGATGCAGCGGTTGTGCGGATCAAAGAGACCGGAACTTCGGTGGCGATGGCGCTGGATGGCAATGGCCGCTATTGTTATCTGGACCCGCGCGAAGGCGCGAAGCTGATTGTGGCCGAGTGCTGCCGGAATCTTTCGACGATGGGGGCGTTGCCGGTGGCGGCGACGAATAACCTGAACTTCGGCAATCCGGAGCGGCCTGAGATCATGGCCCAGATTGTAGAAGGGATTGAAGGCCTGGCGGAGGCTTGTACGGCGTTTGAGACGCCGATTACGGGCGGCAATGTCAGCCTGTATAACGAGACGCTGGGCGAGTCGATTTATCCGACTCCAGTGGTGGGTATTGTGGGTCTGTTGCCGACGGTGAAGCCGGCGCCGCTCGAGTTTTCCGAGGCCGGGCTGGACGTGCTTCTGTTGGGTGGCTTGGGCGAATCGGATCTGACGCATTTCGGAGGCACGCAGTACGCCAAGCAAGTGCTGGGACAGTTGTGGGGCTTGCCGCCGCAACTGGATCTGCAGCGCGAAAAGCAGGTGCATGCGGCGATCCGGGAGGTGGTGGAAGCTGGCCTGGCGGCATCGGCTCATGATGTGGGCGATGGCGGGTTGGCCGTGGCGCTAGCAGAGTGCAGTATGAGGGGCACTGGAGTTGAAGCAAGTATTGAAACCGGTTTGCGGCCCGAATTTGCGCTCTTCCATGAGGGGCCATCGCGGGTAATTGTGGCTACAACAAAAGGCGATGAAGTTCGCGCGATTGCCGCAAGGCATGGCGTGGAAGTGCTGAAGCTGGGGGTGACTCTGGCTGGACTCTTGAAGATCGCGATCAACGGAACTCAAGTGGTTTCGGTCGAGACCGATAAGCTGTATCACACCTGGGATCGGGCACTGGAGGAAGCATTGCATGTTTGACAAGTTCCACGATGAATGCGGCGTATTTGCCATTTACGGACATCCGGAAGCCTCGAAGATGGCCAATCTGGGTTTGCACGCGCTGCAACATCGGGGACAGGAAAGCGCTGGCATTGCGACTTTCCACGAAGGCGAAATTTCCTGCCATAAGGCCATGGGGTATGTGGCCGATATTTTCAGCGACAAGATTCTGCTGGAACTCAAGGGTGAGGCCGCGATTGGCCATACTCGCTATTCGACGGCAGGCGACACGGTGGTGCTGAATGCGCAACCCTTCTCCGTGCAGTGCAACAAAGGGCCGATTGCTGTTGCGCACAATGGCAACATTACGAACGCTGCCTTCTTGAGGAATCAACTGGAGGAGAACGGGTCGATTTTTCAGGCGACGAGCGATACGGAAGTGATTCTGCATCTGGTGGCGCGGTCGCGGGAAAAGACGATGCCGGAGGCATTGCGCGATGCTCTGTTGCAACTTGAAGGAGCCTTCTCGCTTGTGTTTCTGGCGGAGGACCGGCTGATTGTTGCCCGGGACCCGCACGGATTCCGGCCCTTGGCGATGGGACAACTGGAGTTGAGTGGCGGCAGGATTGCTTATGTCTTTGCCAGTGAAACCTGCGCCTTTGATCTGATCAATGCCGTTTACATCTCTGATGTCGAACCGGGCGAGATGGTGATCATCGGGCCTGAGGGCATGACGCGGGAGCGCTACTGCCCTGTGGAAGAAAAAGCGCATTGTGTTTTTGAACACGTTTATTTTTCACGGCCGGACTCGATCGTATTTGGAAAGTCGATCGCGCTCACGCGGGAGCGGATGGGGCGCTTGCTGGCCCGGCATTGCCCGGCGGACGCCGATATTGTGGCGGCAGTACCGGATTCGGGCGTAGCGGCAGCTTTGGGATATGCCGCTGAATCGGGTCTGCCTTTCCGGCAGGCGTTGATCCGGAACCATTATGTGGGCCGGACCTTTCTTGAGCCGTCGCAGACAATCCGCGATTTTGGCGTGAAGCTGAAGTTGAATCCGGTGCGGCACTTGCTTGAAGGGCAGCGTGTGGTGTTGGTGGACGATTCGCTGGTGCGTGGCACGACCTCGCGCAAGATTGTAAGAATGGTGCGAAGCGCGGGGGCCAAGGAAGTGCATTTGCGGATTTCCTGCCCGCCGACGATTTCCCCCTGTTTTTATGGAGTGGATACGCCGACCAAGGCCGAACTGATCGCGGCGAACAATAATCTCGAAGGGATCCGCCGCTTTACGGAAGCGGATTCGGTGGCCTATCTTCCCTTGAGCGCTCTGAGCGAGGCGGTGGACGATCATGAGCAAAATTATTGCTATGCGTGCTACACGGGGAATTATCCGACTCACCTGATCCACATTGAAGACCTGATGAGCGGAAAGCTGCGTTGTTAAGTCCGGCGATTGCTCCGATTGCGGATGGGGTGCCCTACTCGAAAGTAAGGGCGATTGCCGAGATGGCCATGCGGATGGAGAAGGTCTATCCGCTCTACTTTGGGGAATCGAATCTGCCCACACCGGGCTTTATTCAAGTGGCGGCCGCGCAAGCATTGGCGGACGGGTTTACCTACTACACCTCGAATGCCGGATTGCTGAGTTTGCGGGAAGCGATTGCGGCGCACTACCAGCGCTTGCATGGGGTTTCGCTGGATGCGGGCAGCGAAGTGCTTGTGACGGCGTCGGGCGTGCAGGCCTTGAACGTGAGCATCCGTTGTACGCTCGATCCGGGGGATGAGGCCATTGTGCTGACGCCCGCCTGGCCGAATGGCGCGTCGATCATGAGGCTCATCGGGGCCAAGGCGGTGGAGATTGCTCAACCCTTGCGAAGGTCGCGGTTTGGTCTGGATTTTGAGGCGATGGAAGCGGCTGTGACGCCGCGCACAAAGATGCTGCTCTACACCTCCCCTTCCAATCCACTGGGTTGGGTGGCGACAGTGGAGGAACAGCGGCAATTGCTCGAATTTGCGCGGCGGCATGGGCTTTGGCTGCTGGCGGATGAGGTTTATGAGCGGTTGAATTACGGCGAGGCTGTCGCTCCCAGCATCTTGCGGCTGGTGGAGCCGGATGATGCTGTCTTTGTCGTACAGAGTTTCTCAAAGGCTTATTGCATGACGGGCTGGCGGCTGGGCTGGATTGCGGGCCGTCGGGATCTGGTGAAGCGGGCGACCGAGTTGAATGAATTTGTGGTGTCCTGTCCGGCTGGTTTTACTCAGAAAGCGGGCGAGGCGGCGTTGCGCGGGGGAGAAGAATTCATTGCCGAATTGCGGGCGCAGTTGCGGGCCAACCGGGACTATTGCGTGGAGATGTTGCGAGCGGTAGACGGTGTCAACCTGCCGGAGCCGGAAGGGGCGTTCTATCTATTCCCTTCCATTGCAGGGCTTGCCGATTCTTTCGACTTTGCCAAGCGATGCCTTGAGGATACGCAGGTCGGGATTGCGCCGGGAGTGGCTTTTGGCGCCGGGGGCGAGGGTTCGATCCGGATCTGTTACGCGGCGGAGCGGGAAGTGCTGGAACCGGCGATGGAAAGGCTTTGCCGCTACATTGCGGGCTGGCCGCGGTAGTTCAGGTTTTTGCGTGGGTAGACCACGTGGCGATAGGGTGCGCCAGTGCCCGGAATGAAGAGTTCAAAGACCAGTTCTTTGGCGTCGTCTGTGCCGGCGCGTGGATAGATGAGGCGAGTATAGGGGTCGGAAGCGGAAGGCGGAAAGTAGCCACTCATCTTGATCTTGCGCTTGCCCAGGCGGAGGAGGCTCTGGTTCTCCATGAGCGACATTTCTGAGGCATCCTGCGTGGCCCCAGCCGGGATGGCAATGGCGAGGACGATGTATTTGTTCGCGTCCCGTTCGAGGAATTCGCGGAACTCCTCCCACGCGGGATCGACGGGGGCTTCCATGCCGGGGATCTTTTTGGTGCGGCGGCGGCGCAATTCGAGTTCGGCTGCCTGGACCGGAGTTGCCGTGGCGAGAAACGTGACGACTCCGCCGCCTGAGGCGGATTCGGCCGGTTGCGCCCAAGGGGAGTCGGCGAAGAATTCGATGAGTTGTTCTTCTGACCAGTCTTTGGGCTCGGCTGATTCCCAAAAGGGAGTCGCCGCGGCCAAGAGGAGAAGTGCGAGCCATTTCGCCATATGGTTATGCTATCCACAATGAGACCCGTCGAATACCTGGGCCGCGAAGCCTACCAGTGGGAGAACGATTTGCTGCGCGTGACCGTGTTGGCGGGAGGCGGGCATGTGGCGGAAATTTTTCATAAAGGGAAGAGTTTGAATCCCTTGTGGACGCCACCCTGGAAGACGATTGACCCGCAGACTTATACGCCGGCGAAGCACCCGCAGTATGGAGCAGGGCCGGAGGCAAAGCTGCTGTCGGGAATCGCCGGGCACAACTGGTGTGTCGATTTTTTCGGGCCGCCTTCAGAGGAAGAGGCTGCCGCAGGTTATGCCGTGCACGGTGAGGCCAGTGTGGTGCGTTATGACGAAGCATTGCGGGCGACACTGCCCTTGTCGCAATTGCGCGTGGAGCGCGGGATTGAGTTGGATGGCAACCGGGTGCACTTTACAGAGGAAGTAGAGAATTTGCTGGCCTTCGACCGGCATATTGCCTGGCAGGAGCATGTCACCTTGGGGCCGCCGTTTCTGGAGCGGGGCGTGACGATGCTGGAGGCCGGGATTCTCAGGAGTGCGAAGTTGAATGAGGGTGAGTTTGAGTGGAAGGACAAGCGCTATCCGGCGGCGATGCACAGTTCCGATCTGCACACGCACCTGTTGACCAAGGGGGAAGTAAAGGTATCGAATCCGCGCCTGGGTTTGAGTATTGGCTATGAGTGGAATTTGCAGGATTTTCCCTGGCTGGCCATTTGGGAAGAGAATCACGGGCGGACGCATGCGCCCTGGAATGGCCGGACGATGACGTGGGGCATAGAGTTTGGCGCGAGCCCCTATCCGGAGTACCGCTTCCGGCGCGCTACGCGCGGGCTGATGTGGGGCGCGCCGACGGCAGTGTGGTTACCGGCCCGCAGCAAGCGGCGCATCCGCTACACGATGACGATGGATGTCATCGAAGCGTGACGCGAAAGCCCGATACTGTTTATATGGTGAGTGCGGCCGAAGCAGTAGAAGTGATTCAATCCGGGCACCGGGTTTATTTGCATCAGGGGTGTGCCGAACCGGAGCCACTGGTGGAAGCAATGACGCAGCGCGCGGATGAATTGCGGGATGTGGAAGTAATCCATCTGGCGACCATGGGGCGGGCGCTTTATGCAGCGCCGGAGTTTGAGAAGAGCTTTCGGCACAATGCCTTCTTCATTGGGGCCAACGTGCGGACTGCGGTGCAGGAGCGGCGGGGCGACTCGATGCCGATTTTTCTGGGAGAAATTGAAGGTTTGTTTCTCAATGGCAGCATGCCGATTGATGTGGCGCTGCTGCAGACGACGCCGCCGGACCGGAACGGCTTTGTCAGCCTCGGGCCGAGTGTGGACGTCTCGTTGACGGCAGCGAAGGTAGCCCGGCACGTGATCGCGATCACGAATCCGCAGATGCCGCGAACGCACGGGGATAGCTATTTGCATGTGTCGGAGATTGACACGTTTGTGGCGGGGGATTTCCCGCTGGCGGAATTGAAGGCGCGTACGCCGCTTGAGGAGCACCGGGCGATCGCGCGTCATGTGGCGGCGCTCATCCCTGACGGAGCCACGATGCAGATGGGCATCGGGGCGATCCCGGACGCGATTCTCCAGTTGCTGGGCAACCACAAACACCTGGGCGTGCACAGTGAAATGTTCTCTGACGGCATCATTCCGTTGCTTGAAAAAGGTGTCATCGACAACAGCCAGAAGAAGATCAACCCGAATAAGGTGGTGGCCGGTTTCGTGCTGGGTTCGCGGCGTTTGTTGGACTATATCGACGACAATCCGAACTTTGAATTCCGGCAGACGCGGTACACCAACAGCCCCTTTCAGATTGCACGCAACCCAAAAGTTTGTGCGGTGAATGCAGCGATTGAAGTGGATCTGACGGGGCAGGTATGCGCGGACTCGATGGGAGAGATGCCATTTTCCGGGATCGGTGGGCAAGTGGATTTCATTCGCGGAGCGGCGAGGAGTGAAGGCGGAATGCCCTTTATTTGCCTGCCTTCAACGGCGAAGGGCGGGACGTTATCGCGGATTGTGAATCATCTGAAGCCGGGCGCGGGAGTGACTACTTCGCGCGGCGATGTGCACTGGGTGGTAACCGAGTATGGGGCCGTGAATCTGCACGGCAAGAATCTGCGGCAGCGGGCGGAGCTGCTCATTTCGATTGCGCATCCGAAGTTCCGGGAGGAACTGGAGCGTGAGAGCTTTGCGCTCAGGCGAGGCTAGCGAGGAACTCAAGGTCCACGTTGCCGCCGCTGACGACGAGGCCGACGCGGTTGAGGCCGCCGGGCAGTTTGCCGGCCATGGCGGCGGCGATGCAAACCACCCCGCTGGGCTCGACAACAATCTTGAGGCGCGTGAGCGTGTACTTCATCGCAGCGAGAATTTCTTCTTCACTAACGAGGAGGACATCTTCGACGAGGTGCTGGACGATGGGGAAAGTTATGACACCGGGCTGCGGGGTGCGGAGTCCATCGGCAATCGTGGCGCTGGCGTCGACGCGCACGGGATAGCCTGCCTGGAGGCTGAGCGCGTAGTCATTGCCCAGTTCCGGCTCGACACCGAAGATGCGAATTGCAGGGTTGATTTCTTTGGCAATCAACGCGCAGCCGCTCAACATGCCGCCGCCACCGAGGCAGACCACCAGCGCGTCGAGGTCAGGCACTTCTTCCAGCAGTTCCAGGGCAAGAGTGCCCTGGCCGGCGATGATCCACGGGTGGTCAAAGGGCGGGATCAGTGTCGCGCCGCGCTCAGTGGCGATGCGCTGCCCGATGGCTTCACGGCTTTCGGTGTGACGGTCATAGGTGATGACGTCCGCGCCCATATCCCGCGTGTTGTGAATCTTGATTTTGGGTGCGTCGGCGGGCATGATGATCGTCGCCGCGAGGCCGGCGGCGCGGCTGGCGTAAGCTACCGCCTGGGCATGGTTGCCGCTGGAATAAGCGACAACGCCTCGATCGCGATCCGCTTCGGGGATCTGATGGATGAAGTTTGTCGCGCCTCGCAGCTTGAAGCTGCCGGTGCGCTGGAAGTTTTCACACTTGAGATGGCAACGAAGGCCAGTGAGTTCGTTGAGACCGCGGGAGGTCAGCACAGGCGTGCGGTGGGTGAAGCCGGTGAGGCGAACGGCGGCGGTGCGGACGTCGGTGGCGGTGGGCTGTGGAAGTGACATCTTAGTAGCCAACTCCTTTGTCGACAAGGTTGGTGAGCGGCTGGCCGCTGGTGTAGCGGGCGAAATTGGCAAGGAAGATGCGCATCGAATCTTCAAGCCAGGTCTTTGTGTGGTCGGCAGTGTGGGCACTGACGAGGATGTTGTCGAGCTGGTAGAAGATGTGGCCGTCCGGAAGCGGTTCGACCTCGAAGACATCCAGCGCGGCACCGCGAATCCAATTTTCTGTCAGGGCCTGGATGAGGGAAACTTCGTCGATGGCGTTGCCGCGGCCGAGGTTGATGATGACGCCGTCGGACTTCATGGCGCGCAGTTCTGCTTCGCCGACAATGCCCTTGGTGTCGGGCGTGGCGGGCATGGCCAATAAGAGATAGTCACTGGCGGCCATGAGGTCGAGCTTGCGATCCATGCCCCAGATTTCATCGGCGATGCCGTCACCAGCGGATTTCTCAGGGCGGCGGCGGAGGGCGATGATCTTCATGCCGAAGCCTTTGGCGCGGGTGGCGGCGGCTTTGCCGATATCGCCATAGCCGAGGATGCCGAGCGTCTTGCCTTCGAGCATGTCGACATCGAAAACGTCCCACTTGCCCGCGGCTTGGCTGCGCGTCATACGACGCAGATCCTTGGCAAAGAAGAGCATCGCGGCCAGGCAATATTCGCCGAGCGAGGGGCTGTAAGCACCTTTGGCATTCGTTACGGGAATGTCTGTTTGACGGAGCCGGGTACCCATCAGATGGTCTACGCCAGCGGAGAGGGAATGCAGCCACTGCAGCTTGTGCGCGTGATCCACGGCTGCCTTGACAGCAGCGGGCGAAGCGCCGACGCCGGTGAGGATGATGTCGGCGGCTGGTGCGAGTTCTTCGGCGCGCGGAATTTCTTTGGTGACGTTGTACTGGATGGCGTCGCCCAACTGGTCGAGCAGTTTCAGATAAGGTCCGGTGGGGTCAGCGATGACGAGCAAATTGAGGGGAGACATGGTTTAATCCGCTAGGATATCGTGCCTCGCCGGGTTGTTACCATGAAGGGAGTGCCAGAGCATTGCAGTTGCGGCGCCAGACTGGTGGAAGACGCTCAGTTTTGCCATCGTTGCGGGAAGCCCACATTTGAGACCCCAGTTGAGCCAGCGCCGGATGTACCACTTGAAGTGGAGCAACTTCTGGACGCCGTTGAGCTGAAGAACAAGAATCCGGACATCAGCTTCAGCAACGGTGCCGCAGTGCGAGTGGCTTTGCTGGTGGCGGCTGTGTCGATGCTGTTGCTGGTGCCGCTGGCGAATCTGGCGGGAATGTCGATTTTTGGCATTGTCTTGCCAACCCTGCTGGCAGGTGTTCTGAGTGTCTGGTTTTATCAACGGCGAACGGGGCAGTTGATCAGCGTGATGGCGGGAGCGCGGATGGGTTGGATCACGGGCGTTTTCATCTTCGCCCTCTTTCTTGTGTTGTTTACGATCAGCATTATTCCGGCGGTGGAATCCGGCGAGATCCAGAAGATTCAGGAAACAGCCCTGAAGGGGAACTTTAGCGAAGGCGATCTGGCGAAGCTCAAAGAGATCTTTGATAACCCGACAATGCTGGCACTATCGATCCTGCTCTTCATGGTCATCTACTTCGTCGGGGCGACCACGCTCAGCAGCCTGGGCGGAATGTTGGGCGCGAAGCTGCTGGGACGCAACCAGAGTCTTTAGAGCGAGTCCGCCCATCAAGACCCAGATGGCGTAGCGGAATTTTTCTTCCAGCGTGAAGGCTGCCGAGGCAGCGATCAGCGCATAGGCACACAGGGCGAAGATGAGTTTCTGCTTTCCCATCACCGCATGTTGTAAGAGAAGGCAAACTGCAGCCGGATGACGTCGCCTTTGAATTCACCGGGCAGAGGGGGAAAGGGATTGGAGGCGCTAATGCCGGCCACGGCAGCCCGGTCCAGAGCCTCGGCCCCGGAGGGCGATGAAATCACCAGCTTCGGGACACGGCCGTCTTTGCTGATGGAGAACTGGATCAGCGTACGGCCACGCCGTCCGAAGCGGGCGCTTTCCGGAATGACCGCGAACCAGTTGCGGCGAACGATGGCGAGAATGCGCTTGAGGTAAGGGCGGAAGTCGACGCCCTGTGGATCGCTCAGCAATTCAAGACTGGAGCCGATTTGGCTCTGGGGCTCGAGGGGGTTTGTCTGAGACGGCAGGTCGGTCACCATCTGTCCGCTGGTGCCGCTGGAATCCTGGATGCTTTGACGCATCAATTCATCCACACTTTGGCGCTGCATGGCCGGGATGCGGCCATCCTCCGGGCCGCGCTTCACGCCAGCAACCTGGCCGGGATTCTGGAACGGATTCGGTTTCGGCGGCTCGGGCGGGCGAATCTCCGGGGCGGAAAGCTGGGGCGTTCCGATTTGTGCGATCTGACGCGTATCGGTTGACTCGGCCTGCAACTGCGGCGGGGCTTCCACCGGCTTGGGGGTTGCCTCCCGCTGTTGCGAGGGCGTAGGCGGGGGAATGTAGGTCTTGGGGGCGCGACGCTGCTGGAGGCTGGCCGTCAGATCGTCGATATTGATCTCCTGTTTGATTGGCCCTTTGTTGGGGTCCTTTTGCGTGAGTTCAAAACGAGGGGCGATTAGCGGGACAACTTTCCTTTCGACGCGGGCAGCTTCCAGTTGCTGACGGGGAGTTCCTTCCAGCAGGCTCTTGGGGGCAAGGAGCAGGAAGCCGATCACCAGTACGTGGACCAACAGAGTCAGGCTGGCGGTCAGCCCGATGTTGGGGCGGAACGATTCCGTTTCCCAATCGCGGATGAGATTGAGTTCGGGGAGCGACCGTATTGTGGGATCAGAAGGCAGGATAGCCGGCATCTTTCAGGGTTTGCTGCACCACCGAGGCGTGCACTTCAATTTTATCCACCACTTCGAGGGCAACTTGTAACGCCATGAAAGACGTTTCACCATCTACCCTCGGTTTCTCTCGCGTGCGAATGGAATGGAGAAAGGCGGAAAGCTCAAGCTGCAAGGGTTCGTTTTTTTCAACCAGCTGCGGCCGGATGCGGACCTGGCGCTGGGGGCCGATTTCAATACAGAAGAGCTCCTGTTTGGCATAGTCGAGGCTGAGGTAAGCCCCGGGCTGAAAGACGCGCAGCTTGCGCACCTTCTCGGTGGACGCACGGCTTGCGGTGAGGTTGGCGACGATGCCGCCGAGAAATTCCATGCGTACGTTGGCAATGTCAACTTTCTCGCTCAGGATATGGATGCCGGCCGCCTGGATCTGGGTGGGGAGTTTTCCGGTGAGGGCAAGCAGGATTTCGATGTCGTGGATCATCAGGTCGAGGACAACGTCGACGTCGAGGCTGCGCGGGGTGAAGACGCTGAGGCGATGGATTTCAAAAAAGAGCGGCAGGGTGATGGCCTTTTCGAGAGCCGTGACAGCGGGGTTGAAGCGCTCGAGGTGACCGACCTGGAGGATGCGCTCCTGCCGGGCGGCGAGGTCCACCAGGCGGCGGGCGCTGGGGAGATCGAGCGCGATGGGCTTCTCGACAAGCAAGTCGAGGCCGGCGGCCAGCAAGTGGCAGCCCGTATCGGCATGGGCGAGGGTTGGCACGGCGACGACGGCTGCATCGGAGTTTGCGGCTACTTCATCGAGACTTGCGAAGCAGCGCGTGGAGAACTCTGCGGCTACGGAAGTGGCGTGTTCCTTGTTTGCGTCAAAGATCCCTGAGAGTTCTGCCCCGGGGAGTTGCTGAAGCACTCGAATATGGTTGCGGCCAAAGGCCCCTGCCCCAACGACAGCGACGCGGATGTTTTTCTGTTCAGTGTCCAAACAACCAGTATTTCATCTGCGTTATGATGCCCATTCGGAGTCTCCCCATGAAACAACTGCTTCGCGGCACGGCCGCGCTCTTCGTACTTCTCGGCCTGTACACGACTTGCACCCAGGCGCAGCCTCAGATCAAGCGCAAGAAAGTGCTGGTGATCGGTGAAACGCGCGGCTTTCACCACGATGCTACCTCCACTGCCATGTATATGATCTACGATCTGGGCAAAGAAACCGGGCTGTGGGATACGTACATTCAGACCAGCAGTGAATTCATCACCAAAAAGAAATTGACCGGCAACAAGAAGAATCTTGATTACTTTGATGCCGTTTACTTTCATACCACGGGTGACCTGGTGATGGATGACGAACAGAAGGCTGCGCTGCTGAGTTTTGTCAAGGACGATGGCAAGGGCTTTATTGGTGGGCACACGGCGATTGATACGAACTACGCCTGGCCGGAGTATGGCGAGATGGTGGGTGGCTACTTTGACAGCCATCCCTGGAATACTTTTGATGCGCCAGTGATCGTGGAAGACCGCGAGTTTCCGGCCACATCGCATTTCCCGAAGGCCTTCACGATCAATGATGAGATCTATCAGGCGCGGGCCTTTTCGCGCGACAAGGTGCGCGTGCTGGCGCGGCTGGACGAATCGAAGCTGGACATGACGGCCAAGAATATCCGCCGGACGGACAAGGATTTTGCGGTGGCGTGGGTAAGAAACTACGGCAATGGGCGGGTTTTTTATTCCACCTTTGGGCATCATGATCAGGCGCTTAACCGCCCTGATATTCGCAAGATGTATACGGAAGCCGTGAAGTGGGCGCTCAAGCTCACTGAGGGCGACGCGACGCCGCGCCCACGGCCGGCGAACTAAGAGTCACCCCTCTGTGGACTTCTTTCCGCTGCAATTGAGTCTTCAGGTTGCGCTGGTCGCAACATTCATTTCATTGGCGATTGGGTTGGCTACGGCGTGGGCCTTGAGCTCGCTTGAATTCCGCGGCAAGGAATTTCTGGATGCGGTGACAACCTTGCCACTGGTGCTGCCTCCGACCGTACTTGGCTATTTCCTGCTGGTTAGCATTGGGCGAGAGAGCTGGATCGGTTCCGCCTGGGAATCAGTAACCGGCTCGCCTTTAGTCTTTACGCCGAAGGCGGCGGTGCTGGCGGCGATAGTCCATTCTGCTCCCTTGCTCATCAAGTATCTGCGGGCGGCGATAGAAAGCGTTGACCCGATTTATTTGAAAGCGGCCAGGAGCCTGGGCTTGCCGGAATGGCGAATCTTTCTGCAAGTTGTATTGCCGCTTTGCCAGCGTGCCGTGGCGGCTTCGGCCGTGTTGGCCTTTGCGAGGAGCCTGGGTGATTTTGGCGTGACGATCATGATTGCCGGCAATATTCCCGGCAGGACCCAAACTTTGTCAGTAGCAATTTATGACGCGGTGGAGGCGGGCAATGGAGCCGTGGCGCGGACGCTGGTCCTGATTGTTTCCGCCATTGGACTGTTAGTAGTTTGGGCTTCCAATCGGTTGCAATCCCCCAAGGCTTTGCGAGGCTAGAGGATGATGCTTGACGCAAGGCTGCAGAAGCGATTTCCGGCTGGTCCTGACTCGGCAGGCTTCGAGTTAAATGTACAGATTCAGGCGGGAAGCGGCACGACCGTGCTCTTTGGTGCGAGCGGTTCGGGCAAGTCGCTGACCCTGGATCTGATTGCCGGCTTTGCGCGGCAGGATGCAGGGCGGATTCTGCTGAATGACCGGCTGCTGTCCGACGCTGGCACAGGTGTTTTTCTGAGTCCCCAGCAGCGGAGGTGCGGATACCTGTTTCAACGAAGCGCTTTGTTTCCCCACATGACGCTGCGCCAGAACTTGTCCTTTGCCGCCACCTCATTGCCGAAGCTGGAGCGGCATCGCAAGGTGGGTCAATTGCTCGAAGCCTTCCGGTTGACGGAGCTGGCGGGCCGAAAGCCCGGCGAGGTTTCCGGGGGACAGCGGCAGCGTTGCTCGATTGCGCGGGCGCTGGTGGCCGAGCCGGCCATCCTGCTGCTGGACGAGCCAACCAATGGTCTGGATACGACCTTGCGCTATGAGTTCTACGAGATTCTGGCGCGGCTGCACGATGAGTTTCAGGTGCCGGTCCTGCTGGTGACTCATGATCTGGATGAGGCCTTCCTGCTTGCCGATCAGATGATCGTGATGGTGCAGGGAAAAGTAGGGCAAACCGGTAAGCCGAGGGAGATCCTGGCTCAGCCCGCATCGGCTCCGGTGGCCAATCTATTTGGGATGTTCAACCTGTTGCCAGCCGAGATTCGATTACTCGATCCTGGGGCGAACCGCAGCAAGTTGCGCTGGAATGACGTGGAGTTGGAAGGGCCTTACTATCCGGCGCGACTCCTGGGGGACCGCGTAACGATCTGTCTGCGACGGGATGAAATTGCAGTGACCCCAAAGATGGGCAAGCCCGAGAAGGGCTCAATTGTGCTCAAGCTTGAAGGATCGTCTGAAACGGCACGTACCGCCTTGTTGCATTTCGAGGGTGGCCTGATTGTGGAACTACCTCTTCTGGAGTTTGCCCAGAATGCGCACCACCGGGAGTGGACGGTGAAGTTTCCGGTCAGTACACTGAGGATTCTGTGATTCGGCATTGCCTGACGGAAGGTTTGCTGAAGACTTTGCCAGCCGCGGATGTAATTCAACTGCGGGCGAAGAGTTTGGATGCAGGAGAATTGCTTGAGCGCGCGCGGGCCTTGCGGCAACTGTGGAGTGGTGTGCTCCTGGTGAATGACCGCGTGGATGTCTGCCTGGCGGCGGGTGCGGATGGCGTGCACTTACCGGGCAATCGATTGCCGCCGCTGGTGTGGAAGCAGCGTTTCGGCTTGCGATTGATCGGGGTTTCCTGCCACACCGTTGAGGAGGTCCTGCGGGCGGAGCAGGAGGAGGCTGATTATGTATTTCTCAGCCCGATCTTTGAAACGATGTCCAAGCCTGGCTATGGGCCGGCGCTAGGGCTTGCGGCCATTACTGAAGCGGCTGTGAGAGTGAAGATCCCCGTGATCGCGCTGGGGGGAATCACGCGCGACAACGAGGCGTCCTGCCAGGATGCCGGGGCAGCCGGCATCGCAGGCATCAGTTACTTTGAGCGTGCTCAGGCTCGCGGGTACTCGTAGCCCTTGCGATAGGGCCGTTCGAGCAGCTTGTTGGCGGCAGCGTCGTTCGTAATCACTTCCTTGCGGCCGTCCCAATCGAGGCTCTTGCCGTGCTTCAGCGAAGCAATAGCAAGCATGCTCATCGCGGTAGCCTGGTGGCCTTTCTCGATGTCGCAAGCGGGCAGGCGGCGGGCCGCAATGGCATCGAGAAAGTCGCGCCACAACTCACGAATGTTCTGGCCATCGGGCGCGTTGAGCTGGGGCTCGACATGAATGGTTTCCTTCTTTGCGTCAGAGGGGAAGAAGGTCCAGCCGTCGCGCCAGCCCATGTGGAAGATGCCCTCGGTGCCGTAGAAATAACAGCCAATGGCGGCCTTCTCCGCATTGTTGTTGGCGTAAAGGCGGTGCTCCCAGGTGCAGCGGAAATTCTCGAATTCAAAGGCGGTGATGAGCGTATCGGGAGCATCGGTGTTGTCTTGCCGGATGAAGCGTCCACCGGTGGAGAAGACCTTGCGGGGGTACTTTTCTTCGGTCCACCAGAGCAGTTGGTCAAACCAGTGGATGCCCCAGTCGCCGACGGTGCCATTGGCGAAATCCATGAACTGCCGGAAGCCGCGCGGGTGGATCGTTTTGTTGTAAGGCCGCAAAGGAGCCGGGCCGCACCAGGCATCCCAATCGAGGCCGGCTGGCGCATCCGAGTCTGGAGTCTTGACGCCGGCCCCGCCAGCGCTACCGACAAAGCAGCGCACCATGCCAATCTTGCCGACCTTGCCACTGCGGAGAAATTCCATGCCGGAGATGCAGTGCGGCGACATGCGGCGGTGCGTGCCGACCTGAACATAGCGCTGTGCGGCACGGGCCGTCTTCAACATGGCCGAGCCCTCGCGCAGCGTATGGGAGATAGGCTTCTCGACGTAAACATGGGCGCCAGCCTTGAGCGCGGCGATGGTCGGTAAGGCGTGCCAATGGTCCGGAGTGGCCACGATGCAGATCTCAGGTTTTTCGCGATTCAACATCTCGCGGTAGTCGCGATAGTGGCGGGGTTTGTCGCCGGTGAGTTTGTCTACTTCGGCTTGCGTGGCCTGAATGGCGCGGTCATCGACGTCGGCAATGCCCACCACCTGGGACTGGCCCGCCTCCATCGCGCAACGCAAAATATTGTTGCCCCACCAGCCGGCACCAATGATGGCGGTACGGTACCTGGTACTGTTCTGGGCCCAAAGCGGTGCGGATAGGAAAATCGCGTTTCTACGAGTCATGGAGTTATGTATACTGTGGAAGCTCCCCCGGCACAAGTCCTAATTTTCTCCACGATGCCGAAAACCAACGAAGTCCTCCTTCAGAATCTCGCGCATGAATTGCGCCAGCCGCTCAGCACCATTGAATCGATCGCGTACTACCTCGAAATTGCCATGCCGCAAGCCGACGCAAGAGTGCGCGAGCAACTCAGCCGCCTGCGGCACCTGGTAGAGCAAAGCAGTTGGATTTTGAACGATGCCGTGGCGCTCGCAAGAGCTTCCAGTGCAAGGCCAGCCATTGTCGATCTGGATGAGCTGGTGAGCGAGATTGTGCTGGAGCAGCAGCATATTGATCCCTATGGTGCTCCGTTTGATCTCAAGCTGGCGGCGCAGTTGGTGTGGATGGACGGCGAGCAAGGCCGGGAACTGGTGCGTGCCGTATGTCGGCTGTTCCTGTTGTTGGCCAAGCCGGGCCTGCCGGTGAGCCTGGAGACGCGAGTACTTGCCAGCGGGGCAGTACTGATGCGCGTTCGTACTGAGGGAAATGGCGGAGATGACGCCAATCTGCCGCCGGGGGCCAATCTGACGCTGGAACGGATTGAACGGCTTGCGGAAGAAAATTCAGCGAGCCTGGCTATTCGGCTGGAGGATCCAGCTCAGTTGGAGTTGCTGCTGGAAGTCCCAGCCGCTCCGCAATCTCGTGTAGCATCTGCTGAACTTGAAGCAGCTCTTCCCGGAGTTGAGGCAAGCGCCCCACTTGCGCCAATTGGGCCAGGTATTGTTTGAGCGGCCGGGCTGGAGTTCCCCACACGGGTTGCCCTGCGTGAACAATTTTCGAAGTCAGCACCCCACAGCCTGATCCAAGGATCGCTCCGCTTTCGATGCGAGCTTTATCGCCGATGCCAACCTGTCCGCCGATGATGGCGTGATCTCCGACCGTAACGCCGCCGGAGAGCCCGGTTTGAGCGGCGACCACGACATGGTTGCCGATCTGGCAATTGTGAGCGATGTGGACCAGGTTGTCGAGTTTGACGCCATTGCCGATACGGGTGACGCCCAGGGCAGCGCGGTCCAGGCAGGTGTTGGCGCCGATCTCCACATCGTCGCCCACTTCCAGTCGGCCGACTTGCGGAAATTTCTGCCACATACCGGCCACAGGAACGAAGCCGAAGCCATCAGCGCCCAGAACTGCTCCAGAGTGGACGATACAGCGTTCACCGATGACAACCGCATCATAGATCGTTACGCGCGGATGGAGGACGGTTTCCGCGCCAATGCGGACGTGTTGGCCGATGGAGCAACCGGCACCTATGACCGCGTTATCGCCGATATGGCTGCCCGTAGCAATGAAAGCCTGGGGGCCGATGCTGGCACTTGTGCCCACCGACGCGCCATCTTCCACAACTGCGGTGGGGTGGATGCCGGGCTGGGGTTTTCGGGCCGGATAAAGGATCTTGAGCGAGGCAGCAAAAGCGGCCCTTGGGTCATTTGTGCGGATCACGGTGAGCCCATTGGCCGGGAAGTCGGCCGTAACGATCAGGCAAGCCGCCGTGGACGCTTGGGCGGTCGCCCAAAATTTTCGCGCTCCGACAAAAGCCAATTCCTCCATCGATGCCTGATCGAGCTCGGCGGCACGCAGGACCTCCACGTCTCCGTCACCTTCAAAGGGCAGCCCCAAAAGCCTGGCTAATTCGTGAACACGCATAATCTATTTATGCCCATAGACCCGGGGGCAATGGTGGCCCCGACTGCCCGAGTGCATCCTGACGCCGTGATTGGCCCTAGGTGCGTAGTTGGCGAATACGTGATTGTGGAAGAGGATGTCGTGATCGGGCCGCAATGCCGGCTGGAGCCATATGTCTATGTCAAGCGGTGGACGACGCTCGGCGAAGGCAATGAAATCAGCGCTCATACTGTCCTGGGTACGGATCCGCTCGACAAGAACTTCAAGGGTGAACGGAGTTACCTGAAGATTGGAAACTTCAACAAGATCCGGGAGCACTTCACCATTTCGCGGGCCACCAAGCCGGAGGCTTCGACCGTGCTTGGTGATCATAACTTCATCATGACCTCGGGGCACATTGCGCATGACTGTCGGATGGGGAGCCATATCGTGGTGGCGAGCTGCTCGCTGCTGGCCGGTTATGTTGAGGTTGAGGATCAGGCTTTCCTTTCGGGTGGCGTCGTTGTGCACCAGTTTTCGCGGATTGGCCGCCTTGCCATGGTGGGTGGAAATACGCGGGTGAACTCAGACCTGCCGCCCTTCTTTCTCTATTCAAAGTTTGATGTGGCCGTGGAAGGCTTGAATTCAGTGGGGTTGAGGCGCGCCGGCTTTTCGGCGAGCGAAGTGAATACAATCAAGGGTTGCTACAAAATTCTTTATCGCAGCGGATTGAAAAAAGAGGCGGCCTGCGAGCAACTCGAAATGATGGAGAGCCCGCATGCACAGCATCTGGCCCGATTCGTCCGCGCGAGCAAACGAGGCATTGCAAGGGAATGGTAATTTGCTGGCTCCTGTTAGGGACTGTGCTGGCAGGTGCGGAGCCACTGACCCTCTCCCAGGCAGTGCAACAAGCGATGGAGAAGTACCCTTCCTTGCGGGTCAGCGAGGAGCAGGTGAAGGCCGCGGCGGCAGGAGTGCACCAGGCCCGACTTGCCTATCTGCCGAAGGCGGATGCGATCGCTCAGGTGAACCGGGCCACCCGGAACAATGTCTACGGCATGCTCCTGCAGCAGCAGGTTATTTCTCCCATTTCGGGGCCTCCGCTGGCTGCGAATGCGGGTACCAATGTTTGGGGAACTGCCGTGGGCTTTCTGGTGGCGTGGGAACCCTTCGACTTCGGGCTGCGCCGCGCCGGTGTTCTGGTGACCGAGACAGAGAAGCGCCGCGCGGACGCCAGTTTGAAGCGAACCCGCTTTGAGGTTGCCGCGATGACGGCGGACGCTTATTTAACGCTGCTGGCCGCCGAGCAGTCCGCGCTGGCAGCCAAGGCAGGGCGTGAGCGAATCGCGGCGATAGCCAAGGTAGTGAAGAGTCTTGTCGAGAGCGGCTTGCGGCCTGGAGTGGAGTGGTCCCGCACGGAATCGGAAGCGGCTGCTGTCGACAATGCGGTGATTCAGGCAGAGGCGTCCGTCAAAATTGCCGAAGCCAGCCTGAGGCAATTTCTACCGGAAGCGAAAGTGCCGGTGGCTGTCTCGGCTGGCCGGCTGCTCAGTTTGCCACAAGCCCCGGCTGCGGAAGGAACGATTGAGGGCCACCCGGCAGTGCTGGAGCAGGCAATCGCTCGCGACGAATCTCTGGCAAGGCTGCGAGTGATTGAGCGGAGCTACTATCCGAAATTCAATACGCAGGCTACGCTCTACGCGCGTGGAACGGGTGCCAATCCGGATTTCACCACCGGAGGGGCGCTGAGTGGACTGGGGCCGAATATCTACAACTGGGGTTTGGGGTTCACGATGACTTATTCGCTTATGGATCTACCGGGTCTGAGGGTGCGCAAAGAGATCGAGTCGGCCCGGGGACGCGTCGAGCAGGCACGGCAGGAACAATTGCTGCGGGAGTTGGCGGTACAGCGCGAACGGTCGCAGGCACAGGCGCTGGCGGCGCTGCAAATGGCTCGCAACACACCAGTGCAGTGGAAGGCAGCACAGGAGGCCAGAGATCAGGCCTTGGCCCGCTATCAGGCGGGGCTGAGTTCCATCACGGATTTGGCTGATGCAGAGCGATCGCTGCTGCAGGCTGAGATTGACAACCGATTGGCGCAATTGGGAGTCTGGCGGGCGCAACTGGGCGTTGCCGTTGCTGAAGGGGATTTGACGGATTTTCTGGCGCGCGCGGAGCAGAACTAAAGCATGCGTCTCGTTCTGTTTGCCCTCCGCCGGCCCACCACAATATTCGTGGCAGTTATCGCCATCCTGATCGCCGCCTCGCTGGCCGTGCGGCGCATGGCCGTGGACATTTTTCCTGATGTGGGAGAGGCCACGATCTACATCGCGCAACCTTATGGAGGGCTCGACCCCGCGCAAATGGATGGCTTTGCAACCTTCTATTACGAGTACCACCTGCTCTACGTAAGCGGGGTAAAGCAGATTGAGTCGCGCAGCGTTCAGGGAGCGGCGCTGATCAAAGTCACCTTCCATGCAGGGACGAACATGAGCTCGGCCATGAGTGAGGTGGTTGGCTATGCCAATCGCGCCAGGGCCTTCATGCCACCCGGTGCGGTGCCGCCCTTCATCACGAGATTCGATGCTGGCAGCGTCGCCATTGGCCAGCTTGTCTTCTCCAGCCAGACACGCGCTCCCGCGGAAATGCAGGACTTTGCCATCAACCGGGTGCGGCCATTGTTTGCGACTCTCCCGGGCGTGTCCGCCCCGCCCCCTTTTGGTGGCGCCCAGCGCACGATCCTGGTGCGCGTTGATCCTCAGAAATTAAGGCAGTACCGGATGTCGCCCGAGGAAGTGATCCGGGCCTTATCGAACGCCAACGTCGTTGCCCCATCCGGAGTGATCCGAACCGGCGACCTGACGCGAATCGCTTCTACGAACGCCACGATTGGTGGAGACTTAAGCGAACTGGCGAATACACCCATTCGCACCGGTTCCGGGCCGACGGTTTACTTTCGCGATATCGGCACGGTGGAAAGCGGCAGCGACATCCTGACGGCTTATGCGCACGTCAACGGCAAGCGGACCGTTTACATTCCCATCACCAAGCGCTCCGACGCCTCCACCCTCGACGTCATGCAGCGGGTTCGGGCCGCGCTGCCGGCCTTCCAGAAGATTGTGCCGGAGGATGTGGAAGTTGCTATTGAGTTTGATCAAACGCCAACTGTTTCGGCGGCATTGCGGAATCTGTTAAGCGAGGGCGTGTTGGGAGCGCTGCTGACCGGCCTGATGGTGATCCTCTTCCTGCGGGATGGCCGCTCGGCGCTGATTGTAATTGCAACGATTCCCATTTCCTTGCTGAGCTCGGTCATTGCGCTTTGGGCAACCGGACAGACGATCAATCTGATGACGCTTGCTGGTTTGACGCTGGCGATTGGTGTGCTGGTGGATGAAGCAACCGTTGAAATCGAAAACATTCATACGGAGATGCAAAAGGGCGTGGCTGCTTATGAAGCAGTGGTGAGCGCCTGCCAGCGGACAGCGATCCCACGACTACTCAGCATGGTCGCCATCCTCGCGGTATTTGTGCCGGCCTTCTTTATGACCGGGGCCGGGAGGCAACTCTTTACCCCGCTGGCGCTGGCTGTAGGCTTTTCGATGATCGCCTCCTACCTGCTTTCAAGCACGCTGGTGCCTGTGCTGGCACTGCGCTGGATGAAGCGGGCTCAACATGAGCTGCGGGAGCCGCGCTACCGAAGCTGGTATCGCGGCATGGTCGAGCGCATCGTGAAGCTCCGCTTTGTTGTGGTGGCGAGTTATCTGCTGATCTGTGGCGCGGGACTTTGGTGGTTGCCGGGCCAACTGGGTTTGGAGATCTTTCCATCCTCTTCTCCCCGCCAGATTCGGATGAGGCTCTTTGCGCCAACCGGGACCAGGCTGGAGCGCACGGAACCGATGGCCTTGCGGGCGATTGAATCGATTCGGGAGACGATTGGTCGGGACAAAGTGGCCTTGACCACCAGTTTTGTTGGGGCTCATGCCTCGAGCTATCCCGTCAATCTGATTCACCTTTTCACCACGGGGCCACACGAAGCGGTGATCACTGTTGCCCTGGCCAAGGACAGCCGGATTGATGAAAGCGAAATGCGGGAAGCGATTCGTGCGCGCATCAAGCAGGACCTGCCTACCGTGAAGATTCTGTTTGAAGGCGGGGATATCGTGAGCCAGGTGATGAGCTTTGGCTCACCAACGCCGGTCAGGATTCTGGCCATGGGGCCGGGTTTGGCGGCCAACTATGAGTTCGCACAGAAATTGGAAACGCAACTCAAGGGCCTGCCCTTCTTACGGGACTTGCAGATCCAGCAGCCGAATGACTACCCGACGCTGGAGTTGAAAATTGATCGGGATCGTGCGGGTCAATTCGGTTTGACGACGCAGGAGATTACCCGGAGCCTGGTTGCGGCCAGCAGTTCGAGCCGCTTTATTGAGCCCAACTATTGGCGGGACCCTGGTAGCGGAAATGCCTTTCAGGTACAGGTGGAAATACCTCAGAATCAGATGCAGTCGGCAGCGGATCTTGCGGCACTGGGACTGTATAAGCCCGGCCAGATGCAGCCTCTGGCGGCCGATCTGATTTCCATGCGGGAAGGCAAAACCATGGGCGTGATTGAGCGCTTTAATGGTCAGAAGCTGGTGAGTCTGGCGGCAAACCTGCACGGCATCACGCTGGGCCGGGCCTTGCCGGAAATTGAAGCAGCGCTGGCGAAGGTGGGCGAGCCGCCGCGCGGCATCACCGTCCAGATTCAGGGGCAGGCGGGACCACTGGCCGAGACGATTGAAGGCCTCGAAACGGGGCTGGCGATTGCGGCGGTGAGCATTTTTCTTTTGCTGGCCGCAGCTTTTCAAAGTTTCCGCCTGTCGCTGGCGGTGTTGCTGATGAGCCCCGCGATTCTTGCTGGCGCACTGTTGTCTTTGTGGTGGACCGGGGAAACGATTAACATTCAGAGCTATCTGGGTACGATCATGGCCCTGGGCATCTCGATGGCGAATTCAATTCTTTATGTGAGTTTTGCCGAGGCGGGTGGATCGATTGCCGATGCTGGTGCCGCGCGACTCCGGGCGATCCTCATGACTGCCTGTGCGATGATCGCCGGGGTCATGCCGATGGCTTTGGGGCTCGGCGAAGGTGGCGATCAAACCGCGCCGCTGGGCCGGGCGGTCGTGGGCGGTTTGCTGGCTGCAACCATCGCGACGCTGTTTGTCCTGCCTGCCATTTATCGCATCTTGCGCCAGGAGAAAAATGCATGAAGCTTTTGATCAGTTTGAGCCTGACGGCCGTGATGATGGCGCAGAGTCTGGCCACAGTGGAAGTTGTCGCCAAGCCGGTGGATCGATTTGTCCGGCTGACCGCCGAAATTCTTCCCTTTCAAAGCACGCCGGTGGTGGCGCGTATTGCGGGCTATCTGGATTCGATTGAGGTAGATCGTGGAAGTGTCGTGCGCAAGGGAGAGGTGCTGGCTCGAATCACTGCACCCGAGTGGGCGGCGCAAGTCGCTGAGGCCAAAGCCAGGGTAGCGACGATAGAGGCCCAGAAGGGGGAAGGACGATCCCGGATCCGGGCCGCAGAGAGCACGGCCAGCCGCTTGCGGAAGGCCAGCGAGACGGTGGGTGCCGTTGCTGCCAATGAAGTGATTCAGGCTGATGAGGTGGTGAAGGCCGGGCAAGCGGCCCTTGCCGCCCTGGAGAGGTCCAGCGAGGCGGCAGGGCAGCAGGTGCTGGCACTGGAGGAGCTTTCCGCCTTCTTAAGCGTGCGGGCTCCCTTTGACGGTGTTGTGACGGAAAGAATGCAACATACGGGCGCACTCGTCGGCCCCGCCGCGGGCCCGCTCTTTCGCCTGGAAGAGTTGAACCGGCTGCGAGTGGTTGTGGCGATACCGGAGGCCAATGTCAGTAGTGTGAGGACGGGTCAGCAGATCCATTTTTCGGTGAGTGCTCTGCCCGGGGAAAGCTTTATGGGCCGGGTCAGCCGGGTCTCCCGCATCCTGGATCCGCAGACCCGGACGATGCCAGTGGAAGTGGATGTGGCCAATGCTTCCGGGAAGCTTGCGCCGGGAATGTATACCGAAGTGAAATGGCCCGCCAAGTCGGGGCAGACGACTTTGCTCGTGCCGGCGATCGCCATTGCGACGACAACGGAACGAAGCTTCGTGATCCGGGTAGAGTCTGGCAAGGCGCGCTATGTCGATATTCGCCGGGGTGCAGCCGAAGGCGCGCTGGTTGAGGTCTTCGGCCCGTTGGCTGCCGGGGACCGGATTGTCGAGCGGGCGACGGACGAGATTCGCGAGGGCACCCCGATACCATTGCGCTAACCAAAGCCAGGCAGGCACGTCCACCAATGTTAGGATCGAAATGGATATGCAAAGAATGATGCCGCTGGCGGCGCTGCTGCTTGTTCTCGCCAACGGAGCCTTTGGGCAGACGGTGGTGAAGGCTTCGCCGGAGCAGGAAGCTGCTCTGCGAGAGCGAGTGGCCAAGTTTTGGGATGGCTTTGTTGCGGGCAAATACCGGCAGAGCGATAACTACGTTTCTGAATCGGCGAAGGAAGAGTTTTTCTCGTGGCCGAAGAAAAAGATTCGTGGCTACAAAATAGACCAGGTGAACTTTACCGCCGATGCCAAGGCTGCTCAGGTTGTCACTTTTGTGGACACGACTTTGGCCATGATGGGCGTGGGTTCGATGGATATCAAGCAGCCGGTTGAGACCTGGTGGCAGCTTGAGGAAGAGGGCTGGTTCTGGTTTCAGCCCCAGAACTACGTTCGCGATACTCCCTTTGGCAAGATGGAGACGAATGTGCAATCCGGGGAGACGCCGCTGATCCCGATCGGGCCGATGAGCAAGGCTCCGTCGCTGGAAGAGATCATGGCGATGGTGAAGCCTGACCGGCAGGAACTCAACTTTGTCCTGGGAGAGGGTAAGGAAGAGCGGGTGGTCTTCTCCAACAAGATGCAGGGTACGGTGACGTTGACGATTGATTCCCCACCGGCGGAGGATGTCAGCTTCAATTTGAGTTCCCGAGAGATCAGCAAGGGAGGCACTGCCGAATTGATCGTTAAATACCAACCGAAGGGGAAGCCCGAACCGGATGCGGAAAAGGTCTTGAAGATTGTCCGTGTGGGTGTAGCTCAAACCGGCAAGCTCTACCCCATTCAAGTGGTCTTGAGCCCGCCGAAGGCTCCCTAAGGGCTATTTCTTCCCAACTGAGCTCAGGTCAATCGTCGTCTCCGTAACAGGGGTTTCGGAAGGGTCGATGTTATCCCACTTACGCTTCCCCTTTACCAATCGAAAACTAAGAAAGTTGTGGCGGCAAGCTTTACAGCGGACCTTTTTCGCGCCCAAGGCGAGCAGGAACTTCCAACGGGTGGGAATGTGGTAGTAAGTTTCTTCCCAATTCACCAACTCCAATCGGTAGCAGCGGGGGCAGCGGGCAAAGAAAATTTCACGGAGCCTCCAGAGGCTGTGCTTCCAGCGATGCTCGCAATCATCGCATCGCATGGTCGGCATCCCGAATAAATCCAATGTCTGTTCAATGCGGTTATGCCAGCGTGACATACGCACGTTGTTTCCACCGCACTCAGGGCAGCGCACGGACATAGGATTTTTTCGAGCCATAGAGAGAAAGGACGCGAGCCCCTTTATTTTAGCGCTGGAATTAAATTTTTCAATTACCCTTCGCTGGCTAGTACCTGGAGAATGGCGCGGATGTAGCCAAAAGCGAAGGCAAAAGCCTGGCGTCCACCGGCATCGCCTTCGATTTTGGGCACGTGATCGGGCATCAGCATCCCGCTATAGCCCACTTCCTTGTAGGTGCGGGCGGCCTTCACCATATCCACGTCGCCCTCATCCGGGTGGACTTCCTGGAAGTCGAGGAAGCGTCCTTTGATGTTACGGAAGTGGACATTGAAGATCTTCCCACGGCTCCCGAAGTAGCGGATTACGTCGTAGATCTCTTTGCCCGGCTGGGCCAGCATTTCGCTCACGGTACCCTGGCAGAAGTTCAAGCCGTGATAGGGGCTTTCCTTGATGGAGATGAATTTTTTCAAGCCGTCAACGCTACCGAGCACGGTTTCAACGCCACGCCAGCCCTTGCCGGGCGGCATGCCGGGGTCGTGGGGGTGGCAGGCAATACGCACTTTTTCTTCATTGGCGACCGGGACAACGCGATCGAGGAAATAGGTGATGCGCTCCCAATACAGGTCAGCGGGAACGGGGCCGGCCTCGGTGAGAGGCGGGTCCTGCTTGGCTCCCTCGTACTTGAAGGTGCTCAGAACGGCATTGCCCCGGCCGTGGGCCGGAGGCGTGCGGACAACACCGAGGATGCTCATGTTGTACTTCACCGCGGGAATTCCGGCCTTGGCGCAATTCCGGATCATCTGGCAAATGTCATCGATTGCCTTGTCGCGCCCCGGGCTGCGGCCCAGCATGATGTCCGGATACTCGGCGCGGGTGATGTAGGCAGAGCTCAATGGCAGGGGGACCATTTCGAGGCGAATGCCATGCGACTCGACGCGCTCGCGCAGCTTCTTGAGGCCGTCAACGCTCCAGTTTTCGTCCATGGTGCGGGAAGGCAGGCCGCTACAGATATTGTTGACCCCAAGCCCGCTGAGGATGCGCAGGGAAGGATCATCGGAAATATGCTGGGTACCAAGCACGGGACGGCCCTTGCCCTTCTGGCCGACCGGATTCAACTGGGTGGGCACCTTGGGTGTCCAGTCCTGGGCTGCCGCGAAGTTGGTAGCTTGGGAGGCGGCGACTCCGGCCGCAAGAAAGGCTCTACGATCCATAGCCGAGAGTCTATATCGAGTTGGGTGCGGAGTCTACTGGGGACTGAGGCAATTCTTGAGATCGTCGGCGAAGCGTCGCAGCGATTCAATCTCCGTCGCGGTGGCGGCCTGTTCAAAACCGCGAGCAACAAAGTAGGCATTGGGGCCGCGCCAGACGACTTGGGCCATGCCCTTTTCGCAGAGCAAGCCAGGTGCTCCGATGTTGCCAAAGCCTTCTTCCCGGCGTTCGACGAGTGCCACAAAGCCATCCCGCATGAAGACAAAATGGGTGGTGAGTTCCAGGGCTGGATAGAGGTCGATACCGGCGGCGGCGAGCTTTTCGAGGATTGCTTCCACGGCTACATCTTGTAGCGGCCGAAGTCTTCTTCGTTCAGGTTCTCAAGCAGGCGGCGCAATTCTTCGTCTTTGCCTTTTTCGGCGGAGCCGGACATGCGCGAGTTCTTGAGCACGCTCTCATCCACAAAGATCGGCGAATCGGTTCGCAAGGCGAGGGCCAGTGCGTCGCTGGGGCGGGAGTCGATACTGATCATCTCGCCGTCTTTTTCCACCCAGATGGTGGCGAAGAAAGTATCGTCCTTGAGTTCATTGACGACGATGCGATCGACGCGGGCGTCCATGCCGTGGAGCATGGTCTTGATCAGATCGTGGGTCATGGGGCGCGGCGTGCTGATCTTCTCGATCTCAAGAGCAATTGCGTTGGCCTCGTAAACACCCACCCAGATGGGGAGGATCGAGTTGCCGGTTGAGTCGCGCAGGACCACAATCGGCATCTGCGTCACCGGGTCCATCATCAGAGTCCGGATTTTCATTTCGACTTCCATCGGATTCGCTACCTCCTATCCCATTACAGCAGAGTTGGCCAATTCCCGAAGCTAAACGAATGTCGAGGCTATGCTAAAGAGCTGCTTCGCCGGCCAGGGACACCGGGCCAGCCCGGGTTACGCGGACCGGCAGATAGCTGCCCGCCAGTGTCTTGCCATCTTCGGAAGGAGCCGGCATGGCCGGATGCGTAAAGCACAAGGTTTTGTGCTGGCTGGTCTTGCCGAGCCACTGCTGGGTGGCATTGTTGAAGCCATCGACGTGCACTTCTTCGACGCGGCCAATGTAGGCAGCGTTGCGGGGAATCTGGATCTGCCGCTGGCGCTCCTGCACGGCGGTGAGACGACGGCTCTTTTCTTCTTCACTCAGGTGGTCGGCATACTGCAGGGCGGGAGTATTGGGGCGCTGGGAATACTTGAAGCTGAAGATTGCGTCGTACTCCACTTCGTCGAGCAGGCGCAGCGTCTGCTCAAACTCTTCTTCGGTTTCACCCGGAAAGCCCACGATGATGTCGGAAGTGATTGCCATGTTGCGGCGGGCGTTCTTCATCCACTCAATCCGCCGCAAGTATTCATCGCGGGTGTAGAGGCGCTGCATCCGGTCGAGGACGCTGGTGGAGCCACTTTGAACGGGAAGGTGGATGTGGTTGCAGAGAACGGGGTTTTCGTCGATGGCGTCGACGATGTCCTTGACGAAGTCGCGGGGGTGGGAGGTTGTGAAACGCACCCGCCGGAGGCCCTGTACTTCTCCTACCCGGCGGAGGAGCATGGCGAAATCGAGGCCTGCTTCGGAAGGGTCGCGGTAGCTGTTTACGTTCTGCCCGAGCAGGGTGATCTCGGTGTAACCCTGGTCGGCGAGCTGCCGCGCTTCTGCCAGCACGCTGGCACTGGTGCGGCTGCGTTCCGGACCGCGCGTCATGGGCACGACACAGTAGGCGCAGCTCTTGTCGCAACCTTCAATGATGGTGAGAAAGGCCTTGTAGGGATTGTCCCGGCGGGTGTAAGGGACCTCAAAGGTTTCTTCCGTGTCCAGGCTCAGGCCCGTAACGCGGCGGTTGCCGCTCTCGATCTGGACGAGCATTTCCGGCAGGCGGCTATAGCTGGCCGAACCGGCCACCAGGCTCACGTGCGGGGCTCTTTCGAAGATTTTTTCGCCTTCCTGCTGAGCGACGCAGCCCAGGACGCCCACTATTTTGTCTTTACTGCGCTTCTTGAACTCGATCAGGCGGCTGAAGACCTTTTGTTCCGCTTTGTCGCGGATGCTGCACGTGTTGTAGAGCAACAAATCTGCATCATCCGGCGTCTCCACCTGTGAGTAACCCCGGCCGACGAGGGTGCCGATGACTTTCTCGGAGTCGTGGGCATTCATCTGGCAGCCAAAGGTTTCGATGTAGAACTTCTTCATGGAGGGACTCAGTCTTCATTATAGGGACTGTACGAAATGCGGCCTGCTGCCGATAGTTTTAGCAAGGAGCCTATGCGCGTCTTTATTGCCACTTTCATTGCCACTTCGCTGTGGGCCCAGATTTATGTCTATGACGTGGATGGGCGGCGAGTTCTGCTGCCCAGCCCTGAAGAAAAGCGCGAGCGGCGCGTGATTGAAGACGGTCCCGGTGGAAAAGTCGTAGAAGAGCTGGTCGAACGGCGGGACGTCAACGGCAACAAGTTACCGCCGGAGAAAGTGCGTATTGTTGAGAGAAAAGATGCTGACGGAGCCAGTGTGGTGGAAACAACAGTTTTCCGTTCGGATCTGAATGGACGCATGGCGGCCGAGGAGCGTTCGGTCGTAAGCACCCGGCAGTCGAACGGACAGACTCTGACTCAGGCGGTGACGGAACGAACCAGCGTAAATGGGGGGCTGGAGCCAGTTGAGAAGACCAGCAGCCAGACGGTAACCGTGAAAGGCAAAACGCAAACCAATCGATCCACTTTTGTACTGGACCAAAGCGGCAACTTTATCGAAGCGGTGCGGGAACTGATCGAGAAAGTGCCCGAGGGGAAGGGCGCGAAAGAAGTGGTGCAGGAATTCCGGAATGCGCCAACCGGGAAGATGGAGCTGACCGGGCAGCGCATCCGGGTTGATATTCCGGGGGCGGATGGTTCAACGACAAGTGAGATCACCATTTACGGGGCGGTGGCACCGGGCAGAGCGGCGGACGGTCAGTTGAAACTGCGTGAGCAGCAGCTTGTGACGACGAAGCCAGGGCCCGGCAACACGCTTGTGGAGTCGATCAGTATCCGCAGGCCAGATCTGGCAGATTCCAAGATGGGGAAATACGAAAAAGTGGGCGAGAAGGTTACGCAGTTGCCCAAGCCCTAGCGGTGGCCGAAGTACATGAGCCAGCCGAGGCCGAAGAGCGCCAGTACGAACGAACCGAAGCAATAGGCGGCGTAGCGCAATTGTTCCGCGCGGCCAGTTTTGCCGGTGATGCCGAGCGCAATGCTGGTCATGAGGGCAAAGAGAATGGCCATTTCAAAGTGGGACAGGGACATTTTGGGCATGGTCTTGATTCCTCAGCTTTTCTTGCGGGTGGCAATTTCGTAGACATCTACCATCGCCAGTACGTTGATCAGCCCGGAGCCGACCAAAAACTTGGTGCCGTAATCGACCACGTGTCCGGCCAGGTCTGGTGCGTCGTAACCGAAGGCCTTGGCGAGAAAGTACAGGCTGCCGTTGGCGAGGTTGCTGACCCAACCGCCGCAATAAATGACAGTGGTGAGTAAATCGCCCGTTTGGGGGTCAAAGAAGGCACCGCGCATGAAGATCCCGAGTACAAACATTACCAGCGTCATGCCGCCCATGAGGGCACCCCGCTCTGGGCTCTTCAACAGGAAGTATCCCGCACCGGGGGCAATCCAGGTGGCCAAAACGGGCACAAACCACCCTTGGGCCTTGGCTGGAGTCATGATTTCCTGTTTCGCTTCCGTAGTCATGGGTTTCCTCTCCAGTGTAATCGACGGGGGCAAATTGCAGTTGTAACGATTTTTTCATATGAGTCAGCATCGTTCCGCCTCCGCGTGACGTCATACCAATGTGAGCATTTGTGCTCACAACCCTGATCCGGGCGGTAGCGGCTGATTCCCTCCGCAGCCGAGCCGCCTGGCAGGACTTGTCGAGCGTAACAGGTGATAATCAATAACAGCAGGATATTCCGAAAGGAGACAGGCGAACAGCTCATGACAAGAGTGAGAATTGATGCTTCAAGCCCCGTGGTCGAGGCCGGTCTCCGTTCGTTGCTGGAGCAACAGATGGGAATGGAAATGGCGCGCTCCGGCGAAATCGCCGATGTGTTGCTTTCCGACCGTCGTTTCAATGAGATCCACAATGATCCGCCGCAAGTCCCGATTGTATTGTTGACCGAAGAGCCCGGGTCTGCGATGTTGCGCCAAGGGGCACGTGGGGTGTTGCCATTGAGTGCAAGTCCGCTGGAGATTCGTGCGGCGCTGGAGGCCGCAGCGGCTGGATTGCTGGTATTGCCCGCGCAGAATTCCGAGCCGATTGCACCGTCGAGCGCTACCTCGCTGACCAACCGGGAGCAGGAAGTCTTGCGGCTGCTAGCCGAAGGGGTCGGGAACAAACAAATTGCCTGGCGTCTCAACATCACCGAACACACGGTGAAGTTCCACGTGAGCTCACTGATGTCAAAGCTTGAAGCGGGCTCGCGGACGGAAGTGGTCACGCAAGGGATTCGACGCGGCTACGTCGAGCTTTAGCGAATACTGCGGCGGGCGCGGGTTGTGATTCGCAGAGTTGGCTTTGTTTGGCTTTCTGCAAGCCACCGCTCGCAGACCTCGCTGACCCAGGCTGGCTTTGTTTTTGCTGCATCGTTCAGCCAGTTGGCGACACTATCCTGAACATACTTTTCCGGATCGCATTTGAGGGGATCGAGCAGCGGCAGACCCAGGATCGGGTTTGTTTTGAGCGCCGCGATATGGGCACACCAGACCCCGCGCGGCCGGAGGGATTCCACGGCAAAGCGGCGGAGGCGGGGTGAGGATTCGGCTGTCCAAGGGGTGAGCAGGGGGATGGAAGTCTCGAGGTCAGCCGCCAGATGGGGACGAATGGCCATCCAGGCCCACTCGCGGACTGCAAAATGAAGATCGTCGGCAAAGGGACGAATCTGTTCCAAGCGCTGGGCGAGAGGGGTGTCCGGGTTGGCCATGAGCAGGTAGGCAGCAAAGGACCGGACGGTATCGGATGGGGAAGCACGCAAGACGTCTGCTCCCGGGCTGCCGGCGGCGGCGATTGCCACCGCAGCCTGTTGCATTTTGCGAGTGATGCCTTTATCCCAGACCGGAGTGGTGGCGTGGGGGGCGACATGGCAAAGCAGCGTCGTGAAGTTGATGCTGAGCGCCTCAGCGAGGTTGCGGGCCGCGACAAGCCCGTGGTCGAGTTCTTGCTGGCGGGTCAATTTTTTGGGCGGCCTGGATTCATGCCGGGTTGTTGTTGGCCAAAACCACCTTGGGGACGGCCCATCCCGCCGCCTCCGGGCTGCCCGAAGCCGCCGCCTCCGCCAAACCCGGTACCTTGTGCAGGGTTGAGAGGGCCGCCAGGATTTGGCTGCTGGCCTTGCGAATTGGTGTTGGGGCGTCCGCCTCGGTCTTTGCCGTAGTCGTAGATGAATTCCCACTCTTCAATGCGGTCGCGGTCATTGACGAGCTTGATGCCTTTGCCTTCATGGGTGCTGGCGACACCGGCGATGCCGCCGCCTCCAAACTGTCCGTTTCCAGCACCGGCTGCGGGGCCGCTCGCGTTGAAGCTACCACCCGGGTTGGTCATCGGTCCCGACGGAGTGGGGGCATTTGGCATGACGCCGGGAGGAGGCTGGCGGGGGCGCGTAAGGAGGTCCTGGATGATGTTCAGGGCCGGGCCCACCTGTTCGGCGGTGAGTGGCCGTTGCCCGGATTGGTTTTGCGGGTAGCCGGGATTGGGGCCTTGCATCGGATTGATGCCGCCGGAGGGCATACCGGTATTGGGCTGGCCCATGCCGACAGACCCGACGCCGCCCACACCACCGACGCTGCCGACGCTGCCGACACCGCCGACACTGCCGACACCACCAACGCTGCCGACACTTCCTACACTGCCTACACCGCCCATCGGCGGCATGCCCTGCTGCGGGACGGCCGGATTTGAGGGTCTGCCTGGATAGGGATTCTGGCCCGGGGCGGGCGGTGGGCCGGGCGGCAAGGCGTTCGGATCGTCCGGGTTGGTCGGGGCCGCACCCTTGTTGCCAATCTCCGCGGCGCTTACGTCGCTAGCCCGCTTTTTGAGGGTGGGATCGTTCGGGTCTTCCTTCGGAGCTTCTTCCGTGCCGGGAGTCGAACCAAAGCCGGTGCCCTGGGCGGGCTGCTGCGGCTTAATAACCTTGGAATCGGTGAACTGGCCGTTTGCGCCGACGTGGACCAAACGCCAGTCATCTTTGCCGGTGAAGGGATCGGGGTAACGGCGGCGGAGGAAGCGGATGCCGTTCGATTTTTCGAGCTCTTCCATCGTGGCCGGATACTTGCGGAACTTGCGGAAGTAAAGCTGGATGCCGCGCTGATACTCCTGGCCGCGGCTGACGAGCAGATCTTCCTTGGCGCGCTGGCTCTCAAAGACGGCCCGGGGCAGTTCGGAATAGAGCATGACGGCCACCATACCCGCCATGGCGAAGATGAAGAGAAGGGCAAAGCCTCTCTCGCCTCTGCGCCGGATTGGCTTCGTTTGGATCATCAGGCTCCTCCACTATTATCTGGCACTATGGGCAGCGTCTGTTGCTGCTGATATTGCGTGTCCTCCATGGTGACGTTGGCGAGGCCGATCCGGATTACTTTATATCGCTGTTTGATGAGTTCGCCTTCGGCGGCGACGACAATTTCCTCGCCGTCGAGAAAGAATCCGCGTTTGGAGGCGCCGCGGGGAGCGCTCGCGTAGCCGTAAAAGCGCAAGGGAATGGGAGGGGCTTGCGGCTTCTGGACCACAGGTTTCGGTGCCGGAGGAGGTTCGTTGAGAGGGCCGATAAAGGGCTTGGGGGCAGCAATGGACTTTTTGGGGGCAGGAATGATTTTGGCCACGGCTGACTCAGTTGTGGGACTGGGTTCGTTTGAAAAATCAAAGAGACTGCGGGAACCGCCGCGGACGGTGATTTTTTCCAGACGGGCGAGCAGTTCGACGCGCAGAGAAGGATCGACCTTCATCGGGTCCAGCCGATCTTCTGGGCGCGCCGGCCCGACGCGAGGACGGAATTCCTGAGCGCGCCGGTCGAGCTGCATCTTCTTGCGGGATTCGGCCGCCGTTGGCCCTTTGGCCAGAGCCGGGCGGGGCGGGTTGGATGCCGGACGTGGGGTAGCACGAGGAGAATCGTCCGGGCCACTGAAATAGTTCATGTAAAGAACGACCAGCAGCACGACGCCCAGGACACTGAGAGTGATGAGTTGCTTGCGGTCTCCGCCAAATTTCATTTCAAGTGCCATGGTGATCAGGTCCCCGGGATTTCCTTCACGAAGACGTGGAAGCGGATGCTGATGTTGAGCAGTCCGGAACTCTGGAGCGGCGCGGCGGTGAGATTTTCGATGATGAGGAAGCGCGGACTGCGGTCGACGCGGTAGACAAACTGGATGAGGTCGGCGTAGCTGCCCTCATAGGAGCCATTGACGGTCATCATGGTGAGGTCGGATGAACCTTCAACCGGTTCGAGGATAAAGGCATGTTCCTTCGGTTTGATGCCGGCCTGCTTGGCGAGACTGGATAGTTCGCTGACAATGGTGCTGGCCGCCTTGCGCCGGTCCATGAAATAAGAGGCGAAGAACTGGTCTCCGGCGGCGCGGCTTTCTTCCACTTTGCTCGCCAGAGACTTCATCTGACCGAGGCTGCGCGTTTGCTGGATGCCGCGCTGGCGGAGGGTGATGAGGCGATTTTCAACTTCTTCGAGGCTGCCGCCCGGGGGGAAGAGCATCAGGTAAAGCGCAATGAGATTGCCGAGGAGCAGGATGCCCAGCACGATGCGCATATAGACTGCGGGGCTGCGCCAGTCGATGGAGCCGAAGTTAAAGTTGGGGCGCATAGTTCACACTCAGTCGGTAGCGGTAAAGGGTTTCGTTTTGCGAGGGCGGGAGCATGGTGGTGATGGTTGTCGCGCCGAAGAGGGGAGATCCTTCGAGGCGCATGAGCATGTCCACCACCGGTTCGCCACTGAGCGAGCCGACGGTCATATCGAGCACAACCTGATTGCTGGGGGTGATCTGGGGTCGCACGCTCACCAGCCGGACGGTGCCGGGAATCACCTTTTCCAGGTCGGCAAAGAGCTGTGTCCAACTGACGGCCTTGCGCGAGATCAAAGTGTTGAGAAAGACGTTGCGATCGAGCACTTCGGCGTTTTCGGCCTGGCGCAAGACCTGCTCGAACCTGGTTTGCTCGGCGGTCTGCGTGCGCAGGGAGGCCTCGAGCCGGTCGGCGGTTTCTCGTGCTTCTTTGGCCCGCGCCCTTTCTTCAAACACCAGGAAAACTTGCCCGGCCAGAGCGGTGAAAAGAACCACGGCGAGCGCAATGCTGACGACGAGCATGGCGCGGTCGCGGCGAAAGGGGTCGCTGGCGAGGTTGATGGGAACGCGGGCTTGCATGGCGCTAGTTGACCCCCATGGCTGCGAGGTAACCGTAGAGGCCGGCGTTGTTTTCGTTCACCCCACCGTGACGGCTGCGCAAGGGTTGGGACTCAAGTGACCAATTGTCTTTCAGGTGGGCAGCCAGCTCTGCTTCCAGGGGACCGAAGCCACACAGGTCCACTTCCGCCGGTTTGGTTTTGCGTTCATCTTCGAGATAGGCCAGAGTGGGGTCGAGGACGTTCAGGATCTCTTCGAAGGAAGCGGTTTGGAGTTCGAGGTAGCGATGGAGTTTCAACTCGGAATTCTGGAAATGGCAAATGGTGAGCGACATTCCGCTCAGCCGGATGGAGAGCGCATCGGGGGCGGCGAGGTTGGCGGCGCTCAGTGCGGCGACGGTGATGAAGCCCGGGTGGAAGCCTGCCTGGTGAAAGGCCGTTTCATAGGGCGCGAGCGTTTCGACGGCGATGGCGGCGACGATCAGTTCCACCTTGTTGCCGCCGCGCGACTTGGCCGCGTAGCGCAGAATGGCGGTCTCGATATCGAAGGGAACTGTCCGCTTGAGCCGGAAGCGAATGAGGGCGGTCTGTTCTTCGACCTTGCGGGGAAACTGGTCAAAATCCATGAGGGTGACGCGCGCTGCGCGGTCTGGCAGGATGAGTGCGGCAGCCCGGCGGCGGTTGGGCCCCGGTGCGGGAGTGATCCTGCTGATCGCCCCGGCCAGTGCGGCGGCATCGGTATGGATGTCTTCCGTGATGGGATCGAAGCGGGTTTGGCCGGCTTGCCAGTGAGCAATGCCGTTGGGGCCGAGTTCAAAGGCGAAGGTCGGCGGCGGTTCTTCGAGGAGATTGCGGAGCTGATCGAGAACACTCATTCGACGAAGGTTACCTTATTGATTTCTTTGAGGGTCGTATAGCCTTCGCGCAGGCGGTCGAGGGCGCTTTCGCGAAGCGTGCTCATGCCTTGCGCGCGGGCCGCCACGCGGATTTGGGAAGTGGGGCGGCGTTCGAGAATCATCTCGCGAATATCTTCGGTGAGGTCGAGCAATTCGTGGATGGCGGTTCTGCCCCGGTAACCCGTGCCGCCACATTCAAAGCAGCCCTTGCCTTCATAGAGAGTGATGCCGCGCCATTCGTCCACATTGAGGGCACTTTCGATCAATTCTTCGTCCGTGGCCTGGGTGGGGGTTTTGCAGTGAGGGCAGATGGAACGCACCAGGCGCTGGGCCAGAATGCAGTTGAGGGCGCTGACAAAGTTGTAGGGCTCGACGCCCATGTTCAGGAAGCGGCCGAGGACGTCGAAGACATTGTTGGCGTGGACGGTGGTGAAGACCAGGTGGCCGGTAAGGGCGGCGTTGATGGCGATGATGGCCGTTTCCTGATCGCGGATTTCGCCGACGAGGATCTTGTCCGGGTCATGGCGCAGGATGCTGCGCAAGCCGCGGGCGAAGGTCAGCCCTTTCTTCTCATTGACCGGGATCTGGGTGATGCCTTTCAACTGGTACTCGACCGGGTCCTCAATCGTGATGATCTTGTCTTCGTCGTTCTGGATCTCGCTTAAGGAGGCGTAAAGCGTGGTGGTTTTGCCGGAACCGGTGGGCCCCGTGACGAGCACCATGCCGTAAGGCTCCTTGATGTAACGGCGAAACTTGGTGACGTCGCGCTCAGAGAAGCCAACCACGTCGAGCGAGAGGCGGGTGAACTTCTCGCTCATGCTCTCTTTGTCGAGGACGCGGAGGACGCTGTCTTCGCCATGGACGGTGGGCATGACGGAGACGCGGAAGTCGATGAGGCGGCCTTTGTAGCGAACGCGGAAGCGGCCGTCCTGCGGTACGCGGCGCTCGGCGATGTCGAGTTCGCTCATGACCTTGATGCGCGAGATGATGGCGGAGTGCCAGTCCTTGGCGATGGGCGGCATGGCGTAGTGGAGGACGCCATCGATGCGGTACTTGATGGCGACTTCCTGGTCGCGCGTTTCGATATGGATGTCACTGGCGCGGCGTTCGAGCGCGTTGAAAATCGTAGTGTCGACCAGACGGATGACGGGGGCGGTGTCGCTGTCGGCGCTGAGCTTGTCGATCGAAAGCGTCTCTTCCGGATTCTCTTCATCCCCGACTACGTCGAGCGTGAAGCCTTCGGTCACTTCTTCGAGAACACGCTGGCTTTGTTCGGTCTTCTTGAGCCGGTCTGAGATCTGGCTCAGGGTAGCGACTTTGATTTTGAGCTTCTTGCCGAGCAGGGAGCTGAGCTCGTCGATGAGTTGGAGATTGCGCGGGTCGGCGATGGCAATTTCCAGTACGGCACCATCGGTATGGAGTGGGACGAAGTTGTAGCGGAACATCAGGTCGACCTGGATGGTGCGGAAAAGGTCGTGATCGATTTCAGCGTTGCGGAGGTCGACAAATTCGGCGCGGTAGCGAAGAGCCAGGCGTCGGGATTCAATCTCTTCCTGTTCGGTGTTCTTGAGGGGAGCGCGCTCGGTGGCCATTTATTTCTTGTCCTGGTAGGTCTTCAAGACCTTTTCGACATAATTTCGGGTTTCCCGGTAGGGCGGGATGCCGCCATGTTTGGCGACAGCGCCCGGGCCGGCGTTGTAAGCAGCGAGGGCTTTGCGGACCTGGTCCGGGTCATCCTGATAGCGGATGAGGAGGTCGCGCAGGAGTCTGGCACCGCCTTCGATGTTCTGGCGGACGTCATGGGGGTCGACGCCCAGGTCTTTGGCCGTGCCGGGCATCAGTTGCATGACGCCGATGGCACCCTTGGGGCTGACCGCCGAGGGGGAGTAGGCGCTTTCAGCGCGGGCCACACTGCTGACGAATTTCGCTGGCAGGCCATAGGTTTCGGCGATTTCGGTGATGAGCTCGCGCGGATCCGGTGGGGCTTGCCGCTTGGGAGGGGCAGGAGCGGGGGGCGGAGTCTCGGGAGGCGGTGAGGAGGGATCTTCCTCTTCAATGAAGTCGACGATGCGACTGGCCGGGAGCGTCAAGTCGCCGCCCTGGCGATGGAGCACGATCATTTCGCCCTGCTTTTCCCAACTGTCCACCTGAAGGGGGAAGCCGCTATCGAGGACGACAAAACGTGCCCCGATCAGGGGCAAAGAAAATACGAAGATCAGTAGTTTGGACGTCACCGCTCATGAGGAATGACGAGTGGCGGCGTCGAAGCGTGCAGGCTTATGGCTTAACCCAAAGCCATAGAATGAGAAATTATGAGGGGCAGTTTGCGCTTCATCATTCTCATCTTGACAATTTTCTTCGCAAGCCTTGCCCAGCCGCAAGAGCCAGCGTCGCTAAAGCAATTCCTGGAGAAACGGCTGTCTGATCCTCCCAATGCGTCTCCGCCCTCATTTGAAGCTGTTTTGCGAGTCGTAGATTCCCTGGGGACAGCCAACGCCGGTGAGATTCAGGCTAGTTTGCCTTTGCTAAGCTGAGCATTGCAGAGTAAGGTGGCCAACCTTCCCGTCGAAGCTGTATTCGCTATCTTTGCGATTGCTGGGCGTCCTGACGGGGCGAAGCTCCTGTCGAGCAAATTAGATGAGATCGCCCTGTTAATGCAGCATTCAGATGAGCGCATCAGCGGAGGCTCCGCGACGATTCTCAGCGGGCTGACCCGCACCATCCCAGACTCCACAGTCCCCCTGCTCTTGGCACAACTTAGGTCTCCACGCGTTTCAACACTTGTTAAGACTGAGATCATTCGTACTTTGCTGGTATCGCCCAAGATTCGCGATCAGTCAATGCCCGCGATTCGCCGGCTGGCAAGCGATCCCACAGTCGACGAGCAATTACGGGCACTGGCTCAGCGATCACTTCAGCATGAGAGCCTTCAGGATTCAAAGTGATTGAACTTCTAGCGGCCCGCGTTGAGATGGGCGAAGTTCATGGCGGCATTGAAGATGAAGAACCAACTGCCCTGGGTTTGTTGACGCCACATGGGGTTGTTGGCAAACAGGACAATGTGGCCTTTTCCGACGGGGACGTCGATGATGACCGGCTTTCCTGCCAGGGCCTGGCCGCCGGAGAGCATGCCGCTGATCAATAGATCCTGGGCGGGGGCGAAACGCAGGACGGGGCGGGGAGCCATGGCGGGCGGCGGAACGTAGGGGCGCATGGCTTCGGGAATTTCTTCGGCCGGACGCGCTGCCGGCGGGGCCTGATAGGGCCGTGCCTGAACTACGTCGGGGTCCGAAAGATTGCCGCGGCCGGTGGGGCGGCCCGCTGGAACTGGTTGCGGAGTCCCGCCGGGGCGTGGGATATCAAAGACCGGTGCGGAGTTGAAGTAGACCGGCACCTTATTTCCGTAGCCGTAAACGATGGGGCTGGTGGGGTCAGCGACCTCGCTCTGGAGGACACTGCCGCGAACTTGCAAATTGGGCGGCGTCTGGATGTTCACGCCTTCTACCAGGCCGTAGTCGATTGGAATGGAGGCGTTGCCGCCGATCGTGATGAAGAGACCGCCGTTTTCGACGAAGCGCCTCAGGTGGAGGACGCCTTCAAGGCCCATGCCGCCGCGGATGTCGTCGGTCTGGTCCGGCCCGGTGGCGAAGCTGGGCGTGAGTTCGGACGCCTTCCAGGGAATGGGTGCTTCCCCGGCGCGCTTGGGGATGCCGTTGACGATCCGCTGGCTGGTGCCGTTGAGGGGGCCCCAGAGGATCACGTCGAAGCGGGAGCGGAGGTCAGAAATTTGGGCCAGCTTTTGATCGCTGATGTACTCGTAAGGGACTTTGGCGGCTTCGAGTGCCAGGCGCACCCAACCTTCATTCTGCGTGCTCATCCAGGTATGGACGAGGGCGATGCGGGGGGCGGCGAGGTCGTGTTGCTTTACCGTGGGCAGGGCGGACACCCCGGTGACTTTGACGGCGAGGCCTTTGGCGGCTGTTTCGAGGCGCGCACGGGGGAGTTTGGCTGCGTCGATCAGCACGGTGCCGGGGCCGAAGCGCTGGCCTTCTACGGTGAATTCCGCTTCGGCGGCGAGCATCGGGACATCTTTGAGCGCAAAGCGGAAAGTGGCGAGATCGTTATCGGCCGTGTGGGCAACAAGCCAGGCCTTGGGGTTGGCCGCGCCGCTGAATTGGGGGGCAAGCGCGGGTGGGCCCTTGACCCGAGACATGGGTGCGTTCAGGATCGCCGCATCCGTGACGCGCGCGGTTTCGACGTTGCGCAGGAAGCCGAGGCTCCAGCCGGTGTCGTCGTAAGGGCGGGTATCGTTGACGTTGTAATACTGCAGGTCGAGCAGCATGTCGGCCATGCGGGAATAGGGCTGGTCCATCCGGATGACGTAAGAGCCGGCGGGGAATTGGCGTTGGTTGATGGTGGCGGCTGAGTCGAGGCGATGGACTTCGACCCCCTGCAGATCCATGACACGAAGCAGGTCGGCGGCAAGACCGGGGCGGGGCGTGTCGCCGGGGATCACATAGGCGGCAGGGCCTTCGGTAGTGGCCTTGGCGATGCTGCGCTGGCCCTTCTGGTAGAAGTTGTTCAAGAATTCAGCCTTGTTGCGGGCGGTGAAGTTGAGCGCATAGAGTACGCCGCTTTGCTGGAGGTTGACGTTGTTGCGGAGGCTCCAATTGACTTCGGGCAGGGGAGGATTGGGGCGGAACCAGGTGCGGGTGGTGGAGGCGGCGGGCACGGTGCGCTTGCGGGTATCGGCACCGCCATTGCCAAAGGTTTCATAGAAACGGCCGATGGCGTTGTGGCCGTTGGCGACCAGGAACATGTAATTGGCGGCCCAGCCGTCGTAGAAGCCGTGGGTCCAGACGCCGGGCACACCTTGCTTGGTCATCTGCTCCACTTCGTGATAGGCGAGCTTCTGCCATTCGCTGATGAGGATGGGGTCGTACCAGGCGTTGTAGGGGCCCATGCCGGTGGAGACGTAGAGGAAGGGAACACTTTCGTGGAGGTCGTGCAGGACGAGGGGATGGAAGTCGAAGAAGGTGCGCCAGACATTGCGGGTGAGGGCGAGGGCAAGGTTCATGCCGTCGCGGTTGTTGTCATGGGCGACGTATTTGCCCCAATAGATGAGGCTGGGCGCGGGCTGCTTTTCGTGGGCGCGCTTCCAGTTGTAGAGATCGACCATGCGCTCGCGACCGTCGACGTCGGCAACCGGCGTGATCATGACGATCATGTTCTTGCGGATGGTTTCGATGAAGGGGCTGGAATCGACGGCGAGGCGGTAGGCAAGCTCCATCAGCATTTCCGGGCTGCCGGTCTCGGTGGAGTGGAGGGAGCCGGTGAGCCAGTAGAAGGGAGCGACCTCGCTGATGGCGGCGGCTGCAGCGGCCGGGTTGGTGCGGCGCGGGTCGGAGAGTTGGGCCATCAGGTCTTTGTGGCGGTCCAGTTTGGCCAGATTGGCTTCGTCCGAGACGAGGGCGACGATCATTTCGCGGCCTTCTTCCGAGTTCCCGATGGAGACGACACGCACGCGCGGAGACGCTGTGGCGAGTGCGCGGAGGTACTTGTGGACATTGGCGGCGTGGGTGAGTTTGAAAGGGGTACCGGCGATGTAGCCGAGGACCTTTTCCGGGGTCGGCACGTTGCCGCCGGCGGGCAAATGATCGACGAGTTCAGTCAGGAAGCTTTTGTCGGTGGTGTACTCGCGGATCTTGGCTGTATAGCCTTGGTCAAGCTGCTGCTGGCCCAATAGAAATGCCGGAATCAGGAACAGAGCACACAGAAAGCTTTTCATGATTTCGCTAATATAGCGCCTCCCCTCAACTAAAATTGAGAGTGTGACTCCTTTACTGATTCTCGGCGCCGGATCGATGGCCGTAGAAGCTCTTGATATTGCCGAGGCCAGCGGTCTTTTTGAGGTTGCCGGTTTTGTGGTGGACCGCCCTGGCGCTCCCGTTGAATTGGAAGGGCGTCCTGTTTATCGGCTGGAAAGCATGCCCGCCGGTATTGCCTGTGTAGCCGCCATTGTCAGCAACCAGCGCCGGGCTTTCATTGAAGCCGTGGCTGCGCTCGGCCACTCCTTCATTTCCCTTATCCATCCCGCTGCCCAGATCTCCCGTCGCGCCGTTGTCCATCCAGGTTGCCTCATCCATCCTGGCGTGATTGTTGCCTCCAACACGGTGATCGGCGATCATTGTCTGCTCAATCGTGGCGCTCTCATTGGCCACGACAATCGCCTTGAAGCCTTTACGACCGTTGGCCCGGGGGCCAATCTAGCCGGGGCGCTTAGGGTTGGTCCTGGTGCGTACCTCGGTGTAGGCTGCGTAATCCGCGACCATCTGAGTATCGGCGCCGGGGCCGTCGTCGCCGCCGGCGCGGTTGTTGTGAAATCGGTTGATGCGAATCACCTTGTGGGTGGGATTCCCGCCCAGGTGCTGAAGACCGGCGTGGATGGTCTTTAGCCCAGGATGATTGATCTTTCTCAGCCTGTCGTCATTAACCTTGCCCTTACAGGAATGGTCCCCCGGAAGGCGGACAATCCTGCCGTTCCAGTCAGCCCGGCAGAAATTGCGGCTGATGCTCTCCGCTGTTACGAAGCCGGGGCACGCATCTTCCACATCCATGCTCGCCGCTTAGACGAAGAACCGACCTTTGAGCGGGAGATCTTCGCCGAAATTACGCGCGGTATTCGTGCGGCTATTCCGGATGCTGTTATCTGTACGACTACCAGCGGGCGGCTTTACCGCAGCTTTGAAGAGCGGAGCGATGCCCTCAATGTGGACGACGATTGCAAGCCCGATCTTGCTTCCCTCACTCTGGGTTCGCTGAACTTTCCTACGCAGGCCTCCGTCAATGAGCCGGCGATGATCCAGCGTCTGGCGCATGCCATGAAGGAGCGCGGCATTGTTCCGGAACTGGAAATTTTTGACTTTGGCATGATCGACTATGCTCAGTACCTGATTGGACGCAAAATTCTTCAGCCACCCTTTGTCTTCAATCTACTGCTGGGGTCGCTGGGCACCTCTGCCGCTACAGGGCTGAATCTGGCAATGATGATTGAACGCCTGCCGGCCGGGTCCTTCTGGTCTGCCGCTGGCATTGGCCGGTTTCAGTTTTCCATGAATGCTCTGGGCCTTGCGCTTGGCGGCCATGCCCGAACGGGTCTTGAGGACAACCTGTTTTTGGATGCGGCCAAGGAGCATCCGGCGACGAACGAAATGCTGGTTGCGCGCGCCGTCCGGGTCGCGGAATCCCTTGGCCGGCCGATCGCTACGACCACGGAAACTCGCCGCCTGCTGGGTCTCGCGTGAAGCGGCTGCTGCTGCTTGGCCCGGTACCCCAACCTGGCACAGTAGTTGGCCTCAGTCTTGCTTTGACGAATCTTGCGGTGGAACTCCGCCGTTTGGGCTGGCAGGTGGTGAGTGCTGATCGCGCTGCTGCGGCCCCAACGGTCGGGGAGGCGCCCTCGTCTGTTGCCATGCTGCAGCGCTCGTCGTGGTTTCTCCGGGCCCGCCGGGTTCTACCTGAGGGTCTCCGCCGCACGCTCAGTGCCCTGTTATGGCCGCTCGCAGTTCGCCAGGGGATGGTACAAAGTCTCCGTTGGGCCGAAGAAGAGCTAGCGCAGCCGGACCGTTACGATGCCGTACTGGTTTGCCCCGACGTAAACGCTCCGGGAATTCTTGCCCTCGCTCACCATTACCATTCTTGCGTTGTGGTGATCTCCCTCACGGCGCTTGCCGAGGAACTTCATCCACACCTTTGGAAGCTCCATCGCCGCCACGCTCCTCATCCCTTCTATTTCCGCCCTGCCCGTGCCAGAGAGATCCGGTGCGCGGTTTTCGCTAGTGAACGATGGCGTAAGCAAGCGATTGCCGCCGGACTTTCCCCCACCATTGCACACACCATTTATTTCGGGATTCCCCTGGGGCCGCCGTCTCCTCGACCGCAAGCTCCGGGACAGCGACTCCTCTGGGTAGGCCGCCTGACCCCGGAGAAAGGCCTACATTATCTTCTGGGTGCCCTTCCCGAACTGCGTCGCTTTTGTCCGGCTGTGACTCTCACCGTGGTCGCCAGCCAAGGCGAACCCGGCTACCGTCAACAGATCAAATCTCTTATCGAATCTCTCAATCTCGCCGATATCGTCCAGATCCTTCCGCCGGTTCCTCGCGAAGACCTACCCGCCCTGTATAACAGCCACGACGCATTTTTCTTCTACTCCGTTTTTGAAGAGCCTGTGGCCCTTGTCCTGATGGAAGCCTACGCTCACGGCATCCCGGTTGTTGCCAACCATGTTGAAGGGGCTGAACTGGTTGAAGATGCTCAAACCTGCCTGACCTGCCAGCCTGCCGACCCGCATTCGGTTGCCGATGCCTTCTGCCGTCTCTTCGACGACGCGGCAGCAACTGCCCAGATTGCCGCCCGTGCTCGAAGGCTTGTCGAATCCAGGTATTCGCTGGCTGCGATGGGTGAAGCCTATGACCGCCTGCTTACCAACACTTTCGATATCAAGTCATGACCCGATGCGCAGAACGACTTCGTTACCATAGCCTTTAATCTAAACCGATGACCACTGTTTCCCACCTTGAGTGCTCCGGCACTGGCAAAACCTTTCCGGCCGGGCAGGCCATGAACCTTTCTCCTGACGGCTGGCCGCTGCTGGTCCGCTATGACCTGAAGAAGGCGAGGGAGGGCTGGAACCGGGAATGGATCTCTTCCGGACCTTCGAATATGTGGCGCTATGCGCCGGTGCTGCCGGTGGCCAAGCCGTCCAGCATTGTGACCCTCGGTGAGGGGATGACGGCACTCGTGCGGACGCCGAGGCTTGGTGCAGCTACGGGGGCGAAGGACCTTTGGGTGAAGGATGAGGGATTGAACCCGACGGCCAGCTTCAAGGCGCGGGGCTTGTCTTGCGCGATTTCGATGTGCAAGGAATTCGGGATCCGCAAGATTGCGATTCCGTCGGCTGGAAATGCGGCCAGTGCTTCGGCAGCCTATGCCGCGGCGGCGGGCATCGAGTGCCACATCTTCATGCCGAAGGACGTGCCGCATTCCAATTACATCGAATGCAAAAGCTTTGGGGCACAGGTGACGCTGGTGGATGGCTTGATCAGCGACTGCGCCAAGATTGTGGCGGCGCGCAAGGAAGAAGAAGGCTGGTTCGAGGTTTCGACGCTCAAGGAGCCTTACCGGATTGAAGGCAAGAAGACGATGGGCTATGAGCTGGCCGAGCAGTTGCAGTGGCGCTTGCCGGATGTGATTCTCTATCCGACTGGCGGCGGGGTGGGGCTGATCGGCATGTGGAAGGCCTTTGAAGAAATGGAGGAACTGGGCTGGATTCTGCCGGGGCAGCGGCCCAAGATGATCGTCGTGCAGGCCGAGGGGTGCCAGCCGATTGTGCGGGCCTTTGAGCAAGGGGCGGAGCGGAGTGAGTTCTTTGAAAACGCGCAGACGGTATCGAGTGGCTTGCGTGTGCCGAAGCCGTTGGGAGATTTTTTGATCTTGCGTGGGGTGCGGGAATCGGGCGGGACGGCGATTGCGATTTCCGATGACGAAGCGCTGGCGGCAGGTGTGGAACTGGCCAGGCTGGAGGGCATGTTTGTCGCGCCCGAGGGAGCTGCCTGCGTGGCGGCAGTGCGACGGCTGATTGCTTCCGGTTTTTTGAAGGCGGAAGAAAAGATTGTCATCTATAACACCGGCGCCGGACTCAAATACCTCGAAGCTTACTCCCCGCTTTTTCCCCGATAACCCATGACCCGACGTAACCTGGCTCAACTCATTCCGGCACTGGCCACGCTGATGGCCGCCGAGACCCAACCGAATCGAGACCAACTGAAGCAGAGCCTCGGCTTGCTGGGGCTGGACTTCAAGGACGAGCAAATCGAAATGATGCTGCCGGGGATTCAGCGGCAGTTGGCGACTTATGCAAGTCTGCGCAAGATTGAGATTCCCTTCGATACGGACCCGGCGATCAGCTTCTCACCGCAATTGCCGGGGATGAAATTTCCCAGCGGCAAGCCCGTGTTTCAGCCTTCAAAGGCCGCGAAGTTGCTGGAGTGGAAAGAGGTCGAGGACCTGGCGTTTTGGCCCGCCTGGCAGTTGGGGCAACTGATTCGGACGAAGAAGGTGACTTCGACGCAGTTGACCCGGATGTATCTGGAGCGGCTGCGCAAGCATTCGCCGGCGCTGCTTTGCACCATCACCCTCACTGAGGAGTTGGCCATGGAGCAGGCACACCGGGCCGATGACGAACTGAAGCGTGGCAAGTACCGGGGGCCACTGCATGGGCTGCCCTATGGGGCCAAAGACCTGTTTGCCGTGAAAGGTTACAAGACCACGTGGGGGGCGGAGCCTTACCGGGAGCAAAGCATTGACTACACCGCGACCGTGATTGAACGCCTGAATGAAGCCGGTGCGGTGTTGTGCGCCAAGCTTTCGATGGGGGCGCTGGCCATGGGCGGCCTCTGGTTTGAAGGGATGACGAAGACGCCCTGGAATCTGGAGCAGAGCTCATCGGGATCGTCTGCCGGTTCGGCTTCGGCAACCGCCGCCGGATTGGTGGCCTTCTCGCTGGGCACGGAAACATTGGGTTCGATTGTGTCGCCTTCTACGCGATGCGGGGTGACTGGTTTGCGGCCTACCTTTGGACGTGTGCCCAGGTATGGAGCGATGGCATTGTCGTGGACGATGGACAAGATCGGCCCGATTTGCCGCAGTGTGGAAGACTGCATGCTTGTGTTGAATGTGATCGAAGGGCCGGATGGCAAAGACCTGGCGGCGCGATATCCGGTGCCGCTCCATTGGGAGCCGGCAACGCCAGTGAGCAAGTTGCGGATTGGCGTGTTGAGGGGTGATTTTGAACGGAGTCCGCGCCATCAGGAGGCGCTCCACGCGTTGGCCAAAACGGGCATGCAGTTAGTGGATACGAAGCTGCCGGATTTTCCGGCGCGGGAACTGGTGTTGATGTTGAATGCCGAGGCGGGCGCAGCGTTTGACGAATTGACCCGCGATGGCAGAGCGGAAACTTTGAATGGGCAAGCCCCCGGGGATTGGCCGAATTCTTTCCGGACCAGCCGCTTGACGCCAGCGGTGGAGTATTTGCGCGCGGCGCGGGCCAGAACGGTGTTGATGAGACAGTTTCATGACTACTTCAGTGGCTTTGATGCGCTGGTTTCGCCCAATAACTCGATGTCGCTGACGGTGACCAATCTGACCGGGCACCCGCAGTTGGTGGTGCCGTGCGGATTCCCGGAAAGCGGCCCGATCAGCATGCTGTTTACAGGCAAGCTTTTTGAAGAAGGCAAGCTGGCGCGGGTGGCCAAAGCCTTCCAGGATGAGACTGAATGGCATTTGAAGCGGCCGCCCAAGTTTGTGGCTTGACGCTGGATGAATTCTTTTGAGCCATATCTGGCACGATAAACGCTTTATTGATTGGCACTCGCTGCCACGTTCGATATAGTGAAGAACCAGAAGGAGGGTCATCGTGGCCTTTTGTGTGAATTGCGGTACGGAAATGGCTGGGGCGGCATTTTGTCCGCGGTGCGGCACAAGAGCAGAAGCAGCGCCGACCGCAGCCGGGTATTCGGCAACAAGCGGTATGGCTGACAATATCGTCTGCACCTTGTGTTACCTGGTGGGCTTGATTACCGGCATATTGTTTCTGCTGCTGGAGCCTTACAACCGGAAACGGGAGATCCGCTTTCACGCATGGCAGTCCATTCTGTTGAATGTGGCCTGGATTGGGGTGTGGATCGTGTTGTCGATGCTTGCCACGTTGTTGAACGTGTTTTCGGTGCTTCTGCTTCCCGTCTTTATCGTTCTGCCCTTTGCCGGGCTTGGGCTGTGGCTCTTCATTATGTGGCGCACCTACAATAACCAGCCTGTGCGCCTGCCCTTTCTGGCTGACATCGCGGATAAACAAGCCGGGGTTTAAGCCTTGTCGGTCCTCTTTGTTTGTTACGGCAACATCATGCGCAGCGCTTTTGCCGAGGCGTACTTGCGTCACCTGCAAGCCTCTGGAGCTGTGTCAGCCGATATCGTCGTGGGATCGGCCGGGGTCAGGGCATATCCGCTTGAGCGGGCTGAGCCTTCGGCGCGGAGAGTGGCCGGGCGGCTGGGGATTTCGCTTGATGCGCACCGGGCGACGCGGACCTCGCGGGAACTGATTGCTGCGTTTCAACGGGTCTACATCATGGACCAGTTGAATGAGGAATTGCTGTTGCAGGATGTGCCCGAGGCAGCCAGCAAGACAGAGTATTTGTCGGTCTGGCTGCCCGGGGCCCCGAAAGAGATCGAAGATCCTTACCAGAAGCACGACCGGGCGCTGGAGGAATGCTTCCGGACGATTCAGCAAGCCGTCGAGCGGCTGGCTGCTTCGCTCTAGCAGTCGATATTCTGGAGCAGCTTGGCAACCAGGGCTGTCCAGCCGGTTTGGTGCGAAGCACCGAGGCCGAGGCCGGAATCACCGTGGAAGTATTCGTAGAAGAGAATATTGTCCCGGAAGGCCGGATCTTGTTTGAATTTCGGATGGTGAGCCATGGCGGGGCGGGTGCCGTCGGGCTGGACCAGGAAAAGGCGGCTGAGGCGGAGTGACAACTCGGCGCAGACCTTGTCGAGCGTGACCATATTGCCAGAGCCGGTGGGGCATTCCACCTGGATCGCGTCGCCGTGATAGTAGTGGAATTTCTGGAGGCTCTCGATGAGGAGGTAGTTGGTGGGGAACCAGATGGGGCCGCGCCAATTGGAGTTGCCGCCGAAAAGTCCGGTTTGGGATTCGGCTGGCTCATAATCCACCCGATAGTCAGTGCCGCCGGCGTGCAGGACATAGGGATTGTCCTGGTGGAACTTGGAGAGTCCGCGGATGCCGTAGTCGCTGAGGAACTCGTTGGGGTCGAGCATGCGCCGCAGGATTGCTTTGAGGCGTTCCCGGCCAACGAGTGAAAGCAGGCGGCGTTCGGAGACGCCGTGGCGGGTCATGGAGGCGAGGTTGGAAGCGAGGTCCGGGCGGTTCTGGATGAACCAGTCCATCCGGCGGCGGAATCCCGGGAGGGCATCAATCAGCTCAGCGTCGAGGGTATCGACAGCGAAAAGGGGAATCAGGCCGACCAAGGAGCGGACACGCATGGGGAGCTTGCGGCCATCGGGGAAGCGCAGACGGTCATAGTAGAACTGGTCTTCATCGTCCCAAAGTCCATGGCCGCCGCCCTGATTCATGGCTGAGGCGATATGGAGGAAGTGCTCAAAAAACTTGCTGGCGATGTCTTCGTAGGATGGATTCGTGCGGGCCAGCTCCATGGCGATTTTGAGGAGATTGAGGCAATACATGGCCATCCAGCTGGTGCCATCGCTTTGTTCCAGCCGTCCACCGGTGGGCAGGGGACGGGAACGGTCAAAAACGCCGATGTTGTCGAGTCCGAGAAAGCCCCCTTCAAAAATGTTCTGGCCGGAATTGTCCTTGCGGTTCACCCACCAGGTGAAGTTCATCAACAGCTTGTGGAAGACGCTTTCCAGAAAGGCAGTATCGCGTTTGCCGGTGAGCTTGGCGTCGATTTTGTAGACGCGCCAGCAAGCCCAGGCATGAACGGGAGGATTGACGTCAGAGAAATGCCACTCATAGGCGGGGATCTGGCCGTTGGGGTGCATGTACCATTCGCGCAGGAACAAACCCAATTGGCGTTTGGCGAATTCCGGATCGATCAGCGCGAAGGGAATCATGTGGAAGGCGCTATCCCAGGCGGCGTACCACGGATACTCCCATTTGTCTGGCATCGAGATGATGTCGGCATTGAAGTGGTGCTTCATTTCGCGGTTGCGCCCCTCTTTCCTTTCGGGAGGTGGGGTGGGCTGGCCGGGGTCGCCGTTGAGCCAGTCTTCGACCACGAAATGGAAGTATTGCTTGGTCCAGATGAGGCCGGCGGCGGCCTGGCGCTGGATGCTGCGGGCGTCGTCACTGCGGCAACCGGTGCCGCGTGAGAGGACCTTCTCATAGAACTCGTCGGCTTCGCTGATGCGCAGGGCGAAGAGATCTTCAGGAGAAGTTTCAATGTTGGGGCTGCCGGCTTTGCGCAGGCGGAGGTAGACCACCTTTGAAGCACCAGCGGGAAGATTGAGCCGGTAATGTGCTGCTGTTTTGGTGCCGGTACGCTCCGGATTGAGGACGCTGCGATTGCCTTCAATGAGGGCGATATTGAAGGCGTCTTTGAAGAAGTGGTGGTCTCCCGGGAGGCCGTAGAGTCGTTCGACGTTGGTTTCGTTGTCGGTAAAAAGCAGCTCCTGGGCGTCGAACGCCTCGAACTCGTATTCCCCTAAAGTGATGTGTTGGAGATGAGCCGTCAAGTCGCCCGTGGCGTTGATCGCCGGCTTGGGCTCCCGGCCAAAAGACCAGAGATTGCGGAAATAGAGTTGGCCGAGCAGGTCGAGGTGGGCAGCATCCGGGCCCCGGTTGACCACGGTGACGCGAATGACCAGATCATCGGCGGAAGCTTTGGCGTATTCGGCGAAGACGTCGAAATAGCGATTGTCATCGAAGATGCCGGTATCGAAAATTTCGAACTCGGGTTCGTGGCGGGGCAAGTGGCCCTTGTCGCGGAGGAGTTGATAGGGGAATTCGTGCTGGGGGTATTTGTAAGAGGCCTTGAGGTAGGAAGCAGTAGGGGTGGCGTCGAGGTAGTAGTAAAGTTCCTTGACGTCTTCGGCGTGGTTCCCTTGTGGGCCGGCGAGACCGAATAGCCGTTCTTTGAGGATGGGGTCCTTGCCATTCCAGAGAGCGAGAGAGAAGCAAAGGCGGCAGTGGTTGTCGGAAATTCCGAGCAGACCGTCTTCACCCCAGCGGAAAGCTCGCTGGTGAGCAATATCAAAGGGGAAGTAATCCCAGGCGGTGCCATAGGGGGAGTAATCTTCCCGCACCGTACCCCACTGTCGTTCGCTGAGGTAAGGCCCCCATCGCCGCCAGTGTTGGATTTTTCGTTGATCCTCCGCGAGCCTGACCCATTCCGCTGTATCCAGCACGATTACCTCCTAGGGGGATTTTTCGGCGATCACATAGCGGGTGGGCAAGCAGTAAAGAAGTTTCATCGGCGAACGTCGAATGTTGCGCATACCCTGCTGTTCGAACACCTTCAAATATTCTCGCGTATGCAGGATGTCGAGGATGGCGATTTCGCCGCCGGGGCGGAGGAGCTTGGTGAGTTGGATCAAGGCTTGGTTGCGTTCTTTCCGGTTGCCAATTCCGTGAAGACAGAGGCTGGATATGACTTTATCGAAGGAAGCAGGGCCGAAGCGGATGTCGGTGACGTCGCCGTCTTCAAAGCGAACCCGGTCGCTGACGCGTTCTGCAATTGCGTTTTCCACGGCTGATTCTTTGGTGTTGTCGCTCAGTTGCTCCTGATTCCAGACATCAATGCCGACCATTTCACCGAAGGGCGACTTGCGCGCGGCCATGATCGTGAGCAGGCCGCGGCCGCAGCCGACGTCGAGCACTTTCTCGCGACCACGCCAATGCATCTCGTCCAGCATCTTCCAGGCCAGACCGTACTTGCCCGATTTACTGGACCAGAGCATGATTCCTGCCCCCACTAACAGCAAGACGCCGATCCAGAGGGCAATGGACATAATGAGCTCGGGCCAGTCTTCGACTGAGCCTTGCAGGGCAATGAATTGGGCGAGGCCGGTGCCGATCATGACCAGACCGACCATCCCTAAGGCCCGCACCCGTTCCGGCTTATCAATACCGTAGTCAGCAGTTCTCATCTGCGCTTAAACCAATTAACTAATCGGCTGAAGATTGAGGAAAGTTGATGGCCGGCCATGATATAGTCAGTGTAAATTTTCCAGGTTCTCCCCGGAAAGGAAGTGTGTCCCTTGAATCCCCAAGACCCCAAACCGAAAAAACCCTATTCACGCCGCGGCTTTATGCAGGGCGTTGGTGCCGGCGCAAGTGCAGTAGGCATTCTCAGTACGGCCGAGGAAGCGCAAGCCCAAAGTGCGGTAAAAGCACAGGGCCCCGCTGCCGTCCCCATTCGTCTCAACGTGAACGGGAAGGTGGTAAATGCCAACGTGGAGCCGCGGGAAACCCTGCTGGACACGCTGCGCGGGCCGCTGGATCATACGGGAGCCAAGCGGGTTTGTGACCGTGGCACCTGCGGCGCCTGTACGGTCATTGTAGACAGCAAAGTTCAGTATGCGTGCACGCTGCTGGCGATTGATGCGCAAGGCAAGCAGATTCAAACGATTGAGAGTTTGACGGCAAATGGCAAGGTGCATCCGATTGTACCGGCCTTTGTTAACAACGACGCGCAACAGTGCGGTTATTGCACGCCGGGCTTTGTGATGGCGGCAAAGGGATTCCTCGACCGGAATCCGAACCCGACCTATGAGCAGGTGAAGGATGGCTTGGGCGGCAATTTGTGCCGCTGCGGAACCTATGTTGGGGTTCGCAAGGCGGTGCTTGAAGCAGCCAAGGCTTTGCGGGCAGGGAACACAGTAAAAGGGGTGACAAATGCCTAATTATTCCTGGCCACCAATGGACCAGCGCAAGGTGATGGGCAAGCCCCATAGCCGGCTGGACGGATTTGCGAAATCAAGCGGGCGAGCGAAGTATCCGAGTGATGTAAACCGCCCCGGAATGCAATATGGCGTCATTCTGACCTCCCCGCATGCGCACTGCACAATCAAGAGCATCAATACTGCCGCGGCCGAGAAAATGCCGGGGGTGAGTGGCGTACGCGTCACTGCGCCGGCGGGGACTGAGATCCAGTGGGCCGGAGCGGAAATCGCCTGGGTGGCAGCCGATACCGAGCAGCACGCGATTGACGCGATGCGGGCAATTCAGATCGAGTACAACGTACTGCCGCATTTTGTTACCGAAGAAGACAAAGCCAAGGCGGGTACGCGGGCTAAGCCGGCGGGCGAACAGACCACTGGCGATGTAGATGAGGCGCTGAAGGCGGCCGATGCGGTGGCGGAAGGTTATTACGCCATTCCGGTGCTGACCCATAGTTGTCTGGAGCCGCACGGGCAGACGATTGAGTGGAAGGGCGATAAGATGGAGTACTGGCCCTCCACCCAGGCGGTCTCAACCGTGGCCGGGGATTTGGCGCAGCAGTTGAAGATTCCGGCTTCGCAAATCCACGTTTCGATGGATTACATGGGGGGCGGCTTCGGGTCGAAGTTTCCTTCCGATCTCTGGGGTGCCGAGTGCGCGAATCTGTCCAAGGGCGCCGGCGGTAAGGCTGTAAAGCTGTTTCTGGACCGGGCGACGGAACTGACGATTGCCGGAGTGCGGCCGTCGGCTTACGCCAACATCAAGGTGGCGGGCAAGAAGGACGGAACGATCACCGCGTGGCAGAGCGAAAGCTGGGCGACGGGTGGATTCACGGGTGGCGGTATGCCGCCGATTCCCTATATCTTTACGAATATCCCGAACCGGCGTTTGAACCATGCGGCGGTTTCGGTGAATGCGGGTGGAGCGCGTGCCTGGCGGGCACCGAATCACCAGCAGGCTTGTTTTCTGACTTTCTCGGCGATTGAGGACTTTGCGGCCAAGATCCAGATGGACCCGGCGGAAGTGCTCTTGAAGAACATCGGCTATACGGCGCGGGCACCGCTCTATACGCGGCAGATCCGGCTGGCGCAAGAGATGGCCGAATGGAAGAAACTCTGGCATCCCCGTGGGGATAGCGGCAAGAGCCACATCAAGCGCGGACTGGGCATTGCGATGTCCACGTGGGGTGGCGCGGGCCATCCGAGCGAATGTCTGGTCAAGATCAACCCGGATGGCAGTGTCGAGCTGGAACAAGGTACGCAAGACCTTGGCGTTGGCACCCGTACGGTGGTGGCGATGGTCGCGGCAGAATCTCTTGGTTTGACGGTGCCGGATATCAAAGTGAATATCGGCGATAACCGTTATCCGGTAAGTGGGCCTTCGGGCGGATCCACGACGGTCGGTGGTGTGTCGTCCTCGACGCGCAAAGCCTCTTTGAATGCGCTCGAAGAATTGTTCCAGAAGGTAGCGCCTTCGCTCAATGCCGACCCGGCGAATCTCGAAGCGGTAGGCGGCAAGATTCAGGTCAAGGGTGACCCTTCGAAGTCGATGTCGTGGAAGGCGGCTTGCCAGAAGCTGGGCGTGAGTTCGATCTCGGGAACCGGAAAGAACGATCCGAAGAACCCGATGGGATTGAACACGCAGGGCGCTGGCGGCGTGCAGATTGCGGATGTGAGTGTGGACGTGGAAACGGGCGTGGTGAAGATGAACCGCGTAGTGGCCATTTCCGATTGCGGTTTGGTCATCAATCCGAAGACGGCTGAAAGCCAGGTATACGGCGGCGTGATTATGAATATCTGTGGCGCGCTGATGGAAGAGCGCGTGATGGATGAAACGCTGGGCCGGGTCCTGAACGCCGATATGGAGTTCTACAAGCTGGCCGGAATCAAGGACATTGGCGAAATCGTTGTTCACATGGACGTGCATCCTGATAACGACAAGCGCGGTGTGATTGGGCTGGGCGAGCCGGCTGCGATCTCTACCGTTGCGGCGATCTCAAATGCGGTGGCGAACGCGATTGGCGTGAGGGTTCCGCGAGTTCCGCTGACTCCGGATCACGTATTGACAGCGCTCTATGGCAAGAACATGGAAAGGAGCCGCGCGTAATGAATAACTTTGAATACATCAACGCTGCGAGCCTCAAAGAGGCGACGGCGGCACTGGGTTCCTCCTGGTCGGATGCTGTGGTTTTGGCCGGCGGCACGGACTTGTTGGGGCTGATGAAGGATTACGTGATGAGCCCCAAGCGGCTGGTCAATATCAAGAACATCAAGGAGCTGGGTGGCGTGGCGAAGTCCGGTAGCGGACTCCGCATTGGCGCAACAGCGACCTTTGATGAACTGGCTGGTAATGCCCTGGTACGGGACAGTTATCCCAGCCTGCACAAAGCCGTGTTGGGGGTGAGCAGCCCGCAGATTCGCAACATGGGCACGGCAGGTGGTGATCTTTGCCAACGGCCGCGATGCTGGTACTTCCGGCTGGGCCATGGAGTATTGGCGCAGAAGGATGGCAAGAGCCTGGTGGCAGGGGGCGAGAACAAGTACCACGCAATTTTCCCGCAAGGCGCGGCGCATTTTGTGAGCGCTTCAAGCCTGGGGCCGGCGCTGGTGGCGCTTGGTGCCAAGGTGAAGCTGGTGAGCGCGTCGGGTAGCCGGGAAGTAGATGTTGCGAAGTTCTTTGTTGCGCCGCAAAGCAATGATGCCCGCGAAATCGCACTGCTGCCGAACGAGATTCTGACGGAGATCGTGATTCCGGCGGCCGGGAAGAATGCGACCTATGAAGTGCGCCACAAGGATGCACTCGATTGGCCGCTGGCGACGGCGAGCGTGCATCTGAAGATGCAGGGTAACAATGTCAGTGCCGCGAGCATTGTGCTGGGTCATGTCGGGCCGACGCCGTATCATGCTGTCGGGGCGGAGAAGGCGCTGATTGGAAAAGCCATCACCGCGGACCTGGCGCTGGCCGCCGGCGACGCCGCGGTAAAGGGTGCCAAGCCGTTGAGCGACAACGCGTACAAGATCCAATTGGCGCGTATTGCCGTGAAGCGGGCGCTGCTGGAAGCGGCGGGGGTTTCCGCGTAGGAAGGCCCGGCCATGGAACTGCCAGGAATTGTCAGGCTGGATCGGGACGACGACCGTTGCGCTTTGCTGCGCTGGAAGGGCATGTTCATTGAAGCGGAATGGGACCCGACCGTTCCGCACTCCAATGACCGCCTCTTCTGGTGCCACAACACGCAGAAATGTCTGGGGCCGGATTCGAAGGCAGTCGATGAGTATGACTGCAACGAAACACGAAAATGCTACCAGCCGCTATAATGGATAAAGAAGTGAGGAATTAGAATGATGAAACCGCTGCTTGGCTTCGTACTTGCAATTTCCATCGCTTCGGCCGCCACGCTGCCGAATGCGAAAATCTCAGGTTCCTATATTGAAGCGCGCAACGCGGACGTCTATACGGGTGCCTGCTACGCGAATTCTGAAATCAATTTGGTTGGCGATCTGGCGGTGATGGGCTGGAAGATTGACGAAGGCGTCATGAACGGCGTCTCGCTCAAGGGTCTTGGTGTCGTTGGTGTCATTCGAGCCACTACAACACTGGGCGATATTGCCAATCCGGTGAATCCGACAAAGAGCGTACTGATTGTTGACGCCAAAGCGAGTGATCTGCAGCGGGCAGCCCTGATTCAGTTTGCCAAGAAGATGGGCGGGGAACTGTTTGCCGATGTCGTTTCGGTGGAAGTTCGTCCGATCAATTTGACCTTTGCTGACAATAACTTGCACAGTGTGCGGGCCAAGTTGACGGCTGGGGAACTGGCTTCGATTGAGACGCGGCCGATTGTCACGACCGATCAGATTTGCCGTCATGAATCGACCTACTATTCTCCGCTGACTCCCACCACGCATGCGATGGCTGGGTATACTCTCGCGAATACTTTCACGGGCAAAGGACTGGGTACGAACTGGTCGATGCCGGAAAAAAGATCCGCTTTTGTTGCAAACTTTGAAATTCCTGTGCTAGAGTAGTTGAAGGGTAGAGAACGGAACGGAAACGAATTCCAAAAGCTCCCAACCCCCCCTATACATTTCCCCAAATGTATAGGGTCCGCACCCAAACAAAGACCCCCATGCGCGAGCATGGGGGCTTTGTTCTTTTGCGAATCCTCTCTTCCACGACCCCCAGCTTTTCAGCGATCTTTGCGAGCAATCGACGGTCTTGTACCGTGAAGGCGTTGACGATCTCTTTGTAGGCATTCTTTTTGCGGACTGCTACCACGCCGCCGAAGGTGAAGACGAGTTCTTCCGATTCGGTGAGCGGACGCATCGGGACGGGGATGGGCGCGACTTTGGAGCCGGGGCCATAATCGACCATCCGTTCGCGGGGGAGGATGTTCACACGGGCAGATTCTTCCCGCAGCAGGGCCAATTGCTCAACCTGGGGAATGCCCTTTTCGTCAGAAAGGACCATGCCGTTGCGGTCGTACATCAAGACGTTGTCATACAGAAATGTCCGCTTGTTAGAATTGCGGGCTTCGGGGTCGAACCAGGATTTGACCGGGCGGCTGGGATCCCAATCGGGAGCCTCTTCGCCGGTGGCTTGAAAATACTCGTCACGCGTCTGGAAAAACGGATAGAGATAGAGATCGTTGATCGGAAACATTCCGCTATCGTTCATGGGAACCTCGATGTTCAAATTGTGAAATTGCAGCGGGAAGGGTTGCTTCCGCCGAGCACTACAGGAGCATGAGCCAAATCGAGGATCAGCCGCTTGAGCGAGCAAGTTGTTGGAAACAGGGGGGAAAAATAAAATAGAAGAGCTTCACCGGGCCAGCGACGGAAGGCCAGGACTGGCAAGAGCGGAGGGTTGGCTTTGTTTGGTAAGCGACTCATAACCAGCCCAGAGCAGCGTTGCAAGAAAGAAGAAGGCGGGGATGCTGGCGGGCCAGCCGTCAAGCATCAGCATCCAATAGGTGAGGGGAAAAGCAAGCACCATCAGGCAGTGCCGGAAGCGGGACGCGGGAGTGGCGAGCGCAAAGGCGAGCAGAAAGAGAGCGCAATCGTGAACTCCGAGGTGGAAGCTGAGCAGGATGGATCCGCATAAGGCGTAAGCGATGGTGTGTTCCAGGGGGTAACGATTGCTAAGAAGGTAGATGGCGATCAGGAGCAGCATGGCAGTGAGGCCATAAGCGGCGAAAGTGAGCCCAGGGGGTTGAAGCTGAAAGAGGCTGAGGATTCCGCGGAGATTCACAAATTGAAAAGGCTCTGGATGGATCGAAGGGTTGCGAAGGACCTGCGGATAGCGCAGGAGCCATTCCCAGCCCTCAAAGGCAGCCGCTAGAGTGACGAGCGCCGCTACGGAAGTGAGGCCGCCCAGAATGATGCGCCAGCGGCGATAAAAAAGCAGCACGATCGGCACCAGGATCAGGAAATGGGGTTTGATGGTGCAGAGAGCAAGGCAGGCTCCGGCCACTAAGGATTGTCCCTTCTGCTCCAGCGAAATGGCCAGGGCAAAGAGAAACAGAAAGAGGCAGACATCCTGGCCGTTGACGAAGCAGGTTAACAGCGGGATGGAGATCAGGGCGAGCCACTTGAGGGGGAGATGTGCACGCATCAGCATTAAAAAGCCTGCCAATGCGA
>CAZECF010000020.1:0-63976 GCA_964510335.1 uncultured Bryobacter sp. | reverse complement strand
ATTGAGCGAAGAGGATGTTCAGCAGGCGCTTGAAATTGCTGCCGCCTGCCCGGAAGGTGTGATTAAGTTCCGGGGGGTATGAGGATCCTTCGCGCTACAGATCGAGTTAAAACTCTGATTATTCCTAGATAGCAGTTTGTGTTTCCTGTCGTTCCACCCTGAGCAACCGGCAATTAACTCTGTGTTCTGATTCTCCTGCTTCGAGGACGACGTATGATCTCCATGTGCCTTGGAGGACATCATCATACTCTAAAGCGAGACTAACGTTTTTCAGCTCTTTTTTGTAGAGTCGCGTTACAACATCCTGGCAATTTACCAGTCCCGTTGATGTCAGAAATATAGTATGGATTGGAAGGCGATCGACAGCATTCTGTTCCAGTACAGGAAGAGTGCTGTCTTCTGATCGGACTAGCTCAAATATGTCATCTGATAGTGCGTACAGTCTCACGCGCAAAGCCGGGCCGCGACCGATGTTTTTCACACCCAATGGGACATGATAAGGCATAGCAAGTACTTGTATTGATCCATAGGCGTTCTCAGGCACCAAAATAGGTCGTGAGTCGAGGAGTGTTTGGGTGCGTACTTCTTCAAGCATTTGTTGTGCTGCGGAACTTTGCGCTAGTGCAGAATCTGCTTGTTGTTGCGCTGCTGCGCGCATTTTGTGGGTGAGCCACCCGGTCCAGATGAGAGCGAATAGGCTAATGATGGAGGCTGCTACTACTGCTTTATCCCACGCGTCCTTTTCTTTGGCTTTGGCGATGGCTTGTTCTAACCTTTTGAGATCCCCCTCGTAGTCTTTCGCCTTGTTGTAACGTACGGCAAGTGTGAGTTCTTGGAGTGCATTCGAGATGTCTGTCGCAGGCGGCGTTGTTTGGGCGGAGACTAATGGCAGGTAGAGTAGGAGTGGCAGGAGTCGCATGGGTTTCAACGTACCATTCCTTGCGGACGAGTATGAGTGTGGCGCGAGTTCGCATCCGGCCTAGTCGACCTTTCGGCGACTCACCTGAGCGGTGGACGAGGAGGTTTGGGATTGGGCACAAGTGGAATTGTGTTCGTCAGCGGGGTACCAATTTGAGGCCAAAACGATATTTCGAAGGTGCCGACTAAGAGGTTCTGGCAACCCGATTCTATGAGGCGGGCCATGCAAGTTGGCATCGTTTGGCGGGCTTGCCCAGGCGGTGACAAATGGGTCTTGCGGATATGATTGAAAGGCCGTGCGAGTACTGTCTTTCTTGCTGTTGAGTGGGGCGCTGTGGGGGGAGCCGCAGTGTTTGCCTTGCCATGCCAAAGTTGGGGCGGCTTATGCGAAGTCGGCGATGGGGCAGGCGATTGGGCCGGGGCTTGGGGGAGCGACCGGGGGCTTTGTACATGGGGCATCAGGGACGCGGGTAGAGGTGGTGGCCCGGGGTGGGAAGATGGTGCAGCGGCTGGAGCGGAAGGGTATTGTCGCGGAACAGGAAGTGGCTTACCGGATCGGGTCGGGGAGTCATGCGGCGGGGTATCTGGTGCGGGTGGGGGAGTGGTTGTTTCAATCGCCGGTGGCACTTTACCGGGATGGCAAGTGGGCGGCGGCACCGGGCTATGAGGGGATGGCGCGGATCGACTTTAACCGGCGGGTGACGCAGGAGTGTCTCGATTGCCATTCGAATGGCAATGCTGTGGACCCGCAGCCCATTGGGTGCGCGCAGTGTCATGGGGATGTGAAGGCGCATTTGGCCAAGCCGGGGCGGGGCAATGTGTTGCGGCCGGTGGGCAATGAAGGCTGTGAGACTTGCCACCTGACCGGGGAGGCGCGGATTGGCGGTCGCGTGGTGGTGTATGACCGGCCGCGGCAGGATTTGCGCGTGGTGAGCCATGTGGAGCAATTGGCATTGAGCCGCTGCGACAAGCTGGAATGCGTGAGTTGCCATGCCGTGCATGGGGAGAAGATCGACGTGAACGCGAAGTGCCAGAGCTGTCATGAGCCGCATGACGGGAAGGCGGAATGCGTGTCTTGCCATATGCCGAAGCGGGCGGCGGTGGACGGGGGGCATACGGCGTTTACGGATCACCGGATTCAGAAGACGGCGTTGACCGGGGTGGCGGATGGACCCGTGCGGTTGAAGGTGTGGCGGGGAGAGCAGGATGCGCGCGTGCTGGGGCTGGCTGAGATTGAAGTGGGGGAGAGGGATGGGTCGGAGGCTTTGATTCAGAGTGGATACCGGCGGCTGGCGGCGGGGATTGCCAAGTGGGAGAAGGATGCGGAAGTGCTGGCGGCGATGGGGATGGTTCTGTTTTTGAAGGACCAGAAGGCGGACGGGCGGAAGCTGCTGGCGGCGGCGGTGGCGTTGAAGCCGGGAGACTCGGGGCTGCGGGAGAAGCTGGGATTGCTGGAACGGGCGACGGGGGACCTGGCGGCGGCGAAGGTGAGTTTTGAGAAGGCGATCGAGCTGGATCCGGCCGGGGAGCGGGCTTACTTTTTGCTGGCGGAGTGCCAGCCTTCTTTAGCGTTGAGGGGGGACGTACTGCGGCGGTTATTGAAGGTGTTGCCGCAAAGTTTGCTGGCGCGGGAAGCTTTAGCGCGCCCCTGAGACTTGCGCGAGGAGGCGGCGGATGAAGTCGTCTTCCGGGAAAAGCTGGACGTAGGTTTCAAGGGTGGCCTTGGCGTCGGGATAGCGCTGGAGCTGGATGTAGCGCAGGGCGAGAGCCTTATATAGAGTTGCCTGGAAGGGGGCTTGGGCGATGCCCTGTTTGAGGACATCGGCTGAGGCTTCAAGCTGGGTGGCGCGGGCGAGGGCTTCACCGAGGTCTTCATAAGTGGTGGCGGTGCGGGAGCCCTTGGCGAGCGCCAGTTGGAGTTGCTCAATGGCGAGGGGGTAGTTCTTTTCGCGAAGAGATTTGCGACCGAGGGTGGCGAGGACGAGGGGGTCCTGGGGGTGATCTTTAGCAGCTTTGGCCAGAAGGGTTTGGAATTTGTCGAAGAGGTGCTGGCTGCGTTCCGCGACTTGGCCGTAGGCTTGCATTTCCGTGAGCAGGGGCAGGGGGCCGGGGTTGAGATGGATGAGATCCTGGGTGGTGACGGCGGGGAGGGGTTGATCGGGCTTGCGGGGGATGCGGTGGTTGGTGAGGGCGGAATGGGCGATGACCTGGACGTCGCGCTTGGGCATGTGGCAGCCGATGCAGTCGCTTGAGCGGGGCGGGTGTTGTGCGCCGAGTGAGCCGGTGTGGCAGTTGAGGCAGGTGGCGCGGTGGTCGACCTTGGTGGAGTGAGGGTTGTGGCAGGTTTGGCAGTTCATGGTGCCGCTTTGGGTATAGCAGGCACTGAGGCGCATGGATTCGTGGTGTTCGAGGAGGTCTGAATCTTTGGTGCGGGGAAGCTTGAAGATGGCGACGGTGTTGTTGAGGGGCTGGCCGGGGCGGACGTCGTGCTCGGACTTGCCGGGCTGGAGGACGCGGGCGTCGCCAGCCTGGTGGCAGTTCATGCAGATTTCGTCAGCGCGCTCGCGGGGGAGATGTTTGGGGTTGACGATGGCGTTTTTCGCGCCTTTGCGGGCGATGTGTTGGGAGCCGGGGCCGTGGCAATTTTCGCAGCCGATGGCGAGTTCCTGAAAGGGCAGGTCCGAGAATTTGCCGGCGGTGTTGGGGATGGTTTGGGGGCGGCCGGAGTGGCAGTGGATGCAGCCGGCGGCGATGGGGCGGTTGAAGCCGTAGTCAGCGAATTCGTAGCCAGGGGAGAGGTCCCATTTGTTGACGCGGGAATACCAGGACAGGGGGGCCTGGAAGAGGTGGTCGGCGCGTTGGACGATAAAGCTGAGGCCGTTGTGGCCGGAGCCGATGGCCCAGGCGAGGGCGTGCTGGTTGGTGAAGCCGTCGCCGGATTCGCGCTGGAGGATTTGGCCGTCTTTGGCTTCGACGGCAAAGGTGCGGTTGAGACGATCGCTGCGGACGGAGACGGGCTGGCTGGCCTTGGCCAAGTGCTGGCTGGCGGGGCTCATGGAGCGGCCCATGGCGGAGAGCTTCCAGTGGTCGTAGATGGCTTTGTGGCAGCCGGAGCAGGCAGCGGAGCCGACATAATCCTGAGCGATGACGAGCAAGAGAAGGGGCAGCATGGGTCAGGACTTCCTGGGGAAGGCTTCCCGCTTGATGATGCCTTCGCCTTCGCGAATGGTGAGGAGGTGGCCGGCGGGGGCTTTGGGGAATTTTTCCGTGACGCCGTTGGGCCAGCGGACTTCGAGGTCGGCAGTGGTGGCCGGGCCGAGGCCGAAGTGGAGGCGGAAGTCGTTGACGGAATAGAAGCTCGACTGGCTCAGAACTTCCTGGGCTTGCTTCTTGCCGTTGTAAGTGGCGGTGACGCGCGCGCCGATGGCGCTGCGGTTGGACTTGGTACCGAGGAGTTTGACCTTGAGCCAGTTGGCCTGGCCGGCAAGATCGTTGCGCAGGAGAGAGGGGGGCTCATGGAGATTGAGGATGAGGATGTCCATATCGCCATCGTTGTCGAAGTCCCCGAAGGCGCAGCCGCGTGAGGAGTGGGAGGCGTTGAGGGCGGGGCCTGCGAGATCGAAGAGTTCTTCAAACTTGCCGTCACCGAGGTTGCGGAAGAGGACGCGGGGCGTGCGGAAGGGATAGGCCGGGAGCTTGGCTTCAATTTCCGGATAGACGTTGCCGGTGACATAGAAGATGTCGGGGTGGCCGTTGTTGTCGAGGTCGACGATGCCGGCGCCCCAGGAGACATAGCGGGTTTCGACGCCGATGCCGGAGCGGGCGGTGACGTCGTCAAACATGCCTTCGCCATCGTTGCGGTAGAGGATGTTGGAATCGTCGGCGAAGTGGGTCTTGAAGATGTCGAGGTGGCCGTCGAGGTCGAAGTCGCCGATGCCGAGGCCCATGCCGGCTTGCTCCATGCCGTCTTCATTGACGGCGACGCCGCGTTCGAGGCCGAGCTCGGAGAAGGTGCCGTCGTGGTTGTTTTTGAAGAGGAAGCTGGAGGTGGAATCGCAGGCGACATAGATGTCGGGCCAGCCGTCGTTGTCAAAGTCGGCGGCAACGGCGGTCATGCCGTAGCTGCCACGGGCTTTGGCGATGCCGGACTTGGCGCTGACGTCTTCAAAGGTGCCGTCGCCACGGTTGCGGTAGAGGGAGTGGTAACCGGGGGTGAGGCCGCGGGGGCCGCAGTTGACGGGGATGCCCTTCCAGTTGCAGAAGGAGTTCTGGCCGGGGCGGGGGACTTTCTCGGGGTCGAAGTCGACGTAGTTGGAGACGAAGAGGTCGAGGTGGCCGTCGCGGTCGTAGTCGATGAAGGTGCAGCCAGCGCCCCAGCGGCGCTTTTCCTCGAGGAGCCCAGCCTTTTTTGTGACGTCTTCAAAGGTGCCGTCGCCACGGTTGCGGTAGAGGACGTTCTGGCCCCAGTAGGTAATGAAGAGGTCGTCGAAACCGTCGTTGTTGTAATCGCCGACACAGACACCGGAAGCCCAGCCGGTGCGCTCCAGGCCGGCCTTGGCGGTGACGTCGGTGAAGGTGCCGTCGCGGTTGTTTTTGTAGAGGCGATTGGAGGCGGTGGAGCCTTCGAGGGTGGTGCCGTTCAAGAGGAGGATGTCGAGCCAGCCGTCGTGATCGTAGTCGAAAAAAGCGCAGCCGCAGCCGATGGTTTCCAGCAGGTATTGCTTGGCGGTAGCGCCGCCGTAGGTGGTGGGTTCGAGGAGGCCGGCCTGTTTGGCGATGTCGGTGAATTTGGCGTTGAAGGGGAGGCCAGAGGCTTTGCCGCGCTGCTGGCGGGGGGCGACGCGGGAGACCACGCCTTGGGGGGAGGCCAGGCTGGCCGCGGCGAGCAGAGAAAACAAAGTGCGGCGTGAAGTCTTGGGCATCCCCTAACGATTTAATCAGATATTGGCTGGGGGGCAGGGACTAAAAGCGGTAGGAGAGGTTGAGGTAGAGGCTGGTGCCGGGGGAATCCATGCCGGAGCCGTGGAAGCGGTAGTTGCGGTCGAGGATGTTTTCGAGGGCGGCCATGAGGCGGAGGCGTTCGGTGAGGGGGAGGCCGGTGCGGAAGGAGAGGTTGGTCCAGGCAGCGGTGGAGCGGTAGAGGGGGACACGGACACCGTCGCCGAGGCCGGGGAGGACGCGGTTCTGGATCTGGAGGAGGGTTTCGCCGGTGGGGCGGAAGGTGCGGCTGGCCGGGTCGATGAATTGGGAGGCCATGGTGGAGTTGAAGAAGGCGGCGATGTCCTGGCGGCGGCGGGAAGCGCCGATGCGTTCGTCGTCGAGGTCCCCGCCGGAAAGACGGGATTGGGCACCGGCGGCGGTAAAGGTGAGTTCGGTCCAGGGGCGGCGGCCGGAGGGAGTGTGGCGGAGAGTGACCGTGCCCATTTGCGGGGGCAGGCGGCGGATGTTGCGATTGGGGTTGAGGTCGCGACCGACGATGTAGGTGTAATTGCCATCGAGGAGGAGGCGGTTGGTGAAGCGGTAGGAAGTGAGGGATTCGAGGCCGTAGTAGCGGGATGCGCCGTCGTTGACGAAGGCTTTGACGGCGCGGGGGTCGAGGGCGGTGGCGACCGTGACGACGCCCTGGTTGCGTTGGGCGGCGGTGGGGGGAATGACGGTGACGGGGAGGCCGGCCAGCGTGGAAGGGGGATTGGCGGCGGGGAAGAGCAGGGTACGGCGGACGATGGGGTCGGTCAAGTCGGCATTGAAGGCCTGGAGGCGGGAGGTCCAGCGGCGGCTCCGGAGGGTGAAGCCGGCTTCGTAATTCATGAGCGATTCGGCGGCGAGGGCGCGTAGGGGCTGGTTCTTGGATTCGGCGGATTCGCCGGAATTGGTGGAGAGGATGGCGCCGGCCGGGATGGCCTCTGAGGAAGGAATTTCATAGCCGAGGTCATTGATGCCGAGGGCACCGATGTCATTGAGGTTGGGGGCGCGGAAGCCACGGCTGGCGACGATGTGGAAGCCGAGAACGGAGAGGGGATCGTAGCGGAGGGAGGCATGGAAGGTAGTGTCGCGGAACCAGAGAGTGTTGACGCGATCGGCGAAGCGGACGTTGGTGGAGCGGATGCCACCGGCGGCGCGGAGCTTGCGGCTGATCTGGTAATTGGCCTGGGTGAAGAGGCCGATTGTACCGTAGCGGGAGCCGTCCGGGTAGAGGGGGCGGGGCTGGGTGAGCGCGTTGGTGACGGGGTTGAGAACATTGCGCTGGGAGGCGATGTGTTCATCGTAGAATTCGCCGCCAAAGCTGAGGAAGAGGCGGCTGCCGAAGTGGGTGGCGGCCTGGCCGGTGTAGCCGAAGACGTTGACGCGGTTGCGGTCGTTGGTGATGGGGTTGCTGTCGAGGAGGTTCTGGCGGCGGGTGCCGTCGGTTTGCTGGTTTACCGAGAAGGTGCTGCTGAGGGAGTCAAAGCGGGAGACATTGAGGATTTCGTAGCGGGAGTAGAACCAGTTGAGGGTTTGCGGGGAGAAGTCTGAGGTGAGGCGGCCGAGTCCGCCGTTGAGGTCCTTGTAGTTGCGGGAGTTGAATTGCGCGCCGCGCTGGAAGTTGAAGGTGAGGATCTGGTTGAGGGTGGGGCGAATGGCGAGTTTGGATTCGAGGCCGTACTGCTGGAAGCCGGTGTCCTGCTGGCGGGAGCCGAGGAAGTTGCGGGCATCGTTGGGGGAGATGCCGAAGAGGCGGGTGTAGACGTTGCGGGAGTCGATACCGCCGCCGGCGCGGAGGTCATTGTGGGAGCGTCCGGAGCCGCCGAGGAGCCAGAAGAGCTTGTCGTTGGAGGCGGAGAGGCGGGCGGAGGCGAGTCCGGAGAGGTCGGCGGTGGCACCAGAGAGCGAGAAGGCGCCGTGGGTTTGCCAGGTGTCGTTGAACTCGGGGGAAAGGGTGGAGACGTGGATGGAGCCGCCGAGGGAATCGCTGCCGTACTGGACACCGGTGGGGCCGAGGATGGCTTCGACGCGCTGGGCCTGGGAGGGTTCAATGAAGGCGAGGTATTGGTTGGGGCCGGAGCGGAAGGTGGAATTGTTGAAGCGGATACCGTCCATGAGGTTGAGGACCTGGTAGCCGGTGAGTCCGCGGAGGAAGGGGGAGACTTGGGCGGTGCTGGTTTGCTGGACGAAGACGCCGGGCACGTTTTCGAGGGCGTTGCCGAGGGTGGAGAGGGGGCGCTTGGCGAGATCCTGCTCAGCGAGGATGGTGGTGAGCTGGGGCAGGGAAGCGGATTCTTCGACGCCGCCGCGGCTGGCCGTGACGGTGAGGCGGGTGTATTGGGAGGTGGGTTCGAGCTGGATGTCGATGGGGGTGGCGGTGGGGTTCTGGACGAGTTCGCGCATGGTGAAGCCGTTGGTAGAGACGCGAATTTGGAGGGGGGAAGAGGGGGAATCCGGCCAGGAGAAGGAGCCATCGGCTTGGGAGCGGGTGGTATGAAGGAGGATGTTTGAAGTGGTACGGAATTCGATGGTGGCGGCCTCGATGGGCTGGGAGGCGGAGTCGAGGATGCGGCCGGAGATGGCGGCGGAAAGGAGGACGGCGGAGAGCAGGAAGAGTGAGACAAACTTCATGTGTGAAGATGACAGGCTAACACTGAATGTGTTGCAGGGATGTGAAAGAAGGGGATGGTGAGTCGGGTGGGACTCGAACCCACGACCACCGCATTAAAAGTGCGATGCTCTACCAACTGAGCTACCGACTCAAGACATTAATTATAAAGGGTTTGCAGATTTGCAATTCGGGCGGGTTTAAAGTGATACATCGCCAACATTTGAAGTTTAGCATAGGGATGCGTTGATCCCCAACTCGATTTGCCTTCCCACGACGTCGCCCGGCCGGACGAGTCGGGCGTGTCCTTGAGGAGCGTCCCCAAACCGAGAACTGCGCCGATGGACTCTTTGCCCAGTTTGCCCTTTGACTCATCTTTTCTTGGGAGCGAATCAGGGGTCTGGTAGCGTAGATACGTGACGCTCTCCATTAGGTTGGTTAGTTAATGAAAAGGATTGTCGGAGAAGAACGAGTTTATGTTCTCCCCTATGACACAGAACCCGATTTAGGAGTTGGTGAATGCCTAGATCTGCGCCGTTGTCCCCAGAGATTAGCCCGCATTCCTGAGTTGAGGCAACAGCCCAAATTGAAGGAGTTTGTGAAAGCTCTGAATAGCCCGGATAGCATCTTCATGACTTTCGGTTGTGCATATGCCAAGGACAAGCCTAGAGGGTGGGGAGCAAAGCTGCCGGAGTTGGAAGGATCGGCTGTGGCTGCTCACACGTTCAGTGCATACGTAGTGTTCTCGTTCTGGCTATTCCGGCAAAACATTGAATCAGAATTCGTTGGCCTGTACGAGTCATATCAAGATTCAGACAGGACGGCTGCTGCAATCTTTATTCTTGGACCTGCGAATTATCTGTCACGCTTTGAGATGCAGCAACATGCAGCGTGGGTGGAGAAGAATGGCACCGTTTGTACCCTTTGGACGACTGGTTGGGGTGAGTCAGCCGCCGAAGCTCACGCTCGATGGGAAAATTGTGTGGATAGGCTGATCGCACATTTCGCAGGGTACAGGATGAACGCCGAGACGACCAAGCGGTGGGGGACGTTCACCATTTCATCTTTGTTTGAGAGTGAAGATAGACTTCCGCTATCATCGCAAATCTCCGTTCCGTGAGTTTAATGACGATTGAATTCTGCCGTTAAAACGCTAGGTTCTTAACAAGAATCCCGATGATCCAGCCATCGCTGATTGTTAGACTACGCATCAGGTTCAGCGAATTCTCTGCTAAACCAACCCTGATCTTTTCCGTCGTAGAGTCGAACTAGAAAGCGTTTGCCGTCTGTCTTTCCGTAGACGTAAACAGGAGAAAGTCTGCCTTCAGGGTCTGGTGGGGCTTCGTCGATGAAAGCCATAGGAGATGATCTTGCCTCGCCAACTTGCGAGGCTACGCCAGAAGGGGAATGATATCTCCACGCCGACCAGCCAGGCCCTGAAACATCGATCCTGCGAGTCCTTGCAATGCAACTTTCGATTGCTGTACTGACCCGTTGAAATTCGTTTTGGTCCATCGGACCCGTATTGGCGCTCATAATCTCTTTTAACGAACGGGTCCAATTAAGTACAAGACCCAAAATGGGCAATGAGAAAAAATTATCGAGTATGGTTCACGAGCGGTCGGCCATTCCCGGCTGATCTGAATTCTGCTTGACCGCTCTAAGGACGCCCTCATGGTAAATCACCTCAGGTATCAATACTTCCATGAAATAAGCCTTCAGTTTCTCTAGTGGGCTGCTTTTCTGAAGTCGATTGCTTCGGTATGATCAGCTCGGTCTGCACTTGCGGCAAACCTAGCTTTGTATTTTGGGCTTGCCTCACACAAAGATACCCGAGCTTGGTTGTAGCGACGAGACAACTTTGTAGTCTTGTGTCCGCTATTTCGCATGCCGTCTTTCTTCAACGAGGTTGTCGAGCTCGGTGATGTGCGCAGCGGACTCACAGAACGACGACCGGGTGGTAGAGGTTCGGGAGTTTTTGTTCGCCGATGGCGACGATTTCGCCTTCGCGGTTGATGGCCTTGACCAGCGGGGAGGCGGCGGAGACGCGGAAGGGGGAGGTGCGGAAGTCGCGGCCGAGGCGGATGTCGGCTTCTGTCGTTTCTGTTACGAATTCGGTGGCGAGGTCGGGGAGCAGTTGCTCGCCCTTAAGAAGACAGGCTTCGAATTGGCCGTTGGCGGAAGTGGCTTCGACGATATCGAGGGTGTGGGCCTGGGTGATGTCGAAATCGCCGCTGCGGGTTCGGCGCAATTCCTCGATATAGGCTCCGCAGCCGACCAGTTGGCCGAGTTCGTGGGCGATCGAGCGGATGTAGGTCCCGGCGGAACACTCAATGGAGAGTTGAATTTCACTCGCCGAAGCAGAGAGAAGGCATAAAGACGATACTTCGATTTCCACTGCTTCGAGCTCGACCGGCAGGGACTGGCGGGCGAGTTTGTAGGCCGGGACGCCGTTGATCTTTTTGGCAGAAACGGGCGGCGGGGTCTGCATTTGCTTGCCGCGGAATTTTTCGAGCAGGGCTGGCAGGTCGTGGTCGTTCAGGTTGACGGCGGTGGCGGGCGAGGTGGCTTCGCCCTCGCGGTCATAAGTATTGGTCGAGTGGCCGAAGCGGATGGTGGCCGTGTAGGCCTTATAGTCCTTGGAGTAGAAGCGGGCGAGGCGGGTGGCTTTGCCGACGACCAGTGGCAATACGCCGGTGGCGAGGGGATCGAGGGTGCCGAGGTGGCCGACTTTTTTGGTGCCGGCGAAGCGGCGGACTTTGTTGACCACGTCGTGCGAGGTCCAGCCGGCGGGCTTGTCGATCACCAATACTCCGCAGAGTGTTTCCGTCTTTGTTTGCAATGTCTGTTTCCTGCTTGTCAGAGCGGGCCACGCGTTACCATCGAAGGTGTATGGCGGACCGGCTTCACTTATCTATCTGGCTTAAGAATCACTCGACTTTTGGGATGCACCGTCAGTTTTCCGTTGCGCTGCGCCACTTTCCCTTTTCCGTTCAATTGCCCCAAGCCTACTTGCGGGTCTCGGCGATTGATCCCGGCGAACCGGCTCTGGCCGAGCACTACTTTGAATTGCCAGGCCAGTTGGATGAACTGTTCGAAGAGATGGCAAAGTGGTCCGCGAGCGACGCTGCTTTTGAGGTTGAGGGGTTTTGGGATCTCTGGCAGGAGACGGCGGAGGGTTGGCGCCTGAAGCCAAGCCGGGTGAATTTATTCCTATATGGTCCAGAATACCCTAGCGACGAAGGCGAGTCGATGCGGGTGGAGCTTGGACTGGAGGCAGCCTTTGTGCCGGAGGTGATTGAGCCGAAGAGTGTGGCTTACTTCCAATCCAACATCAAGAGCCTGGTGCAACTGATGCGGGACTGGACGGATCATCTGGCGATTCTGGACCGCCGGCTGGATAGCGAGACGGAAGGCAATCTGGAGGCGCGGCTGAGCGCGGTGGCAGGCGATTCCAGCAATTTCGCGCGGGAATCGATTCCGTTGACTTAGGTTGGCCGGCGAGCGGCGAGAGCGTAGTAGGATAGCAGGACAGTGATGAAGATCGGACTCATTGGCACGGGCGCGATTGCGCATAAGCACGCTCAGGCGTATCAGAATATTGGCTACCAGATCGTAGCGGTGAACAATAAGACCCCAGAACGCGGGCGGGCGTTTGCCGAGAAGTGGGGCGCGACGTTCTATACCGATTGGCGGGATGTGTGCACGCACCCGGACGTGGACTTTATTGACCTTTGCACCTTTCCGGATGTGCGTCTGGAGCCGCTGAAGGTGGCGGCGGACGCGGGCAAGCATGTGCAGGTGCAGAAGCCGATTGCTATTGACGTGGCGACGGCGCAGGAAATGGTGGATTACTGCCGGGCCAAGGATGTGCGGCTGGGCGTGGTGAGCCAGGGTCGCTTTAACGACGCGATGCTGTTCTTGAAGAAGGCGCTCGATGCGGGGCGGCTGGGGAAGGTTTTCCAAGCCGATGCCTATGTGAAATGGTGGCGGAGCGAGGAGTATTATTCGCGTCCGATCAAGGGGAGTTGGGCGGTGGAAGGTGGCGGGTCGCTGATCAATCAGGGGATTCATCAGGTGGACTGGCTGTTGACGCTGATGGGAAACGTGGAAACGATTTATGCGCAGTGGCATTTGGGGGTGCGGCACAAGATCGAAAGCGATGATGTGCTGAGCGGGCTGCTGCGGTTTGAGAACGGGGCGACGGGGGTGATCCAGACCTCGACGGCGATGTGGCCGGGCTTTACCGAGCGGATTGAGTTGCACGGCACGAAGGGCTCGGCGGTGATGTCGGGGGACCGGATTACGCGCTGGGAGGTGCCGGAGGATGAAGGGGAACCAGTACCGTTGGCGAGCGATGTATCGAGCGGATCGAGCGACCCGATGGCGATATCGCTGACTCCGTTTGAGCGGACCTTTCTGGACTTTGGCGAGGCGATCCGGACGGGGCGGGACCCGGTGATTCGCGGCGAAGAAGGATTGCGGGCGCTGGCGCTGGTGGAGGCGGCTTACACGAGTGCGAGGGAGAACCGGATTGTGAAACCGGGAATTGCGCGTGGATAGATGGCGGAGGTTGCGGGTTCCGGCGTCGAGCGCCAACCTGGGGCCGGGCTTTGATGCTCTGGGCCTGGCGCTGAGTCCTTATCTGCTGTGCCGGTTTCGGCGGGCGGAGCAGTTGGTAATTCGCGCGAGCGGGCGGGATGCGGAGTTGATCTCGACGGGCGAAGACAATCTGATCTGGCAGACGGCGTTGACGGTGGCTGAGCACACGGGCGAGGCGATGCCGGCGGTGGAGCTGGAAATCGAGAATGAGATTCCGCTGGGCAAAGGATTGGGTTCGAGCGCGGCGGCGCTGACGGCGGGCGTGGTGCTGGCCGATGCGATGCTGGGGCTGAAGTGGAAGACGCACCGGATTCTGGATGAAGCGGCGCGGATTGAAGGGCACCCGGACAATGTGGCGGCCTGCGTGCTGGGTTCGATCGTGGCGAGTGCGATGGATTCGAGCGGGATGACACGGGCGGTGCGGCTGGAATTGCCACCGAGCTTTGAAGTGGCGGTGGTGGTGCCGGACTTTCCGCTACCGACGGCGCAGGCGCGGGCGGCTTTGCCGGAGAGTTATTCGAAGGCGGATGCGGTGTTTAACGTGCAGCGATCGGCGCTGCTGATTGCGGCGCTGGCGACGGGGACGATATCGGCGTTTCCGGCGGCGCTGGAAGATCGATTGCACCAGCCATACCGGCAGCATCTGGTGCCGGGTCTGGCGGAGATCTTGCGGCTGCGGGCACCGGGCTTGCTCGGTTGCTGCCTGAGCGGGGCGGGGCCGAGTATTCTGGTGTTTTTTGAGAAGGGGCATCAGGAAGTGGTGCGGCATGTGCAGCAGATCTTTGCGGCGCATGGTCATGCGGCGGAGATTCTGGATTCGGAAGTAGACCGGCAGGGTTACCGGCTGGTGGAGGAGGCCTGATGCGGCGGCGTGAAGTGATTGCGTTGGCGGGGCTGCCCTTATTGGGGCAGGAGAAGAATTTGCGGGTGGTGGTGGAAATTGAGACCGCGATGGGGAACCTGCTGGTGGCGCTGAGCGGGGATCGTGCGCCGGCGACGGTGGAGAATTTTCTGCGCTATGTGGATGCGGGCCTGTATGCCGGGGGCGTTTTTCATCGCACGGTGCGGATGGATAACCAGCAGCAGAGCCCGGTGAAGATTGAAGTGATTCAGGGCGGGCCGAAGCCGGGCACGACGAAGAGTTTTGAGCCGGTGAAGCTGGAGCGGACGACGCGGACCGGGCTGAAGCATGTGGCGGGGGCGATTTCGATGGCGCGGTCTGCGCCGGACTCAGCGACGGGGGATTTCTTTATTTGCATCGGAGACCAGCCGGAGCTGGATTTTGGGGGCAAGCGGAATCCGGACGGGCAGGGCTTTGCGGCGTTTGGAATGGTGCTGAAGGGGATGGACGTGGTGAAGAAAATTCAGATGGCGCCGAATGAGGGGCAGCGGCTGACGCCACCGGTTGTAATCAAACAGATCCGCCGCGTCGAATGATGGCGTCGCGGGCTTCGTCGGCTTCATAGTCGCGGCCCTTGGATCGGAACCAGGCTTCGAGCATCTGGTAGACCTCGATGTCGTTGGGGTCCATGCGGAGGGCTTCATGGCACCAGTTCTGGAAGGCGCGGACTTCATTGATGCGGAGGCTGAGTCGGGCTAGAGTCCTGGCGATGGCGGGGGTTTCGTGGCCGGCTTCGATAGCGGCTTCGAGAAGCAGAATTGCTTCGCCGACATGGCCGGAGTCGATGAGCCCTTGGGCTTGGGCGAGATGGGGGTCAGTCATCAGTCTTTCTTGAGTTCAAAGGAGCCGAGGATACGGCGGTAGGGGTCTGTGTCACGCAGGGAATGGTTGCCAAGGAGGATTCCGTTGTCGAGGACGGCGCGGTATTCATCGATGAGGAGGCGGGGGTCGGTGGTGGTGAACAGGAGCGTGGAGTGGTCGATGGAGCAACGGGAAAAAGGATAGCTGAGGCGGAAGCCGGTGCGGGGATTGGCCAGGCTCAAGCGGCCGGTGCAGGTGTTGTCTTTGACCGAGACCTGGACTTCCATGTCGTGTGGGGCGTTGAAGAGGGCGGCTTTTCCTTTCCAGGAACCGGCGAAGTCCTCGGGCTTGCTGGCACCAGGGATGGGGAGGGTGCGGGCGATGCCGAAGTTGGGACGGGGAAGATCGCGCAGCAGGCCAGCCCGTTCCTGCTCGACGGCCCAATGGGCGGCTGAGGCGAGGGTTTGTTGTTGCGCTTCCGTCAAGCGGAGAATGGGCAGATTGGCTTCCGGGCCGTCACAGGTTTTTCCGGTGAGGACTTCGAGGAAGACGCAGGCAGTGAGCCAGGAGCCGATGGGGGAGGGGTGGGTGGCGTCGGGGTCGAAGAGTTCGATTTCGGGCGCGGTTTCGCGGACGCGCTGCCAGGCGAGTCCGGCGGGGCAGAGAGTGGCTCCGATTTCGCGGGCGACTTCTGAGTAGGCGTAGTTCAGGCCGGTTTGGAATTCCGGAAATTGTTTGCGGCCCCAGGTGAGATAAACGATGGGTTTGGCGTTGACGCGATCGATTTCGGCTTTCCAGAAGCGGGACCAGCGAAGGAAGCCGGCCGGATCATTGACGCCCCAGCGGCCTTCTACGTAATTCTGGCCGAGGGTGGATTGTTCCTGGAGGACGATGTAATCCCAGCCACCGCCGCGGACTTCATCGAGGGCATTGGTGAGCGACCAGACCTCAGAGAGGGTGGCACCGCCGCGGGTGACCATTTTGGTTTCGAGGCGGCGGCCGGGGGTGGCGTTGGCAATGTTCATGAGCATCGCCGGCATGTCGTTGTAGTAGGTGTAGGAGTTGCCGAGAAACAAAACGCGGAGGGGCGTTTCTGTTTCAGGAATTGCGGGTTGGGCCGCGAGGCGAACTGCTAAGGCCAGGAGTGCGGCAAGACGCATAAATGTTATTTTTACATGGCAGAGATGTCGCTTCGGGTATTTGAACAAAGCACGGTGGTGAGTTATTTTGATGCGGACCCGCGTTTGCGGATGTCGCCGACGGCGTATTGGCGGGTGCTGCAGAATGCGGCGGCGGGACATGCGGCGGCCCTGTCGGCGGCGACAGAGGAATTGCGCAAGGGCGGGCAGACGTGGATGTTGTCAAAGATGCGGCTCGAAGTAAAGCGGCACCCGCGGCTGGGGGAGCGGGTGAAGGTGGAGACCTGGCCGAGCACGAAGATCAAGGGGGCGAGGGCGTATCGGGACTATGTGTTGAAGGACGGTGAGGGGGAGGTGTGTGCGAGTGCGAGCAGCCTTTGGGTGATTGTGGATCTGGCCAGTCGGCGGCCGGTACGGATTCCGGAAACGATTACGGCTTTGTGCGTGGACCCTGGCTATGCAGTGCCGGCGTTGACAGAGGGAGCGTTCAGAGACGTTGCCGGGTTGCCGGTGGAATTTCGCGCCCAGTGGAGTGATGCGGATCAGAATGAGCACGTGAACAATGTGGTGATGCTGCGGTGGGCGGTGGATGCGTTGCCGCTGGCCTTTCTGGAGGCGCGGGTGTTGGAGGCAGCTGAGGTGCATTATCTGGCGGAGGTGGGGATCGGAGATATTGTTGCGGTCAGTACGGCCATGGAGGATGGCAGGGTAAGGCAGAGCGTGAAGAAGGGGGAAGTGGTGGTGGCGCGGGTGGAAAGCGAGTGGGGGCTAGATGCCGCGGCGGTCGCCCCAGAGCAGGACGTGCAGGCGGGGTGAGAAGCGGTAGCCGTGCTCTTTGCAGAGTTCGGCGAGCCAGAGGGAACGCTCGGTAAGGACAGCGGCCGTGCGGCCTTCCGGCATGAGAAGGACTTTGGTGGGATCGGCGTTGAGGCTGATGACGAGGGGGTTGATTTCGTCGAGATCGGCGGGGCTGGCGACGACGAACTTGAGCTGGTAATCGCAGTGGGCCATGAGGCGGCGTAGCGTGTCTGGCTGGAGGCGGAGCTTGTCGTGCTGGATGGACCAGTAAGGGTCCGCGGTGGGCGTGGAATTCGAGAGCTTGGGGGAAATGCTCATCAGATCGCAAGGAAGATCGCGATAGATGGTGCCGGCGGTTTCGATGGTGATGTGAAGACCGAGATCGCGGAAGCGCTGGCAGAGGGCAAGGGAAGATTCGGGCAGGAGCGGTTCGCCGCCGGTGAGGACGACGTGGCGGGCGTTGAAGGATTGGACTGCGGCGAGGATCTCTTCGAGGGATTGCTGAGTGCCTTCCGGCTGCCAGGAGGTGTAAGGCGTATCGCACCAGGAGCAGCGGAGGTTGCAGCCTGAGGTGCGGACGAAGACGCTGGGGACGCCGGTGAGGCTGCCTTCGCCCTGGAGCGAATAGAAGATTTCGCTAATGAGCATGGTTTTGGTAGAGCAGGGGATCAGTGAGGCCGGCTTCGGCGAAGCCCTTGAGACGGAGCTGGCAAGCGTCGCAGAGGCCGCAGGGGCGTCCGGCGGCGTCGGGGTCGTAACAGGTGGATGTGAGGGAGAAATCGACGCCGAGATCCGCGGCGAGGCGGGTGATCTGGGCCTTGGACAGAGTGATGAGGGGGGTGTGGATCTGGAGTTGCGTGGTGCCTTCGACCCCGGCGCGGGTGGCGAGGTTGGCCATGTGGGTAAAGGCGGCGATGAATTCCGGGCGGCAATCGGGGTAGCCCGAGTAGTCGATGGCATTGACGCCGATGACGATGTCGGAAGCGCCGAGGACTTCGGCCCAGGCGAGGGCGAAGGAAAGGAAGATGGTGTTGCGGGCGGGGACGTAGGTGAGGGGGATGCCGTGGCTCATGGCGGCGGTGTCGCGGGATTTGGGGACGTCGATGTCGGCAGTGAGGGCGGAGCCGCCGAAGGCGCGGAGGTCAATGGGCAGGACTTTGTGAGCGGCTGCGCCGAGGTGGGCGGCGACGCGGGCGGCGGCGGTGAGTTCGTGGCGGTGACGCTGGCCGTAATCGAAGCTGAGGGCATAGGGGGTGAAGCCTTGCTGGCGGGTCCAGGCGAGGCAGGTGGCGGAATCGAGGCCGCCCGAAAGCAGGCAAACGGCAGGTTTCAAGTGCGGACCTCTTTGGGGTAAGTGAGGGTGAGGAAGAAGCCGATGACGGGGAAGATGACGAGCGAGAGCAGGGCGTTGTGCAAGCCGGTAACGTCGGAGACCTTGCCGATCAGGGGAATGAAGAGGAAGCCGGCCATGCCCCAGGCGAAGCCCATCATGAGGGCCGAGACCGTGCCGGCCTGGCCGGGGGCGAGTTGCTGGCCCATGACGACGTTGACGGGGATGGTAAAGAGGAGTACGAGGCCGCCCAAAGCGAGGCTGAGCAGGGAGAGCCAGCCGGCGGTGAAGAAGAAGCCGAGTAGGAAGGGGACGCTGCCGAGCATCGAAATGAGGATGGTGGTGCGGCCGCCGAAGCGGTTGGCGATATTGCCGCCGAGGAAGCCTCCGAGAGCGCCACAGGCGAGATAGAGGCTGAGGGCCTGGCTGGCGGCGGGGATGGAGAAGCCGCGCTCGCGGGTGAGGTAGAGCGGGAGGAATTGCGTGAAGGAGATTTGGACGATGGAGCGGATGAAGACGAGGAAATAGAGGATGGTCAAAGGACGCCAGACGGCCTTGAGAGGGGCGATGTCGAAGCGCTTCTTCTGGCTGGTTTCCGAGGCGGGGAGCGGTGGGAGATAGATGAACAGGAAAAGGGTGACCAGTATGCCGGGGATCGCGCCGAGCCAGGATTGGGTGATGCCGAAGCGTTCGACGATGCCGGCGAAGACGGTGGGGCCGAAGGCGAGGCCAAGTGTGCCGGAGCTGATGAAGATGGCCATCCAGAAAGTCTTGTCGCGATCGATGCCGAGGGTGGCGCGGGAGCTGGCTTGCGGGTGGAAGCTGGAGATGCCGAGGCCGCCGAGCATGGCAAAGAGGATGACCATGGAGTAAGAGGGGGCGAGGCCAATGCAGGAAATGCCAATGCCGGCGAGGGCGGGGGCGAGGGTGGTGAAGAGTTGGGAGTGGAGACGGTCGGAGAGGTAGCCGAAGCCCGGCTGGGTGACGGAGTTGGCGAAGACGTAAATGCCGGCAAGAAAGCCTGCTTCCGTGAGGCTGAGGCCCATGCGGGTGGTGAGGTGGGGCTGGAAGGCGGCGAGGGCGCTGCTGTAAAGATCGATAAAAAAGTGACCAATGCAGAGTAAGATGAGTGAGAAATAGATGCGGCGTCCGTCCGAAGCCAATGCGGGTTGGGGAACGGCCAAAGGATAACTGCCAGAGTTCATGAAGGGGTTCTTTTAAGTATAAATGGCTGTATTGATTGGGATTCATCCGGTAAAAGAAGCACTGACCGCGGGCCGGCCGCTGGAGCGCGTTCTGGTGGCGAAAGGAGCGGGCGGTCCGCGGATTCAGGAGATCGTGGATTTGTGCCGCCTGCGCAAAGTGGCCTTTCGCTTTGAGCTGCGTGAGGTATTGGACAAGGGAGCGGGAGGAGCGGGGCGGCATCAGGGCGTGATCGCCTATGGATCCGAGAAGCGCTACGACGAGTTTGACGATGTCGTGGGGCGGGAGCTGATTGTGGTGCTCGATGGCGTGGAGGACCCGCATAATTTGGGGGCGATTCTGCGGACGGCCTCGGCGGTGGGCGCTGGCGCGGTGGTGATTCCGGAGCGGCGGGCCGTGGGCTTGACCGAGACCGTAGGTAAGGCGGCAGCGGGGGCACTGGAGCATATCGCGATTGTGCGCGTGACCAACATTGCGCAGACGCTGGAGAAGTTCAAGAAAAACGGCTACTGGATTTACGGGCTGGATGAAAGGGCCGAGCGTAATTACGATGAAGCTGGTTTCGACGATAAGGCGGTGGTAGTGCTGGGGGCGGAAGGCCACGGCTTGCACGAGAATGTGCGGAAGGCCTGTGATTTTCTGTTGAAGATTCCCATGAGCGGACCGATTCCGAGTTTGAATGTCAGCGTGGCGGCGGGGATTGTTTTGTTTGACTGGAAGAGGCAGAGAGGGAAGGTTTAAATGCGATTCGGGATCTTGTTGCTGCTGGCATTGACGATGGCCGGGCGGGACCCCGTGCGGGCCCGTAAGGTGATGGTGGTGGCGCAGGAGCCGATTGCCACCGATGTGGGGGTGGAGATCTTGAAGCGCGGCGGCAATGCGTATGACGCGGCGGTGGCGGTGGGTTTTGCGCTGGCGGTGACGCACCCGTCGGCGGGCAATATCGGCGGTGGGGGCTTTGCGCTGGTGCGGACCGGCAAGGGGGAGCTGAACTTTCTGGACTTCCGCGAGAAGGCACCGGGGGCGGCGAGCCGGGATATGTATCTGGATAGCGCCGGGAAGCCGACGCGGGAGAGCATTGTGGGGTGGAAGGCGAGCGGGGTGCCCGGGACAGTGCGGGGCCTGGAGTTGTTGCACCGCAAGTATGGAAAGTTGAAGTGGCGTGATGTGGTGATGCCGAGCGTGAAGCTGGCGAAAAACGGGTTTGAGGTTTCCTATGCGCTGGCGCGGAGTTTGCGGGGGCAGAATTCGTCGCGGCTGATGGGACAGTTTGAGGAATCGAAGCGCGTTTATCTGAAGGGCGGGCAGTTTTATGAAGCGGGGGAAAGGCTGCGGGTGCCGGAGTTGGCGCGTACGCTGGAACGGATTGCCAAGCGGGGGGCAGATGAGTTTTATACCGGGCAGACGGCCAGGCTGCTGGCCGCGGAGATGGCCCGGAATGGTGGCCTGATTCGGGAAGAAGATTTGCGGGATTACCGGGTGGCGGAACGCAAGCCATTGGTGGGGGCCTATCGTGGTCATGAAGTGATCAGCGCGCCGCCGCCGTCCTCGGGTGGGGTGGGAATGCTGCAGATGATGGGGATGCTGGAGAAGCTTGACTATTCCAAGGCCGGGATGGGCAGCGCCCGGCACGCGCATCTGCTGGCTGAGGTGATGCGGCGATTCTATGCGGACCGGAGCTTCTTTCTGGGGGACCCGGACTTTGTGAAGGTACCGGTGGAGCGGCTGACCTCGGCTGCCTATGTGGCGGAGCGTGCCGCATCCATTGACCGGGAGCGGGCGACGGCATCTTCGACGCTCGATCACGGTGTGGTGCCGCCGGAGGAAAGTCCGGAGACGACGCATCTGTCGATTGTGGATGCGGAGGGTAACGCTGTGGCGTTGACCTATACGCTGAATGGCAGCTATGGGAGCGGAGTGACCGTACCGGGTTTGGGCTTTTTGCTGAACAACGAAATGGACGATTTTTCCGCCAAGCCCGGGACCCCGAACATGTTTGGGGCTATTGGCGGCGAGGCGAATGCGATTGCGCCGGGCAAGCGGATGCTGTCGAGCATGACGCCGACGATTGTGGCCAGGGACGGTAAGTTATTGCTGGTGATTGGAGCGCCGGGCGGGACGCGGATCATTACCGGGGTGATGCAGGCAATTTTGAACGTGCTCGATTTCAAGCTGAACATGCAGGACGCGATTGATGCGCCACGGATGCACCATCAATGGTCGCCGGACAAAGTCTATCTGGAGCGGGGCTGGAGCCCGGATACGGTGGAGATTCTCAGGCGGATGGGGCACACGGTGGAGACGGGGACGCCCAGTGTTTCCAATGTGCATGGCATTCTAGTGGAAGACCAGTGGCTGCAGGGCGCTCCCGACGGGCGCACGAACGGCAAAGCCGCCGGCTACTGAGAAACCTTACATGGATCACGTTTTATCAACGCACATTTGCGTGCAACATCGCCTGACGACAGTTTGGCTGGACCGGATTTTAGAGGCCGGAATTCCGGCGGTGGAGATCTTTTGCGCGCGTCAGCATCTGGACTATCGCAACAAGGCGCAGGTGAATGAGTTAGGGCACTGGTTTAAGGATGCGCAATTGAAGCTGCACTCGATCCACCTGCCGATGTATTCGGATGACCAATGGGGCAAGTCGAGCCCGCATGCGGTGTTGACGATGACGGAATTGTCGCGACCGCGCCGGCAGGAGATGGTGGATGAGTACAAGCGGGCGCTGGAAGTGGCTGAAGTGGTGCCCTGCCGGTTTGCGGTGCAGCATCTGGGCGTCGGGGGCGAGACTTATGATCTGCGCAAGTGGGATGCGGCGTTTACGGTGATGGAGGAGTTGAATCTTTTTGCGCGGCAACGGGGCGTGGAGATTTTGCTCGAGAACATTCCGAACTCGTTTTCGAGCGCGGAGCGGCTGATGGAATTTCTCGCCTTTACGCATTTGACGAACGGGCTCTGTTTCGATACCGGCCACGCGAACCTGACGGGGAGCGTGGAGGGCGAGTGGGCCATCATGAAGGACCGCGTGCGGTCTACGCATGTGCATGACAATGACGGCAAGCAGGACAACCACCGCTATCCCTTTCTGGCCACAGATGGGAGTATCAAGTGGCGGAAGGTGATGTCGCTGCTGCGGGCGCGCGAGGATCAGTATCCGTTGCTGCTCGAGTTGCGCGAGACGCCCGATATCCCGAAGGCGATTGAGGCAGCGGCGGAAGTTTTCCGGCGGCTGGAAGAGTTGGAACCGGTAGAAGAGGTAAGCGAGTGATGAGCGAGTATCCGAGAGTATCGATCCGTTCGATTGGCGAACATGACGGCGAAGTGGTGCGGCTGTCGGGATGGCTGTACAACCTGCGGCGGAGCGGCAAGATTGCCTTCCCGATTCTGCGGGATGGGACGGGGTTTTTGCAGTGCGTGGCGGTGAAGGCGGAGTTGCCGGACGAGACCTTTGAGACGGTGCGGGGGCTGACGCAGGAGTCCTCTTTGACGGTGGTGGGCAAGGTGAGGGCGGAGAGCCGCGCGCCAGGTGGTTATGAACTGGATGTGCTCGAAGTGACGGTGCACCAGCGCGTGCCGGAGGAAGACCCTTATCCGATTACCCCCAAGGATCATGGCATTGACTTTCTGATGGACCGGCGGCATTTGTGGCTGCGGTCCAAGCGGCAGTTTGCCATTGCGCGGGTGCGGCATGAAGTGGTGCGGGCGGTGCGTGATTATTTTGATGACCGCGGCTTCACGCTGGTGGATACGCCGATCTTTACGCCGGCGGCGTGCGAAGGAACGTCGACGCTGTTTGAGGTGGATTACTTCGAGGATGAGAAGGTTTATCTGACCCAGAGCGGCCAGCTTTATAACGAAGCCAATGCGATGGCGCTGGGCAAGGTGTATTGCTTTGGGCCCACCTTCCGGGCCGAGAAGTCGAAGACGCGGCGGCACCTGACCGAGTTCTGGATGGTGGAGCCGGAGATGGCCTACGCGACGCTGGAAGATGTGAAGGTGCTGGCCGAGGGGCTGGTGTGTTCGATTGTGGAGCGGGTGCTTGAGCGGCGGCAGGAAGAGTTGAAGATTCTCGAAAGAGATGTGACAAAGCTTGAAAGTGTGAAGGGCCCCTTCCCGCGGATGCAGTACGACGATGCGGTGAAGGTGTTGCAGGGCAAGGGCAGCGAGATCCAGTGGGGGGCGGATTTTGGCAACACGGACGAAACTTTGCTGACCGAGGATTATGACGGTCCGGTGATGGTGGACAAGTATCCGACCGAGATCAAGGCGTTCTATTTTGAGCCGGATGCGGAAAGGCCGGAGTTGGCCTTGGGCGTAGATGTAATCGCGCCGGAAGGCTATGGCGAGATTATTGGCGGCGGGCAGCGTATTCATGATCTGAACCTGTTGCTGAAGCGGCTGGAAGAGCACAATTTGCCGCGTGAGGCTTTTGACTGGTATCTGGACTTGCGCAAGTTTGGCAGCGTACCGCATGGCGGATTTGGCATGGGGATTGAGCGCACGGTGTCGTGGATGTGTGGCCTGGATCATTTGCGGGAAGCGATTGCCTATCCGCGTATGTTGTACCGGACGAGGCCCTGATGCGAAACAGGCAAGTGGCGGTGATTGGCGCGCCGATGGACCTGGGAGCAGGCCGGCGCGGGGTGGACATGGGTCCGTCGGCGGTGCGCGCGGCGGGACTGCATGCGCGCGTGGCGGCACTGGGCTACGAGGTGGAGGACCTGGGCAATATCGGTGTCGTGCAACCGGAGGCTACGCCGGCGTGCGAATCGTCAGCCCGGTTTTTGACTGAGATTGCGGCGAGTTGTACCCGGCTGGCCAAGATGGTGGAGCGGGCCGCCGCAGAAGGAAAGTTTCCCATTGTGCTGGGAGGAGACCATTCCGTAGCGGCCGGCACGATCGCCGGGATGGCGCGTCATTACCGGAAGACGAAGGGGCGCGTGGGGGTGATCTGGATTGATGCGCATGCGGATATGAATACGCCGGAGACTACGCCGTCGGGCAACGTTCACGGCATGCCGCTGGCGGCGACGCTGGGGCTGGGGCCGAAGGAGCTGACGCATTTGCTGGGGTATGCGCCGAAGGTGAAGGCGGAGAATGTGGTGCTGATTGGATTGCGGGATGTGGATGAGTTGGAGAGCGTGACGGTGCGCGAGTCTGGCGTGTTGGCGTTCACAATGCGCGAGGTGGATGAGTTGGGGATGCGGACGGTAATGTCGCGGGCGATTGAGGCCGCGGGGCGGGGAACAGAGGGGATCCATTTGTCGTTCGATATGGATAGTGTGGACCCGGATGATGCGCCGGGAGTGGGGACGCCCGTGCGAGGAGGATTGACTTACCGGGAGGCGCATCTGGCGATGGAGATGCTGAATGATTCGCAGCGGTTGTGTTCGCTCGAAGTAGTGGAAGTGAATCCGATTCTGGATACGGCGAACCGGACGGCACTACTGGCAGTGGAGTTGATCGCTTCAGCGATGGGGAAGAGGATTTTGCAGTGAAACTGGGCGTAGCGGTGGTTTATGGCGGGCGGAGCGGGGAGCACGAAGTGAGCCTGCGCTCGGCCGAATCGATTGTGGCCAATCTGGATGCGGCCAAGTATGACGTAAAGCGATATCTGGTGTCGCCGGAGGGGAAATGGTCGCCGGGGCCTTTGTTGCCGGAACCGGGTGCGAACCCTGGTGTGGATGTGGTGTTCCCGATCACGCACGGCACCTTTGGCGAAGACGGTACGATGCAGGGCTTGTTTGAATTGGCGGACCTGCCGTATGTGGGGCCCGGAGTGATGGGCAGCGCCGTGGCGATGGATAAGGAAATGACTAAGCGGGTGCTGCGGGATGCTGGAGTGCCGGTAGTGGAATTTGTGGTGCAGCGCCGGGGGGATCTGGATGCGGCGGCGGTGGTGGAGAAGTTGGGATTGCCGGTATTTGTGAAGCCGGCGAATCTGGGTTCGTCCGTAGGGATCAGCAAGGCGAAGGATCTGGTGTCGCTTGAAGCCGCGCTGACCGAAGCGGCGCGTTATGACCCGAAGGTGATCGTAGAGAGGGCCGTGAGCGGGCGGGAGTTTGAGTGCAGCGTGATTGGCAACGAGGTGATGGAAGCGTCCCTGCCGTGCGAGATTCTGCCGGAGCGTGAGTTTTACGATTATGAGGCGAAGTATGTGCTGGATACGACGCGGATTGAATTGCCGGCAAAGCTTGAAGCGGGGCAGACGGAGCGTGTGAAGGAACTGGCCGTGGCAGCGGTGCGGGCGCTCGATTGCGAGGGGATGGCGCGGGTGGACTTTCTGATGGAAACGGCAACGGGGGAGTTTTACGTCAATGAAGTGAATACGCTGCCGGGCTTCACTTCGATCAGCATGTATCCGAAGATGTGGGAGCATGCCGGAATCGGATATTCCGAGTTGTTGGACCGCCTGATTGGTTTGGCACTGGAGCGGCACGCACGGCGGAAAGCGACCGAGTACAGACGCTTGTAATGCGGATTTTGCTGCTGAGTTTGACGATTGCCGGAGCGCTGTTGGCGCAAGAGGATCCCTCCGGGTTGCGGGAGCATGTACGGCGCTTTGTGGATGTTTTTGCGCTGGTGGAGGGCAATGCCGCCGAGCCGGTGGATTTCAAGCACGCCTTTGAGGATGGGGTGCTGCCAGCGATGATGCGCAAGCTGGACCCGCATTCGGTGTTCTTCAACAAGGACCAATTTGAGCAGTTGCGGGAGATGGAGACCTCGACGCGCAAAGGCTTCGGGAGCATTGTGAGTGTGTTGCCGGGGCGGGTGATTGTTTTGCAGACAATGCCGGCGAGCCCGAGCGAGCGGGCCGGGTTGCAGCCGGGTGACGAGATTGTAGCGATCAACGGGGTGGCGTTGAGCCGCTTTGATATGGATCAGATGGTGGAGTATCTGGGTTATACGAGGCAGCGGGATGCGCTTTTGACGGTGAGGCGGCAGAACTTCCCGAGGCCGCTCGAGTTTGTGCTTTCGCCGGCGACGCTGAATGCGCCAACGGTAGAGCGGGCCTTCTTGTTGAAGCCGGGCTATGGCTATGTGCGGGTGTCGAGCTTTGAGGAGAAAACCGGACGGGACCTGCGCAATGCGATTGAGAAGCTGGGCGGCAAGGGGTTGAAGGGGCTGGTGCTGGATTTGCGGAACAATCCGGGGGGAGTCTTTGCGAGTGCGCTTGAGACGGCTTCGTTGTTTCTGCCGGCGGGGACGAAGATTACGAGTGTGCGGGGGCGGAGCAAGGAGCAGGAAAACATCGAGGTGCCGGAGGGGGTAGAAGAGTACCGGTTTGAGCTGACGGTTCTGATCAATGAGAAGTCGGCGAGTGGTTCAGAAGTAGTGGCGGCGGCGCTGCAGGACAACGGGCGGGCGTTGATTGTGGGCGAGGCAAGCTACGGCAAAGGGCTGGTGCAGAGTGTCTATCCGATCCTGGGTGGCAATGGGGTGGCCTTAACGACGGCCTACTACTACACCCCGAAGGGCAGATCGATCCAAAGGCGCTATGCGGGGTCGCAGATTGATCCGGGCTTGAACCGGGAAGCGGCGGGGGTGAAGCCGGACATCGAACAAGGGCCAGAGAGAGTGACGCGGTTGCGGGCATTTCTCGATGCCAACGGGCTGGTGACGGCGTTTGCGACCGAGTGGCTGCAGAAGAACCCGAAGCCGGCGGCCGGCTTTGTTTTGCCGCGGCAGGTATTGGATCTTTACCAGCGATGGCTGAGTGAGCGGAATATTCTGCCGACGCTGGCGGAGTGGTCGGTTGACCGGGACTGGATACAGAACCGGCTGGAGCAGGAGCTTGTAAATTTGAGTCTGGGTGTCGAGGCGGGGGACGAGATCGAAGCGCGGCGGGATTTGCTGATTCAGCGGGGATTGTCAGAGATAGAATCGAGGCATGAACGCAGGGGTGGGGTTGCTGCTGTTGGCGGGAGCGGGACTGGCGGCTGAGCCACCTGGCTATAGCGAAATCGTAGCGCCGATCCTGGTGCGGCATTGCGTGAATTGTCACCGGGCCGGGGAGATTGGGCCGATGGCGCTGACAAGTTACCGGGAAGTGCGGCCGTGGGCGAGGGCGATCCTGGCGGCGGTACAGAAACGAACGATGCCTCCGTGGCATGCGGCGGGGGCATCGGGCAAATTTTTGCATGACGCCCGGTTGAGCGAGGCCGAGGTGCAGGCGATTGCGGCGTGGGTGCGTGGCGGAGCGGTGGAGGGGAATGCGGCGCTGGCGGCTTTGCCTGAGGTGGAAAAAGGGTGGCGAATCGGAAAGCCGGATCTGGTGCTGTCGATTCCGGAGACTGTTTTGGAGGGGGAGGGAGCGAGCCGGCGATATGTGCTGGACCCGGGGCTGAGCGAGGATGTTTGGGTAGAAGCGATTGAGGTCAAGCCAGGGAACCGGCGAGTGGTGCATCATGCACAATTGAGCGGGCTGAATTTGGTGCATGTGCCGGGGGATGCGCCCGAAGTTTGGCCGGCGGGCATGGCCAAGCGAGTGCGGGCGGGCGAAAAGCTGGAGCTGGAGATCCACTATGGGTCTGCGGGAGGGGAACAGAAAGACCGTACGGAAGTGGGGCTGCGATTTGCAAGAGAGCCGGTGGGTAGACCCGTGCGGCAGTTGGTGTTTGAGCAGAGGGATTTTGAGATTCCGGCGCAGGCAGCCGATGTGGAGCTGAGTGTGGAGGTGGTGCTCGAGGAGGAGGTTGACGTTCTGAGCTTGAACGCGGAGATGCAGTTGCGGGGGAAAGCGGCGCGGTTTGAAGTAGTGGGTGGGGAAGTGCTGCTGGAGATTCCGGCTTACGAGTATGACTGGCAGCGGAAGTATGTGCTGGCCAGGCCGGTGCGGCTCGGGAAGGGTAGCCGGTTGCGATTTACGGCCAGATACGACAATTCCGCGAATCATCGCTTGAATCCGGACCCTGGCAAAACGGTGGGGCCGGGGGAAGAGACGATGCGCGGAATTGTGGAATACGTGGTTGTCCGCTAATTTTTACTGGGGAACAGGGCGGCCCATGGACTTGTAAATTCCCTCGATCATGGAAATGTTGTCCTTGGCCTTCTGGTTGGTCTTGTCGAACTCGAGCACGCGGCGATAGCTCTTGAGCGCGACCGGGTATTTGCGGAAAGGCGGGAGCTTGTCGTTGTACATATAGGCATCGCCATTGCCCATCAGGGCCTCGGCCATGGTCTTTTTGACAGCGCCATCATTGGGAGTCGCCTTCAACGCGGGTTCGAGGACGGCCACAGCTTCTTCGAACTTTTTGTCCTTCATGAGGGTCTTGGCCTCGTCAACGGCTTTGTTGGCGGCAAAGAGCATCGTGGCTCCGAGGGCAAGGGAGAGCAGAATTCGCTTCATGACTTAATTGTAAGCATGGGAAACTCAAAGGTTGAAATGGAAAAGCTAATCCAGATCAAGAATGCACTGGGCATTGATCGTATCGAGCGGCATATTTTTCTTTGTGCGGACCAGACCGAGCCGAAGTGTTGCAGCAAGGCGGCGGGGCTGGAGGCGTGGAATTATCTGAAGAAGAGGATTGCCGAATTGGGGCTGGCCAAAGGGGAGCGGGTGGTGTTTCGCACGAAGGCAAACTGCTTGCGGGTGTGTGAGCAGGGCCCGGTGGCGGTGGTTTACCCCGAGGGGGTCTGGTATCACTCGGCGGGGCCGGAAGTGCTGGAAGAAATCCTGCAAAGCCATTTGCTGCGGGGGATTCCGGTGGAGGCGTACCGGTTTGACGGGATAATGGACAATAGGCATGAATAAACGATTGATCATCGCGATTGATGGGCCGGCGGGAGCGGGCAAGAGCACGCTGGCGCGGCGCGTGGCGGAGCGAGTCGGGGCGGTTTATATCGATACAGGGGCAATGTATCGCGCCGTTGCGCTTTGGGCGATGCGGCAGGGGATGGCGATGGATGATCCGCAAAAGCTGGAATCGCTGGCGCAGCACGCGCATATTGAATTTGTGGCGAGAGAGCGGACGGTCTTACTGAACGGGGAAGATGTGAGCGAGGCGATCCGTCAGCCCGGGGTATCGGAGGCCGCAAGTCAGGTGGCGGCGATGCCGGGGGTGCGGCGGGCGATGGTGGAAATGCAGCGCCAGATTGCCACGGAAGCCAGCGTAGTGATGGAAGGCCGAGACATCGGCAGTGTCGTTTTTCCGGATGCTGCGGTGAAGATATTTCTGGACGCCAAGCCGGATGTGCGGGCCGAGCGGCGGGCGGAGGAGATGATGGCAAGAGGAATTGAATTCGACCGGGAGGAACTGCGCCAACAAATCATTGACCGGGATTCGCGGGACCGGAACCGGGCAGCGTCGCCACTTTTGCAGGCCGAAGATGCAGTGTATCTGGATTCCTCAACGCTGAGCGAAGCAGAAGTGGAAGAAGAGATTTTGCGCATTGTGCGTGAGCGGACCAGTAACGGAAAGGAACACCACAGTTGAATCCGATTTTGGTGATGAAGTTTGGCGGGACCTCGATGGGGTCGGCCGCGAGAATGAAAGTGGCGGCGGAGATTTGCGCAGCGGCGCGGCAGCAAGGGCCGGTGGCGATTGTTGTGTCGGCGATGAGCAAAGTGACGGATCTGCTGTTGTCGACCTTGCGGTCGGCGGAGGAAGGCGATTCCGAAGGGGTAAAGGAAAATATCCGCATCATCGAGAAGCGGCACGTGGAAACTTGCCGGGAACTGCTGCCGCCCGAGCGCCAGGAGAGTGTGGTGGCGTCGGTACGGGCGTTGATTGAGGAGTTTGACCGGATTGCGCGGGGGATTCTGATGCTGGCGGAGCGGCCGCCGCGGAGTGTGGATGAAGCGCTGGCGATTGGAGAGCGGCTGAGTGCGACGCTGATGGCGGCTTGTCTCGATGCAGGCGGGACGCCGGCGGTGGCGGTGAACGCGCGGGACGTAGTGGTGACAGACGGGCTTTTTGGGAATGCTTCGCCGTTGATGGAGTTGACCCGGGAGAAAGCCTGGAAGGTGCTGGTTCCCAAGCTGAATGCAGGAATTTTGCCAGTAGTGACTGGCTTTAACGGCGGTACGGTGGACGGCAAGCCGACGACGCTCGGGCGTGGTGGATCAGACTTCAGTGCTTCGATTCTGGCATCGGCGCTGGATGCGGGAGAGTTGTGGATCTGGACGGATGTGGATGGCATTATGAGTGCGGATCCGCGGCTGGTGCCGGATGCGGCGGTATTGGACGTAGTGACCTATCGCGAGGCGGCGGAGCTGGCGTATAACGGGGCGAAAGTATTGCATCCGCGCACGCTGGCACCTCTTGTGGAAAAGGGCATCCCCGTGTGGTCGAAGAACAGCTTCAATCTGGCGGCACCGGGGACGAAAATTGTTCCGCACTCTGAGGGGGAGGGGCCGCGGGCGGTGACCTCCATGGCCAATGTGGTGTTGATTTCGATTGAACCGGCCAGCGCGGCGATTCCGGGTACGCTGCTGATGGGGAGAGTGCTGGAAGCGCTGGGGCGTGCGAATACGGAAGTATTGGCCTTTACCAGTTCCAGCTACCAGCAGAGCTTCTGTTTTTTGATCCGAAAGGATGAAGTGGAAACTTCTCTAGCAGCAATGAAAGCAGAGTTGAGCCTGGAGTTGGCGCACGAATACGTACACCCGATTGAGGTGGACGACAATGTCGGCCTGTTGGCGGTGGTTGGGGAAGGCATGGCCGGGCATCCGGGTCTGGCGGGTCGAATTTTTACGGCCATTTCGGCGGACGAGGTAAACATTATTGCCATCGCGCAGGGGTCGAGCGAGTTGACGATTTCCATCGTTGTCCGGCGGGATGGTCTGGAGCGGGCGGTGAAGGCTGTGCACTCCGAATGCCGGATGGGCCACGCGGCTGGAGTGAATTAGAGGAAATTTCTCTACACCCGGCTTGTCTGCGAAGTCATCCCTAACAGTAATGCCAGAAGAAATTCTTCTGCAAAGCGAAAGCCTGGACACGGATGAAGAATTGCTCGCCAAGGTGCGGGCCCGTGATGGTGAAGCTTTGCTCGGGCTGTACCGGCGCTACCGGCTGCGAGTTTTCGCGCTGGTGTTGAGAATATTGAAGGACCGTCCGGTGGCGGAGGAAGTTCTTCAGGATGTTTTCCAGCGTTTATGGGATCACCCGCAGAAGTACGACGCCGGCAAGGGACAACTGTTGCCCTGGTTGCTGACGGTTGCCAGAAATATTTCACTGGATCATAAGCGAAAAGAATCCCGACGGGCTGTTTATCACGTATACCCTGATGAGACGGGCCAAGTTGAGAGCCCGCGATTGACGGCGGATCCGTTGGACCCGGAAACCGTATATTCGCTGCGAGGCTTGATGGAAACATTGCCGCCTGAGCAGCGAAAGGTATTGGAGTTGGCCTATTTTGACGGGCTGACGCATCCGGAACTAGCGGCACAACTGGGAGAATCTCTCGGAACCGTCAAAACGCGGATTCGGCTGGGCTTGCAGAAGTTAAGGCAGGCCTTGAGTCTGGGAATGTAGCAGTAATCCATGAATCCGAAATGTGAAATGCAGGACGCCGACTGGGAATCGTTGGCGCTGGGGGCGTTAGACCCCACGGCGTCTTTACGGTTGATTGGCCACTTGAAGGGTGGCTGCGGTGTATGCAATCGTCAGTATCGTGAAATTCTGGTAGCTTGCGCCGCAATCGGTGCCAGTTTGCCGGGGCAAGCTCCGAGCCAAGTCGTAGAGGACAGGTTGGCGCAATCCGTGAAAAGAGCTCCGGAAACGGGAAAGGTGGTGGCCTGGCCTGTGAAGTCCGTTCTTCCCTGGATGGTGGCAGCAGCCAGTATCGCGTGGGGATTCTGGATGGGAAGCCACCGGCCGGAACCGACACGCATGGTTGAGGTGCGCACCGAGGAGCGATTGGTTGACGCAAATCCGGATCTTGTGAAGGAAGTCGAGAGGCTGAGGGCTGCCCTGGCAAAGCCTGCTGTACCCGAAACCCGGGTTGTCGAGCGAGGGGTGGAAGTTGCGGATCCGCGGTTTTCGGTCCTGGAGAAAGAATTGGCGCAAGCGCGGCAGCGCGTCGAAAAGCCGCAGCCGATGGCAGTTCCGGTTGTGGATCGTGGCCTTGAAGATCAACTGGCAGCGCTGAAGAGAAGGGTAGCGGAACTGGAACAAATGCTTCAGGTGCAATCCCGGCAGAGTGAACAGTTGCGGGCCCGATATGATGCGGAAACGGAACAGCAGCGGCGGTTACTGGCTGACTACCGGAATGCTTTCCGCACAATCGAAGCAAACGGGATGCGGCAGGTGGAGATGGCGCGCGTGGATCCGATGGCTGGAAAGAGTGCGGCCCGGGCGCTCTATGCAAGGGATGGAGGTCTGGTGGTGGTGGCCCACGACCTGCCACGACTTACGGGGAACAAGTGTTATCAGTTGTGGATCCTGCGAAAGGGCAATCCGTCGATCGTGAGTGGCGGACTCATGAAGCTGGACGAACAGGGTCGAGGCTATTTGCAGAGCCCGCCGACGGCTGCGTTGCAGAATGCGACGGGCTTTGCCATTACCGATGAACCAGAGGGTGGCAGTGTCGTGGCGCGGGGACGGAAGCTTTTGTTTGGTGCGCTCTAGAAGTGGAAGCTGGTACGGGGTGCGACGGTTGTAAAGGCCGCGCCGGTGGCGAGGCGATTCCGGCGGAAGTCGAGGCCCAGCGAAAGGCGAGGGGAGAGACGCCACTCGAAGCCGCCGCCGCTCTGAAAGCCGGGTGAAATGCCACCCTGGCCGGAAGGAATCCCCATTGCAGTGAGCTCGCGGGAGGCGGCAATCTGGCCACCGATGAGTGCCCCGCCGAATGGGGCACCATTGCCAAACAGAGCATCCAGAGAAGTGAGCAGCGCGGGGGGCAGGTTTGCTTCCGGGCGCAGTCCCGTAAGGCTGGTTTGGTTGGAAATGGTGACAAAGAGGCCAAAGCCGAGATTGGCGTAGGGGCGAATTCGCCAGCGATCGAGAAGCTTCGACTGGTACTTGAACCCGAAAGGGACCACCTGCAGCAGGTCCACGCGGGAGCGGGTGTTGACGGTGACCGGGAAGGGAGCGCTGCCTGTACCCTGGAGCGCATCATTGAGTTGCGAAGGGCCGAGTACGGCCAGATTGGCAACCTGGGCAACGTTGGAGGTGACTTGCAAGTCGGCAGAGGACCGCGTAAGGCCGGCGGAGAATTCGTAGAGCAGAAGGCCACCGGGGACTTTTCGCAAGGGTAAGTTGACGGAACCGGAGAAGTAAGTGCCGGGATTGGTTGAGTAAGGCCCGGAGTGAGTGCCGGAGACAAAGCTGGCCGAGGCACCAATCAGACCTAAAGTAGGTAAGAGTTCCTGGGGCATAGTTTCGCGTGGGGGGGGAGTCTGGGAGGCGACGACTTCCGGTGCGGCGACAGGGGCAGGCCGGTCGAAGGTGGAATCGAGGCTGGATTTCTGCTCCATCAACTGACGGATGAGTGTTTCGGCCCTCTCCAGACGGGCCTCTAGATCCTGAATTCTTTTTAACGTTGCCTGTGTTTCCGTGTCGGCTGTGGCGGATTGGAGACAGGATGTGGCGAAAAGAGCAAGAAGCAGGAATCGAGCCATACCTTTCAATGTAGCAGCGGAAAAAATGCCGACCGAGAGATCTAATCGTTTGTCTCGTACCGTTGACCCACATGACGGAAGTTTTCACTTGAAAGGAGAACTCATGTTGAAAAAGAAACTGATTCAGATACTTGGTCTGAGTATGGCAGCGGTGGTGGCGATGGCTGCACCGACGCTCGAACTGCGTAGCGGACAGACGACGGTTGAGCTGTCGCGGGAGTTTTTGGGAGCGGCAACGAGCCTGGGGGTAGCGGTTTCGCCGGTATCCGGGGCAGCCGTGCGGAGCCGGAACGGGAAGACAAATGCTGTTTTTCCGGTAACGAATGGAAGCATTGATACGGGGGTGTTGCGCCTGGAAGTGATTCACTCTGGCGGGCTGTCCTTGAAGGCCGGCGAAACCTTGGTGACCCTTTCGCAATTCAACATCGAAAATGCGGTGAATGGCACTTTGCGCCTGAAGGGAATTGTCACCGTCAATGACGTGATGGTTGGCGAATTGCCCTTGTTCGACCTGGCCCTGACAGAGAGCCCGAGTGCGCGTCCGGGCAATTTGCTTCGTTCGGACATCGCTTTGGGCGGCAATGTGCGTCTAGCTGGCGTACGTGTGACCTTGAGTGGGGAAGCGGCGACGGCGTTGAACGGTGTGTTCAACATCACGGCCTTTTCGCGTGGTCTCAACATTGGAACCGCTACGGTGGAAGCGTTCTTTGACGAACGCGTGAGCTTGCTCTAAAGGAAAGGAATGAAGAATCCAATGAAAATGAAAACGGTGATCCTTTCGCTCGCGCTGGGCGCGGCGACGATGTTGAGCGCGAAAACTTATGAACTGGTTCCCACCGTGAGCCGTACTTCGGTGGTGCTTGCTCCGGGTTTTGTGGGCGCATTGGGAACTTTGAATGTGACCCCCGGTGGCTTGGAAACGGGGAACCTGGCGGTGGCAAATGGAGTTGCTACCGCGACCTTTGGCATCCCGACGGCACGAATTGACGTGAGCACGCTTGGGCTGCAGATCGTGCATACCGGTGGGTTGACCTTGCGGGCCGGCTCGACGACTGTCACGCTGTCTGACTTCATCATTGAAAACTTTGCGGCCGGCCCAAGGCTGACCGGTTTGGTGAAGGTAAACGAGACGATCGTAGGCCGGGTACCTTTGTTTACGCTGACGCTGACGGCGCTGCCTGAGGTGAAGAGCTTTGACTCAACCACGGGCGGCGGATCGGCCGGAACAATTACGATTCAGGCCCGGTTGACGCTGACCCAAGCCGCAGCCGGTGCGTTGAATGGCATCTTTGCCGTCAATGCGTTTACCGAAGGTATTGTGATCGGTGATGGCACCGTGAGTGGTCTTTACATCGACGGCGCACAGTAGTTATTTGCGAAAGTTGAAGATCTGGGGTGGCTCCGGCCACCCCTTTTCTTTTCTTTGCGGGAGACTGTAAGGATGAAGCGGAAGCAAAGTCTGGCGGAGGCATGTATCGCGGAAGCCTTTGCGATTGTTGGTGAGGTAGGCGTCGGGGGATTGAGCATCCGGGAAGTGGCGCGCCGGTTGGGAGTTTCGCACCAGGCACCTTATAAGCACTTTCGCAGTTCGGAGCACTTGCTGGCAGAGATCATCCGGAGGACCTATGTACTGTTCGGAGAGTATCTGGAAAAGCGGGCCCAAACTGGCGAAGCAGCAATGGATATGAATGCCATCGGGGAAGCGTATTTTCGTTTTGCAAAGAAGTATCCGCTGCATTACCGGCTCATCTTTGCCACGCCCTTGCCCAATCCGGAGCAGTATCCGGAGACGCTTGAGGCTTGCCGGCAGTCATTTGGAGTCCTGTTGAGCGTGATGGACAGGGCAGGGAAGGATTCGAAGCTGGATGCCCTGTTTGTCTGGTCGGCAGTACATGGGCTGGCAACGATCCTGGAGTCGGGGATGTTGAAGGAACTGGGGTATGGAGCAAAAGCGCAACAGGCTGCGCCGGGACACGTGTTGAATTGTATCGGGAAGGCGCTGCAAGTCAAGCACTAGGTCATGGAGCGCATGACGTTCTTCATGATCTGGACGCGGATGAAGCGAGGGGCGGTATCGAGGCCGAAAGCCAGAAGTTTGGCGTGACGACCCGGGACCAGCGTGGATTTCTTACCGAGTGCGTCCACGATATGCCGGGCGACGAGCGGAGCCGGGTCGGCGTTTGAGAATCGCATGCCGGCACGAGCGGCGAAACCCGTGCTGACCGGACCGGGGGCAACGGTGAGGACGTCCACGTTGGAGGGTTTCAGTTCGATCGCGAGTGCTTCGCCCAGGGACTGTACATAGGCCTTGGTGGCAGCGTAGTGGGCCGAGAAGGGTACGCCCTGGAAGCTGACCAGGGAGCTGAGCAGAATGATGCCGCCGCGGCGCTGGGCCGCGAAGCGCTGCCCGAACTGGTGGGTGAGCGAGAGCAGGGCACGGCAGTTGAGGTCGAGCATTTCCAGTTCGGTTGAGAGGGGCGAGGCAATAAATTCGCCTCCCGTGCCAAAGCCGGCCGAGTTGACCAGCAGGCCAAGGTCGAGATCGCGAGTTAGCTCGAAGAGTTGAGCGGGAGCATCCGGTTGGGCGAGATCGAGGGGAATGATGCGGGTGGCGGTGGACAGCTCGGTCGAGAGTTGTTCGAGGGCGGACTGGTTGCGGGCGGTGAGGATGAGCTTCAGTCCGCGGGAAGAGAGTTCCGCGGCAATGGCGCGGCCGATCCCGGATGAGCCGCCGGTGACAAGGGCCCAGGGGCCGTAGCGTGAGGAGAGGGAATTCATGGGAAAGTTTCCTGGTTGACAGTGTCTACCATTTTAGGATGCAGCAGGGGGTGCAGAGGGGTCAAGAAAAAAATGCCCCGCTTGGGAGCGGGGCTAAGGTTTGAAAGATAGAGGAAAACCCGGGCGTGAGCGCAGTGCCGGCCTAGTGCGCCATGACCTTGCTACGATCCGCCCAGTCAAGATGCGGCTCTTGCGTGTTCTACAACAACCCCCAAGCGCACCTGAAGCCAGCCTGCGAGTGAATTCCACCGACAGCCCGGCGTCAGCAAAATCCATCCCGGTTGGCGAGCTCCAGTATTTTAAGAAGTTGTTTTCGAATCGTTCGAGTCGTTCGAAACAGAGCAGTTTAGGGGCCGAACCGGGCTTGGGCGGCGACGGAGACACCGAAATTTGAAGAGTGACGCCAGGTGGTCACTTGTCCGGAATTCGTCGCAGGGGTGGCGGGAAATTGATAAAAACAGCCATATGCGTGACGTCGAGAGTGGCTGCGGGATTGCATCTTTATTTCCGCCGAGTCCCGCACGCCGGGAGGAGGCAATTGAAAAGGAAAACAAGATATGAATGTTTCGCGTTACTTCAAAGCTGTCGCCTTCGCGGCGATAACCACCGTACTGCTGGCCTCCGGCGCCAATGCAGCGACGGTCACTTACAACACAAATTCTCCCTTGACGCAGTTTTCTGCGGGTGGACTGCTGCTGACCAGCGATTCTGGGGCAGTCGCCACGTTGACTTTTTCGACCGTTGGGGACACCGTAACGGGCGTTCCGTCGAATGTCAACTTCGGAATCTTTAACCTGTCGTGCAACGCCTGCTCCACCCAGGCAGGGGGCGTTGGTGCAACTTTCAACCCCTTCTCATTTTCTCTGGTGGTCAGGGATGTAGTGAACGTTGCAGAAGGTACGTTTACGGGAAGCTCAGTCGGCGGTACGGTGTATAGCGATACGAGCCCGGTTGTCATTTTCTGGTCCCCGGCACAGCTAGGTCCCGGGACATTGAACGCGGGAGTAGGCAATTTCGTGGACACCGTGATCACCGCACCGGTGACGACAGGGATTGTTGCGCCAAATTCTGGCGCAGTACCCGGCCAGACGACGGTAGAAGGCTTTGTGATCGCCCCGAGTTCCGAGATTCCTGAGCCGATGACGTTGGGTATGGTAGGTGCGGCGCTAATCGGCGTTGGCCTGCTGCGCCGTAAGCGTTAATTGATCTCCAGTTAAAACAAAAGCCCCGCCAGCAGTGGCGGGGCTTTTGCATTTTCAGTAAGGAAGTAAAGACTAGGCTTTGGTGGGCTTGTCTGAAACCTTCCAGGTCTTTTCGTCGAAGTACATGACCTTGCCTTCGCGGAAGCTGCGGACTGCCATGGTGATCAGCACTTGAGCGCGCGCGCCGGTTTCGACGTCGAGTTGAGGCTTCTGGCGGGTACGCATGCAGGACAGGAAGTTGCCGACGTGGGCCTGCATGGTGTTGTTTTCCTTGACGGGGATTTTGATCTCATCCTTGCCAGCGAACTTGTCTTCGAGTTCGGGCACGATGAACTTGCCGTTGCGCATCTTTTCGGCTTTGAGCGTCAGGAAGGGGGAGAAGCCTTCGAAGCGGCCGTGTTCCACCATGGTGAGAGTTGCGCCGTGGCCGCGGATGAGGCCCGGGATGTGCTGGGAGTTGGCCATGGAAGCGGAGAGGACGAGGGAGTGACCCTTGGGGTATTCGCCGATCAGGCTGAAAGTATCGGGCACTTCGCGGTCGGGCTTGGTGGGGTCCTCTGGAAGTTTGTCGAAGGCGTAGATGCCGCCACCGGAAACGACCTTGGTGGGAAATTGCGGTTCACCCCAGCAGATGTTCATGGGAGCGACAACGTGGTAGTAGAGGTCGGTGGCAATGCCGCCCGAGTAATCCCAATACTTGCGGAAGCGGAAGAAACGGTCGGCACCCATGTCCCTGGCCCAATCGCGCTTCTGCGCCGGGCCAAGCCACATCTTCCAGTCGAGGTAGTTTTCGCCCTTGCCGTCGGGGCCGGCTTCCTTGTCGATCGGCCAGTTCCATTCGCCCTCGATGGAGTTGCGGTGGTAGCTGCCCTGGGATAGAAGAATCTTGCCGAGCATGCCGTCGGCGATGACCTTGCGGGCTTGGGCCCATTGGTCGCCCGAGGTGGTCTGGGAGCCGACCTGGAGAACGCGCTTGGTTTCGCGGACGGTTTCGGTGAGGCGGCGGGCTTCATCGACCGTGTGGCACATGGGCTTTTCGAGATAGACGTCTTTGCCCTTGTCCATCGCCTCCAGCGCGATCGTAGCGTGCCAATGATCGGGGGTGGCGACGATGACGGCATCGACATCGGAGCGATTCAGGATCTCCCGGTAATCGAGCGTGCCGTCGCACTTGAAAGTCTCTTTGCCGCGGTTGACGCGCTTCTGGTAGACGTCACAGACGCCGACGATTTGGGCGTTGGATTCACCCTGGCCGGCTTTGGCAAATTCGCGGGCAACGTAGAAGCCGCGGCCACCGGTTCCGATTACGGCAACGTTGATGCGGTCATTGGCGCCGAGTACGCGACCAGCGGCAGGTTTGGCAGCAAAAGCCCGGGAGACGCCAAGGGCGCCCGTGCTCATCAGAAAGTAGCGACGGTTCAGGGAGTCAGTAGACATACGGGGAGAAAATACCTCAGCCAATAGTCTATCGATGAAGATACGTTCAGGTCAAAGCAGGTTTGGGTGCGAGGGCGTTGGAGGTGCTGAAGGCATTAAACCAGGTGTAAAGAGCGGCAAAGTGGGTGAAGTACATCACGAGTGCGCCAAGAATTTTGACGGCGGTCTCATCGCGATAAAAAGTGGAGACGCCGTCAGAGATGACCTGGCCGGCCATCATGAGGCCGATGCCTGCGCTCAGCAGGAGGATGCGACGGTCGAGCTGGCGGCGGCGGAGCAGGAGGGTCCACCAGTACAGGTTGAGAAGGGCCATCCAGGCACTGACGGTCTGGCGGGTTTTGAGCAGGATCGAGGTCTTGATGTCGGCACCGAAAAAGTAGAAAGCGCAGACAGCGACGGCGACGGAGACGAGAGCCAGGAGAAAGACAATCCGGGTTTCCATCTGGAGGCTGAGGAGGCTTTTGCGGAGAAGCTGAAGCATGAGGCCGAGCAGGAGGATGTGCATGGCGAGGTCGGCAAAACTGTAATTGCGGAGGAAGTCGGTCGGGTTGGAGGATCTGGTGATCAGTTGGGGATAGAAACCGAGAGCGGCACCGACGAGAGTGAGGAGGAAGAGACCGACGAGGAAGAGAATAGCCAGAGGGTAGTCGCGATTGCGGCGATCGAGAAAACGGGAAATCACAGCGGCCTGGAGCAAGAGCGCAAGGACGGGACCAAATTTTCCGAGGCCTTCTAAAAAGCTTTGAGCCACCGTTCACTCATGATACGCGAAAGAATCAAGGGGGTTCCGGTGGCTCAGAATTTTTGTTCCATTTGTGGAACGAGTGCTATTCGACGTCGGGCAGGATAATCGGGATGATTTCCACGTCAGGGAGAATGATGGGGATGATGCGCATGTTTGCCTCCAGCAAAATTACTTAGAACCTTGTTCCTATACTCTGGAACGATCGCACTAGGGCGAATACCTTAATTATGGTCACATGACCATCAAGCGTCAAGAAAAATCTTAGAAAATCTCTAAGGTGAAACACTGAGGCCTTATTTCACCTTTTGTTCGATTGGGGACATTCTTGCAGGGTGGGAGTAGAATACGCGTAGGTAAGGACTATGAAAAAAGAGCTTTTAATTTTGGTAGTGATGGCGGGAAGCATGGCGGCACAGCAGGTGACCGACACCAGGACGCCCACGATGCGGGGTGGCGGGAGAGAAGGAAAGTGCACGATTGAGGTGGAGGTAGATGACTCTGCGGAAGTAGAGATCGCCAACAACCGGGCGCAGATCCGGACGATGTCGGGGGCTCCGGCAAAGTTCCGGCGATTTGAATGCAATCAGGAGATTCCGGCAAACCCGATCGACTTCCGGTTTAAGGGGATCGACGGACGGGGGCGGCAGGAACTGGTCAGGATGCCGGGAGGGCGCAGTCCGGCGGTGGTGCGGATTGAAGACTCCAAGGGCGGCAGCCACGGCTATACTTTCGACATTTTCTGGCGCGGGGCTGGGGGGCCGTTCAACAACAGCAACAACAGTGGGGGTGGGAGCGGGATTTTTGGCGGCAACAACGGGGGTGGAAATTTCGGAAACAATAGCGGCGGCGATTGGAACCGGAATCTGAACTTTCGGGGCCGCGGAAGCGGGACGTTTCGCAGTGACCGGAACGGCAGCGGGCAACTGGGGAATTGCCGGGTGACGATTTCACGGCGGGGAGAGGTAGAGGTTCAGTTTGAAACGGAGAACATTTTCTCGATCGCGATGACGGGCAGGGTGACGCGCATGGATGGCGACCGGGTGATCGCCGAGATGCAAGGAATCAATTTAGGTGGCGAAATGGAGATCGAGACGGATGGTCAGAACCGGGTACGGCGCGTAACGATGAACTCGGGTAGCGGCCGGGACCGGTTTGAGTTGAACTGGCGAAATTAGGGTTTTGGTTTGTCTGGTAGCGCGCGATAGTCGTCGCGGGAGATCTCGCGGCCGATGAAGGCGACGCGATCAAAGGGCCACTTGGCCTTAATCCAGGCCTTGACTTCGTTGTAGAGCCGGTCATCAAAGCCGATGATGGCCTGATTTTCGGTGACCCAGATCCGCACCTGGGCGTCATAGCCCTCCTTGAGGCTGGGGCTGATATAGACGCAACCCAGTTCGCGCGTCTCACTCTGGTTGAGCACGGCATAAGTGAACTTGCGGCGGGCGTTGAAAGCTGCTTCTTCTCCCTCGACGTCCTTGATGGCATCGGCCATGGTGAGGCCGGCGTGGGGCCAGGAGGTAGAAAAAGTGAAGGTTTTTTGCAGGTGTTCGATGGAACCCATGTAGGCGTCGTAGTCGTGTTTGGCGTACTTGGGGCCGAGGGGCTTGAGTTTGTAGGTGCCCTGGCGGGAGACGTAGAGGGTGGGGACCTGGAAGTCGGCGGGGACAAAGGCGGTTTGCGCAGCAGCGAGGGTGGCAAGCAGAAGAATCGGGGCAAACAGGCGCAGAATCATGCTGTCAGTATAGCGAGTTGCCGGATTGGAACATTTGGGTTCGTACTGTTCCAATTTGAACCGATAAAGATTGCATGATGGGATTCTCCCTGGGACGAATAGAAGCGCTAAGGCCGGTGGAGACGAGGCGTCCGGAATTGAACCGGCTTCAGGATGCACGGACGGCGGAGCGGACAAAGTACCGTCAGCGGAGTACCGAGGAAGGCTCGTTGACGCTGACAACGGTGGAGGGAGACAAGGTCACGATCTCGTTCCGGAACCGGCAGAGCGCGAAGGTGGATGAGGCGCGGGTTTACGGGCCGGAAGGAAGTTTTGAGAAGTCGCGGGTCAAGACGCGGGAGCGCAGTGAGTTGTCCGTGAGTCTGGAGGGGAGCCTCAGTGAAGAGGAAGTGGCCGATATTGGTGCGCTGGTGGAAAAATTGACAGGGCAGGGGGATGGGGGAGATCTGGCGACGATTGCGAATTACCAATACTCTTACCAGCGCACGGAGGATTGGAGTTTGAAGGCGACGCGAGTTTCCGTTATTGCTTAAGCGGGGAGAGGCCACGGCGGATGGAACTGGAGCCGAAGTGAGACTTGAGACGGTCCATGGCGGCGGCGAGGCGTTCTTCCTTTTCGCGGGCGGGGCGAGAGGGGGAGAGGTCGAAGAGTTGCATTTGGGGGCTGGGCAAATGGGGGCGGGAGGCACGTAGCCAGATGGCGCGGAGGCGCACGCGCCGCTGCCAGGCCTGGTCGAGCAAGAGGGGCAGGTGGCCGTATAAGTCGGCCTCGACCGAAGTCGGTTCGGGCAGGGTGAGGCTGCGTTCGGATTCTTCGCGGTCGGTGTAGCGCAGACCGAGGGTGAGCTTGCGGATCTCAACCTGGCTGGCCCGGACGGCTTGCATCAGGGATTCGAGCAGGGAGCGGAGGGCGGCAAGGATGCGGGGCCGTTGCCAGACGTCTTCGGGGAAATCGAGGGATTCCCGCCAATTGGCTTCGTTAGTGTGTCTGGTTGGGGCAACGGGGGCTTCGTCGAGGCCTTGGGCCCGGCGCTGCAGGGTAAGGGCCTGGCGGCCGAGTACGAGGGTAGTGGCGTCGAGGGGGGCGCGGGCGAGATCGCCGATTCGCTGGAGGCCAGCTACTTCGAGCAGGTCGGCTTGAGCGGGGGAAAGGCCGGGCAGCCAGCGCAAGGCGAGGGGGGCGAGGAACGGTGCTTCACCCCCGGGCGGAACTTCAAGCGGGGCGTGGGGCTTGCGCAGGCGGGCGGCGATGCGGGCGATGGTCTTGTTGGTGGCGAGGGCAAAGCTGAGCGGAACGTGGAGCCAGTTGGCGACGGTGCGGCGCAGTTGCTGGGCGTAAGCCAGGGCAGGGCCATTGAGGTCTTCCGTGCCGGTGAGGTCGAGCCAGGCGGCGCCGGTGCTGGCCGGTTCAATGAGTGGCGTAGATTCTTCGCAAAGCAGGAGGATCTGGGTGGAGAACTGTTCGTAGAGGTCAAAGTGGGCGGGGATGACGGTGAGCGGGGGGCAGAGGCGGCGGGCTTTTGGCATGGGCGTGCCGGGGCGGATGCCGTAGCGGCGGGCTTCGGGGCTGGCCGAGAGAACGATGCCGCGCTTGAGGCCGCCGATGGCGATGGGTTTCGCGCGGAGGCGCCGGTCGGCGGCCTGTTCAATGGAAGCAAAGAAGGAGTCGCCGTCGAAATGCAGGATGCGGCGCATAGTGTAAGTATTTACAGTATACAGAGAAAGTGCAAGGGGGTTCTGGTACGAGGTGGCAATTTCGCTAGTACTGGGGCGGGGTTTGGGATCAGGGAATAATTTTGCTCTTTACGTGTCTTGAGTGCGGGTTGATCCCGCCAAAAAGAGGACCTATGAAGAACCTGATTTTATTGGCGGCGCTGAGCGTCGCGGCGAGCCAGGCGGCATTGATTGGCGTGAGTGGAGATGGCGTGATCATGACGCCGGTGGCGGGCAATACGGGCGCCACGGCGAACTTCTTTAACGATACCGGCAGCAATATCCTGGTGCGGGCCTGGGATGAACAGCAGAATGTGACGCTGGGCCAGAACCTGCTGGTGGACATTGTGTCGCCGGGGACGTACAACAATGGCAACTATACGGTAAACAACTTTTCGATTCTGGCCGGGACGGTGATCAGCAGCCACCTGCTTTTTTTGATCCGTTGAATACGACGCGGAAGGTGGCAAGATTTGAGTTTGATGCCGACATTCTGGGCTTGATTGTGGAGTCGGGGAACAGTCTGGCGACCGATAAACTGCACGCAAGCGATTTTCTGGGAAATCCTCTAACGGCTTATCCGGCGACACGATACAACGTTCGCGGGATTGAGTTCGGGCCGGAGACGGTGAGGTTGTCCGTAGGCCTGCGATTCCTGGATGTGGATTTGACAGCGGGGAATCCGGGCGACCAGATCCGGGTGATTACGGCAGCTTCGCCGGAAGTACCGGAGCCGGGGAGCCTGGGGATGATCGGATCGGCGTTATTGGGTTTGGGCTGGCGGTTGCGGAAGCGAGGCTAGGCCGGAATGGCTTTGGGCGCGTATTTGCGCTGGATGACGGTGAGATACATCGTTACGCCCAAGCCGAGGAAGACGAGCACGGCGAAGATGGCGCCGTTGTAGCCGCCGCTGCTCTCAACGAGCCAGCCGGTGAGGATGGGGGCCACGATGCCGGGCACGTTGGCAGCGCAGTTTTGCACGCCCACGATGCGGCCGACGGCGGCCCCGGGGATCAGGGTTTGCGTAAGCGCCCAGTAGTTGGCTGTGGTGAGGCCGAGGCCGCCAAGTGCGGCGATGACCATCCACATCGCAATGTGCGAAGGAGTATTGAGGGCGGCGATGAGGCCGGTCCCGGCCGTCAGGAAGCCGGCAATGGTGAAGGCACGGCGGACGGTGACGGCGTCATTGCCCCTGGAGATGAGGTGATCGGCGGCAAAGCCGCCGAGAGTGGCGATGACGGCCATGCAGAGGAAGCTGCCCGCGGTGAAGATGCCGGAGTCGTTGAGCGACATTTTGAAGGATTCCTTGAAGTAGGCCGGCATCCAGGTGAGGGCGAAGTAAACGAAGTACTGGTAGCAGAAGGTGCCGACGATGGTGCCCCAGATGACGGGACTGGCCATGATGGTGCTGAAAGGAATGTCGGCGGTGCCGGAGCTTTTCTTGACTTCCTGTTCGCGGGCGCGGTCGTCATTGGTCATGAGGAAAATCCAGGGGACGAGCCAGATGAGGGAACCGAGGCCGATGGTGAGGAACATGTTTTGCCAGCCGGCCGAGGCGAGCAGCGTGGTGGCTAACCAGGCGCCGAGAGCGGGGCCGACTTTCGCCGAGGCCATGAGGATGCCGACGGCGGTGCCACGGCGGGATTCTTCAAAGTTGAAACGGATCCAGCGCATGGCGGCCGGGGTGACGACGCTTTCGCCGACGCCGAGCAGAATGCGGAGCAGGATGAGAGTGGAGAAGGTGGAGACCCAGGCCGTGGCGGCCGAGGTGAGGCTCCAGAGCAGGAAGCCTGCGGCGTAAGTCCATTTGACTCCGAAGCGGTCAACGATCCAGCCGGCGGGGATTTGCAGAAGGGCATAAGACCAGAAGAAAGCACTGCCGAGGAGGCCGCGGTCGGCGTTGGTGAGGTTGAAGAAACTGAGGAATCCATCTTTGTCGGCCAAGGCGACCGAGAGATTGACGCGGTCAAAGTAGGCCACCATGAAACCGATGCAGAGGAGGGTGAGGATGGTCCAGCGGCGCTGGTCAGTGATTGCGGGATTCATAGTAACGCGATACAAAACTCTATCAAAGGATCGGGACGGACCGATATGGCTTAAAAGGTAGCAACAGATGATCTCGATTTTTTCCGGAGCGAAGACCAACGCGGGCCATGCAGGAAATGGCAACAAAGCCCTGGGCAACTTGTGCGAGGTGATTCAGGAAAATCTGATCCGGGCGCGGGGACTGAATCATGAGGAGTTGGCCGCGGATTTGACAGCGCTGGCCAAAGCCGTGGAGGCAGCACCGGCGAGTGCGGCAATGGAGAAGGTCCGGATGGGCGTGTCGGCCTATTTCGGGGGGCTTAGCCAGAGTATTGATTCGCTGGGTACGGACCTGGCTACGAGCATTCGTGCCCTGGCGACGCTGCTGCATGACAATGCCGATGACCAGGATGCATTTCTGGGGCGGATGGAGAAGTTACGGGACAATTTTCAGGGCGGGCAGAGTTTGGATGATGTGGCTTCCTTGCGGCGGCATCTGGATACGTGTCTGGAGGGTTTGAAGTCGGAATTGCTGGATGCCCGGCAGGCACAGCAGCGCCGGCAGGGGCCGCTCAACGAGCACATGTCGAAGCTGCACCGCAGTATTTCGGCGCTGCGATCAAAAGTGCCGCCGAAGCATAGCAGCGGACCTGCGCTGTGCATTGTCCGGATCCGGCGGCTGAAGGCAATCCGGGACCGCTATGGGGATGAGGTGGCAAGCCGGATGCTGGATTATGTGATTCAGCTCTTGCTGGTGCGCTGGCCGGCGGCCTACGACATTACGCCCTATGACGAAGAGTGTCTGGTGGTGGTGGATAGCGAGAATCTGGACCTGGACTTTCACCGGGCGGCCTTGCGGAGGCTCAGTGGGGAAAAGAACTCATTCCTGGCCCAGGTGGAAGGGCGGGAGATGCCGTTGCCGTTGGCCTTCGACTGGACTGTGATTCGCGCGCCGGCTGATGGAGATATGGACCTGTTCATTCGCAACTTCCTGGGCGGGATGTCGCAGCAGGATGCGCAGATGGCGGCACTGGATCAGGTATTGGGAGTGAGGTCTTAGTTATTTGCTCAAGCCTTCGACGGCGATTTTGGCCAGGTCGGCGATGAGGTGCAGGCCGGGATTGTCAAAGCCGTAATCGATGGCAGGGATGTCTTCGACGGTAATGGCCAGGGCGATGGGGCCGGCAGGTGTGTAGACGATGCCGACATCGCTACGCAGGTGGTCGAGTGCGCCGGATTTGCTGGCGATGGTGTATTGAGAGAGCCGGCGGCCCAGACCCTCGGTGTATTGCTGGCGCTTCAGGATCGCGAGCATTTCTTTGGCGCCTGGAGTTTTTCCGGTTTCAAGGATTTCGAGCAAGCGCACCATTTCGAGCGGTGTCGAAGAGCCCAGTCCGAACTTCTTGTTCTCCTCCAGCAAGCCGGCTTTTGAGAAAGCTTGTGGGGCGGTCAGGTCATTGCCATCGCCGCGGACTTTGCGCATTAGCCGGGTGCGGGGCAGACCGAGCGCATCCATCCGTGCGTTGACGGCATCGGCGGTGATGCGTTCCACCATCATGTTGGTGGCGGTGTTGTCGCTCACTACGATCATGAGGTTGGCGACACCCGAGAGGGGAAGCTGGATGCCGGGACCAAGTTCCCGCAGGACGCCGGAGCCGGAGACGATGTCTTTTTTCTGGAGGGTGAGTTTTTCGTCGAGCTTCAGTTTGCCGCTGGCGGCCTGGGCGTAGATCTCGACAAGCAGTGGGAGCTTGATTGTGCTTGCGGTGCGTACGGGTTGGTCGCCCTTCAGGGAGATCACCTGGCCGGTCTTCAGATTCCTGGCGGCCAGAAATACTCTGCCTGGCCCTTTGGCGGCGCGGGCATTGAGAGCGGTTTCGATTTCTCCCGCTTCGAGGGCAAAACAAAGCAAACAGATGGTGAAACAAATTCGCATGGCTGAATTCATAATGTAACGAATGCACTATTCTGAAGGGCAGAAGGTGGACGTTGAACTTATGAAATTTTTCAAGGGCCTGATCACAGTGCTGGCAATGTTGGTCTTTGCTTTGCCGGGCATGGGGGCGATCAGTTTGTTGACCACGAGCCTGCCACCGGCTTCGCAGGGGGTTGCGTATTCGGCAACGCTGGGTGCGATTGGGGGCTCGACGCCGTATAGCTATCAGGTCGCGAGCGGGATCCTGCCCAATGGCGTGACCTTGAGCCAGGCGGGAGTTCTTTCCGGGACCCCGACGGCGGCGGGAAATTTCAGCTTCGTGGTGCGGGTGACGGATTCTTCGAACCCTTCCGAGACGGTGGACACCGGGTTGGTGCTGCTGGTGAATACCGCGAACAACCTGAGGATTACGACTGCGACCCTGCCGCAGGGGCAGGTCGGGCAGGGTTATAACGCGACGCTGGGGGCGACGGGCGGGGCGGGGAATTACCAGTGGGACCTGGTTGGTGGCAGCGGGAATTTGCCCAACGGCCTGACGATTGCGGCCAATGGAACCATTTTGGGGACGCCGAATATCGCGGGAAGCTATAGCTTTATCGTGCGGGTAACGGACGCCTTTGGATTGGGCGAAACAGCGATTGCGAACTTCACGATTGTCGTGAATTCGAATGTGCTGACGATTCAGACCACCACGCTGCCGAATGCAAGCGTCGGTGCTTTTTACAGTCAGCCGATTCTGGTGACGGGCGGCCAGCAGCCGTATACGATCAGTGCTAGCGGTTCGCTGCCGCCGGGGCTGAGTTTTTCCAATGCCGGTGTGGTGAGTGGTACGCCGACGACGGTAGGGAGCGGTACCTTTACGGTGTTTGTAACGGACGCGCTGAGCAGCCAGAAGCAGCAGACCTATACGTTGACCGTAGGGCCGATGGTTTTTGCGATCAATCAGGCAGCGCTCCCGACCGGACAGGTGGGGACCGCTTATTCGGCGTCGCTCTCGTCGGTGGGGGGGGCGCCACCCTACACTTACACGATTCTTAGCGGCGTGCTGCCGAGCGGAATCAGCCTGAGTGCAGCCGGCGTGTTTTCTGGTGTTCCGACTGCCTCGGGGAGTTTTCCGATTACGGTGCGGGTGCAGGATAACGTCGGTGCGCAGGCAGTAGCCAACTTTACGCTGGTGATCAATTCGACGACGCTGATTTTGTCGAATACCGGTTTGCCGAATGCCGTGATCAATCAGAGCTACAGTAATTCGATTGTGGCCAGCGGCGGGCAGCCTCCTTACACGTTCAGCATTGTCGCGGGCGCACTGCCACAGGGTCTCTCGTTTGGTGCGAACGGGACCATCAGCGGGACTCCGACAGCGAGTGGTGACTTTCCGTTCACGGTGCGCGTAACGGATGCGAGCGGTGCGCTGACGCAGAGTATCTTTCAGTTGACCGTGTCAACCAGTTCGCTGACCCTGATTTCCACGGCGCTGCAGAACGGGCAGGTAAACCAGCCGTACTCGGGGAACTTGAGTGCGACGGGCGGCACTGCGCCCTATTCCTACTCGGTGACCGGCGGGGCATTGCCGCAAGGGCTGGTGCTGGGGGCCAATGGCTTGGTGAGCGGCACGCCGACGCTGGCGGGTTCCTATCAGGTAACGTTCCGGGTACAGGATGCGGCGGGCAACTCGGCGCAATCCACGATCACGATCGTGATCAATACTTTCGGGTTCCGGATTACGACCGCATTTCTTGCTTCGGCGAGGCTGGGGCAACCCTATAACGCCAACATTCTGGCCGAAGGCGGGGCGACGCCTTATATTTTCATCTTCACTTCCGGGCAACTGCCGCCGGGCTTGAACCTGGGCTTTAACGGTCTGCTGCAGGGCACACCGACTCAGGCAGGCAACTATGCTTTCACCGTGCGGGCACTCGACAACGCTGGTGCTGCGACCGAGGCGAATTTTGCACTGAGTGTGAACAACAACAACCTGACGCTCAGCAATACGACGCTGCCGGTGGCGCCGATCAATGTTGGCTATAGCGCGACGCTGGTTGCCACTGGAGGCACCGCGCCCTACAGCTTCCAGGCAGTGAGTGGCGGTCTTCCGCCGGGACTGAATCTGAGTCCGACGGGGGTTTTGAGCGGAACGCCCGTGGCGAGCGGCACTTATCCTTTCGCCGTGCAAGTGACGGATGCGTCGAGCGCGACGGCGCTCTTCAATGTGAGTGTGACGGTGAGCGGTTCGGCGGTGTCGATCACGACCGCTTCCTTGCCGGCCGGAACGGTGGGCGCGGTGTATTCGACGACGCTGTCTGCGAGCGGCGGTTCGGCTCCCTATACGTTTGCGCTGAATGGCGGAACCTTGCCGAACGGGCTGGCGTTGTCAGGTCAGGGTACGATCTCCGGCACTCCGATTTTGAATGGCGAGTTTGCGGTGACAATTCGGGTGACGGACTCAATCGGTGGCACGGCAACAGCCAGCTATACGATAACGATTGGCGGCTCGGGAACGCTGGCGATCACGACGACAAACCTGCCCTCCGCTCCGTTGGGCCAACCTTACAACGCCGCGGTTGTCGTTTCTGGCGGGGTGCTGCCGTATTCGTTTTCGATCATTGGTGGAAATCTGCCGCCCGGAATCAGTTTGCAGGCCAACGGGGGACTCTCCGGCACGCCAAGTGCCGCGGGTACGTATACGTTTATTGTGCGAGTGACGGATAACTTTGGTTCGGCCACGCAGCAAAGCCTTTCGATTCTGGTTTCAACCGGCGGGGTGGTGATTACCAACACCGCTTTGCCGAATGGACAATTGGGTCAGTTCTACACCACGCAATTGAATGCCACCAATGGGCAGGCACCCTATGCCTGGGCGGTGATATCAGGATCCCTGCCGAACGGGATGACGTTGACGTCGAATGGCGTGCTCTCGGGAGTCCCGGCGACGGGCGGTGGCTTTGAGGTGACGATCCGGGCGGTCGATTCAACGGGCCAATTCACCACGCGGACCTTCAGCTTTGTGATCGGCTCGACGGTGCTGGGCTTCCTGACGACGTCGTTGCCGCAGGGCTTTATCAACCAGCAGTACAACTTCCAACTCACGGTGGGTGGAGGGGCAGCGCCTTATCTGTTTACCATCGTGAACGGTACGCTGCCGAATGGCTTGAGCATGACGAATCTGGGGCAGATTTCGGGAACCCCCACGGCGACTTCCTTTGCCTCCCTCACCTTCCGCGTGACGGATGCCACGGGTGCGACGGCACAGGTGAGCCTGAATCTGGCGGTGGGCCAATCGACGCTTCAGATTTCGACGGTGAGCATTCCCAATGCGGCCATTGGACAAAACTACAACACGGTATTGGTGGCGACCGGGGGCACTCAGCCTTATACGTTCACGATTGAAAGCGGCAATTTGCCGCAGGGATTGCAGTTGTCCGCGGCGGGGGTGATTGCCGGCACGGCGAATATTGCGGGCATCGCCACCTTTACTGTCCGGGTACAGGATGCGGCCAATGCCATCGCATTGCAGAACTATTCGCTGAATGTAGTATCGAGCAGCTTCCAGATCACGACCACCACGCTGCCGGGCGGGCGAGTGAATCAACCCTATCTGCAGACGATTCAAACCGTCGGCGGGGTGTTGCCGATCCGGTTTGAAATTGTTGCGACGATTGTGGCCGGGCAACCGCCGCCGGGGCTGAGCCTGTCGCTACAGGGAGTGCTGCAGGGAACGCCGATTGCGACGGGTACTTACACGTTCACGATTCGGGCGCAAGACCAGCAGAGTCTGGCGACCCAGGCAACCTACACGATCGTGATAGGCCAGGCGGCTCCTGTGATCACCACGACCGCGCTGGCGGCAGGAATAGCCGGGCAGGCCTACAGCCAGGTGATTGCGGCAACGGGCGGAACTCCTCCCTACAGCTTTGCCGTGGTGGGAGGATCGGTGCCGGGCTTGAGCTTGAGCGCGGCGGGGATTTTGTCTGGTACGCCGAATACGGCGGGGAGCTACACGCTTACGGTACGCGTGACGGACGCAGTGGGCCAAAACTCGGAGGCAACGCTAGCGTTGACGATTGCTGGCGGAACCACACCACTGGCGATCAACGCCTTTGCTCCGCCGCCGGGTGTCCTGTACTTCCCCTACAGTTTTTCGCTGGTGGCAAGTGGTGGCAGACAACCCTATGCGTGGTCGATCCCCGTGGGGCCGATTCCCAATGGCTTGCGGCTGGACGCAAACGGATCGCTCACCGGACTGCTGCTTGCACCGGGCAATTACCGCTTTACCGTGCGAGTGAGGGATGCCGATGGCGTGAGCGCGGATGCTTCCCTCGGCATCAACGTGGCCAATGCCACCAGACTGACGCCGGGCCGCGCAGGCATTGCTTATAGCGGGCAGGTGCCGCAGCCGACGGCTGGACGGGCACCCTTCACGTACACGCTCAATGCAAATGCGCTGGGCCGGTTACCGGAAGGGTTGTCCCTGGCGGCGGATGGCCGTATTAGCGGTACGCCCGTTCACGCCGGTGAATACACGCTGGGCTTGCTGGTGCGTGATGCGAATGGACAGGCAACGAATGCTGCGATTTCGATTTCCATCGCACCCGGCACGGGTTTGCGAATTGAGACACCGTCACTCCCGGGTGGGGCTACGGGCGCGGCCTACAATCAGACGCTGCGGGCTTCCGGCGGCACGGCTCCCTACAACTGGGTGGTGACGGACGGCAGCCTGCCCAATGGACTGAATCTGAATCCGCTGACGGGGACGCTGAGCGGCGTGCCAAGTTTGCAAGGCTCAAACTTCTTTGTGGTGCGCGTGGGCGATGCAGGCGGGGCGACCACCACTGCGTACTACGGCATCAATGTCGGGCCAGCGGGTTCACCGGCAATCAATGCGGTGACCAGCGCGGCCAGCTATGGTGCCGATGGCGTTGCGCCGGGTGAATTGCTGACCTTGTTTGGCGGCCCGCTGGGTCCGCAGGAGCTGGTGAGCTTCAGCCTGGTGAATGGGGAAGTGCCCACGCTGCTGGCCGGCACGCGTGTGCTCTTTGACGGCATCCCGGCTCCCTTGATCTACACGCAGGCGGGACAATTGAGCGTGATTGCGCCGTTCCGGCTGGAAGGCCAAACTTCGACGCGAATCGTGGTGGAGTATCTGGGCTTCCAGTCGACGCCATTTACGATTCCGGTGGTGAGCTCGAAGCCGGCGCTGTTCACGGTGGATAGCAGCGGTTCCGGGCCTGCGGCGATTCTCAATGAGAATGCTTCGGTGAACACGGTAGCCAATCGCGCAGGACGGGAATCCGTTGTGGTGCTTTACGTGACGGGAATGGGGGCGATGTCGCCGCCGGGCCTGGAAGGCAGGGTAGCCGCTGGGGTGTCGAGCTTGACGCAGCCGGTATCGGTACGCATCAATGGGGCGCCGGCGACGGTGCTCTACGCGGGCAACGCGCCTGGACTGGTAGAGGGAGTGGTACAGATCAACGTGCGCCTGCCTTTTGCCACTACACCGGGCCAGAATCCGGTGGTGGTTCAGGTAGGGCCGAATTCGACGACTACGAACGCGACGGTATGGGTGCAGTAGCAATCTTGCTGGCGGTGCTGGCGCAGGCGCCTGTGGCAGCACCGGTTCGTTCTCACGTCACCGTGATGGATGTTGAAACCCGACAGGAGCGGATTGTTGCCACACTCGAAGGCCGGTACGAGGCACCTAACTGGTCGCCCGATGGGCGCTGGCTCGTCTTGAACGGTGGCGGCAGCCTTTACCGGTTGTCCGCGGCCGGTGGAACCCTGGAGCGCATTGACACCGGGAAGGTGGAGCGGATCAACAACGACCATGGGATCTCGCCGGACGGAAATTGGCTGGTGATTTCCGCAGGGCAGATCTATGTGCTTCCCTTTGCGGGGGGTATGCCGCGGCAGGTGACGCAAATGACGCCAAGCTACTTTCATGGCTGGTCGCCGGATGGCAAGCGATTGGCCTATTGCGCGCGCCGGGGCGAGAATTTTGACCTCTACGACATTGCCGTGGAGGGCGGGGAAGAACGGCGGCTGACTGCGCATCCGGGCTACGATGACGGGCCGGATTATACGTCCGATGGCAAGTGGATCTGGTTTAATTCCGACCGGGCAGGGACCTGGGATTTGTGGCGGATTCCGGCCGATGGGGCCGGCGAGGGGGACAAGTTTGCCGAGCGGATGACGAGCGATGCGCGGGAGGACTGGTTTCCGCATCCGAGCCCGGACGGGAAGAAAATTGTGTACTTGTCCTTCCTGCCGGGGACAAAAGGGCATCCAGCGAATCAGGTTGTCGAGCTGCGGCTTTTTCCGGGCCTGGTGTTGAAGGAATTTTTCGGTGGGCAGGGCACGATCAACGTCAATAGCTGGGCGCCGGACTCGCGGAGCTTTGCTTTTGTGCGCTATGAGTTGAAGTAGATGGATTGGGTGATCCCCAACCAGAAGGAGACAAATGATGTCATTGCGAATTAACGATATCGCCCCGAATTTTGACGCTGAGACGACAGAGGGCCGGATCAATTTTCATGAGTGGATTGGTGACAGCTACGCGATCCTGTTTTCGCATCCGAAGGACTTTACGCCGGTTTGCACGACCGAACTGGGCAATCTGGCCAAGCTGCAAGGTGAGTTTGCCAAGCGGAACACCAAGGTGATTGGCTTGAGCCTGGACCCGGTGGACCGTCATGCCGCCTGGGCGAGCGATATTGAAGAAACGCAAGGAGCGAAGGTTGAGTATCCCATCATCGGAGATACGGACTTGAATGTGGCCAAGCTCTATGACATGTTGCCGGCCGAGGACGGTGAGACTTGCGAAGGCCGGACGGCGGCGGACAATGCGACGGTGCGGACAGTCTTTGTGATTGGCCCCGATAAGAAGGTGAAGTTGCAATTGGTGTACCCCATGAGCACGGGGCGGAACTTTGCTGAGGTTTTGCGGGCGCTCGATTCCATCCAGTTGACCGCCAAATTTAACGTTGCGACACCGGTCAACTGGCAGCCCGGGGAGGATGTGATCATCCCGCCGAGCGTATCCGATGAAGCAGCTAAGGAGAAATACCCTGGCGGCTGGAAGACGATCAAGCCTTATTTGCGGATTGTGCCGCAGCCTGCCGACTGAGCCGCCAGCGCAAAATGATCAAACCCGCCCCGAGCATGGCAATCGTGCCTGGCTCGGGGCTTTCCGTCATAGGAATCCCGATCAGGTTCTGGGCGGGAATCGCTCCCTGGGAATTGACGTAGATGGCCGCATCTGTGGAGGACTGCCCCAGGCTCGTGGTGAGGAAAGAGTTCCAATTGGTGACGACCGCGCTGGGGGTGTTGGAATTGCTGCGAATCCGGCCGGCGTTGGGGCCGTCTCCCCCGTCGTGGATGATGTCCCAAATAGCAACCTGAAGAGCGGCACCGAGGGCGGTAGTGTTGATCGTGGAGCGGTTGTAGATGGCATCGTAGAGCCAGGCAACCCGGTCTTCATAGCCATTGAGTTCCGGGAGACGGGTATAGCTGTCGTATAGGCCGTAGCTGATGCCCGTAAAGAGATCGACGCAGAAAAGATCCAAGCTGGGCTTTCCGTTGTAGCTGCCAACGATTACGCCGGCATAAAAGGTGGAATTGGCTGCGTCCACATTGAGGCTGACATTGCGGCCGCGGGTGGAGTCGACCGAAAGGACGTTTAAGGTGGCTGCCTGACCGGATCCAGCCAGTAGTACCAGTAGAACTAAGGTTGATTTGAAGTAGTTAAGCAAGTGTTTTCTCCTAGCACTCTGATACTGGAGCGGGAGAGCTAAGAGTTTCCATTGCGGAGAATCTGATTTTTGACTGGAAAAAACCTTAGAAGGGGTCTAGGTGTTTGTCAATCGACGAAGGTCATCTTGCCGAAACGCTTAGGGTAGTGGGGACTGGCCTGGACGAGCCCGGAATCGGACCACTGGCTGAGGCGGCGGTTGGGTTCGGTGCCGTCCCAGCGGTTGAGGTTGATGGCCCAGGTGTCGCCGGGCTTGGGAGGGGCAACACGGAGCATGGGTTCCAGCTCGGCGAAGGGGATGGCGAGCTCAAGCGTCCAGCCGCGGTCCTTGTCGCCACGGGCATTCATGGTTCCGTCGAGGTGCGTGGCAAGCTGGATGCCCTGTAAATCAAGGCGTTTGAAGAGGAATTTGCCTGCCAGGTAGACGTAGTCGTACATGGTGGCGCGGGCGTTCATCTCAAAGCCGAAGTAGATTTCAGTCTGATCGGGGCGGGGGTTGATGAAGGCCTCCACCGCATCGTCCTTGTAGGTGGGGTCGTCGCGGAGAGTGTACTGTGCCGTGATGTCGTTGTCCTCACATTCATAGCTGATGTAGAGGTACTTGTCATCCCAGAGCAGCCGGGCGGTGGTTTTCTGGGGTGCGCCGGTTTGTTGGGGCCAGGGGAATTGGAAGGTGACGGTTTGGGCTTTGGCCCAGGCGGGATCGTCGAGTCTTCCATCAATCACCGGGGCTTTAGCCGCACGGCGGACTTCGAGCTGGGGGATTGGGGGAAGCGGATCGGGACGCAGTTGGGCGAGCAGTAAAAGAGAAATGGCGATGTACATGACATCGCCATCATATTGGATTTCGAACCGAAGGAAAGACTAGTTTGCGGGCTTGGCTGCTTTACGAGCCGCCAATTGCTCTTGCAGCGCCTTGGACTTGGCAGCCTTGCGCTGAAACAGAGAAACGCGGCCTTCGGTATCGACCAGCTTTTGGCGGCCGGTGAAGAAAGGATGGCAATTTGAACAGATTTCAACGCGGAGGTCGTCGCCCTTAATTGTGGAGCGAGTATTCCAGGACGCCCCACAAGCACAGTTGACCTTCACTTCGTGATAGTTGGGGTGGATTCCAGCTTGCATAACCTTTTGATTCTAGCATGCAGCAAAAGGAAATCGAAATCTCTTGACGAATGATACTAAAGTGATATCATTTCGATAGTAGACTGATTTCAGATGATCAAAGAATTTGATTTTCATCCCATGCCCGGCTTGGGGATGCTTTTGCTGTCGGTGCTGGTATTGGCGGCCTGCCTTTCCGGCATCGTGATGTCCAAGGGCATGGACCAACGTGCGATGGTGGTGCTGCCGCTGCTGCTGATACTGGTTTTTGATTTGATCCTGTTGACGGGTCTGTTTATGGTGGCACCGAATACGACCGCCGTGATGACGCTGTTTGGCAAATACAAGGGCTCGGTGCGCAAGACGGGGTTGCACTGGGCGAATCCGTTCATGAGCAAGCAGAAGGTGAGCTTGAGAGTGCGGAATTTCGAGACGGGCAAGTTGAAGGTGAATGACCTTGACGGCAACCCGATCGAGATCGCCACGGTGGTGGTTTGGAAGGTCGTGGACGGGGCGGAGGCGCTTTTTGAGGTGGATGCCTATGAGGATTATGTGAAGGTGCAATGCGAGAGTGCGTTGCGCAACCTGGCGGCGACTTTCCCTTATGACGCTCACGACGATTTAACCAAGTCCTTGCGCGGCAATGCAGTTGAAATTGCCGAGGAGTTGAAGCGCGAAATCGAGGAGCGGGTGTTGAAAGCGGGCATTGAAATCATCGAAAGCCGGATCTCCCATCTGGCTTACGCGCCGGAGATTGCCACGGTGATGTTGCAACGCCAGCAGGCCTCGGCCATTATCGCGGCGCGAGCCAAGATCGTGGAAGGTGCGGTGGGAATGGTGGAAATGGCGCTCGAAATGCTGAGTGAAAAGAAGCTGGTGGAATTTGACCCGGAACGCAAGGCGGCGATGGTATCCAATCTTCTGGTCGTCCTTTGTGGTGAGCGGGGTACGCAGCCGGTTGTCAATACAGGGACGATTTACCACTAAAGCACCATGTCTGAAAAGAAGTCCTTTCTGTTGCGCGTCGATGCCCACCTGCTTGAGCAACTCAAGCGGTGGGCCGACGATGAGCTGCGCAGCTTGAACGGACAGATTGAATATCTGTTGAAGAAGTCGCTTCAAGACTCCGGCCGTTCCCGGGATTCTGCCGCGCACAAGGATTAGCGGAATTGTCATCGGAGTTGGTGCTGCCGCCTGATACAAAGGAAGAGATATGAATCGTCGTCAGATTTTCTCTCTCCCGCTTGGACTGGGGGCCTCCGCCGTATTGACTCCGGCTCAGGTAAAGGCCAAGGGTGGCCGCCCGAAGAACATCATTTTCTGCGTTTCCGACGGGATGAGCCCGAACGTGTTGATGCTGGCCGAGTATTATTCGCAGATTCTGCGGGGCAAGGGAACGCGTTGGGCAGCGCTGATGAATGATATGACGGCATCGCGCGGATTGCAGGATGTCGCCTCTTTGAACTCGCCGGTGACCGATTCGTCGAGTTCCTCCTCGGCATGGGGCTCCGGGTCGCGCATCAACAATGCGATGGTGAACATGCTGCCGGACGGAACGCCGCTGACGCCGATTCTGGAATTGGCGAAGAAGGCCGGCAGGCGGACGGGACTGGTGACAACGGCGACGGTGACGCATGCGACACCGGCCGGTTTTGCAGCCGTACAAGCCAAGCGGGATGATGAGCATTTGATCGGGTTGCAGTATGAGCGGAGGGTGGATTATGTGCTGGGTGGCGGGCAGAAGTTTTTTGAAGCCGCCAAGCGCAAGGATTCGGTGGATGCCGAGGCGAAGTTTGCTGCGGCAGGCTATCAGGTTGTCAAGACGAAGGCGGCGCTAGCGGCAGCCGAAAATCGCAAGCCCGTGCTCGGGTTGTTCAGCGACAGCCATGTGCCTTACGTGGTGGATAAACAGGATGTGCCGACGCTGGAAGAAATGACTTGCTTTACGGTAGAAGGGTTAGAGAAGAGCGCCAACAAGGGCTTTATTCTGCAGGTGGAGGGTGCGCGAGTGGACCATGCGGCCCACGACAATGACATTCTGGGGATGCTTGGCGAGCAACTGGCCTTTGACGATGCGCTTGGCTATTGCCTCGACTATGCCGCCCGGCGCGGCGATACGCTGGTGATCACGACAAGCGACCATGGCAATTCGAGCCCTGGCCTGAATGGCATGGGTGCTGAATACACGGAGACTGCAAAATGTTTTGAGCGGATTGCCAAGGGCAAGACTTCCTTCAGCGCGATGGGTGGAATGCTTGGGGCGACTCCGTCAGCAGCCCGCATCCGGGAAGTGATTGAAGCGGAGCGTGGTGTAGCGATTGCCGCGCAAGAGGCAGAGCTGGTGGCTGCTGCCTTTGCGGGCAAGAAGGGGATTGCTTTGAATCGTGGGCTCGATTCAAAGTTTGGCGTGCTGGCGCAGGTGATGAGCAATTACTACGGCGTTGCCTTCACGGGCATGCAGCACACCTCGGAATACACTGTGATTACTTCGACGGGGCCGGGAAGTTTGCCCTTTGAAGGGCTTGTGCGCAACACGGACGTCTTTCCCCGGCTGACCCGCTATATGGGCATTCAGCACCGCAATCCGAGCATGACGCCCGAGCAGGCTGCCAAGTTCCATCAGTCCTGAGGCAGATCGACGCGTAGCCTGGCCGCCCAGTCCTTGAGGCTTTGCCAGGTGTCATCGGGCAGGGGAATACCGCTGCGGCGGCGTTCTGCTTCGACGCGTAGTTCGGGCTCGCCTGCGACCAGCACTTCGTCGTAGCCGGTGGCGGGGGCGGTGGCTTTCAGCATTTGCGTGAGCGCCAAGGCGCGAGCCTCATATTCGCCGGGTGCGAGGAAGCACTTGGGGTCAATGGCCAGGTAGAACTGGCTTACGTCAACCGGCTTGCCGCGAAAGCGGATGCCGCCGAGTTGTTGCGACATGGCGCCGCCGCTGAGAACACCGCAGAGCATCTCAATCATGACGGCAAGCCCTGAACCCTTGTAGCCGCCCAAAGGATTCAGCAGGCCCCGGTAGGCTTCCTCCACATTCGTAGTGGGGACTCCATCGGAGGTGAGAGCCCAGCCAGCGGGGATTTCCTGCTTGCCGGCTGTGTGGGCGTTAAAGATCTTGTTGGCGGCGACCGTGGTGGTGGCCATGTCGAGCAGGAAGGGAGCGGCACCCGGCACGCCGAAGCAGACGGGATTGGTGCCCAGCCGGCCTTCTTTGCCCTGCCAGGGAGCAACGGCCGGTGAGGCATTGCAAAAAACCATGCCGAGGAAGCCAGCCGCAGTCAGCCGTTGCACCCAGTACGCTGCTGCCCCGAAGTGATTGGAATGGCGGGCCGACACGACGCCGCAACCGTGTTCCATGGCAAGGGCAATGGTTTGGTCGCAGCAGAATTTGGCCACCAGTTGTCCGATGGCATTGTGGCCATCCACCAGCGCGGTGCAGCCGGATTGGTGCAGCAGTTGCGGCTCAGCTTGGGGGTCCATATCGCCATGCTCAAGCTGTTCGAGGTAGTAGCGGAGCAGGGCCACACCGTGGGAATCGACACCGCGCAGATTGGATGCCACCAGCGCCGTAGCCGTGAAGTTAGCTTCGCTTAGATTGACGCCCAGGCCTTCGAGCAAGCGAGAGCAGAGATCCCGCAAGGCGACGGCATCGAGCACGGGCACGCTATTTCAACTCCGGCGAAAGGAGCCGCTGGTTCTCCGGCTTATCTGCGTCTTCGGCGAAGATCACCTTGGCGGGAAGATCAATGCGCTTTTCCGGGGTCTTGCCGTTGAGCTTGTCGACGAGCGTGCGGACCGCGTCATAGCCCATTTGAAAGGGGTCCTGGACAACCATTGCCTGAATCGCGCCAGCGCGCATATCTTCGACCAGATTGTCGGAGGCGTCAAAGGCGACGACCTTCACCTTGCCTGCGAGGTTGCGGGCCTTTACGGCCAGGCTGGCCCCGGTGGTGGAGGGTTCGGAAGAACCAAAGAAGCCGGCAAGGTCCGGGTGCGCGGTCAGGATGTTTTCTGCCGCGGCACGGGCCTTGGAGCGGTCGGCCAAGCCGTACTGCGAGGCGGCGATGGTGATGTTGGGGAATTCCGCGGCGAGGACGTCCTGGAAGCCACGCTCCCGGTCCATGGTGGAAGCTGAGCCGGGGGCGTGCAGAATGAGGCCCACCTTGCCCTTGCCGCCAATGAGCTTGGCCAGGGCCCTTCCGGCCGATTTGCCGCCTTCGTAGTTGTCCGTGGCAACGTAGCTCATGTAGTTTTCGCCTTCGATGCCACTATCGAAGACGGTGACCGGGATGCCCTGTTTCATGGCGCGATCAATGGGGGCCACAAGGGCCCGGCGTTCGGTCGCGGCAACGGCGAGGCCATCGACGCGGCGATTGATCATCGAATCGACGATCTGGATCTGGCGCGCATACTCGGTTTCTGCCGGGGCGCCATTCCATTCGATATCGACGCCAAAGTCTTTGCCTGCTGCTTTGGCGCCTTTCTCGACGGCTACCCAATAGACATGGCTGGTGGCCTTGGGAACAACACCGATGACGCGTCGTTTGCTCTGGTTGCAAGCTGCCAAGAGCAAGAGGCCGAGGACGAGGAGTGTTCTAGGACGCACACCAGCCGCCATCGATGAGGATGTCGGTGCCGGTGATGAAACCGGCCATATCGGAGCAGATGTAGGCGGCTAGTGCACCAATTTCCTCAACCTGGCCCCAGCGGCCCACTGGAATCTTGGAAAGGAACATGGCGTTCTTTTCCGCGTCCTGGGTGATCGGCAGATTCATTTCGGTGAGGAAGGGGCCGGGCGAGATGCCAACCACAGTGATGTTGTCGGGGGCCAACTCCATGGCCAGTGATTTGGTGAGGCCGAGCAGGGCTGCCTTGGTGCTGGAGTAAGCGGTTCTTTCCGGGAGCGAGACATGAGCCATGATCGAGGTCATGTTGATGATGCGGCCATAGCCTTCGCCCTTCATGTGCGGCACAAAGGCGCGGCACATCAGGAAGACGCTGGTGAGGTTGGTGTTGGTGACCTGCATCCATTCGGCGAGGGTGAACTCGTGGATTTTCTTGCGGAGGTTCATTCCGGCATTGTTGATCAGGATATGAACTTTACCGTAGCGGGCAACAACGGCTTTTTCGAGGGCGTTGACGCTATCTTCGCTGGTCAAGTCGGCAACGTAGGTTTCCACCGGCACGCCGAGGGCACGGGCTTCTTCGGCAACTGCTGCCAGGGCCGCTTCATCGCGGGCAACGAGGGCGAGGCTGGCTCCCTGGCCGGCCAGAGCCAGGGCCATAGCCTTTCCTAAGCCGCGCGATGCGCCCGAGATGACTGCTACTTTGTTTTCGAGTGGTTTCATGATGAACCCCTCAATTGTATGCGTTAACGAACGGTAAGGAAGGCCGGAGGTGAAGCAATTCCATTGACGGTGACAATCAGCGGTTGCTCGCCTGGCGGTGCAGAAGACGGAACTTCGAGATTCACCTGCATCAGTCCGACCAGCCCGTAGGGGATGGCGGCAAAGAGGACGCGGGCGTTCACGCCGCCCACTGTGGCGGTGACGCTGCCGGAGGGGCGCGGCAGTCCGCTGATGGGTAGATTGAGCGAGGGTGCGGCTGCAGTGGGCAGGGATGGAGAGACCGCGCCGACTCCGGTGAGGAAGGCGAGAATGATCTGCGACCGGGATGCACTGCGCTCCGGCACCAGGTTGCGGCCGTCACTGGTATAGATTCCCGGGTTGATGCCGGTTACGGGAAAGGTGGTGGATGCGCTTTGGCCCGCGACATCTACGGTGAGTGTGGCCGTGCCTTGCTCTGTTTCCCAGGGCACCTGGAAGTTGATCTGGTTTTCTCCGGCGTAAAGCAGGGGCGCCGGGCGGCCGTTGACTCGTGCGGAAGTCAGACCGAGCGAGAAGGGAAGTGGAATGCGCGAGGCAATGTCTGCCTTGCTTGAAAGATTTGCGCCGAAAGCGCTAGCAAGCGCACCGGGAGTGAGCGGGCCGCGGTAAGTGGAGTTGGGTACCACCCCGCCGGCACTGAGCGCGGGTGGGGGAAGCGGCGGGACGATGTTGAAAGTGATCGGGATATAGAGCAACTGAGGCAGGGTGGCTGTGGATTCGATGAAGAGCAAGGCGGAGTATTCGCCTTCGGCGAGCCCGGTGAGCGTGGGTGTCAGCGTGATGGTGCCCGGTCCGCTTCCGGAGAGTGGGCCCGCGGCAAGCCAGGAGGATTCCCGCTGGTTGAAGATCAGGCGGGCGGTCCAGGGTGCGTTGTTGCGGCTGGCGCGGATGGGAATTTGAACCGGACTCAGCGGGGTGGTGCGATTGGAAAGAGCCGAAAGGCTGACGGTGTTTACCGTGGTGAAGAATTCCGCCGGGTCGGCGACGGGTCCGACAAAGCGGGTGGTTACGCTGGAGCTCAGCCGGTTGCCTGCCTCATCTTCGCCTTCGACGGAAACGACCAACTGATCGGGCGGGCGGATGCCTGACCAGCAGATTCCGCCGAGCACGGCGCCGCGGGCGGGGACGCGGTCGGAATCAAAGAAGCCAGCGATCTCCGAGCTCAAGTCGTCGCCGTCGGCGATGAGCTTCGTCAGCCGAATCGGGAAGCCATTGGTTTCTGTCACGAGCAGGTATTGCAGCCAGGGGCAATCCTCAAACTCGGCCTCTTGCTGAACTTGCAGCGGCAGGCTGGTGAGGGTGATTTCCCCGCGGGCAGGTTTGGGCCGGAAGGGGACGCTAAGGGTGCGAGTCCAGGTACGGCGGCTCAGGTTGTCCGTGCCGCCAAGGGTGAAAACGACTTCGCCCGGGACAGTGATATTGCGTCCGCGCAGAGCTACTTGCAAGGTGGAGTTGGCGTTCAGGCTGGTGGAGCCGAACCAGTCGCGGATATTGGCGGAGAAATTCGTGCCGCCAATGGTGAGGCTGGTGAGTGTTGTAGCGACGCCGGCGGTTTCGGCGGCTGAAATCGTGTAGAAAAAGGAGAAGCCGTCGCGGTCGGGGTCAGACTGGATCACCGGATTCGGGTTGACGGAGAGCGTAACGGAGCTGTCGCGGTTGAGCACGTTTACGCTCACGTTGATGACCAGCGGAACGAGAGTTCCCGCGCTGACAGTCACTGAGCCGGTGCGGAGGCCGGAGGTGGTGAGGGTGCGCGGGTCCAGTGTAATCGTCAGGCTGGCGGGGGCGGCGGCGGAAACCTGGGAGACGCTCGAACGGGCCTGGAGCCAGGCTACTGATGTTGCCAGGGTGAATGCGGTGGGTGCGGTGCCTTCGGAGCGAAGCGAGACCGAAGCCGTCGGACTGCCAACGACGGTGGAATTTTGTACTTCAAAGGAGAGGCTGGTATTGGACAGAGTTAGAGTTGGCGGTGCTTCATCGTCGAGGAAGGGGCGATAGGCCGGGAAGGAACTGGAGAAGCGGCCGTAGCCGGCGCGCTGCGGGTTGAGATCGCAAATGGTGCGGCCCGCGGGAGGTACAGGCCCGTAGCTGAGCACGCCGAAAATCTGGCCGGATTCGGAAATGATGGGGGAGCCGGAGGAGCCGGATTCGGTCAAGCCCAGGTTGTAAGTCATCTGGTAGTACTGATTGGCGGGTGCGGTTTGACCGGAAATATTGGCGGTGCGGTCTGGCGAGCGGGTTCCGATGGCGATACGACGCCAGGAACCTCGTGGATAATGCAGGCCGATGAAGTTGGTGCTGAAAGGCATGTCGGCTGAATTCCAGCCAAGGAAGACGGTGCCCGGGGGCGG